>NZ_JAJJOD010000011.1:0-294154 GCF_020907385.1 Arthrobacter sp. zg-Y916 | reverse complement strand
GCGCCTATGGTACTGCACCTGGGAGGGTGTGGGAGAGTAGGTCACCGCCGGACAACCATTAGACCCCCCCTGGGGGTTCCGGGCTTCGGGCCCCGCACTAGGGGCGGGGCCCGACCTGTTTAACCCGCAAAGTATGGGGGCCGGGTGCGCAAAATCACCGGCACTCCCTGGGCCAGGCAACGCATGCAGGTCCACACCGGGCCACTGTTCCCCCTCCCCGTTACTCCCGTTGCGGGAGTAACCTCGCGGCGCAGCACCAGTAACCAGGGCTGGGAACCCGGTGCCCGAACACCCGGCACAGCACCGTTTCCTCCCAAGGCACCCCGGCATCATGCCTGTGGTGCCGCGGCATGGGGGCTAAGGTCCTGAGCACCCATGCCGGCGCCGTCCCCAGGGTGAAACGCTGGATCCCGGGGTGCAGGCACTGCACTGTGGGTAAAACACTGCCTCCCGGCCAAAAACACTGCGTCCCGCGGCAAACGCGCTGCATCCCGGCCAAAACACTGCACTTTGGGGAAACACTGCACTTTGGGTCCGGAAGCACTGCGCTCGGGGATTTCGCTGCACCCTGTGGCATGGTTTCACTGCGTTTCGGGACAAACCGGTCGTCCAGGGAAAATCTCGCCACGGCGCCGCGCAGCAAATTCCCCCAGCACACGATTCAGCCCAAAACGCAGCAAAACCACATCGCCGCGTCGCTGCTTCATGGTTGTCGAACCCGTCCGGCCGGCCGGCCCGCATGGTCACCTGCCCTGTCCGCCCGTCCGCCCGCCCCGGCTCTTCACCACTTGAGCCAGCAGTATCCATCCCATCCGGGGTGCGCCCAGCGGTGTTTTTGCCCATCTCGAGGCCCGAGTCGCGGGATGCTACCCAGCAACCCCACCCGGTTGAGATTCACTCAGCCGAACGGTCCAGGCCTGACACCCGACACCCTGCTGGGTGACGATACCCGGCATCCCTACTCACCACCTCGCCCCATCTCGGCCGTGGTTATGAGCGCCTAAAAAACAGGGTAAGATTTAAGAGCATCACCGCCGCAGGCACGAATCAGCTGAGAGGCTGCAGAGAGCACGCGGCGCGTGACCCAAAGATTTCCCGCGCAAGCGAGGACAAAGGGTTACGGCGGTCACAGCGTGGGGGAAACGCCCGGTCCCATTCCGAACCCGGAAGCTAAGACCCACAGCGCCGATGGTACTGCACTCGGGAGGGTGTGGGAGAGTAGGTCACCGCCGGACATACCGTGATGAGTTGGACCCGTACAGAGACGTGCGGGTCCTTCTCTGTTTAAGGCCCGGCTGCTGACCCGTGCGCTTGAACGGCCCACAATGATGCAATGACGGAGAAGAAGGATCCGTTCAGCCGGCGTCTTGATTCCGGAGCCGACCTGGACCGCACGATGTTCTTCAGCGATGCCGTATTCGCGATCGCCATGACGCTGCTGGCCGTGGACATCAAGGTGCCGGAAGTCCCTGCCGGCCAGCTCGGCCATGCGATCCTGGAGCAGCGCCCGGAGTTCTTCGCGTACGCCCTGTCCTTCGCGGTCGCCGGCGCCTATTGGCTGAGCCATCATCGGCTGTTCCGCCTGCTGAAGGGTTACACCGGAGGTTTGCAGCGGCTAAACCTGCTGCTGTTGTTCTTTGTGGCGCTGCTCGCCTATGCCACCGACATGCTGGCGCTGCACGACGACACGAGCCTCGGCGTCGTTATTTATGCTGCTGCCCTGGGACTGATCGGCTCGGTGAACACGTGGATGTGGTCTTACTGCCGCAGGCGAGGACTTTTCCGGGACGACGTCAATCCAGGACTGCTCAGGTATGCCCGGGTCCGCGCTCCCGTCACCCCGGCGGTTTTCCTCCTCTCCATTCCCATTGCACTTGTCAGCCCGTCGGCGGCGGAGCTGTCCTGGCTGTCGATCCTGGTCATCAACCTGGGTCTGCGGCTGGCAGGCCGGCGCCGCATGGGTGCCGCCGCGGGGTCGTGAGGCCGTCGTCGGCCCTCGATTCGGTAATCAGGGCGATGTCCGGTAGTCTTATATCTGCTCTTGACGAGCAAAAGCCTGGAGGATTCGCCTAGCGGCCTATGGCGCACGCCTGGAACGCGTGTTGGGTTAACGCCCTCGGGGGTTCAAATCCCCCATCCTCCGCCAGGTGAGAAATCATCACAGAAACGCCCCGGTCTTCGGACCGGGGCGTTTCTGCGTCCGGGCCCTTACCCGTTGCGCTCCGGCCGCAGTGCAAAGCGGGTGGCCGCCGCAACCGTGCCCATGCCCAGCAGGGCGGTTCCGCCCGCCAGCGCCAGGTACACCAGCGGCTGGATCGTGGGAACCGGCTGTCCGGAGACATTCAGGGCAATGCTCATCAGCGGCGGCAGCGCCAGCACCGTTCCCACTACGACGGCGGCGGCAACCATCAGCGCCGACTCCGCGCCGGTCATGCGGCGCAGCTGCGCGTTCGTGGCTCCGAGCCGGCGCAGCAGCAGCATTTCGGGGCGCCGCCGTGCGGTGGACATAACCAGTGAGTTCCCCACAGATACCGCCAGATATCCCAGCAGGATCAGCATGGCCAGGATGTTCACCCAGGACTCCGCACCGCGCTCCGCCGCACCGGCTGCGTCCAGTCCCTCCCGGTCCAGGACAGTCAGGCCCAGGCCTTCAAGTGCCGGCACCAGTTCCGCCGGATTGGCGTCCGGTGCCGTGAGCAGCAGCTGATCGTTCAGCCCGGAAGTGGTGTGGGGGAGCAGGGCCGCGTTGTCCATGGTTACGTCGCCGAATCCCAGCCCGCGTTCATAGACGGCGACGACGACGGCGGTGCCCTCAGCCCCGTCCCCGTAGCGGAACCCGAACTCATCCCCGGGCGCCAGCCCGGATTCGTGCGCAAGCGCGGTGCTTACCGCTACTGTTCCGGGTTCGGCGAGCCGGTCCAGCGACCCCTCCCGGACCCCCAGGTCCAGCGCGGCCTCCAGATTTTCAGGTGCAACACCCTGCACTCCGACGGGCTGCACCCCGTCATCCATGCCCAGGAAACGCGTTTGGGCGAGGAGCGCGGAGGCGGCCATCGGCGTCGAAGTTTCTACCCCCGGCAGTGCGGCCACCGCGTCCGCCAGCTCGGGAGAGATTCCGCCCGGAGCGCTGGCCAGGTAGCCGGCCACGACGCCGTCGCGGGACTGCCGCTGTGCTTCGGACTCCACGGTGGCTGGCATGAAGAACTGTACGGAGCCGAGCGCCAGGGCCAGAGCCAGCGGCACGATTCCCGCCGCGAGCCGCCGCGGGAATGCCTCGGCGCCGGCTCCGGCCAGGACCAGCGGCGCGGAACTGCTGCCCCGCAGGAGCGGCGCCATCAGCTTCAGCGAACCGGTCACAATCCACGGACCCAGCACGCCCGCACCGATCACGAGCAGCAGGATGCTCGACGCCGCTGCCGCCAGCCCGGCGCTGCCGGGGACCGCCGCGGGCAGCAGCGCTGCGAGGAGACCGGCAGCCAGCAGGGTCAGTCCGGTAATGATGCGCCCGCGGCCCAGCCGGCCGGATTCAGTGACGGCCTCCCGCAGCGCCGTCACGGGAGCTGCGCGGACCGTGCCGCGGGCCGAGACGAGCGAGGCACCCACAGCTGCTGCGATGCTGACCAGGACGGCGCCCACCGCCGGCAGCGGGCTGAACGCGAGCTGGAACCCCTCCGGAATCACTCCGGCGGCGGTGAACTGGCCACCGAGGAAACCTGCCAGCCAGAATCCGGGAAGAGCTCCCAGCACGGCGGCGGCGCTGGAGACCAGCAGGACTTCGCGAACCAGCAGGCCCAGCGTCTGGTTGGCTCCGGCCCCCACTGCCCGCAGCATCGCGAACTCGCGGCGGCGGGACAGGATGGAGAGCGAGAGGGTTCCGGCAGTCACAAAGACCGCGGTCATCATGGCGACTCCGGCCAGGGACCCGCTCAGGAGCAGCAGCATGGACCGCGCCCCGGCTCCGCCGAGGTTCTCCACATCACCGCGCCGGTCGCCGGTGTAACTGACGACGCCGGATACCCCGGCTTCGATGTCCGCGGCCAGCTTCTCCGGGCTGACACCCGGTTCGGCCAGGACACCGACCGTGGCCACGGAATCGCCGTGCGGCCAGAGGACTGCCGCGCCGGCGGTGCTCAGGAAGACGGCCGGCCCGGAATTGTCTCCTTCCGCCGGCTCCACGGTGCCGGACACGGTGTACTCGGAGGGGATGCCGCCGTGGCTGAGCACGATGCTGCTGCCCGGCTCCGTGTTGAAGGAGGCATCCACCGCCACCTCATCAGACGCCTGCGGGGGCTCACCGGCTGTGAGGTCATAGGGTGCCAGGGCTGCCGAGTCCCAGGCCGCGGCGGCAACGGGGTTCCCGTCGGCGGTGGCCAGCGGAATCTCCACGCTGCCGACGGCGCTCTGGACACCGGGCACGGCTTCGATCTCCTCCACTGTCCCGGCGGGCAGCAGGACCCGTTCGGCAAAGACGGCCGGAAGGTCCTCCGGAACCGGAATGGACTGGGGAGCGCCCACTACGATGTCAGCCGCCTGCAGGCGCTGCGGGGAGGTGCCTCCGCGCAGTCCGGATTCAATGAGCACGCCCATAGCGGTGATCAGTGCAGCGCAGAGGAACACGGCGATGAACACACCGGTGAACCCGCCGCGGTGGTGCCGGATGGACGCTTTGGCGAGGCTGAGCATGTTAGTTCCCTCCCAGGCAGGCCATGCGGTCGGTGACGTCGCGGGCCGAGGCGCCGCTCATGCTGCCGTCAATGCGTCCGTCGGCCAGGAAAACGACTGTGTCCGCGTAGCTGGCCGCCACCGGATCGTGGGTCACCATCACCACGGTTTGGTTAAGTACCGAGACCGTGTGCCGCAGCAGTTCCAGGACCTGGCGGGCAGTGCCGGAATCCAGGGCCCCGGTAGGCTCATCCGCGAAGACCACGTCCGGGCGCGTGATGAGGGCCCGGGCAATGGCCGCGCGCTGCTGCTGCCCGCCGGAGAGTTCCTGCGGCTTCCGGTTGCCCAGTCCGGTCAGCCCGACGGCGTCGAGCACGTACTCGAGCCAGGCCCCGTCCGTTCCGCGTCCGGCGAGCAGCAGCGGCAGGGTGACGTTGGCCGTCACTGAGAGCTGCGGCAGCAGGTTGTAGGACTGGAAGACGAAGCCCACATGGTCCCGCCGGAAGCGGGTGAGTGCCTTGCCTCCCAGCCGGGAAATTTCGGTGCCTCCCAGCCGCACCTGGCCGTCGTCGGGCCCGTCCAAGCCCGCTGCGCATTGCAGCAGCGTGCTTTTGCCGGACCCGGACGGGCCCATCACCGCGGTGAAGGTGCCTGCCGGCACGGCCAGGGACACCTCGCGGAGGGCTGCGACGGTGGTAGTCCCGGTGCGGTAGCTCTTGGAAACGCCGGTCAGCTCCAGGGCTGCCGGACCTGGGAATTCGGAAGAGTCTGTGTACATGGTTTGTGTCCTTTGAACGGTGGCGGGGAACTGGTTTCAACGCTACGCAGCGCACGAATCGGTTCCGATACAGCCAGCAGCCCAGTTCATGGTGTAGCTGGCTATACCGACAGACCCGGGGCGCTCCGGCATAATCGAGGAAATGAGATGGCCAACCCGAGCCGGCCTGCGGGCCCGCACCGCTGACGCTGCCTTCCTGCTGCGCGAGGCCGCCTACTGGCTGGCATCCTTGGCAGCTCTGGTGGCGGGACTGGTGCTGCTGCCCTTCCTGTCCCTGGGCATCGGGCTCTACGCCCTGCCCGGCGCACTGAGGATCCTGAACTTCCTGGCAGCACATGCGCAGGAGCGCTCTGCCGGCTTTGCCGGGGCTGTGATTCCCTTTGACCGCCGCCGCCTCAGCGGGCGGTATTCCTTTGGCGAACTGGCGTCGCTGGTGACGGCTCCGGAAACCAAGCGGGACCTGTCCTGGCTGCTCTTCCATGCTGCGTTTGCCCTGCTGGCCGGTGCCGTGGCCCTCGCCCTCCCGGCCGGCGCGGCGCTGTATCTGCTGGTTTCTCCGCTGTGGATGCTGTTTCCGCCCGAGTCGCCGCTGGAACTGACCGTCACCATCACCAGCTGGCCGGAAGCGTTCCTGGGCATGCTGCTCGGCGTCGCCTATGCGGTCCTGGCCTGGTTCCTGCTGCCGTGGATGGCGCGGCGGCTCAGTGAGGGAACACTCGCGATCCTTTCCCCGCGCCGTTATGACGAGCTCTCCCGAAGGATCCAGGACCTCTCCACAGCCCGGGCCAGCGCGCTTGCCGCACACGCCGCCGAGCTGCGCCGGATCGAGAGGGAACTGCACGACGGCGCGCAGAACCGTTTGGTGGGTGTGGTCATGATGCTGGGGCTGGCCCAGCGGGCCGCGGAGACCGACCCGGCCGCCGCGCTGCCGTTCCTGGCCCGGGCGCAGGACGCCGCCTCTGAAGCGCTGACCGGACTCCGTGCAGCTGTGCATGACATCTATCCCCCGGTGCTGGATGAGCTGGGGCTGGGCGGTGCTGCCTCGGCCCTGACCAGCCGCTCGCCCATTCCCTGCAGCCTGGACGTCGGGGGATTGCAGCGCGCCCCTGCTGCTGTTGAATCCGCCGCCTACTTTGTCCTGGCCGAAGCGTTGACCAATGCTGCCAAGCATTCCGGTGCGTCCCGGATCGAGGTGGTGCTGCGCACCGAATCGACGCCGCGGGAGGACGTGCTGGTGGTTGAAGTGACTGACGACGGGCGCGGCGGGGCGGAAGCTTCCTCCGCGGACGCCGCTTTCGCGGAGTTCGCACCGGCACCGGGGAGCCCTGCTGTCCCGCCGGCGTCGGCCGCTGACGCAGCCGCCGACACCGAAACCTTCGCAGCCGCCGGAACCGCCGTCGCTACCAACACTGTCGCTACCGAAACTGTCACAACCCCCGCCGGGGCCGCACGTGCCGCCGGGGGCGGCTCGGGGACCGGCCTGACCGGAATAGCCCGGCGCGCAGCCGCCTTTGGCGGCAGGCTGGTGCTCACCAGCCCCGCAGGGGGCCCAACCAACCTGAGAGTGGAGCTGCCGTGCGCGTTCTGATTGCCGAAGATGATGCCCTGCTGCGGGCGGGGCTTGAACTGCTCCTCAAGGGCGAGGGGTTCGAGGTGGCAGGATCCTGGGACAACGCGGATGATCTCTTGGCCGTGTTCGAGCCGGGTATTGCCGACGCCGCGCTGCTCGACGTCCGGATGCCGCCCACCTTCACCAATGAAGGCCTGAAAGCTGCGCTGGAACTGAGGGCACGGGTCCCGGATTTCCCGGTGCTGGTGCTGTCCGCGTATGTGGAGGACCGCTACGCCAGCCGGCTCCTGGGTTCCGGCGCCCAGGGTGTGGGCTACCTGCTCAAGGAACGGGTGGGGAAGGTCGGTGACTTCGTCGACGCGCTGCAGCGGGTCGCGGCCGGCGGGACCGTAATGGACCCCGAGGTCATTGCCCAGCTCTTCAGCCGCCGCGGAACCCGGGATCCGATCCGCTCGCTCACGCCGCGCGAGTTCGAGGTCCTGGGGCTGGTCGCCGAGGGTCTGGGGAATACTGCGATTGCGCAGGCCATTTCCGTGTCGGAGACGGCTGTCAGCAAGCACATTGGCAACATCTTCGCGAAGCTGGGGCTCTCGCCGTTGGACAGTGGACACCGCCGCGTCCTCGCCACCCTGGCGTACCTGCGCTCCTAACCCTGCGCCAACCCCACCTTGCAGGGGGAAAGAGAGGGACGGGTCAGGCCGGAACAGGCCGGAAAAGCCGCTCAGCCAGCAGCACCGCACGCCGCTCCAGCACGGCCGGATCGTCCGGGACCAGCGAGGACGCGATCTCGTATTCGTAACCGTCGAAGAAGGCCAGGAAGATGGCCACCAGGTCGTCCACCGACTCCGGGCCGACGCCGAGTGACCCGTCCGCGGCACCGCGCTGCACTGCGGCACGGACGTGCGTGTCCCAGAGCTCGTACACGCTGTCCAGCCGCCCGCGCAGTTCGGGGTGCCTGCGGACCAGGCTGGACATTTCCAGCCAGAGCAGCCCGCGGCCGTGCAGGCTCGGCATGCCGCAGACGACGCCGATCATCCCCCGCAGCTCCATCCACGGGCTGAGGCGGGCCGGGTCCAGGGCGGCGAAGTGCTCCACGAGCTCACCGCTGGCGTAGCCAAGGGCTTCGCCCAGAAGCTGCTCCCGGGTTCCGAAGTAGTGCTGGAGAACGCCGATCGAGACGCCCGCAGATTCGCTCACATCACGGAGGCGGGTCGCTTCGTAGCCGTGCCTGGAGATGCTCTCCAGCGTCGCTTCGAGAATTACACGCCTCTTGGCCTCTTGGTTGCGGGCCACCCGCTGCTCCGTCCCGGGGCAGGATCCGGCGCCCGCCCCTGTCCAACTCTAGTTACCGGTCAGCTGTACATGACGTAGACCTTGGACAGCGCTTCCGTGACGTTCCAGGTGCCGCTCCAGCCCTGCGGGAAGACCGCCAGGTCGCCCGGGCCAACTTCCTTGGGCTCTTCGCCGTCGCGCTGGACGGTCATACGGCCGCTGAGCACGTAGATGACCTCGCCGCCGTCGGAAAAGTTCCACCGGGAGAGGCCGACGGCGGTTTCCCAGGTGCCGGCGTGGATGCTCTCATCCTCGGTGGAGAACAGGTTGTAGGTCTTGGTCTCGATGTCCGCGCCCAGCGGGTCGGCCAGCGGCAGAGCGAGCGGCTCCACTGTCTTCTCGGACTCTTCAACTTCGGCGATGGTGCGGACAACGGCCATGGATGCTCCTCAGTAGTCACAAACCAATATTTCGATATTGGTTTGTTCACGGTACTGACGTGCACCGCCTCATCCCAACTTCGTTACGCTCCGGTTCTCCCTCCACAGGCTGCCAAGCCGCAGGCGGATAGAGGTTCCCAGTCCACACACCCTTGACGCAGCAAACCGGCGGGATAACGATTTACGGATCAAGGGGACGTGGGCAGCTGGCGGAGACACCGGCGTCGAACATCCCCGCCCGGTTCGCGCGCTGTGCGGGAGCCGCAGCCTGAATCGAGACGCCGGCGCCGGGCTCACGGTGCGGAAGGTTGCACGTGGAACAGCGGCCGCAGCACGAAGGCAAGATCGCCCTGATCACCGGAGCGTCCCGCGGGATCGGCCGGCGGGTGGCGGAGCGGCTGGCCGCGCAGGGCGCCCAGGTGGTGGTTGGCTACCGGAAGAACGCGGACCTGGCCAAGGACACTGTCGCGGAACTGCAGCGCCTCGGCGGCGGCGGACTGGCGGTGCAGGCGGACATCGAGAATCCCGAGGACATCGTCCGGCTGTTCGACGCCGCTGCCGCGGAATACGGACGGCTGGACTACTACGTGAACAACGCCGCCGCAGCCGCCTTCAAGAAGGTGGTCGACCTGAAGACCCACCACCTGGACCGGGCTTACGCCGTGAACGTGCGGCCCTTTGTGCTCGGGTCCCAGGAGGCAGTGAAACTGATGGACGACGGCGGCAGGATTGTGGCGCTGAGCAGTTACGGCAGCGTCCGCGCCTTCCCCACCTACGCGGCGCTGGGTTCCTACAAGGCCGCCGTCGAGTCCTTTGTCCGCTTTATGGCGGTGGAGTTCGCCGGTTACGGGATCAACGTGAACGCGGTGAACGGCGGGCTGATCGACTCCGACTCGCTCGAGTACTTCTACACCATGGACGGCATGGCGCCCATGGACAGCGTGATCTCCCGCATTCCCAAGCAGCGGCCCGGCACCGTGGATGAGATGGCTGCCACCGTCGATTTCCTGCTCTCCCCGGGCGCGGAGTACATCACCGGGCAGTCCCTGGCGGTCGACGGCGGCCTCTCCGTCATCGCCCCGCCGTTCTTCAGCGACACCACCGACCCCGTAGCGCTTCCCCAACGGCCGCGGCGGCCGCAGGGGAACTGAGAAAGGACACCTGGATGCAGTACGACGCCGGACGGTTCAAGGACTACTTCGAGCACCAGATGACCTATGGTGCAGGGTTCCGGCGCAACGTCGCCCGGTACGGCAGCGCCGTCGCCATGATTGATCCGCCCACCGGCCGGCAGTGGACCTACGCAGAACTCGGCGCCGACGTCGAAGCCTGCGCCAAAATGCTGGCCGACCGTGGGGTGGGCCGCGGGGACCGGGTGATGTACCAGCTGTTCAACGGACCCGAGTTCGCGCTGCTGTACCTGGCGACGCACCGGCTCGGCGCGATCAGCGTGCCGGTCAACTTCCGGCTGGCTCCGGGGGAAACGTCGCACATCCTCCGCGACAGCCAGCCCTCGGTCTTCATCGTCGACGCCGACTGTGCCGCCGCAGCGGCCCGGGCGCTGGAGATCGCGGAGATGAGCCCGCTGGTGCTCGTCGCCGGAACGCCCGACGGCGGACTGCCGGGCGGCTGGGAAGACTTCGGGACGGCGCTGGAACAGGCGCGGCTGGAACTGGCCGCCGCGGAAAGCGGGGATCCGGCGTCGTCTGTCCTGCCCCCGCTGCCGGCGGATTATTCGACCTATGAGGAGAGCACCCGGCTGTACACCTCGGGCACTACGGGCATGCCGAAGGGCGTGGCGCTGCCGTCGATCGCGGAATTGATGAGCGCCCACGACGTGATCATGCACTTCCCGCTGACCCCGTATGACCGGACGCTGAACATGACCCCGTGGTTCCACCGCGGCGGCCTGCATTCGGGCGGACCGAACCCGTCCTTCTACATCGGCGCCGGGGTGGTACCGCTGCGCAGTTTCCATCCGGCCACGGTGCTGGACTGGGTGGGGGAGTACGGACTGACGTTCCTGATCGGCGCGCCCACCACGCTGGAGCTGATCGCCGAGGAGCAGGAGAAGCGGCCGCGGGACATCAGCACGCTCAAGGGCATCGTGACCATGGGGGCGCCGCTGGACCGGGCGGCGGCGCTGCGGTACCAGGAGCTGCTCACGCCGCGGATCTTCAACGGGTACGGCACCACGGAGGCGTTCTGGAACACGTTCCTGCGCCCTGAGGACCTGCCGGAACGGGCGGGCACTGCGGGGCGTGCGTGCACGGATGACGACGTCGCCGTCGTCAAGGTCTTCCCGGACCGCCGCGCCCGCCCGGATGAGCTGGCGGCGCAGGACGGCACCGAGGCCGGGGAAATGATCATGCGCTCGCCGAAGGCCGGGTACAGCTACGTGAACCTGCCCGGCGCGGATGAGGAGAAGTTTGTGGATGGATGGCTGTATCCGGGGGACATGGCCACCTGGGATGCGGACGGCTTCGTCACGATCCTGGGGCGCAAGGACGACATGATCATTTCCGGCGGCGAGAACATCCACCCGGTGCAGGTGGAAGGCGTGCTGGCGGAACATCCCGAGGTGCTGGATTCGGTGGTGGTCAGCGTGCCTGATCCGCAGTGGGGGCAACGGGTGGTGGCGTACGTGGTGCCGCGCAGCGAGGCGGCGACGGCGGATGCCCTGGATGAATTCTGCCTCGCCCATCCCGGACTGGCGGATTTCAAACGGCCGCGCGCCTACCGGTTCGTGGACTCCGTGCCGCTGACCGCCACCGGAAAGAAGATGCACTTCAAACTGGCTGAGACGGCGGTGGAGGACCTGGGTGCCGGGAACCTGGTGGTGCCGGGCGCGGCTGTGAACACCGAGTGAGGGACGGCATGGACACTCAGCGGGTGGTCATCACCGGGATGGGGGCGCAGACTCCGCTCGGCGGTTCCTGGCCGCTGACGTGGGAAGCCCTGAAGGAGGGTAAATCCGGGGTGGACCGGATCACCGCATTCGACGCTTCGGACTTCCCGACCCGGATCGCCGCCGAGGTTAAGGGCTTCGATCCGGCTGCCTGGCTGCCGGTCAAGCGGATCAACCGGTCCTCGCGCGCTTCTCAGCTGGCTGTCGTCGCGGCACGGGAGGCGGCGGCCGACGCCGGACTGGGCGAGTCGCTGGAGGACGTCGACGCCGCCGTGATCATCAACAGCGCCGTGTCGGGTTATCCGGAAATCCAGGACGCCACCCGGCTCTTCGACGCGGAGGGCATCCGGCCGGTCAGTCCCAGCTTCGTTGCATCCTCGCTGACCAATATGCCCGCGTGCGAAGTGGCGATCGACCTCTCCGTGCACGGTCCGGTGAACGCCAGTGCGCTCGCGTGCGCCAGTGGAACGCACGCCCTGCTGGAGGCGCGCCGGCTGCTGCTGGCGGGGGACGCCGACGTCGTTATTGCCGGCGGGACCGACGCCGCGATCACCCCGGTGATGTTCGCGGGTTTGACCACCATGCGCGGACTGTCGCGGAACAACGACGTGCCGCAGGAGGCCAGCCGCCCGTTCGACGCCGACCGGGACGGTTTTGTCTTCGGCGAAGGCGCCGTGGCGTGCATGATGGAGACGCTGGCGCACGCGCGGGCCCGCGGTGCAACGGTGTATGCGGAGGTGTTGGGCGGGGCGATGACGTCGGACGCGTTCCACATAGTGGCACCGGAGCCAAGCGGAAAGTACGCGGCGGAGGCGATTTCGCGGACGCTTGCGCAGGCGCGGCTGGACCCCGCGGACGTGGATCTTGTCTGCGCGCACGGCACGTCGACCAAGGCGAACGACCGGACGGAGACGCTCGCACTGCATACGGTGTTCGGCGAGCATGCCGGATCCCTGGCGGTGACAGCGCCGAAGTCGATGACCGGGCACCTGATCGGGGCGGCGGGCACGCTGGCGTCGCTGCTGTGCGCCATGTCGATTGGCGAGGGGGTCATTCCGCCGACCATCAACTATGCGACGCCGGATCCCGAGTGCGACCTGGACTATGTGCCGAACACCGCCCGGGAACAGGACGTGCGGTATGCCGTGACGAACGCGTTCGGGTTCGGCGGGCAGAACTGTGTGGTCGCGTTCGGTCGGGTGTAGCTGGTCCGCCCGTAGCTGGTCCGCCTGCGGACGTTACTTCGACAGTGCCTCGTCCAGCGGTTCCTGGATCTCGCTGTAGTCACCGGTTTCCAGCTGCAGCGTCTGGCCGTCGAGATAGAGCGTAGGGGTGCCCTTGACCTGGAGGTCCTGGGCATCCTTGAGGTCCCGGGCAACGCGGTCCTTGATGGTGTCCGAGTTGTAGTCGGCCATGAACTGGTCCATGTCCAGGCCGAGCTCTTCGGCATAGCCCGCGAAGATCTCGTCCACGTTGGAGGCGGACTTCCAGTCCTGCTGGTGCTCGAAGACCTTGGCGGCCATCTGCTCCAGGGCACCCTGCTCCGCGGCGGCTTCGACCGCGCGGGCGGAGGGCTCGGCGTTCTGGTGCTTGGGCAGCGGGTAGTTCCGCACCACGATCCGGACCTGGTCGCCGTAGTCGTCCTTGGCCTGCTCGATCAGCGTGTCCATCTTCGCGCAGTACGGGCACTGGTAATCGGTGAAGAGGACGAGGGTGGCCTTCGGGTCAGCCGGGTCGGTGATCGTCCGGGCGTCTGCGGGGATCAGCTTGTCCATCTGGTCCGCCGGCAGGGACGCTTCCGCGGAGGCGCTGACTGATGTTTCCGGTGCAGGGGACTCAGACGAGGTCCCGCAGGACACCACGCCGCCGCTCACCAGCAGCCCAGCGATGATCAGTGAGGGTACAGCCTTGCGCATGGTTCCTTTCCTGTATGGGGGGAGGCGCGCAGCGGCGCGCGCCAATACGGGTAGGGAGGTTGCTGCTCTTTTAATGGTTCCACCGGGCCCGGTGGAACTGGAAGAGTTTTGTGACGCAGTTCACGCGATTTCCTGAGGGGCCGGCCAGCGGGCCGGCCCGTGGGCCGGCCCGGGGTTGCCGGGGTGCCCGGCCCGGGGTCCGGCGTTCGGCGTGGGGGCCGGCTGCCAGCGGTCAAACCTTTGGGGAGTTAATGCCCTGTCGAGGCCCTGCCGTTCAACCTTCGGGGAGTAACCGTCCTTTGGGTGCCCTGCAAGCAGCGTTATCTCCCCGAAGTTTCAGGCGGGAAGCTGCTAGGGGGCGTTATCTCCCCAAAGGTTTCTGGGTCAGGGATCAGGCCGGCCTGCGTTCCTCAGTTTCCTGGCCCAGCCTCGCGATGCGCTCGCGGGCAGAGCGCTCCGACGGACCCATGTTGCCCAGCCCGAAGCGGATGACCCGCAGCACCAGTTTCACGGGGCCGTGCACCGGCAGCTTGAACGGACCCAGATGCGGGTCGCGGAGACCGAGCAGTTCCCGGTGCCGCGGTTCCAGGGACGCGACGGCGCCGGCGAACAGAACGCGGTAGCCAATCAGCTGGTTCTTCGGCAGGGGCGGACGGCGGAGGAAGCCGACGACTTCCTGCACCGTGGGGCTGGAACGCAGCTCGGGGTCGAAGGCTGCCATCTGCTTCCGCAGTCCGGCGAGATCGCGGGGCGGGTTATCGATCCGCATGAGCTCACCGGCGGTGGCCCACTCGGCTACGTACGCATCCGGGCCGCCGGGAATGGGCCCGCCGAACTCCATGTGCGAAGTCAGGAACGCATCCGTGAACGCCAGGTGGACCCAGCGGGCGAGCTCGGGATCGTTCGCCGAGTAGGGCCGCAGCGTTCCGGAAGCATCCTCATAGGTGCCCTGCACCCGTTCATGCAGCCGCAGCACCCATTCCGAGGCGCTGCGTGCCGCCGTCGTATCCCCGTAGGTGACGGTGAAGATCCAGCGGATGGTGCCCGCCAGCCTGCCCAGCGGGTCCTCCTTGTAGTTGGAGAAGTCGCGGACGCCGGCCATCGCGCCCGGGTGCAGTGCCTGCAGCAGCAGGGCTCGGATACCGGCGATGATCGTGGTCATCGAGCCGTGCACCGCCCACACCGCGGAGCCTGGCCCGTAGTAGCCGCGGTCGTTCCCGTTGGCGAGTTCCAGTTCCCATTCCGGGATGGTCTCGGAGTTGTTGCTGAATGTGCCGACGAGCTGGCGGCGCCAGGATTCAAGAAGCTTGCCCATCGCCCCAGTATGGTCCCGCCGGCTGGGAGGAGTCAGGGTGACCGGCGCCCCGGGCGGGCTAGAAGGGTGGGAGGACGTCCACGTCCATGGGGGCGCAGGCATCGACCAGCCAGCTGAAACCGGCAGGACTATCGAGGGCGAGCTGGCTCACTGTGGACAAATCTTGTTCGGAAGCCCTGTCCCCGAAGACCACAGCGGCCTGGTTGCCGTTGAGATGGTGGCTCATCCAGAGGGCACCGTCCAGGCCTCCCGCATGAGCGGCGGCTGCCCACTTGCGTGTCTGGGGGTAGTTCGCAGGCGGCGTGTCAATCAGCTGGTTGGCCTGGAGGCCGAACCTTCGCAGTCCCTCACTGTGGAACAGGGCGAACGTTAGCTCCCGTTCAACCGCCACCTCGGAGATGATCCTGCCGCGGTAGGCAGCTGCCGGCAGCCGGGTGGGTGAACCCGCGGGGGTGTAACGCAGCAGGGTTTCGCACAGGGCAGTTTCCGGAGTCTGAGCGAAGTACAGGACGGGCACGGCTGGAGTACCGAAGAAGTTGAACCGTCCCGCACCCCTGGGACCGGGATTGGCTTCCCCTGCTCGAAATGCAGCGCCGTGGCATCGAAAGAGGCGCGTTCCGGCGGGAAGGGGAACTGTGAGGGGAGAGAACTCGTCCGGCGGATCAGGCGTTTTGGTCACGGTGCCTCGAAAGCATCCGCCGCCGCAGCCAGCACGAGTTCCACGTCATTAAGGTGATCCACCGGCCGGGTTCCTCCCGGGAAATACGTGTTGGGGTTCGTCAGCCAGGCCAAGAGGTCTACATCCTCCCAGCCATTCTTCCGGGCCAGGCGGATCAGAGCAGGTATGACCGAGCGGATCTGGCCGCCGGTTTCGGTGAATTGGAACGCGGGGATACGGTCGGAGTTGCCGCGGCGGTAGGTGATGATCTGGCCGTTGTTTTTGAGGTCTCCGGCCATGGAACGGTTGGTGCCTTTGGCTCCGCGCAGCTGCGCAACCTCCTGGCGGCTGTAGGTGCCGAACTCGGTTTCGATGTCCCGCAGCCAGTTCTCCCTGGCCTGAAGACTGCGGGCCAGCTGAGGTGAGACCTGTGTCTGGGCCGTTTCCATTGCCGGCGCCAGGTTCCGGCGGGCGACCCACTGCATCACAACGTGGTTGAGTTCGTCCGCGGGAATCGCCGAATCGGCCAGCACGGCAGCGACTTCCGGTTCCAGATGCCCCCGCACCCGGACGGGTACGGTTTCTATTTCCTGTTCATGGGACACGCTCATGGCTGCTCCTAACGACCCTTACACGTCAGGGTAACGTCAAATTCGTAAGAGCGTTAGGGGCCGACGCCGGTGAATGACGCTGACGGGTGCGTCGCAGGTGGCCCCGGCCCGGTATGACCGAGCTGCAACGCCATCCTGTGTCGCAATAACGCTGGTTAGACCCTCCTTGCAGAATCTGCTGCTGCAATAAAGTCCTTCTGGGTCGTTCAAAGCGACGTTAGCGCAGCAGAAGATTTCCAGAATCCTCCAGAGCGACGTTATTACAGCAGAGGATGAACACGCCGGGCAGGGCGTGGCGCTGCGGGTGACGTGCGCGGCACGGTGCAGTGGGCACGGCGGTATGCGGGCACCCCGCAACGATCACGTTTAGGGTGGGGGCCATGACGTCAGGCACGGCAGCTGGATATGAGACCTTCGCCGCAGTGGAAGCCCGTGGCGTGTCACCGCTCTACGAGGAGTGGGCGGCTGCAGAAGGCCGGCTGGTCCTGTCTCAGGGCGGTGTTCCCCAGGCGTTCACCGGGCCGCACGGCCAGGGCTACGAAGCGCTCTGACTTTGCACGGCATCCGTCACCGGTACAGTGGCTGGCATTGCGAATTCGATACCGAGAAGCTGACCAATGAGTGAGGTGCACGTGCACGATCCGAAAAGAAGTGAATCGAAGTGGCGCGGACACAACGTTGCCATCGCGCTGTTCACCGTTACTGGAATAGTCCTTCTATGGCTCCTGTCGGAGGGAAAAATCAACCAGGGAATTGCCCTTTGGGGGATTCCTGCCTGCTTCCTGGCTGTCGCTGCGACGATCACTCTGGGCGCAGTCAGGAGCTTGAGGAGATAGCCCTGGCCACGGCAGCGGACTAGACGCCAGCCCGCTACCGCAGCAGAATATCCACAGCCCGCGAGCCGCCCGCTCCAGAAGACCCCACCGGAACCCGCTCCAGCGTGCCGGACCGGTTGGCGGCGTCGTCGCGCAGGATCTCCGTGACAGACCCCAGGAACCGGGACAGGTCCACCTTGTCCTCGGGAGCCGCGAGCAGCAGCTGGAAGCCGAACTCGTGCAGCGCGTTGATGGACGCCTCGGCAAAGGACAGCGAGGACTTCACGAACGCCTCATCCATCATCACCGTGCCGTAGGTGCTGAAGCCCTGGGACACGATGCCCAGCTGGTACGCCAGCGCCGAGGCCATGATGAACGCGGTGAAGCGCTGCCCCTCGCCGCCGGACATCAGCGACGCCTGCAGGTTGGTGAACGACTGCCCGTTCGCGAGCTTGTTGGTGCAGGTGATGGTCACGTGTGCGCGGACGTCCAGGACCTCGGCCCGCCAGCGGCGCTCCTGCGGATCCTTCAGCTTCTCCACCAGGCCCTCGAGCGCGGCGTACCGGGCGTCCATGTCCGCCTTGTCCTGCCGCACGCCCATCATCGGCAGCGCGTTCTTCAGCTCCATGCGGAACTTGTGCGCGTCGTCCGGGACGGTGGTCTTGACCTCGATCTCCAGGTGGCTGTCCACGTGGTACGGCACGCGGCGCAGCACCGAGTTCAGCGGCAGCAGGCGCGCGGAGATGCTGCGGCGCTCCTCGTCGAGCAGCTGCAGCAGGTCGCTGAAACGCTCGTAGGTGCGGTTGTTGAAGTATTCGCGGAACTCCGACTCGTGCTGCGGCAGGCCCTCGGTGACAATGTCCTCGTACCGGCGCACGTACTCCTCGGCCGAGTCCACGGACGTGCCGAAGTCCGAGCCCCACTTCTCGCTGTAGGTCTCGAAGGCGCGCTCCAGCCGGGTGCGGGTTTCCAGCAGCGTCTTATCCAGCCGCGCGGCCTCGGTGAGCAGGTTCCGCTCCACCTGCCCGGCGGCGTCGTTCAGGTGCACGACGTCGGTGATCTCACCAAAGGGGGCGAACAGCTCATCGAGCTGCGCCCGCAGGTCCTCCGCCAGGGCATCCGGTCCGCGGCCGGCCAGGGTGTCCCGGCGTTCGGTGGCGGCGGCCAGCTCGGCCTCGAGTCGGGCCAGGTCGCCCTTGAGCACACCGATCTTCTCGGTGGCGGCGGTCAGGTCCAGCTCCGCGGTGTCCAGTTCGAAGCGGATCTGCTCCAGGTCCGCGTTGGCGTCGCGCGCGGATTCCAAACGCTCGACGGCGTCGGCGACGGCGGCGCGCTGCTCCCCGGCGGTGATGTCCTCGAACTCGCGGGTGTCGGCGGCGACCTTGCGGACGGCGGCGAGCCGGCGGATCAGGTCGTCCTGCTCCGAGGCGTGCTTGCGGGAGACGACGTCGGCCTCTTCGAAACTGGCGCGCAGGGCCAGCAGTTCACCGGCGAGGGCTGCGATCTTGTCCTTGTTGTCGAAGCCCAGCACGTTGTCCGAGGCCTTGGTGTGCCGGTCGTCCTTCTCCGTGGTGGAGGAGTTGCGCTTGACGGCACCGCCGAGGCTGACGCCGCGGGAAACTTTGGCGAGCTCGTCCGGGTTCTCGACGCACTCGAAGTCGTAGTGCGCGGTGATCTTGCGGGCTACCCAGTCGCCCATCGCGGAGTCGTAGGTGCTGAGCTTGGTGATCAGGTCCCGCGGTCCTGGCTCGGACGGTCCGTCCACGGGAATGCTCACGTCGATGCAGCGCAGGAAGCCGCGCAGGTTGGTTTCGCTCAGATAGCGGGTGACGGCGGCCATGTGCTCGCCGGGAACCAGCAGGGCGGTGGAGAGCGGGCGGAGCACGCGTTCGGCGGCGGCACGCCACTGGCTGTGTTCGGCGGGGACGTCGATCAGTTCGCCGGCGAAGGGCATTTCGGCCTCGTCGAGGCCGGTGGCTTCGCAGATCCGGGCGCGCTGTTCCAGGCTTTCCGGGCGGATGTTGCTGCGCCGGCGGCGGAAGGAGGCGATCTCGGTTTCCAGCTTCGCGATCGTGCCCTTCAGGGCCCAGGCCTCGCCGTGCGCGTCGGAGCTGCGCTCCCGGGCGGCGTCGACGTCGGCGTTCAGGGTCTTGATCAGCTCATTGGCGCGGCTGCGGGCGGTGACCAGCCCGGCGGGGGAGAGGTCCGTGTCGATGCCGGCGGCGCGCAGGTCGGCGCGGAACGCGTTCTCGATGGTTTCACGGGAAACCAGCTGCGCCTGCGCGGCGGCAACTTCGCGTTCCAGGGTGGCGATCGCTCCGCCGCCCTCCTGCGTGTACCGGGCGGTGAGTGCGGTGACCTGCTTCTTCAGCTTGGCGCGCTGGGATTCGGCGGCCTTCAGCGCTTCGCGGCCGGTGCCGGCGGCGGAGGTGAGGCGCTCGACGTCGCGTTCGTGGCTGGCCAGCGCCAGGCGACGGCGGTAGGCGGGCAGCCCGTCGGCGGTGAGGGCACGGACGCGGTCCAGTTCGGCCTTGGTGGTGAGGAAGAGGCGGTGCTGGTCCGGGACGTTGGCCAGGTGGTCGCGCTGTTGGCGGGCGCGTTCGAGCTGGCGGCGGATGCTGCGCAGGTGGCTGAAGTCCTCCACGGCCTCGTCGGCTGCCGTGAGGGTTTTGGGGGTGTCCAGGACGTGGGTGCGGAAGAAGTCGTTGACCGTGCCGCCCAGGCCCTTGCCGGTCTGCAGGATGCGCAGCAGGCCGAACGCTTTCTCGTCCTCCACACCCAGGGCGGTGCGGTACCGCTCGGCGAAGAGTTTGTGCGAATCGAAGATCTGCGCGCCAGGCAGCAGTGATTCCAGGGCACCCTTGGTGAACCGGCCGCGCATGCCGGTTTCCAGGGCGGTGATGTCCAGGGGACGGTTGTGCACGGTGTAGAACCGGCCCACGTGGTGTTCGGTGCCGGTTGCGGGCAGGTCCATGAGCACGGAGAGGCTGGTGATTTGGCCCAGGCCGTTGTCGAAGGTGAGGCAGACGGCGGACCAGGTGGCGCCGGGGCGCTGGTAGGCGGTGCCGTCGCCGGCTTCTATGCCCTGGGTGCCGAGCCGGCCGCGCATGTAGGAGAACGCGGTGCGCTTTTCCTCGGCGGCGGTGCCGCCGTTGTTCTGCGCGGCTTCGTTCATCTTGGGCCGGGCGTCCATGACCTGCAGGATCGCGTCGAAGATGGTGGACTTGCCGACGCCGGAGTCCCCCGTGAGCAGCGTGCCGGCGCGGTCCACGTGGATGGTGTGCGCGCCGTCGAACGTTCCCCAGTTCACGATCTGGATCCGGGAGAGCCGGTTCTGGCCGGGGTTGATCAGGTCCCCCATGGGAAGGGTGGTTTCGATGCTCATGCCGGCTCCTCGCCGTCGTGCTCTGTTTCAGTGACCGCGTTCTCGGGCGCATCCGGCTCGGCCGGGGCCTCGGTCAGCGAGTTCATGTAGGTGATGATGTCGCCGATGTGCTCGTACGGCAGGGCCAGCGGCAGTGCGTTGGAGATGACCCAGACGTCGTCCAGCTCGGTGGGCAGCAGCAGGCGGCGTTCGGTGACGAGCTTGCGGATGGCGGCGTCGGCCAGGTCTTCCACGCCCTTGGCGTCGTGCGCCTGGGGGTCCACGTACTGCTCCAGGACGTCGATGATGTCCTGCCGGGCGATCGTGGCCTCGTTGCCGGTGCCCGAGTGGCGGTCCAGGACCAGGCGCATGCGCAGCAGCAGCAGGGTTTCCTCGCGGGTCATTTCGCGCTGGCGCTGCAGGGCGGTGGTGTGGGGTTCGGCCATTTCCACCGGGCGCAGCAGGGCCACCTTGTGGTCCTCGTCCACGACCAGTTCCAGGAACAGCTCGCTTAGCCGCACGCGCAGCTGCTCCTGGTTATCCACCACGGTGTTGTACACGTTGTCCGAGGAGTTGGCGTCCAGGTACGGGCCGCGCAGCAGCCGGATCAGGGCCTGGCGCAGCTTCAGCGGCAGGGTGCCGGTGTCCCCGGGGAACAGCTCCGGGCCGTCGATCAGGACGTCGCGGGCCGGCTCGCTGTATTCGTCAAACTGAGCGTCCTCGTCCAGCTCGTCGTACTCTTCGGTTTCGGCGGTGGGGTTTTCGATCATGGCTGGGGGCTTTCGGCGACGGTGAGGACGGGCAGCACCGCGGTGCGGGAGCTGCCGTCGATCTGGAGGAAGGGAATGGATTCGCTGGCTGCCGCCGTCGTGCCGTTGCTGTCCCCGGTGGGGGCAGCGGAGGCGAGGAGCGCGCGGATGCTGTTGAGGTGGCGGTGTTCGGTGGGCAGTTCGGCGAAGATTTCCGCGACGGTGGCGCGGCCGCGGCGGCTGCCGGCCCGGGTGATCGCGTCGCGCAGGACGCGGCGGTCGGCCTTGGGGGTGCGGGCGGCGCGGTGGATGTCAGCTTCGGTGAACGACGGCGGTTCGGGCAGCTTCCGCGGTGCGGCGTGCTCGGCGGGGTCGTAGGTGCGGACCATGCTGAGTGATTCGAACGCGGACGCGTAGAGCTTCGGTGCGGGCACGACGGCGGCGCGGCGGCGTCCCCGCGGTGCCTTGTGGATGGCGGTTTCCGCGGCGCGGATGAGTTTGCGCAGCTGGACCGATTCCCGGTACTCGTCGCTCTGGACGTAGGTGTGCAGGGATTCGGAGAGCCGGCCGTAGATCCGCTGGATTTCGGCGGCCTGTTCGCGCATGTCGCTGATCATCCGGTACAGGGCCTGCCGGTCGCCGGGGGTCATGGCGTCGGCGAAGTCGCGTTCCAGAACCTGCGCGATGGCGTGCCGGAAGCGTCCCTGCTGGTCGGCGTCGTTCAGGAAGGCGGTGAAGCCTTCATAGGTGCGGCCTTCGCTGGTGCTGCGCAGGCGCTTGTCCGCTTCGAGGATTTCGCCCATGGTCAGGCCCTTGGAGGCCTGCGATTCGACCATTTCCTGGCGCAGGGTGTGCAGCATCTTCTCGAGGCCGTCGCGCATGCGCTTGAAGTCGGCTGGCAGGGCGGCCGCGAGGTCCAGGATGTCGCGGGCGGCTTCGACAGCGGTGTCATCGTCCAGGGGCGGGGGAGCGTCGCCGGCGCGGAGGGACCGGATGAGGTCTTCGCGGCGGGTGATCTCTTCTTCGAGGACGGCGATGCGTGCTTCGGGGTCGGGGTTGGATTCGTGCGCCAGGGTTTCCACGCTGGTGAGCAGGGTGTTCAGGCGGGAGGAGTTGAGGCTGGTGGTGTCGCCGGTGAAGCCGTCCAGGTAGGAGAGGAAACGGACGGCGGGTTCGGTGAGTTCGTAGACGAAGCGGCCGTCGGCGCGGGGGCGGGCCAGGAAGCGGCGTGCCACCCAGTCATCGGCGTAGTTCTTGCCGGTCCAGTCTTCGCGCAGGCCCTGCCCGTTGAGCCTGAGCTGGTGGAGGAAGGAGTCGGTGAGGGAGTGGAATTCGTCCAGGGGGATGCGCGGACGGGTGCGCGTGAAGGCCTCGCGGAACAGGGCCAGGACCCAGGGGTTCGCGTTGGTGAGTTTCCAGCCGGGCGAGGCCTGTAGCCGCTGCAGCTCCGCCCAGCGGGCTACGGCGTTTTCTGTGAAGGACATGCTGCGCTTTCCGCCCGGAACGAACGGGCCTGTCTGATTTTAGCTGAGACGGAGGGCGGCACTTTTGCGGACTGAGATCGGCACCCCGGGAGTCCGAATCTGCGCCGCGACCAGTCGCGTGGGTTCTGAGACTCTGGAGCCCTACTCATCGGCGCTCGGATTTCCCTTTCGGATTGATAGACCTCTTCCTAGCCCTAGAGACTCGGGACAGCTCGATCAGGCGAGAATGGCCTTCGCATCGATGCGCTCGACGACCCTCTTCCCAATGCGTCGATAACAGTGATCCCTGGTCCCTAGATGAAGAAAACAAGTCTCATCGCGTGCACTAAGATGCAGTTGGAGAACCGACCGAATGGGTGACAATTACGAGGAGATCTAAGAGTGCACATAGAATCTGGATTTGTGGAAGAGCTCTCCTTGCGAGCGGCAGCCAAAAAGTGTGTTGAGACTTCTCTTCATCAAATGCCTCATCTCATTTCAGAACGCAGTTTGGGCGACTCGGTTGACGAACTGGCAGAACAGACAGGTGCACGGTTTAAGGCTGGTTATGCGCCGTTCCTTGAAACATTAGCGATGCCCAAGAAAGGGTTGGGGCCCCGGCCTATTAGCTTGCTTTCGCCCGAAACGCGCACTCTGTACGAAGCGCTAGTCGAAAGACTTAAGCCCAGGCTTCCCACTCCCTCGCGATCAGGAAGCATTGAGGCTCATCACCTATTTGGAACGACGGGGCCGCAAAATGATAGCATTCGCATAGTCGACTTTGATATAGCCGCCTGCTACGAATATGTTGATCACCGCATTCTCTCTGAAGAGTTGGTTATTCAGACTCTAGATGCCGAAACAGTTTCTGTTCTGAAGGACCTGCTTCTTGAGATGTTTCCCCGTGGCGTTGGGATCCCCCAGGCGATGGAACCCAGTCACCTGCTTGCAGATTCTTATCTTGACCAGGTTGAGCGAAACATTGTTCGCGATGGCTATGAGGTTCACAGATACGCTGATGACTTCAGGATCATCGCGCCGAGTTGGGGCGAAGCTCACGAAGCCATTGAACGTGCAGTCGACGTCACACGACAGCGCGGACTCGTACTGGCTGACGGAAAAACCCGCATTCGTTCCGTACGTCAGATTCTTGAGGAGATTCAAGAGCAAGAGAAGATCCTTCAGCAGTACAGGAACAAAGCAGCGGATGAACTCGGATCGATTGATTATGTGCAAGTAGGATATGAGGACTTTGAGGAAATTCTCTTAGAACCCGACCCCGACCAGGTGGATTTCGCGGCACTAGCCCAGGTCGTAGAAGACTGGGTCTCAGGAGATCCAGAGCAGAGGAGTGTTCATGCTCAATTCGGTGCTCGCGCTTTGCAGGTTCTTCAGGCGGCCCCTGAACGGATCAGCGACGAGTGGTTGGTTCGAATAGCGGAAAGGGAGCCCATTCGGCTCCTAAACATTGTTCGTTACCTGGCGGGCCGGCCCGAAACGGAAGAGAACTGGTCTTCCCTGAGTAAACTCACGAAGTTGCCACGCAAAAGCCCTTGGGCGCGTCTTTGGATGATGCATCTAGGGGACCAGTTGGAAAAGAAGGGGTGGCCAGGGGAAGCGGAATTTTTGGAGTGGTCCAGGACGCTCCTCACTGATCGCTATGAAACCGTGCGCGCAGAAGCGGCGTGGTTGCTTGCGGGTCATAAAAACATTTCATTTGAAGAGCTCGCAGACCTTTTCGTTGCCTCAACCGATGTTACACGAATTGGTATTGCAGCCTCGGCCGGGCGGATGGATGTGGGTAAAGAAAACAGGATGGCCAAGGCATTAAAATCCGATTCAGTTCTAAGTAGGGCCGCTTACGAATGGGGCCGTGTTTATGCGGGTTAATGCAGATGTTCATGCAATAACGGAAAGTACCTTGCGGTCTCTCAATCGGATAGTTGCTTCCGACGCCGGAAATGCAGAACGCGCAATTGTGGCTGCGGCATCTTTGGCAGAATCGTTAGTTGATCAGTTTATTGCACTTCTAGTTGCTGAATCCGATATCGGGAAAATCCCATTGGGGCGTCGACTACTTTCGAAAAGCCGAGACTCGTTTAATCATTCTTGGGACGAGCGGAATGGTTGGTTGAAGGGGGGTTTTGGTGTTGCTATAGCAGGAACCAATGAGGCCCGGCGTCTGAAGACGGTCATCGAGGTGAGGAATGCAATAATTCATGGTGATGGTCAACTGACCGAGAGGCAACGCAGAAATGTTCTGGGGGCGATAGATCTGCGTCGTGAGATGCTCGACGTATTGGCTTCTGATTTGCAAGGGCGACGACTAATCCTTAGCCATACGTCAGGCCACAAAGCCATGTATGTTGTGGCCGAATACGCCCTGGCGCTCGATCATGCTGTGGCTGCGGCCCGGGCCGGTACGTAGTGTAGGTGCCGAAGGGCGATACTGGCGCTTTCCCCAAGAATGAGCTCATGGGGCCTAGCTGTCTTCTTGGGCAGGACGTTAGGTCGATCGAGAAGCGAAATGCTCAATAGTGGAGTAAACAAGGTGACGCTAGTGTGGAGGGCGGGTCTGGGCAGTGCCGTCCGGGGAGGGGGCAACTCAAGAGTCGGACGAATTCGTGCCGAACGGATCGTCGGCACACGCAATTCAAGTACTGGCTCATTTAGAGCGCATCATCCTTTGGGCCACAAGCGCGAACTGAGGACGGGCCAGGTTGAGCTTTATCAGTGGCCTTTGCGCGGCTACCCGTTCTTGAGTACTTACGAACGCTGGGTGGAGAGAATGGAACTCGCCTTCGAATGTGCCAAGCCGGCGGCGCTGCTGGGTGGCTGCAGTGGCGAACAGTCGCGGGATGGTGCTAGGCCTCGGCACACGTCACCGTTCCTAGGAGACGCAGTGCACGCAACCTATCTGGCAGAGCCGAACCGGCCGCGTTGGACTACGGCCAGATGTTTCAGTCCATCTGCTGGCACCAATGGGAGCTGTTCAAGAGTTTTCACAGGGGTAGTACGCGGATAACAGATTTAGTCAAATCTCCGATTGGGAATGGACTTGGAAGCGGGCGTATCGAGAGAGGCTGCTGCATGCGATGGGTTCTCCTAGGAATACACGCGCAGCAGACCCAGAGGTACGATCAAGAACAATCGGTTAGGGTCAACCGTTCCAGGTCAAATATCAGTAGAGTTGAAAAACTCATCCAGATCGAGCACAGCTCGCCGTAATGCTCGAAGGTCCTGTGTGGGCACGTCCACGAAACCGTCAGAGCCATCCTCTTCCTCAAAGGGAAGCACCCCTCGGGGGGCATTTTGGGTACTTATTAAATCGACGTATGCCCCGTAGTCGATCACGTAGACGTCAAATCGCTCTCCCGGGGCATCTTGGGCCGAATAACCACGCCGTACTAGGTGCAGGACCCGCGCGTCAAACAGAATGATCAACGGACGCGATGCCCGGTCCTTCTGGTTGACGAGGAATCCTCTCGCTTTTTTGCCCCGAATAACGTTGTCAATGACCCAGTTCAGTAGGCCCTGTGCCTCGGGAACCTCGGCTAGCGCGCGTTCCTTGTCATTCTGGAACCATTGACGGGCAGCTCTTCGAACGTCCGGGATGGAGATCTTTTTTTCACCCGCCCGCCAAGCTGCGTTTGCGGCAATATTTATGGCATCGCGGGGAACTCCTTCCGCGGCTCTGACAAGTTCATCAAACGCGCGGCTGTCCGTGAAGGCTTCGCGGATAAGATCCGTCTCGCGATTGAGCCCCAAGTCCCCGCCGCCACCGGCAGTCAAATGCTTGAAGAATAGGCTCCTGAAGAATGATCGAGCTTTCTCTTCCTCCTGCTCGAAAACCATGAAGTCGTCCAGGTTTAAGTTTGCCGACATATCGGCACCAACCTCGATACCGATTACCGATCCATTCGCGAGTTGCGTCCTGAACGCAGACTGCTGTTCAATAGCAGCAATCTTGACAGTGAATGGCTGCAATGGTAAGACACATCGAACGAGGAAAGCCCCAAGATATGGTTGTGTCTCAAGAGGCACGCTGGTCCACTCGTCCAGCAGGAGCCAGATGCGACGCGCCGATATGCTCTCGGCGAGTTTGCGGAGGGCACGGGCGACGTCTGAGAAGTTGAGTGATATCCGTTCTTCGCCTCGTCTGGTCTCTGTTGTTCCAGCTTGCTGTTCGGTTTCGTCGGTACCAACAGCTGATACTGACAACTTTTGGACAGAAGCGCTGGCGTTAAAGGCGTAGTTGCTTGAGGTGCCCCTTTGTGAGCGCTCGCTTTCCTGAGTGGTGAGTTCAACGGTGCCCCGTACCCGAATACCGCTGATCGAGTCCAGTAGGGAATCTAAGGCGTTAACGAAGTTGCTGTCCCCGGACAAGCGATCATCGTCGAGAGCGGCACGAAGAATTTCGTCGTGAACCTGATTCAACAGATCAACGAGAAGCCGAGCAGTGCGCTCTACAGGACTAACGCTCTGCCCGTCGAATACTCCCTCTGCGGAGCCGATGGTGCGTAGGTCAACATAAATAGCTATGTTCTCTTCGTCCCCGCGCACTGAATTTAGGTAGCGAAGCGCGTGGGTTTTTCCAGTCCCACGTCGACCATAAATAATCTGATGATCCACCGTGTCGAGAGCCTGCCCGACACCAGCATCCTCGAAGGTAGAACGGAGTTCTGCCTCTCCGCGGGACTCCGCACGCTTAGGAATCTTATTTAGTGCCGAATTAATAGCTGATGGTGTCGCCATGCGACAAATCGTACCCCAAGAGTAACTGGTTCTGTCCTTTTGTAACTCGGTTGTGGCCATATCCGAACGGAGGGGTTAGTAAGATAGTAGGCGGGTTCTAAGACCATGCCGTCTTTAACAAAGTAATCTGTCCCGGCGTGGGGACGGTCTCGTTAAGCCTTCAGCGTGGCCACGGGCCTGGATATTCTTTTCGGTGATCCGGCCGGTCGCTGGCAGTGGTAATTCCCAAGGGACACCGACTTCTTGGTCCAGCTTTGAGTATTTGGAACACGTCGCCGCTCAGCAGCTCAACGGGCGCCCACTCAGAATGCTCGGCTGGGAAACCCCAGCTGAGCGTCTGCATGACCTGTTGTTGACCACCTAGCCACCAGCTGTTGGGACGATGCCGACAAACCCAGTCGCGCCCACGACGTCATGGGACTGTGCCCCCGGGTTTGTTGACTCGTTGACCTGGTGAGCTGGTGCTTGGACGGATGTTGACCATGCCGACGGCTTATGGGGCGGAGTTCCACCAGGGTGTAACTGATGTGGCCCGCAAGAAAACGCCGTGCGGGCACGCCGTCCGTCAGGAACGGTGTTGCACTCCGACCGCGGCTCGCAGTTTCGGTCCCGTCGTTTCGTTGAATCACCGCGGCACCACGGGCTGACCGGCTCGATGCGGCGGTCAACGCCTCTCCGATCCAGCCCCACAGCACGGTCCGCAGCTTGTGCTCGGTATGGAAGGTGAGCCCGTGGTCCACGCCGAACCGGTGCCCGCCGGGCAGAGGAAGGATGTGGTCGCCCTTGCAGTCGGCGTTGTTGACGACGACGTCGAACACCGCCATCCGCCGCAGCGCCGCCGAGTCCTCGTGGATGAGGGCGACGATCTGCCCGGCCTAGTCTTCACCCTCGAGCACGAGCTTGAACCCGGACTCCGGCACGTCCTCTACGGCCACCAGATCCACGGCGTTCTGTTCCGGGGCGGTCTCCTGCCAAAGCTGGACCATGCCTTCGCCGAGCGGACCGTCCCGCAGCCAGGTACGCGGCACAACGTTCCAGCCCAACGCCTCGGACACGAGATAGGCGGCAACTTCGCGGTGCGCCAGGCAGCCGTCGGGGAAGTCCCACCAGGGATTCTCGCCCGCTAGGGGTTTGTAGACGACCGCGGGGTCACCGATGCTGCCCAGGAACGTGGCGTTGGACGCCGTCGTAATCCGTCCGGTGAGCGTCAGCTCATCAAGGAGCAGGTCCGGCGTCGGCATCAGGCCTCGGGGAGTGTGCAGGTGTGTCCGTCGTCGTGGATCGGCTGGCCGCAAATCATGCAGATCATGCAGATCGGACGCCCTGCGCCCACGATTTCCCGCGTGCGCTTCGCGAAGGCCGGGGCGGTGCCCAGGGCATCCACACCCGCAGTACTTCGGCGGCATCAGCATGGCCGTGATCGGGGCGCAGCCCAAGGTGAATACGCCGACGCGGAACTCTTCTGATCCCTTGGGCTAGGACTCGGCCACCGCTCTCAAAACACTGCTACCGCGTATCGCTGTCCAGCGCATCCCCGCACGCACGTCCAGGGAATCGCAAATAACTTGATATTCTCCCCTGATGGAGCTTGAACGAGACGAACGCGGCGAGCCGGCAACAAATCGCCTGAACTACACGGCCTATCGTCTCGGCAGGGCACTCGACCGGTTCACCGAAAACCTGGCACTGGCCCACGGCGTGACGCTGTCCCAGTTCCTCGTGCTCCAGGTGCTGGGGGAGGGGCTGCCGCTCTCCAATGCCCAGCTGGGACGCAGGACCTTCGTCAGTTCCCAGGCCGCGCACCTCGTGGCGAACGAACTCCTCGAGCTCGGACTGGTGGAACGCGGAAGCCACCCGACCAACCGGCGGATCCGCCTCGTCCAGCTGACCGAAGCCGGCTGGGACGTAGTGCAGGCCTGCACGCAGGAACTGCGCGACCACGAACAGCGCCTAACCAGCCATATCGGAGAAGACCTCGGCAACTCCATCGTTGGCGTCCTGGACCACGCGGCCCAGGTCCTTGCCGGCGGCTACTTCGGCGACGACGAAGCGGAGGCAGAGGCAGTCAGCCGCCGCCAAATCACCAGCCGCCCGCGGCACGTGCCGTCCCGGCTGGCGGCCAGCCGCCTGAAGGGCCTCAACCGCGAAGCCGACGGCGCCAACCCAGGCAGCTGACAAGCGCCTTATTCAGCCGCGGGCCGCGTCCGGACCAACACCACCACCAGGCAGATAAAGGCGCTCACCGCGGAAACGGCCAGGGCCACCCGGCCGGAGCTGGCATCGATCACCCAGCCCATCAGCAGCGCCCCAAAAGGCACCATGCCGTAGCTTCCCATCGTCATCAGCGACATCATGCGCCCAATGAACTGCGGCCGTACCGATTCCTGGGCGGCAGCGTTCACAATGCCCTGGTAATAGCCCACCGCGATCCCCAGCACCGGGGCCACTGCCAGGAACAGCATCAGCGTAGGAGCCGCAGCATTCAGTGCCAACGCCGCACCGAAAACACTTGTTGCCGCAATCATGGACCGCACCGACACCCGGGGCCTTCGAGCCGCCAGGATGCCTCCGAGTACCGCGCCCACAGCGTTAAGGGTGTGGACAGCTCCCACTGCGCTTGCGTCACCGCCATAGGAAAGATTCACGGTTGAGGTGAGTACCAGCCCGAAGTTCATGGCCAGGAGTGAAATCACCACGTTGACCACCAGAAGGGTGTTCACATCCCGGCTGCGCCGGAAGATGCCCGACGCCGGCCCGCCCAGTGCCTTAGCCCCGGGCCCTGCCGGGGCCTTGACCCCATCCCCGCGCGGACGCCGCTGGGCCTGGGCCGAACGCCGGTGCAGCTCATCCGGACGGATCCGCAGCCGCGAGGCGAAGACCAGCAGGTAGGCCGCCGCGTTGATCAGGATGCACGCGCTGGGCCCGAGTCCCTGGAAAGCGAGTCCGGCCAGCGCCGGGCCCACCGACCGGGCCGCGGCCAGCGAAATGGTGCTGACGGATGCAGCCTTGGACAGGCCGTCCGGCCCCACCAGCTCGAAGATGATGGTCTGCGCGGCCACCCGTTCAAAGGCCTGGACCGAACCCAGCAGCCCAACCATGGCGTAAAGCAGCCACAAGTCCGGATCCCGGGTCACCACAAAGACCAGGCTGGCGGTGACAACCGCGGAAGCCAGCGAGGTCACGAGCAGCACGGTGCGGGGCGCCACCCGGTCCAGCAGCCGCCCTGCGGGTATTCCGAGCAGGAAGATCGGCAGGAACTGGGCGATAGTGATGCCGCTCAGGGCCTGGGCACTGCCGGTCGCCCCAAGGACCACCAGCTGCAGGGCGAGGTTCTGGAACCAGACCCCGGTGTTGGAGAGGACCTGCCCGGCGAAGTACCAGGAGAAGTTCGGATACCGGAACGGGCCCATCCTCCCGCCGCCCTCACCCATGACGGGGCCGGGCCGGGCAGCGGAAACAGCAGCCGGGATCAGACACGGTCGCGGATAAACTCGGCCATCCGCTCGGGGATGCGGGCGGCATCGCTGGACCGCTGGTCCGCGTTGTTGGCCCGGATCTCCAGCACAGGGATCCCCTCAGCCTCCAGGGCTTCGGTAATGAAGCCGCTGCCGGGAGTGTCGTCCGCCACCAGGTGCACCACCCCGTCCACGCGATGGCTCAGCGCTTCTTTCACGTACCACTGGGCGGACCACGGCGGCACATAGAGCTGGTCCGTAATCCCCACAAAGCGGGCAGCCAGCGCCCGGACCGGGTCCTCGCCGTAGCGCAGGTAGCCGTCGGCGGCGATCGCCAGGTACATGGACCAGACGAAGACGGCGCCGAACTCCTCCTGGAAACGGGTGTACAGGCCCAGATCGGACCACAGGCCGCGGCCAACCCACATAAGCCGCCGCTTCTCGCCCGGGCACACGGCCACGCCGTCGGCCACCCGTTGCGCGGTTTCCTCATACAGGGACCTCGCGGCGTCAACCGCCCAGAGCGTGCCGCGCTGCCACTGCGGTGCCATGACGGCAGGCATCGTGTCATTCACCAGCACGGGGGCGAAGGGCGCGGAGGCAATGAGGTCCCGGGTCCTGCGGTTCCATTCGGCCTGTTGGTTGCCCAGGTCCATGATCTCCGCCAGCCGGTCCCGGTCCAGCGTCCGGCCGGTGCGCTCCTCCAGCCAGCTGATCAGCTCTTCGATTTCGCCCTGCAGCAGGTCCAGCCGGTCCGAGCCGAAGGCCTTCTCCCAGTCACGCGGCACCAGCTCCCACCACCGGTCAGGCAAGGGGTCGGCGCCTGTGCGGGAGAGGAGGAACGTTTCCGTGCCGGGGAGCCTGCCCCACTGCTCGAAGATCTTGGCGGTGACGTCTCCGCTGCGCTCGGCCACGGCGAACCGCGGCGCCGGCAAACCGCCCCAGGGGCGGTCCTCGGCGTCGAGCAGCTGCTCACCCAGCGGCATCGCGTCGTACTGCTGGCTGAAGTCAGGCAGCCCGCGGGCGGCCAGCCGCTCCATGGAAGCGGGGCCGGCCCGCTTGGCCGCAATGATGGAGGACCACCACTGGGTCACCACGTAGGGGATGTCCAGGGCCCGGAAGACTTCGTGCGGGGCATCGGCGTTCAACAGGGCGATGGGTTCGCCTGCCGCGGCCCGCTGGCGCACCGACTGGAACCATTCCTTCTGGTAGCGGGTAGCTGCCACGGCTGAACGAAGTCGATGGTCGGTCATGATGCAATCTCCCCGGACAACTGGACGCTGGCAATGAGTTCGGCGGTTGCAGCTGCGGCTCCCTCGGCTGGAACCCGGACGACGCCGGCCAGCCAGGTTCCGCTGGCAGCCAGCGCCTCGCGCTGGCTGGGCAGGTCCCAGACGGGGCCGTCGTCGAGGTCCCGAACCAGGGCCACCACCCCGGCGGCGCCGGTCCGGCGGACTTCGGCGAGCAGGTGATCGGTCCGTTCGGAGGCCAGGGATCGGGAAGCCGACGGCGGACGCAGCGCGTGCAGTTCAGCCAAGGCACTGAAGGCCTCGCCGGGCGACGCGGCGTCTACCGTCTGCCCAATCCAGGCGGCGTCACCGGCGTCGTGGTCTTCTCCCGCCACAACAATGCCGGACTGCTCGAGCGCTTCATAGACGGTGGTGTCCGGGTGCGAACTGCCGGTCATGAAAACCGCCACCATGGTTCCCGGTGCGGGTGCTGCGGCAGCCTGCTCTTCGAGGACCGCATCGATGGCAGCTAGAGCCCGCTCCGGCGCCATTTGGGCCGCAGCCGCGTAACACCGGAGCGCGGCGCTTCCGGAGAGGGCGCCCTTTACGCGCAGGTCCCGCACGTGCCCGAGAGCCTCGGCCAGGGCTTTCTCCCGGGCGGCGGCGTCGGACAGGGAACTGGCATCAACAGCCTGCCCGGTGCATCCGGAAACGAATCCAGCCAGCCGCTCATACTGCTGGGCAACGAAGAGGTTCACATGCTGGCCGCCGCCGCGCGGCGTATCCAGCAACTGGACCGGGTACGGGATGCGCCCGCGCTCTGCCAGCAGCCGCAGGACGTAGTACACCCGGAGGTTCGCCGCGGAGTCGTTGCAGACCACCAGCCCGGCCAGATCGTCATGGAGTCCTGACAGGACACCGTCCAGCACCCGGGCGGCCACGACGTCGGCTGCCCCAAGTAATTCAGCCGCTTCCCGCGAGACGTCCCCGTTCCAGGCACCGAACAGGCGAACCGGCGTGGCACCCGCGGCCAGGAGAATTTGTCGGGGCACATCCGCCCCGATCACCCCGATCCGGGGCGCCGGATCAGCGGGTGCCGTTCCAGACTGTGTCGTCACAACACACCCGCGGAGCGCAGGTTCTCGATCCGGTCGGAGTCATAGCCCAGGGACTTCAGGACCACGTCCGTGTGCTCGCCCAGGTACGGTGCCGGAGCGTCCAGCGTGGTCCGGCTGCCGGAAAGGACCATGGGCAGGCCCGACCCGAGGAGTCCGTCGAAGTGGCCGAACTTGGGATGGACCAGCGGGACAACCTCACCCCGGGAGAGCACCAGCGGGTCGCGGACGGCTTCGGCCGTGGTCCGGACCGGTGCCGCAGGAGCGCCGTTGGAAGTGAGTGCTTCCAGCACCTCGGACAGGGGTTTCTCGGCGGCCCACCCGGCGATAATCCCGTGGAGGCGGTCTGCGTTGGCCACCCGGGCATCACGGGAGCCGAAATCCTCGGAGTCCAGCAGATCCGCCCTCTCGATTGCGTTGAGGACGCCCGCAGCAAACTGGTCCGTGGGTGCGCAGATCGCGAAGTACCCGTCGGCCGCGCGGAACGTGCCGAACGGTGCCAGGCGGGGAACGTAGGCGCCGGTGCGCAGCGGGAAGCCCACGGATTCAAGGGCGTCAAAGGGTTCGCAGGCCACCATCGAGGTCAGTGCTCCGAGCATCGACACGTCCACGTGCTGTCCCTGGCCGGTGTGCTCGGCCTGCAGCAAAGCGCTCAGGGTGCCGATGACCGCGAAGAGCGGAGCGGACAGGTCGCCGATCGGCAGGCCAAAGCGCACCGGCGGCTGCCCGGGTTCACCGGCAGTCATCATGACGCCGCTAAGCGCCTGGACGATTGTGTCCATCGCCTTCCGGTCCCCGTTCTCCGTGCCGGCGCCGAAACCGCTGATGGAGGTATAGACGAGTTTCTCGTTGAGGTGGCGCACGCTCGCATAGTCGATCCCGAGGCGCTTGGTCACACCGGAGCTGTAGTTCTCCACCACGATGTCCGCCTCGGCGATGAGGTCGAACAATACCTGCTTGCTCTCCGGGTGCTTCAGGTTCAGCGTCACCGACTCCTTGCCCCGGCCGCGGAGCATCATCGAGACAGACATGTCGTCTACCGACGTCCGGCGGACGTTGAGGCCCTGGGCGGTGACGTAGGGGGAGTTGTTGCGCGAGGAGTCCCCGCCGCGGGTGGGGTTCTCCACCTTGATGACGCGGGCGCCCAGCCCGGCAAGCAGCAGGGTGGCGTAGGGCCCGGCCAGCGCCGTCGTCAGGTCAATAACCGTCTTGCCTGCCAGCGGTTTAGTCTCAGTGCTCATCAGGGTGTCTCCTTCAAGTGAACGGTCAGCCGGTCTCCTGCCCAGTTCAGGACAGTGTCCAGACCGGCTTCCCGGGTAATGCTCTTTATGTAGTCGCCCACCTGTTCCCCGCCGTCGGCGCGGGTCAGCGGAACCGGCCGGGCGTCGTCGTCGATCCAGCAGGGAATGACCTCGGCGCCTACGCGCCCGTCGGGTCCCAAGGTGATGACGGCGATCAGGGTGTTCCGGCTCTCGGGGTGGAACGGGTAATCAGGCATGGCGGGATCCGGCTGGAAGCCGAACAGCCGGGTCCTTTCGCGGGCCCAGGCCCGCCGCTCGGGCGAATCGCCCGGTGCTCCGCCCAGCGCCCGCGTTACGGTGGCGAAGTTGCCGAGCCCGTGGAAGATCGGGCGGCCGCGGTAGGCCTCCACACCCTTGAGGATGTGGGCGTGGTGGGCCAGCACCGCCACAGCTCCGGCGTCGATTGCTGCGTGGGCGATTTCGTACTGGTACTGCGCTATCTCCACCGGCTGGTGGACAAGCCCCTGGTGCAGGGCGACGACGACGGCGGCACCCTGGCGCGCATGGCTTGCCACCTGTTCGGTGAAAGCGGCCAGGGACCTCGGTTCGGCGAAAGTGTAGGTACGCGGCGGGCCTCCGGGGTTCGCACCCCGGGGCTCATAGTGCGTGACGACCTCTACCCAGGCGCAGCCCGCCTTCGAGCTGCCGGCCCAGGATTCCCTGGGTCCCACGCAGTTGACGCTGAGCACGATGACCTGCCGGCCGGCGTGCTCAACAACCGACGGTTCCCATGCTTCCTCGAGGTTGCGTCCGGCGCCGGTGGTGGACATGCCCCGGTCGCGGCAGTGCCGCCGGGTGTCCTCGATTCCGGCTTCGCCGAAGTCGTACACGTGGTTCCCGGCCAGGGTGAGGACGTCGAATCCGGCGGCGGCCACAGCGTCGAGGGCCGACGGCGGTGCCGGCAGTGCGGGCACGTCCGCGGACGCCGTGGTGGTGGAGTTGGTGTGCGGGACCTCGAGGTGGCCGATGACAATATCTGCTTCGGCCAGCACTGGGGCAACGGCGCTGAAGAGGGATGTGGCGTCTTTCCGTTCCAGGACCAGATCCCCGGTGGCCATCAGGGTAGTAGCTGTCACTGCTGCTCGTCGTTCCGGCGCATCGAGCGGGCGAGGAAGGAACGCAGCCGGTCAGTCTGCGGGTTGCGGAAGAATGCCTCAGCCGGCTGGTCTTCGATGACCCGGCCTTCGGCCATGAACACGCAGCGGTCCGCGACTTCGCGGGCGAACTCCATCTCATGGGTGACCACCACCATGGTCCGCCCCGAGGCGGCCAGGGATTTCATGGTCTGCAGTACTTCGTCGATCAGTTCCGGGTCCAGGGCGCTGGTCGGTTCGTCGAAGAGCAGGACGCGCGGTTCGACGGCGACCGCACGGGCGATGGCAACGCGCTGCTGCTGGCCGCCGGAAAGCTGCCGGGGGTACGCGGTGGCCTTGTCCGAAAGGCCCACTTTCTCCAGCAGGTCCAGTGCCTGCGCCTTGGCTTTGGCCGGGGCAACGCCGTGGACGGCGATGGGGGCCTCGGTGACGTTGCGCAGCACGGTCCAGTGCGGAAACAGGTTGAACTGCTGGAACACCATGCTCATGCGGCGGCGCTGGGCCCGGACGCCGGCATCGGTCAGCGGGCGCAGGACCTTTCCCTGTTCAAAGCCGAGCAGCTCTCCGTCCAGGTACATGGCTCCGCCGTCGATGGTTTCCAGCTGGTCCAGGCAGCGAACGAGGGTTGATTTGCCCGAGCCCGAGGGGCCAAGAACGGCGACTACCTCGCCCTCGTTGACGGTGAGGTCGATGCCGTCCAAGGCTGTGTGGTCGCCAAAGCGCTTGCGCAGGCCTACTACCTCGAGGACGGGACGGGTCGCCGTCGCTGGTGCCGTGCCCGCGGTACCTGCCCCGTTCGAGGACTGTGCGGTGTTCATCATTGGTTCTCCTGGGTCCGGATCGCGGCAGTAGTACCGGCGCCGTCGGCGACGGGCTTGGAACTGGCGGTTGCCTTGGGCGCGTGGCGGGTGGCACCGCGGCCGTAATACTCCTCGACGCGGCGCTGGAAGAAGGTCAGGATCGTGACGGCCACGAGGTACCAGATCACGGCCACGACCAGCATGGGAACCACGTCATAGGTGCGGTTGTAGATGACCTGGACGGCGTGCAGCAGGTCACCCATGGCGATCACGCTTACCAGGGACGTGCCCTTCAAGGTGGCGATGATCTGGGAGCCGGTCGGCGGAATGATCACGCGCATGGCCTGCGGCATCACAATCCGGGTAAAGGAGTGCCAGCGGCTGAAGCCCATGGCGGACGCGGCGTCGTGCTGTCCCTGGTCCACGGACAGGATGCCCGCGCGGATGATCTCCGCCATGTAGGCGGCCTCGTGCAGCGAGAGGCCGATGATGGCGGCTGTCAGCGGCGTGATGAGGTCGTTGGTGGACCAGCTGAAGAACTCAGGGCCGAACGGCACCCCCACTGCGATGCGGGGGACCAGGTAGGCGAGGTTGAACCAGAAGATCAGCTGGACCAGCGGAGGGACACCCCGGAAGAAGCCCACAAAGGCCATGCATGCCACGCGGACGGGCCAGTAGTCGCTCAGCTGTCCTGCGGCCAGCAGGGTGCCCAGCAGTGTGCCGATCACCATGGTGACCACCATCAGCAGGACGCTGGTCACCAAACCGAGCAGCACGCTGGGAGCGAAAAGGTACTCAGCCACCACAGGCCATTCGAAGCGCTTATTGGTGATGAGGAAGTACAGGATGCCGCCGGCGACCAACAGGAGCAGGGCAGTGCCCAGAATGCGCAGCGGCCTGATCCGTGGACGGGCCTGCGCCACGTCCACGGCGTTGGAGCGCACGGCCGGTCCGGAGGACATGGGGGTGTCCGTTATGCTCATTTGCCGGACTCACCCGCGGTCATTGGGTTCAGCGTGGGGCTCTCCACCGTGACGTCGTCAAGCTTCCACTCGGACATGATCCGGTCATATTCGCCGTTCTCGAAGATGCCCTCGAAGGCGGCAAGCATGGCCGGTGCGAGTTCGTTGTCCTTCGGCATAAACAGTGCGAGCTGGTCCACGCCGGCTCCCTGCTCGTCGGTCTGCACCAGGAACTCGAAAGTGCCCTCGTCCTTTGACTGCACGTCGAGCGCGGCGGTCTGCGTGGTGCCCGCGTAGTCCGCGCGGTCGGACTGGACAGCGAGAATGGTGGAGTTGGTGTCCTTGAGGCCTACGAACTCGGGGGCATCAAGTCCCTTTTCAGCGCACCATTCGGCATAACGCTCCAGCTGGCTCTCGGTCACTGATCCGGTGACCCCGGCTACGCGGGCGCCGCAGAGATCCTCGGGAGCATCGAGATCGTCCTTCCGTTCCGCAAGGTAGAGGTATGAGGTGCGGGTGGTCATCCAGACGACGGCGTCGAAGTCAGCCTCCCGCTCGAGCGTGGTGCGGGTCGGGCCGTTGAAGGCGTCGTAGCGGCCGGAGAGCATTCCCGTGAGCATGGCATCCAGGCCGGACGCTGTCTGGACGGCAAACGGGACGCCCAGCTGCTCGGAGAGAGCGGCCTGGATGTCCGGGTCAATACCGGTGATGTCGCCATTCTGCTGGAGCGTCCGGTACGGCGGGTGAGTGTCTCCGGCGATGTTGATGACGCCTGCGGACTTGATGGCTTCCGGCAGCTGGTCATAGACCGGCGCTTCGGTGTTGACCTCGCCCGCAGCAACACTGCTGCCTTGGCTGGCTGTAGGTTCGCTGTCGCTGTCGCCGCCTGCCGCCGAACAGGACGCCAGGGCGAGCAGGGCAGCGCCGGCAACGGCGACGGTGCTGAAACGGTTGAGCTTCATGGTGATCTCCTGAGTGTGAGCTGCATCACGGATCAAATATTCGATGAGAATATCATGCGGCTTGATATTAATCACGAAGTAATTTGCTCAATGACGACGGAGCTCTCACGGCAGTGCGGCGGGAGTTTGTCCACGAGTTGGAGCGCCCCGAGGAGCGCGGGTTGGCAACTGCCGCGTGTCCGTCGTCGGAGGCTGAGGCACCTTCCGTCACGACGCCGTTGCCGGACGAACTGCCGTATCCGCTCGATGACGGTCGGGATCGGTCTTCTCCTATCCGGCACCCCTCGGGACGGTTAGCGTGGAAAGCATGACCCACATTCGGATCACTGAACACCCAGAGCAGGCGACGGCGGCCATCCGCGCGCAGGTGGCGATGGCCGAACTGGCCGACTTCTTCTCGCACGCGTTCTCAGACACCATGGCTGTTCTGCAGAAACAGGGTGTGCAACCTGTGGGTCCGCCGTTCGGCAAGTACTACGGGCAGCCCGGGGTCCAGGTCGACGTCGAAGCTGGATTCCCCGTTGCTGGCGCCATCGAACCTGCCGGCAACGTCGTGCCAGGAGAACTGCCCGCCGGCAGGGTTGTCGAGGCGACTCACATCGGGCCGTTCGATACCCTGGCAAGCACCTACGCGGATGTTGAGAGCTTCTTCGTGGAGCACAAGCTCAAGCCCAGTGCGGTGATGTGGGAGAACTACCTCGCTGATCCGGAAACCGAGCAGAGCCCGGAGAATGCGCGCACCCAAATCTGCTGGCCGGTCGATTGATTCCGGGAGCCTGGGGCAGGGTGCGGGCTAGGCGCCCCTACCCCGGCGCTGCGGCCGGAGGAGGACGACGGCCGTTCCCAGGGCAGCAGTAAGGATTCCCAGCACTGCGGCGAGCCAGAGCTGACCTGGGCCGGGCGAGTCGAAAAGTGCCGGAATATTCAGGATGAGAGCTGCTGCTGCCAGCGACATTGCGAGCAACAAGCTGATGAATACCCGGTTCGATTTGTTATGCATCAATGATCCTTTTGTTGTGGCCTAATAGTGCATGCCGGGTGTCACATCCTAGCGGATCATTTATTTCGTTGCCGGTTTTCCCCGGACTTCGGTCCTAAGGACGATAAGAACTGATCGGCGGCACCACTGCCGGCGTCCAGTACCTCCGCCGCGAGCAAAAACCGATCAGAGACCTCCCTGTGAGCATCCTCAAACAAGCGTGCCAATCGACTAATTGCAGCAATTCCCCTAGGTGGGTCCACAACGATACTGAAAGCCGGATTCTGGCTCTCAGAGAATCGTTTCCCAATGTCCTTGTAGGTGCGCACGCAAGCCTCTACAGCGTCATAGTATTTCTGCTCATATTGGATCCGCATACCGACGACAGGCACCGGCATCGTGGCCATGGTTAGGCTCAAATTACCGCCGGCGTTCTTCTCGTTGACTTCCACGGTGACATGGAGCGTGTAGTTCCCATCAGTAGGGTCGGTCGTGATTGCAAGTCGGGCGCCGTTCAAATTGACGGACAGACTGGCCTGCCGGATTGACGACGTGGTCCCGGTTCCGGTCGGATATCTGCTGAGTGCAGTCACCTGTGCATCCGGCTTTCCAGGCTGTATGGGCACACCATTGATGACGTAGGAGAATTCCGGATCCTTATACCCGATGGCGTCAGCTTCGAGCGTCACGGTGTTGGTGCGCATTTCCGTGTACCACTCGGTCTCGACAGGGGTGCAGCCCGGTGGGACGGGAACACGGTCAAAGCCGCGTTCTCCCTCTTCGCGCTCCCACATGTAGTTGCTAACGCGAATGCTGGCTTCCCTGCCAACTAGCCCTGCTCCCCCAATAGTCACGTCCACCCATGATCCGTCGTCGGCCACTGCCTCCACTACAACGGCAAGGTTTTCATGCGGATCACGCCACCAACGCTGCGAGGAGATTAGCGGCACCGGTATGACGGTCCTGTAAACCGACCGGCTCATCCCGGAGGGTAGATCGACGTCGATGGTGTGAATCGTCACTCCCTCAGGCACGGAACTATCCCACCACCCCGCACTGCGTCGGCGATACTCCAGCGTGTACGTCGTCTTGCCGAGGTTCGGGTAGTCAACTGCCACCAGGCAGGGCTTCCGCCCAGTATCCAACGCATGCAGCCGGAGGGTCTCCGGTTGGGGCTGAACCGAAGCGCCTCGCCGGTAGACATAGGCACTGGTATCAAACCCGGGAACCTGGCAGTACATCGTCGCGCCGGAAGCCCGAGTTCCCATTCTCGCTAGGTACGTGCCGGGAACCGGGAAAGCTGGGTCGGCAGCCGCAGACCAGAGAGAGAGGCGACCGGACATAATGTCGGAAGGATCACCGTATACCCGTGCCAGACCATTGTCAGGCGTATAGAAGGCGGTCTCCGAGAAACTGTGGTGAAGCCCCAATGCATGACCGACTTCATGCGCGTAGAAGTCGTGGTCCGTGTCCTCGGTGAGTAGACAGCCACAGCGCCCAATGCCGTCTCCGACGTCAATCGTGTAAAAGGATGCGCCTCCAGTATCGAGAGTCGGACTCACGGAGTTCGGAATAGCGAAAACTACGATGCCGAAGTACGGCGTCAAGTCATGCCCAGCGTCTCTCGCCGCCTGCACTGCCTTGGGGATGATGTCATGCCGGTCCACCCACGCGGTGGGCAAGTCCATATCAATGGTGATCCACGGGAAAACCCGGCTGCCGGATAGGTCGAGGAAGTTGAATGTGGTGCTCTCCCAATAGTCGGCGAGCCCCAGAGGATGGCGCGGTAGAAAGCACTGGTCGTATACGAAGTCTGTCCAACTCGGTTGCGTATTGACCCGGTCCTTGAACTTCACTCGCAGAACGGCAAGTGGTCGTGATGTGGTCATGCTGAACCCCTGAGCTTCAGAGCGGTTTCAACTAGCAGTCCACCTCGTGGGTGTTTTTATAGGCGAAAGACGTACCTACATGGGTGCAGATCCAGGAGCGATGAATCCTCCATGACCAGCGCAGCCATGCCGTCATCGTAGGGATGGGGTAGCGGGACTACAAGGGTTGTCAGCGATGGCCCTATGGCGGGCGTCCTCGCCCCGGTCCAGGACGCGTGGGGTACGCTCGAGGATCGCTTCCTCACGGACGCCGAGGGGGCTTGCGGACGATGGTCAGCAGGGCCGAGACCATGGCGAGCGGGCGGGCGTGGGCGTCAGCGGGAACCTGGTCTCGGGCGTGGCCCGCCTGTACATCATTCCGGCGCTGATATGGCAGGGAGTGGTGCTGGCCGCTGTTCTTTGGCTGGTAGTCGCTCTAGCCCCTTATGAACCCTAAGGAGGTCCCGCCCTTCCGTAGCGCATGAACCACCCCACACCGGCAAGTGAGCCTGCGGTGCGAGGTCTAGAACAGCGGCCAGGGCACCGCAGGCATCCCGCCGCGCGGGCCCGGGAACACCGCCGTCGACCGCAGCCGGGCGCAGCGCGCGGCAAGCGCCTCGATCTCCTCAGCGGTCAGCAGTTCAGCCAGCTTCGCGCCCAGCTCACCGTCCAAGGCAGCGAGAACCCGGTCAACACCCTCAAGCTCCTCGGCGCTCAAAGGTTCACCGATCCAGCCCCACAGCACGGTCCGCAGCTTGTGCTCGGCGTGGAGAGTGACCCCGTGGTCCACGCCGTACCGGTGCCCATCGGCCATGGGAAGGACGTGGTCGCCTTTGCGGTCGGCATTGTTGACGACGACGTCGAACACCGCCATCCGCCGCAGCGCAGGGGTGTCTTCGTGAATGAGGGCGACAATCCGCCCGGCCTGGTCCTCGCCCTCGAGCGCGAGTTTCCACCCGGACTCCGGCACGTCCTCCACAGACACGAGATCCACCGCAGCTTGCTCCGGGTCGGTCTCCTGCCAGAGCTGGACCATACCAACGCCCAGCGGACCGTCCCGCAGCCAGGTGCGCGGCACAATGTTCCAGCCCAGGGCCTCGGACACCAGATACGCAGCAACTTCGCGGTGCGCCAGGCAGCCGTCGGGAAAGTCCCACAGGGGTTTCTCGCCCGCAAGGGGTTTGTAGACGACCGCCGAGTCGCCGATGCTGCCCAGGAAAGTGGCGTTCGACGCCGTCGTAATCCGCCCGGTGAGTGTCAGCTCATCGGTGAGCAGGTCCGGGCCCGGCATCAGGCGTCAGGCAGAGCGCAGGTGTGGCCGTCGTCGTCGATCGGCTCACCGCAGATCACGCAGATCGGACGCCCGGCGCCCACCACTTCCCGAGTGCGCTTCGCGAAGGCGCGCGCGGTTCCCACCGGCATCCGCACCCGCAGCACCTCGGCGGCATCGGCGGCGTCGGCGTCGTCTTCGTCCTCGAGGAGCCCGTCGTCGTCCTCATCCACTTCCTCGAGGGGGTAGGCCTCGATGACGACCTGCGCCGTCGTCGGATCCCAGCCCAGGCTCATCACGCCGGCCCGGAACTGTTCCTCCACAGTCTCCAGATCGTCATTGTCGACGAGCTCGAGGGGAGTGTTCGGGGGAATGTGGAAGGGGTTGCCGTCGATGGTCATCAGCTGGTCGAGGATCTCATCGATCTTCTCGGCGAGCTGGTCCGCCTGCAGCTTCTCCATTGAAATGCTGATGAGCTGCTTGCCCGCCCGCGCCTGCAGGTAGAACGTGCGCTGACCGGGGACGCCGACAGTGCCGACGACTACGCGGTCCGGCCAGTCGAAATCGTGAACGGTGGTAGGCATAGGACTACTTTAGGCTCCTTGGGCGTGTGGCGCTGCGTGTCCTGCGCCACCGCCGACCGGCGCATCGTCCTGTTCGTGGACGGCAGCCAGCCAGGAGAGGTCTCCGGCGTCGGTATTGGTGGCGTGGACGGTTGGACGCCCCGGGCCGTAGCGCACGATCGACACGGACGCGGGCCCGACGTCGATGCGCTGGAACAGATCCAGGTGCATGCCGAGCGCGTCGGCCAGGACCGACTTGATGATGTCACCGTGGCTGACGGCCACCCACACGGCACCTGGACCGTGCTCGGCTTCGAACGCGGCGTCGTGCTGCCGGACCGCTGCAACGGAGCGGGCCTGCATCGCGGCCATGGACTCACCGCCGGGGAACACGACGGCGGAGGGCTGCATTTGCACCACCTTCCACAGCTCTTCCTTCGCCAGGTCCGCGAGGGTGCGGCCCTGCCACTGGCCGTAGTCGCATTCGGTGAGGTCGGCGTCGACCGGTGCGTGCGGGGTGCCCGGCTGGCGGTCGAGGATGAACTGCGCGGTCTGGCGGCAGCGCTCGAGCGGACTGGACACCACACCGACCAGGGGCACGACGGCGAGCCGTTTCCCGGTTGCGTCCGCCTGGTTCCGGCCGACTTCATCGAGGCTGACGCCGGGGGTCCGGCCGGCCAGCAGGCCGGAGGCATTCGCTGTGGTGCGGCCGTGCCGCACGAGGATTACTGTTGCCATGTCCCCAGCGTAGTTCCCTGCCTGATCCCAGCGGGAACGCTAATGACGCGGACTCTTGTCCCATCCAGTTGCACTCTGGCACTGCCCGATCCCCGCCCCTACACTGATGCCTCCGCTGAGAGCCGAACAGAGTCCGTTAACCGAGTCCGCTACCTGAGGAGCACCATGGCCACCATCGCCGAAACCATTGTCCGCAACCTCGCAGCCAATGGGATCCAGCGGATCTGGGGTGTTCCGGGTGACTCCTTGAACGCGGTGACCGAGGCGATCCGCCGGGAGAAGGGCATCGAGTGGATGCTTGCCCGGCATGAGGAGGAGGCTGCGCTCGCTGCCGCCGGAGAAGCCGCAGTGACGGGTGATCTCGCGGTGTGCGCGGGCAGCTGCGGGCCCGGCAACATGCACCTCATCAACGGACTCTACGACGCGCACCGCAGCCGGGTTCCCGTGCTCGCGATCGCCTCGCACATCCCCACCGACGAAATCGGCAGCCAGTACTTCCAGGAGACCCGGCCCACCGAGCTGTTCCGGGACTGCACCGTTTTTTGTGAGATGGTGCTGAGCCCTGAGCAGATGCCCCGGCTGCTGGAGATCGCCATGCGGACCGCCATCGAAAAGCGGGGAGTCGCCGTCCTCGTGATCGCGGGCGACGCTGCCCTCCAGGACGCCGTGGACGAGCGCGTCTTCACGGTGCGCCGCACCGACCCGGTGATCGTGCCGTCCCCGGCAGAGCTGCAGGAAGCAGCCGCCACACTGAACTCCTGCGGGAACGTGACGATCCTCGCCGGAGGGGGCGTGGAGGGCGCACGCGAGGAGGTGCTCGCGCTCGCGGACGCCCTGGGGGCGCCTATCGTGCACGCCCTCCGCGGCAAGGAATTCATTGAGTGGGACAACCCGTTCGACGTCGGCATGACCGGCCTTCTGGGCTTCGCGTCCGGTTACCGGGCCATGGAGGACTGCGACGCGCTGCTGATGCTCGGTACCGATTTCCCGTACCAGCAGTTCTACCCGGAGAAGGCGAAGATCCTGCAGATCGACATCCGGGGCGAGCAGCTCGGCCGGCGGGTGCCGCTCACCCAGGGCATGGTCGGCGGCGTGCGCGAAACGGCGGCAGCGCTGCTGCCGCTGCTTGAACGCAAGCAGCAGCGCACCCACCTGGAGAAGTCGCTGGACCACTACCGGCGCACCCGGGCCCAGCTCGATGACCTGGAGAAGCAGGGACCGGGCACCATCCATCCGCAGCACCTGACGCACCTGATCGACCAACTCGCTGACGACGACGCGGTCTTCCTGCCCGACGTCGGCACTCCGGTCATCTGGGCGTCCCGTCACCTGCATATTGGACGGCGACGGCGGCTGATCGGCTCCTTCTGGCACGGCACCATGGCGGCGGCGACACCGCTTGGCCTCGGCGTCCAGGCGGTGGACCGGAACCGGCAGGTGGTGGTCCTGGCCGGGGACGGCGGCCTCGCGATGATGCTCGGTGAGCTGCTGACTGCGGTGCAGCATAAGCTGCCGATCAAGATCGTGGTGTTCGACAACGCGGCACTCAGCTTCGTCGAGGTGGAGATGAAGGCAGCGGGCATCGTCAATTTCGGCACCGGGCTCGAGAACCCCGACTTCGGCGCCGTCGCGCAGGCTGTGGGGATGCACGGCGAGAGCGTGGCCCGACCCGAGGACCTTGAGGGCGCCCTGCGCCGGGCGTTTGCGTATGGCGGTCCCGCGCTCGTTTCAGTGGCGGTGGAGCGGCAGGAACTGTCCATGCCGCCGAAAATCGAGGTAAAGCAGGCTACGGGCTTTGCGATCTACGCGCTGCGCACGGTACTCGCGGGAAACGGCCGCGAACTCATTGACCTCGCCAAAGCGAACGCCCGCCAGCTGCTCTGAGCTCTCTTCACGGTGCCGCCTTAACCTCAAGTTGAATGTTGCATGCAACCTTTGTAGTGTTGCCGGAGTCACCAGCAGGTGTCGAATGGATCACACCTGAGGAGGCGGTCAGTGCGTCAGCCAGTCCAGCCGCCGCGCGGCGTCGACTTCGGCGAACTCCGGCCGGCTCTGGGTCTCCTGGGCGATCAGGATCTGGGCCGTATGGGTGATGTGGCGGGCCATCGCGCGGCCGACCCCGTCGACGTCGCCCTGGATGAAGGCGTCATAAATGTCCCGGTGGTCCTCGAAGCACTCGAGGGCGGTCCGCGAGGTGGGCACCGTTCCCACACCGCCCATCAGCACCAGGTTGCGCTGCTCCTGCAGGATCTCGACAGCTTTGATGTTGCGGCTGCCCAGCAGGAGCGTTCGGTGGAAATCCCGGTCGGCGCGAAGAGTGGCCTCGGCGTCGTTGGTTGCCGCAGCCTCGTGGAACTGCCCAAAGGTGTCCTTCACGGCGGCGAGCGTCGCATGGTCCTGCAGCTCGGTGGCCCTGCGGGCCAGCGGAACCTCCAGCATCAGCCGCACTTCGAAGCCCTGGATGAGTCCCTCAATGCTGGTGGACACCACCCGCATGCCGCGGTTCTTCTCGATCTCGACCAGCCCCAGGCGGGAGAGCTCGAGCAGGGCTTCGCGGACAGGGGTGCGCGAGACACCAATCTGCTCGCCCAGCTGCCCGGCGGTGTAGAGCTCCCCGGGCTTGAGGTGCCCCGAAACGATCGCTTTCCGCAACTGTTCGAACGCTTGATCGGTCAGGTTGCTGGTCCGGCGAACGTTTTCCACGACATCAGTATGTCATTCCGTTTCACTCCCCCAACGAGGTAGGTACCAGTGCCCAACAATCAGTCATTCGCCGTGGTGGGCGCAGGAATTATCGGCGCCGCCGTCGCCCGTGAACTTACGCTGCGGTTCCCGGGCTCGGCCGTGACCGTGTTCGAGAAGGAAGCCGAGCCAGCCGCACACCAGACCGGCCACAACTCGGGGGTCGTCCACGCAGGGCTCTACTACGAGCCGGGCGGCTTGAAGGCACGCCTGTGCCGGCGGGGCGTCACCCTGCTGCAGGAGTTCTGCACCAAGCATGAGCTGCCCTATGAGGAGTGCGGAAAGATCGTCGTCGCCCTCGATGAGGTGGAGGAGCGGAGGCTGCAGGACATCTATGCGCGGGCAACGGCCAACGGCGTGCCGGGAGTGCGGCTGCTGGACCAGGCAGGCATCCGGGAGATCGAACCCAACGCTGTGGGCCGGGCGGCCCTGCACTCCCCGCACACCGCCATCGTCGACTACGCCAAGGTGACCCGGGCCCTCGTGGACGAAGTGACCGCTGCCGGCGGAACCGTACGGATGGGCACCGAGGTACTCCGGGTCACCAACACCGCCTCGGGAGCCACGGTGCACACCCGCGCCGGCGAGCAGGCATTCGACCTGGTGGTGGTGTGCTCCGGGCTGCAGTCCGACCGCTTGGCGAAGGCCTCGGACGCGGCCGACGAGCCCAGCATCGTGCCCTTCTTCGGACAGTACTTCGTGCTCGAGGCCGCCTACCGCCAGCATGTGAAGGGGCTGATCTATCCGGTTCCGGATCCGAAGTACCCCTTCCTGGGCGTCCATCTCACCAAGCGCATCGATGGGGAAATGATGGTCGGCCCCAACGCCTTCCTGTCTTTCTCGCGGGAGATCTACCGGGGCCTGGGCATCAACCCCAAGGACAGCCTCGAGGTAGCCGCGAACCCCGGCTTCTGGAAGTTTGCCGCCCGCAACCTGCCCACGGCCGTGCGGGAGATCCAGTCGGTGGTTTCCAAGGGACGGTTCCTGCGCGAGGCCCAGAAGTATGTGCCGTCCCTGGCCGACGCCGATGCCACCCGTGCAACGCGCGGGATCCGGGCGCAGGCCATGACCCGGGACGGTGCACTCGTGGACGACTTCGTCATCCAGCATCAGGGCCGCGTCACCCATATCCGCAACGCGCCTTCTCCTGGGGCGACCTCGTCCCTGGCCATCGCCGAACACATCGTCGACGCCGCCATCCAGGAGCACTCGCTGACCAGCGCCCCGCCCGCCGGCTAATTCCGCTCAACGCCGGATCCATCCAATCCCCCGGCAGGCCAAGTCCTGCCGTCCTAGAAACAGGTATTTTTTGTGACTGCTCAATTGCAAGCCGAAACTCCACTGGAGGAAAAGAGCCGCCTGCGGCGCGTGGCCACCGCGACGATCGTGGGCACCACCGTGGAATGGTACGACTTCTACCTTTACGCCACGATGGCTTCGATCGTCTTCGGGCAGGTCTTCTTCCCCGCCGGCAACAGCCAGACTGCCACCCTGCAGGCCTTTGCCACCTTCGCGATCGGATTCATTGCCCGTCCTATCGGCGGCATCATCTTCGGCCAAATGGGTGACCGGCTCGGCCGGAAGAAAACCCTGGTGGTCACCTTCTCCCTGATGGGCGCCACGACTGCGGCCATCGGTTTCCTGCCCACCTATCAGCAGATCGGCTACTGGGCGCCGGCGATGCTGGTGGTCCTGCGCATCCTGCAGGGCATGGGCGCCGGAGCTGAATACGCCGGTGCTGCTGTGGTCTCCTACGAGCACGCCCGTCCCGGCAAGCGCGGCTCGCAGGGTGCCTGGCCTGCCCTGGGCCTGAACCTCGGTCTGGTCCTGTCCTCTTTGACGATCTTCCTGCTCAGCCTCAACGGCGACGAGTTCCTGATCAACGGCGGCTGGCGCATCCCCTTCATCGCCAGCATTGTCCTGGTGATGATCGGCCTGTGGGTCCGCCGGACCATGCCGGAGTCCCCCGAGTACGAGAAAGCTGCCGCCGAGCGGCCCAAGCAGACGTTGCGCACGGTCTTCCGCGATCACTGGCGCGGCCTGCTGGTGGTCCTGATCGTCGCCATCGGGTACAACGCCATCAGCTACATTTTCAAGACGTTCTCCGTGGCCTACCTTCGTGAATTCCAGGGCATCAGCGCCAACGTCAACTCCCTGGCCATCCTCATCGCAGGCATTGTTGCCGTGATCACCGTGCCCATCTTCGGGCGGCTCTGCGACAAGCTCAGCAGCAAGACCGTCATCATTGGCGGCGGCGTGCTGGCAGCCGTGTTTGCTTTCCCCTTCCTGGCCCTGCTGCAGACAGGCGAGTCCTGGGCCGTGTATGTGGCCATCGGCATTGGCACCGGCATCCTGGCGCCGATGATGTTCTCCGCGCAGGGAGCCTTCCTGAGCCGGCAGTTTGCCACGGAAGCCCGCAGCACCGGGGTGGGCACCAGCCGGGAGATCGGCACCGCCATTGCGGGCGGCCTGGCTCCGCTCGGGGCGCTGTCCATGGTGGTGGCCTCACCCACGAACTCGACCACCGGCGTCGGCGTTGTCCTGGTGGTGGCCGGACTCTTGGTCTTCGCCGGAGCCGCCTTCGACCAGGGCCGCCGCTTCAGCAGCTCCCGCAACTAGGGCGGAACCCCCGGGCCGTGGCCGCACCGGCTGAACGGTGTCGACCGCGGCCCGGGGGAGCAAGTCAGTCGGCGCTCACCCGCTGCTCGCGTTTGCGCCGGGCCCGGGCGGCGAGGAACAACAGGGACCCGACCACGACGTAGGCGGCGGAGCCTAGCCAGATGGGCCCGGTCTGCTGCGTCAGGAGCACGATGCTCGCAATGATCGCGAGGACCGGCACGAATCTGGGCGCCGTGAAGTGGTCGTGTTCGACTTTGTCCTTCTTGAGGACGATGACGCTGACGTTGGCGGACAGGAACACCAGGAGCAGAAGCAGCACGGTGGTTTCAGCCAGGGAGGCAACGTTCCCGGTCAGTGCGAGGACGATCGTCAATCCGGCAATGACCACGATGGAAACCCAGGGCGTGCGGCGGCCCGGCAGCACGCGGCTAAAGGCACGGGGAAGCAGTTCTGCTTCCGCCAATCCGTAGCCCACGCGGCTGGCCATGACCATGAACAGCAGCGCTCCGTTGGCAATGGCGATCAGGGCGATGAGGCTGAACAGCCAGGGCGGGATGCCGACGCCGCTGGCAGCGACGACGTCGAGCAGGGGTCCGGTGGACTCGGCCAGCTCTGCCGGGGGCAGGACGATAACCGCGCCGAGGGCGATGAGGAGATAGACCAGCCCTGCGGTGCTGATGGCACCGAACAGCGCACGGGGGTAGGACTTGGACGGGTTGCGCACTTCCTCGGCCATGTTTGCCGCCGCCTCGAAGCCGAGGAAGGAGAAGAAGGCCACGATCGATGCGGCGAAGGCGCCTTCGAGGGGCGGTATATCCGGTGCGAATTCAAGGAGCCGGGAGGGCTCCCCGTTCCCCGAGGTGAGGACGACGGCGGCGACGAAAATGACGATGACGAGACCGCTGACCTCGATGATGGACGCAACGAGGTTGGCAGTAAGGGACTCCCGGACGCCGCGCAGGTTGATCAGCGTCAGCAGGAGGATGAACACGACCGCTGCCGGGGCGGCAGGCACATCGATGAGGGCTGCCAGGTAGTCGCCCGCGAAGGCGTTCGCGAGGGTAGCGGCTGTGGTGATTCCTGAGGCCATCATCAGGAATCCGACGAGGAAGGACAGATAGGGGATGCCGAAGGCCCGGTCAACGTAACGCGCGGCGCCGCCAGCGTGCGGGTATTTGGTGATCAGCTCGGCGTACGTCGCGGCTGTGAGCAGTGCAACGACCAGTGCGATCAGCAGGGGTATCCAGATTGCGCCACCGATATCCGAGGCCATGGTGCCCACCAGGGTGTAGATGCCGGCACCGAGAGTGTCGCCAACGATGAACGCGAACAGGAGCGGCGTACCAACTGCCCGCTTCAGCCCAGTTTCTGGTTTTGACGCCTCCGAGCCGGAATCTTTTGTCATTGGGCTATTGGAATTCGTTTGCCATCCCAGCGCAAGAGAATCTTTATCTTCCGGAGCCTGCTTTGTCTTTCAGTCCTCCGATTGCGGCTGCCCGGAACGGCTGAGCCGGTAGGTGCGGCTGCGAACGGCCGCCTGACGGTGTGCTGCGCTTCTTGCGTGGTTTCCTGCGGCGGCGACGCTTGTGCTGCGAGTTGAACGGCGGCCGCGGAGCACCGAGCCGGTCCCCGGCCCAATGCCGTCCGCCAATCAGGATCCCCGCCATGACGCCGTACGCCCACGAATAGGGGAGGGCCACCAGGCCCAGGGTGCCACCCAGGATCACCAGCACGACGAAGACCGCGGGTGTGCCCAGCAGCACCAGGCCGTTCCTGGCCGGCAACGCCGGTGGAAACCGAAACAGCATCCAGCCGGCGAAGAACGAGGCCACGAGGACTGCACCGGCGGGCATCGGGGGCGACAGCAGGACAATCGCGGCCGTTCCTATTCCGAGCAGCAAGGCTGCACAGGCACCGTTGATCAGCGCGAGCCGCCGACCGCCGGAATACTTGCCGTCGGCGTCGGGCCTGCGCTTGTTCTTCGGCGCGAACTCCGCTCCGGCGTGCGGGCCCAGCCACACGGAGCCCGCTGCCATGCCGCCCGCGAGGATCCCGACGAACCACGGGCCCGAAGCGGGCACAGCCAGGAGATGCTGGTTGTCAATTGAGATCAGGGTCCAGAAGTTCACCATGAGGGACCAGGACATCACGGTGACAGCCCTGACCGACTGCGAAGCGACGCGCCAAACAAGGAACGAGTAGGCCGCACCGATGGCCAGGAACACTGAGGCTTCCAGGAGGCTGCTGCGGACCATCCAGCCGAACATTCCCAGCAGAAGACCTACCATGCCGGCGCGGAACATCAGCAGGTTCCGCTGGTCTTTCTTCCGCTGTTGTCTCTTGGCTTCGGCGACACTCACCGTCCAATCGTAGGGCGACGGCGGCATTCCCCCGTGCCCGCCCGCCCGGCTAGGACACGCTCAGTGCACCCAGTCCGGAAAGTGCTGCTGCAATGGTGGCTGCCGGGTCGGTGGCCTCGCTGTGCAGTGCCCACCAGCTGAGCGCTTCGAGGATTGCTGTGTGCACTGCCGTCCCGGCGGTGACGGCGACGAGCCCCCGTGCGTCTTCGCCGCGGCGCCGCGCTACGAACCCTATGATGGCGTGGCGCCAGGCCTCGAACGTGGCAGATTGGTTGGCCCGGAGCTCGGGGGTGAGTGCTATCAGCCGGAGCCGAACACGCATGACCGTGAGGTCCTCGGCGTTCTGGTCGAAAACCCGTGCGACGGCGCCGGCTACTGCCTCGAAGACCGGAAGACCGTCGTCGGCGTTATCGAGTTCCCGCGTGAGCGTCTCAATCGACGATTCGATCCCGCCCCAGACAATGTCGGCTTTGGCGGGGAAGTAGCGGTGCAGCGTGCGCACGCTCATCCCGACTTCCGCAGCGAGCGATCCCATTGACGCCTGGTCGTAGCCCGCCCGATCAATGAACCCGAGCAGCCTCGACCGCAGTACTTCCGGGTCGGCAAGGGGCGGCCGGCCGATCCGCGGTCTGTTGTGCTCCATCCGCCTAGCCTAGCCACTAGGCAGGAACAGAGTTATGGCATACCGTGACATAACTATCCGTGCACGTGCCAAGGAGGTCACTGTGTCTTTTCCTTTTCCCGATGTGTCCGCACAACCCATTGCCGATCTGATTGCCTTGAAGGGACGCGCGGCACTCATTACCGGTGGCGCGCAGGGGCTGGGCCGGGCAATCGCCGAGCGGCTCGCCGAAGCCGGCGCCAACGTCGCCCTCGCCGACCTGAACCTTGACCTTGCCGCCGAGGCCGCCCGATCCATTGGGGAGCGGTACGGAGTCACGGCCGTGGGCGTGCGAATGGACGTCACGGATGAAGAGTCCGTAGCGGCAGGCGCCGATGAAGCCGCCGCCGCGATCGGCGCCATCACTGTGTGGGTCAACAACGCCGGCCTCTTCCCCAGCGTGCCGGTGCCGGACATGTCGGTTCAGGCCTGGGACCAGGTGTACGCAGTGAACACCCGCGGCACCTTCCTGGGGGCCCGCGAAGCAGTGAAGCAGATGGCCGGCCGCGGAGGGGTCATCGTCAACATAGTTTCCACCGCAGGTTTCCAGGCGCCCGCGCCCGGCCTTTCCGCATACGTGAGCTCAAAACATGCTGTCCGCGGCATGACGAAGGCAATGGCCCTGGAATTCGCGCCGCTGGGCATCCGCGTCCTCGGCGTTGCTCCGAGCTACGTCCCGACCGAAGGCAATATGGCGATGGCCACGGCCATGATGGAGCAGGCAGCCGCGGCGGGAATCGAACTGCCGGAGATGGACGTCATGAACCAGAGCCTGATCGGGCGCACCGGCACCCCGGATGACATTGCCCGCGTTGTCCTCTTTGCCGCCAGTGACCTGTCCGCCATCATGACCGGCAGCGTCCTGCTCGCCGACGCCGGGGAGACGATCTAACGTGACACCGCGAAACAACACTGACCAGGATTACGACGTCGTCATCGTTGGCTTCGGCGTCGCCGGCGCCGCCGCAGCGATTGAGGCAGCGGACGGTGGTGCCCGCGTCCTCGTATTGGACAGCTCCTACGGCGGCGGCGCCAGCGCGCTGTCCGGCGGAGTGGTGTATGCCGGCGGCGGCACCCGGTACCAAACCGAGGCCGGCTACGCCGACAGTCCCGAAAACCTTTTCGCCTACCTCCGGCAGGAAGCCGGGGACGCCGTCGACGAGGCAACACTGCGCCGCTTCTGCCAGGAAAGCGCCGGGATGATCCCGTGGCTGGAGCGCCAAGGCGTGTCCTTTGGCAGCGCCGTCGCGCCTTATAAAACGTCCTACCCGACCGACAAGCACTACCTGTATTTCTCCGGGAACGAAAAAGCGCATCCCTACCGGGAAACGGCCACGCCCGCTCCACGCGGACACCGGGCGGTAGCCAAGGGCCTCGCCTCGGGGAAGGTCCTGTGGACCCACCTCGCCGAGTCAGCCATGCGGAAAGGGGTACGGTTCATCCCGATTGCCAGGGTCACCGGCCTCATCATGAACGACGGCGCAGTCAGCGGCGTGAAATACCGCGTGCTCGAGCAGTCCCACCCTGGCGCCGCACGCCACCGGCGGATGACGAAGGGCTCGGCCAAAATCGGCAACTGGGCACCGGATCTGGTCAAGGGAACCACGGAGCGTATTGCACGCATCTGGGAGGAAGGGGCGGTGGAGCGCGAAGCCCATGCCTCCACGGTGATCCTGTCTGCAGGCGGCTTTATCTACAACAAGGAGTGGGTGGCCAAGCATGCGCCGGAGTTCACGAAAATCTCGCCGCTCGGTACACCCGGCGACGACGGCAGCGGCATCCAGATGGGCATGGACGCAGGCGGCACAACCGCGAAAATGGGCAATGTCACGGCATGGCGGTTCCTTTCCCCGCCCAGCGCCTTCATCGAAGGGGTGACCGTTGGCCTCAACGGCCGCCGCATCGCCAACGAAGATCTCTACGGGGCCACGCACGGAAACGTGCTCATGCGCCAGTTCGGAGGCAAGGGCTGGGCAGTCTACGACGCCGACAACTGGAAGAAGGCCCGCCGGCAGTTCTGGACCCAGACCCAGATCTTCCACAAGCTCACGGCAGCGTTCACCTTCACGCTCGGCCACACACGTGCCCGCACCCTCGAGGCGCTCGCCGCGAAGACCGGTGTTGACCCGGCAGCAATGATGGAAACGGTCGCCGCGTACAACTCCGGAATCGCTTCGGATGCCGGCGACCCCGCGCACAAGGAAGCCGACGTGTGCCATCCCGTCACCAAGGCCCCGTTCTACGCGGTGAACATCTCCGACGACGCGTCACCCTTTTCGCCGATTCCCGGCCTGACCCTGGGCGGGCTGGTGGTCGAGGGGCAGACCGGACTGGTGAAGCGCGAGGACGGTTCCGCCATCCCTGGCCTGTACGCCGCCGGGCGCACGGCAGTCGGAGTCTGCTCCAACAGTTACATCAGCGGGCTGTCCCTGGCCGACTGTGTCTTCAGCGGACGCCGGGCCGGTGCGCACGCGGCGTCGCTCCTCGCTGATGCCACTGGCGTGCCGAGCGTTCTCGAAGAAGACCGCCCGGTCAAGTGACTGCTCAGGTTGCAGTGGTGCAACCTTCGGGGAGATAACGCTACTTAGCCGGTTTCCGGCTCAACCTTCGGGGAGATAACGCTGCCTGCAGCGCTCCAGAACAGCGTTATCTCCCCGGAGGTTTCAGCGGAGGGCCCTCAAACTGCGTTATCTCCCCGAAGGTTCAAGCCGAAGGCCTCAGGACCCCGTGGACAGTTACGGGGAACCATGGATCTTCCCCTGGTTGTGTGGTCCACTGACCTTGCGGCCCGAGCGTAGCGACGTTACGTGAAGCCCACCCCTCGGACCGCCGGTTTGGAAATCCGGCCTGATCCGAAGGAGCCGACATGTGTCGCTGGCTAGCCTATTCCGGTTCCCCCGTCCGATTGGATGACCTTCTCTATAAACCCGTCAACTCCCTGGTAATGCAGAGCAAGCACTCGCGCATGGGTGTCGAGACCACCAATGGAGACGGGTTCGGCGTCGGCTGGTACGGCACCGAACCAACTCCCGGCGTCTTTCACAGCACCGAGCCTGCCTGGCATGACCGCAACCTGCGCGAGCTCGCAGCACAGGCCTCCGCGGGCCGGGTCTTCGCGCATATCCGCGCCACCACCGGCACCGCCATTCAGCAAACCAACTGCCATCCGTTCCGCCACGGAAAGTGGCTCTGGATGCACAACGGTGTGCTCGCGGACTTCCCGAAGGTTAAGCGCGATATGGCCATGGCAGTGGACCCCAACCTCTATCCGGAGATCGAAGGATCAACGGACTCCGAGATGTTCTTCTACCTCGCGCTGACTTTCGGCCTGGAGGAGGACCCGCGGGCTGCGGTAGCCGAGGCGGTGGCGTTCATTGAAGACGCCGGCCGGCGCCGCGGCGTCGAACACCCCGTGCAGATGACGGTTGCAACCACAGACGGCGAGACAACCTGGGCGTTCCGCTACTCCACTGAGGGGGACTCGCGGTCCCTCTTCGTCAGCAGCGACGTCGCGACGCTGCAGGCGCAGTATCCGGAGCATGAGCTGCTCGGCAAACTCTCCGAGGATTCCCGGCTGGTGGTCTCCGAACCGCTCGGCGACCTCCACGGCGCCTGGCAGGCCGTGCCGGACGCGACGTGCGTCGTCGTCCACGGAGCTGAGCAGGAGCTGTACCCGTTTGTGCCCGCGGCTCCGATTGTTGCGGCAGTCTGAGGTCGAACACGCGGAGCACCTGACATTATGGGCAGGTGGAATCCCAGCCCGTAAACCAGCCCGATGAGGACGCAGCCCTTCGAATGTGGCAGGACTACGCTGCCGCACACCCGAACGCGGTGGCCGCGTGCCCGGAATACACCGTGGAGCATTTCGGGGATACACGGAGGCTGGCCGACGAGCTCCTCGCCCACGTCCTCAGCGGACGGAAACGCGCGACGTCGGAACTCGTCGCCGACTTCCTCGCCCGGGGAGACTCGGTACCCCGGATCGGCTCCCACTGGATAGCGTGCGACGGAACCGGCACGCCCCGGATCATCCTCCGCACGACCGAACTGCGGCTGGGATCCTTCCAAAGTGCTGATGCCGCGTTTGCCAGGGACGAAGGCGAAGACGATCAGAGCCTGGAGAGCTGGCAGCGTGAGCACCGCCGCTACTGGGCGCGGGTATCAGCGGCTCGGGGACGGGAATGGTCTGAAGCCGACGAAATAGTCTTCGAACGGTTCACCGTGGTCTGGCCGACCCGGCACGCAGACCTTCCCCAGGTTCTGTGGTCCACTGACCTTGCGGCCCGAGCGTAGCGACGTTACGTATCGGCTGGTACGGCACCGAACCAACGCCCGGCGTCTTTCACAGCACCGAGCCTGCCTGGCATGACCGCACAGACTCCGCCGCTACCTCACCGCTGGCCACGCTTGGGCATGACCGCCGTCGGAGGGACCCCAAATTCCTGCTTGAAAGCGCGGCTGAAGTGCGCTGTGTCGCTGAAGCCCCATCTGAAGGCGACTTCAGTAACCGTCGTGGAGCCGGTGGCGTCCGCCAGCTCACGCCGGCAGCGTTCCAGCCGCTGCTGGCGCGTCCACCGCGCCGCGGAGGCCCCCGACTCAGAGAAGACCAGATGCAGAGTTCGAACCGAGACTCCGTGGGCCGCGGCCACGGAGCTGACCGACATCCGCCGGTCGCCCAGATGTTCCAGAATGTATTCCTGGATCCTGGATAAGAGTGCAGCGCGCTCCCCGGCGGCCGCGCCCTGAAGGGGGACCACCGCCGTGTCGAGGAGATCGAGGAGGCTGCTCACTGTCCGGTTTATCGCCTCATCGCTCAGGCGGTCCATCTCGCGGGCAAGTCCGCGGAGCTGGTCCGCAGCGATGGAAAGCAAGCCGGCTCCCGGGCGCGCCGCGAGCGGGCGGCTCTCTCCGAGGGTTGATGCAATGGCCTGCGGGACAAACGTTGCCGGGATGAGCAATGAGACCTGGCGCTGCTGACCGGTGCTGTCGAAAGTGCCTCCGCGAATGCTGTCCCAGACGAACAGATCGCCCGGCTCGATGACGAATTGGTCGTCTCCGTAGGTGCACGTTAGCCGGCCGCTGAGCTGCAGCTGGATCCCCACCACCACAGGAGTGCCTGGGGAGGGGGAATACTGGCCCGCAAACGCTGCACAGTGCACGTCTGCAACCTGCACTTGCCGGGTCTTCCGGTGGCGGATGCGGGCGGCGTAGCTGTCCTCCAGTGACGTGGAGAGGTCCCAGTCCATGTGCAGTGCGCGCATCTTCTCCGCCCACGCCCCAAACCGGACCTTCTCAGGCAGGGCCTCGGTTGACCAAGTCTGCGCGGCAGTCATGAATCACCTCCCGTGGCATCTTCGTTGGACTTGTGACCACTGCTCACCTGGTGGATGGCCCCGCAGCAGGCATTCAGCTATTGCACAAACTGGCAAGGCGGGCTGCATGGACAGTCATGCGGTGGGCCATGAAGCCAGCCTAATGTGATTTAGATCATACGCGGTTGGCTGCGGACGGCTCGAGGCCGAATCTCCACACTCAGGCGGGGCCGCATCCAGAGCACTTGTTTCAAAGGAGAGACGATGGCTGAGGCCACCGAGCACGTAGACGTCCTGATCATCGGCGCCGGCCTGTCCGGCATTGGTGCCGCCGCGCACCTGGTTCGGGAGTGCCCCGGGAAGCGGTACGCCGTCCTGGAATCGCGCGGTGCCATTGGCGGAACCTGGGACCTGTTCCGTTACCCCGGTATCCGCTCCGATTCAGACATGTACACCTTCGGATATGGCTTCAAGCCGTGGACGGAACCGAAGGCCATCTCCGACGGGGAATCGATCAGGCGCTACGTCGAGGAGACCGCGGACGAGTACGGGATCACGGGGAACATCCGGTTCCACCACCGGATCCTGTCCGCGCACTGGTCCGCGGCCAAGGCGCGCTGGACCGTGACCGCAGAGCGGACCGACACGGGGGAAACCCGCGTTTTTACCGCCTCATGGGTCATCGCAGCCACCGGCTACTACAGCTATGAGGAGGGATACAAGCCGGCGTTCGAGGGTGAGGACCGCTTCGCCGGGCAGGTAGTGCATCCCCAGCACTGGCCCGAGGATCTGGACTGGGAGGGCAAGCGGGTTGTCGTCATCGGCAGCGGAGCCACGGCTGTAACGCTGGTGCCGAACCTCGCGGCGAAGGCGGAGCACGTGACCATGCTCCAGCGCACCCCCACCTACATCGCCTCCGTCCCCGCAGTGGACCCGCTGGCCGATGTCCTGCGGCGCGTGCTGCCCACCTCGGTGGCCTATCCGGTGCTGCGCTGGAAGAACATGCTGAGCCGGCACCTGCTGTACTCCCTGAGCCGCAGCAAGCCGGATGTGGTCCGCGCGAAGATCCGTAAGGACGCCATCAAGCAGCTTCCGGCTGGCTACGACGTCGACACGCACTTCAATCCGCCGTACAACCCGTGGGACCAGAGGGTGTGTGCCGTACCTGACGGTGACCTGTTCACGACGCTGCGCGATGGCCACGCATCGATCGTCACCGGAGGGATCCGCTCCTTCACGGAGACCGGCGTCGAACTTGAATCCGGTGAGCAGCTGCCGGCCGACATCATCGTGACCGCCACCGGGCTGAACCTGCGTTGGCTCGGTGGAATGACGTTGAGCGTCGATGGCGAGACGGTCAACATCGGGGAGCGGTTCGCCTACAAAGGCATGATGCTCTCCGGTGTTCCCAACCTGAATATGGTCAGCGGATACACCAACAACTCCTGGACGCTGAAGGCTGACCTGGTCAGCCGCTACGCCTGCCGCCTGCTGCAGCATCTGGACGCGAACGGCTACGTGTCCGCGGCCCCGGTCACTCCCGCAGGTGAAACCGCCAGCCCGTTCCTGGACCTGGACGCCGGCTATATCCGCCGCGGTGTGAGTGAGATGGCCAAGCAAGGCTCCCGCGTGCCGTGGCGGCTGCACCAGAACTATATGAAGGACATCCGGCTGTTCAGCGGCCGCCGGCTCGAAGACGGGAACATGGTCTTTCAGCGCCGGAACGACGGCGGTGCCCGCGCCCCGCGCGCGGGGGCCGCGGAGCTGCAGGCTCCCCACGAGAAGTTCGCGGTGGTGCGAGGGGGACAGGTCCGTTACCGCGACGAGGGGGAGGGCACGCCCGTCGTCCTGGTGCACGGCATTGGCCGCAGTCTCGAAGATTGGAACGAGCAGCACGAGCTGCTCTCCGGCCAGGGGTACCGGGTGATCAGCGTGGACCTCGCGGGGTACGGCGAATCCGAGCCGTTGGATGGAGCCTACTCGCTGCCCGCGCTTGCGCAGTTCCTCGAAACCTTCCTTGACGAGGCAGGCATCACGGAGCCGGCCCACTTCGCCGGCAACTCCCTGGGCGGCGCCGTCGTGATGCAGCTGGCGGCGCAGTCCCCCCACCGGGTGCGCAGCCTGGTGCTCGCAAACAGTGCCGGCTTTGGGCGGGAAGTTGCTCTGCCGGTACGCCTGATGTCATTCCGGCCGTTGGGCAAAATACTCATGGGCAAGCCCAGCCCCGCCTCGGCGCGAAGGCTGGAGCTGAGCCTGTTCCATGACCCGGAGCTGGTCACTGACGAGCGCGTGCAGCTCGGCCACCGCCTGGCCTCCCGGCCGCACGGCACCCGGGTATTTCTGGACACGGCCGCGGCGCTTGGCACGATCCGCGGCACTCGTGCAGAGTGGCGCCGGGAGCTGATGGAGGATTTGACCGCCAGCCGGGTGCCAACCCTTGTCATCTGGGGCGAGCAGGACAAGATCTTCCCGTTCACCCACCTCGCCGCCGCGGCAGGGCAGCTCCCGCACGCCATCACGCACGCCTTCAGCGACACCGGCCACATGCCGCAGATCGAGCGGGCTGAGGAGTTCGCGAAGCTCATCACCGGGTTCTGGGCCGAGACCCAGGCCAACCTCACGCCTGCCGGGGAAAGCAGCGCCTAACCCGCGGCCGGCAGCGCCCGCCTGCCGGCTCGCCCAGGGACGCTGTCCCGCCCGCCTGCCGGCTGGCAGGGACGCTGCCGCGCAGAGTTCCTCCCCTCCTGAACCGAAGGAATACACACCATGTCGAGTCTGCAGAACCTGGGTCTCGGGTCTTGGCCGCGCCGCCGCGCGATGCTGAGCCCTGACCACATAGCAGTGGAGTTCGAGGGGACGGAGACGACGTTCGCCCAGTTCGCCGCGCGGGTGGAAGTGTTGTCCGCTTGGCTTGCCCACAGCGGGGTCCGTCCGGGTGACCGCGTGGCCTACTGGGGGGCCAACCATGCGGTGCTGCTCGAGACCCTGTTCGCGGCGACGCGGATCGGGGCGGTCTGCGTGCTGGTCAACGCCCGGCTTGCCCCGGCCGAGGCAGAGTACATCCTGCAGGACAGCGGTGCTTCCGTGCTGTTCTTCGGCCGGGACCAGGCCGAGGCCACAGGGCTGATCGCCGGGAGGATCCCCGCGTCAGTGCTGGTGGACGTGGACGGCACGGGCGCAGGGACGGCGTACGCGCAGTTGCCTGGAGATTCAGTGCCGGTGCCGGAAGTCTGCTGCGGTCTGGATGACCCGGCCGTGCTGATGTACACCTCCGGCACCACCGGCCGGCCCAAGGGTGCTGTACTGACGCACGGGAACCTGTTCTTCAACGACATCAATGTCCTGATCGAAACCGATCTCCGCCCCGACGAGGTGTGCCTGGCTGCCGCGCCGCTGTTCCACATCGCCGGGCTTAACGGTCTGGTGCTGCCAACGTTCCTCAAAGGCGGCACCATCGTGGTGCACCGCAGCGTGGAGCCGGCGAAGGTATTCTCCGCAATCCAGGAGAAGGGGGTGACCAGCATGTTCGCCGTGCCGGCGATGCTCGACGCCTTGGCCCACCACAGCCTGTTCAACCAAACAGATCTATCCTCGCTGCGCACCATCGTGGTCGGCGGAGCGCCGGTGCCTGAACGCATCCTGCGGGTCTGGGCCGGGCGGGGCGTGGCCGTCCAGCAGGGCTACGGACTGACTGAAACAGCCCCGGCGGTGCTCAAGCTGGCCGCCGAGGACGGTATCCACAAAGCCGGGTCCGCCGGCAAGCCGCAGTTCCTTGTCGACGTGCGCCTCGTGGCACCGCACGGCGGTCCGGCGTCTTCCGGGGAAATTGGGGAAATCCAGACGGTAGGACCGAACGTTATCCGTGAGTACTGGCAGCGTCCCGAGGCCACCGCGTCGGCGTTTGCCGGCGGGTGGTTCCGCACCGGCGACGCCGCGGTGCAGGACGAGGACGGCTACTACTGGATCCGGGACCGGTACAAGGACATGTATGTCTCCGGAGGGGAGAACGTGTACCCGGCGGAGGTCGAGTCCGCGCTGCTGAACGTTCCCGGCGTCGCCGAAGCCGCCGTGATCGGGGTGCCGGATGAGCAGTGGGGCGAGGTGGGCAAGGCCTTCATCGTCCCCGAAGAGGGCGCCGAGCTCACAGCCGAAGGCATCCGTGCCGCCGTCGCCCACGCACTGTCCCGGTTCAAAATTCCCAAGCAGATCCAGTTCATCGATGACATGCCGCGCACCTCCACCGGCAAGCTGCTGAAGACCGATCTGCGCGCCCGCCAAGGAGCCTCCCGATGAGCACCGCAACCGCATCCGCCAAAACCCAGAACCATGACCCGCTGCTCTTTGAGGCGCTGCTGGATCCCTCGGAGCGGGCAGTGCTGGAGGACTTCCGTTCAGCCTTGTCCGGCATGGACGAGACCGTGCTGAACCGTGCGTGGGAGAGGGCGGAATTCCCGTTCGATCTCCTGCAGCCTCTGGCCGCCACCGGGCAGCTGGGCCGGCACTTGCACCCAGGAGCCGAACCCAGCCACCTGCTGCGCGGAATGCTCACCGCGGAACTGGCCCGCAAGGACGCCTCCCTGGCCACCTTCGCAGGAGTCAGCGGCTCGCTGTTCGGGCTTTCGGTGCGCCGCTTCGGATCACCCGCCCAGCAAGCCCGGATCCTGCCCGCGGTGGCCAGCGGTGAACTGGTCGGTGCGTTCGCGCTCACCGAACCCGGCTCCGGCTCCGACATCGCCGGCGGGATGAGCACCACAGCGCGCCGCGACGGCGACGGCTGGGTCATCAACGGCACCAAACGGTGGATCGGCAACGCCACCTGGGGCCATGAAGCTGTCGTCTGGGCCAAGGAACAGGGCGGAGACGGGCGGTTCCTGGGGTTCCTCGTCCCCACCGGCACCCCAGGATGGTCGGCCGAAAAGATTGAGGGCAAGTACAGCCTGCGCACCGTGCAGAACGCCCACATCACCCTCACCGACGTCCGCGTCCCGGACACAGCCCGGCTGCCCGGAGTCGAATCCTTCCGCCAAATCTCCGAAGTCCTGAAGTTCACCCGCCTGGAGGTTGGATGGACGGCCCTGGGCAACGCGGTCGGTGCCTTCGACGCGGCCCTGGCCCACGCCGTCAACCACCACCAGTTCGGCCGCCCGCTGGCACGGTTCCAACTCGTGCAGGACCTGCTCGTCCGCGCCGAAGTGAACATCACCTCCACCCTCGGCGCACTGGTCCAGGCCGCACGGCTCGCCGACCGGGACGAGCTGCAGGAGGAACACGCCTCACTGGTGAAACTCATGGCCGCGTCCCAGGCGCGCGATACCGTCGCCCTGTGCCGGGAGGTGCTCGGCGGCAACGGAATCGTGCTGGAGAACAAGGTGATGAAGCACTTCATGGACGCCGAAGCGATCTACACCTTCGAAGGCACGCACCAGATCAACACCCTGATCGTCGGTCGGGCCCTCACCGGCCACTCGGCCTTCGCCTAGGGGACCCGGGGAGCCCGGTGCCCTACGGTTCCTGGGTGCCGGGCCGGACGCCCGACCACGACGCCGTGCCGCCGGAACCGGGGAAGACGGTTTGCTTCATGGCACTGTCTCCGGCGACCGCGGGGGAGACGTAGTAGCCCGAAAGATCGGGCACGTCCGGGTCGTATGCCCCATACAGCCCCGGAGCGAGCGCCACGAGCCGGCCGTCCTTGAGCCTGCTGCTGAACCAGGCGGCGACTCGGTACTCCACGGATGCAGCATCCACGACCAGTGGATAGCCGGGGTACGCGGTACTGATACCGTCCGCGGGCGGCACCGCCACGCCGGCCTCGTAGCGGGCGCAGACGGAGAGGATTTCCCCGATCGTGCCCGTCCAGGCGTACGGGTCGAACGTTGCAGCCCCACTCGGCTTTTCCGCTAACGCGATGACGCCCCCCATCGCCTGCGTCAGCTCTTTCAACTGTGGTGCCATCGCGGACGGTGCGTCCGCCGCGATGCCCCGGAGCGTTTCATCGAGAGGGCCGACAGCATCCGGAGATCCGGCGAAGCCGAACGTCCCGTCCCCGATCCTCACGAGGGAGATTGCCTGGTACAAAGGCCCCTTGCCGTCGTTTCCGAGCAGTGCGGAGCAGGTCTGCTCTTCTGTTGCCTCAACCGCTGTTGCGCTGGAAGGAGAAGCAGACGGCGACGCCGGGACCGGAGAAGCAACCGCCTCCGACTCTGCGTTCGTGCACCCGGTAATAAGGAGCAGCAGGGCAAGGACAGGGACAGCAGCGGTTTTTCTCATGATTCCCCCGGAGAATGTGAACAGTCGTCTTACCCTACCGGCTGTCCAGCGCCGCGTGCGGGTAGCCGGACTCCCGCTGCTGGAACTGCAGCACGTCCTTGTTCTGGATGACGCCGCCGCGGATTTCGATGGCTTTCCGGATGGTCTCGTTCTCGTGCCATGCTTCGGGACCCGCAAGGACCGTCTCCAGGAAGGGCAGCAGCGCCTCGCTGATCTCCCAGCTGGCGGAGTTCCAGAGGTAGGACGGGCTGTGGTCCACGGCGTAGTAGCTGATGCGCTCGCCAACCTCGAACATGGGATCCGCGAAACTGGTGGTTTTCGCCCATTCGAAGCCCATGCCTTCGTCGCAGGAGACATCCACGATCAGGCTGCCGGGCCGGAATGCGGCCAGGTCCCCGGTGCGCAGGTAGGTCAGCGGCGCGTTGGGATCCTGCAGGGTGCAGTTCACCACGATGTCGCTTTCGGCGAGGAACGGGGCCAGCGGCACCCGGCCGTCGTCGGTGATGACCTCGCTCAGGAACGGTGCCTGCGGATCGTGGTCGAACTGGCTGATCCGCGCCGAGTGGATCGGTGAACCGACCGCCGCGACGTCGCGGTTGGTCAGCACCTGCACATCGTGGATGCCGTGGGCGTTCAGGGCGGTAACGGCGCCGCGGGCAGTGGCACCGAAACCGATGACGACGGCGCTCAGCCGCCGGCCGTAATCACCTGTGGACCCGGTCAGGGCCAGGGCATGGAGCACGGAGCAGTAACCGGCAAGCTCATTGTTCTTGTGGAAAACGTGGAGCCCGAAGCCGCCGTCGCTCTTCCAGTGGTTCATCGCCTCGAAGGCGATCAGGGTCAGCTTCTTGTCGATGGCCAGCTGCGTGATCGCGCGGTCCTGCACACAGTGCGGCCAGCCCCACAGCGTCTGCCCCTCCCGAAGCTCGGCCAGGTCCTCCGGCTGCGGCTTCGGCAGGAGAACGACGTCGGCCTCCGCCAGCAGCTGCGTCCGCGGGAGCATCCCTCCCACAAGCGGCTGCAGGACATCGTCTGCAACACCAAACGTCTCTCCGTAGCCCTCTTCAAGAATTAGCTGCTGCCGGAGTTCGGGTGCGACGCGTTCAAGGTGCAGCGGGTGGATCGCCAGCCGCCGCTCAGCGGGTTTCCGCATACTGGAGACGATTCCCAGCGTGAGGCCGTTCGAAGGGGCACTCACTTTTTGCGGCTCGCAGACTCGGTACCCGCGGCCTTGCCGGTGGGGCTGGGCGACTCTGCCGCAGCCCGCTTATCGGCACGTTTTTCCTTGATGGATTTGCTGGACTTGGCGGATGCTGATTGGCGCGGGGACTTGTCTGACATGTTCGCTCCTGTAGCGGAACCGAAAGGTTCCTGACCCCGCACCCTACAGGTTAAGGAACAGATGCGTCGGCCAGTGCCGGCAACGGCTGGCCAGGTCTGCAGCAGAAATCTTCAGTAGAAAGCCGGGCCGCCCTGCCAATGGGTGGCCCGGCAGCGGTCTGCTGGTTACTTCTGCTCGTCGTCCTTGTTTCCGTCGGCGACGTCCTTGACCTTGTCCTTGGCCTGGTCAACCTTCTCCGGGTTGTCCTTGGCTGCGTCCTTCGCCTTGTCTGCCATTCCGCCGAGATCTGCCATGGGGATTTACCCTTCTTCTCTGGGCCGGGGCGGGGAATCCTGCTGCCTCTGCCGGTCTTCCCATCGTCCACCCGGCCAACCGGCGGTGTCACCCCTGTTCCGCAGCCTTTTCGCTGCCGCCGGGAAAGCGGCGGTACCCGGCTGACGGCGTCGCGCCCCGGCGCAGGGCGCCCAATCCGCGGACCCGGCGTCGAATAGCTAGCGCGCCAGCGCCTCAGCGGCCCAGGCGTCGGTATAGAAATTCGGCGAAAGCGATTCCAGCAGCTCGGCGTAGACGTCCCGCTCGACGGCCTGCGCCGAGCCCTCCGGGACCGTGGGAGCGAACGCTGAGACGCCGAGGCCGGCCTGCCGGTCCTGCACGGTCAGCCCCGCAGCTTCCAGGATGGTGGGCAGCATGCTCAGCTGGTCAACGCCGGAACGCGGCTCGGTGGCCGTACCGCCGGGAACCCAGATCCGGTTGAAGATGGTGCGGTTCTCGTGGTGGTCCAGCTGCTCGTGGAAGGCGTCACCGGCGCTCATGTGCTTGAGGTGGTCGCCCATGATCACGACGGCGGTGTCCTCCAGATAGCCCTGCGCCTTCAAGTGCTCGACGAAGCCGGCGACCTGGGTCATCGAGCAGGCAAACGCAGAGGTGACCTTATTCTCGGTGTCCACGGTGCAGTAGTCGTAGATATGCACCGGTTCGTGGGTGTCCAGGGTCAGGACCGAGAGGTTGAACGGCTGGCCGGTTTCCTCGGACTGCGCGTGCAGCCTGTCGACCTCTTCCTTGGCGTTGGCCATCAGCCGCTCATCGCTGAGGCCCCAGTCGCTGCGGAAGCTGTTCTCCGGTTCGTCGGCAGCCCGCCAATCGTCCAGGCCCTTGACCTGGGAGTAGCCATGGCCGCTCAGGAAGGTGTCCTTTGCCGCGAAGGAAGAGCGTGCACCGCCCATGAAAGTGCTGGTGTAGCCCTGGTCCTGCAGGATGTCACCCAGACAGGTCACCCCGCCCAGATAGGTGTCCACATCGCCGCTGCCCACGCTCTTGGCATCGGTGGCCGCGCTGTCGCCGGCACCGAAAACCGTGCCCTTGAGCGGGATGCCGCACTGGGTGGAGACCAGGCCGGCCATAGTCCAGCCCCCTCCCTGGTACTGCTGGAAATCCTCAATGCTCTGCCAGCCGTCCGCTTCCTGCGTGACTTCCTTCAGGGGCGCAAAGGCGTCCTTCTCGAAGAGCTGGTCATCGGCAAGGGTCTGTTCCCCGGACTCCAGGTAGATCAGCACCAGGTTCCGCTTGCTGTCCGCAGCGGTAACGGTGGGCTCCACGTAGTAGTTGCCGACGTCGTACTTAGAGTTTGCTGCCTTGATGTAGTCCGCGATCCCCACCGTGGTGACGAATGCCGTGGTGCCGCCAACAACCACCGCGGAGACCAGGAACGTGGCAATCACCCGCATGGTCCAGCTCGGCCGGTGGGCCTGCCTGGCGGCGAGGTGCTTCCGCTTGTGGCGGCGGCGCTGCTGGAAGAATGCGATGGCCAGCGTCAGGAGCACAGGGGCGACGCCGATGGCCAGGATAGCGGTCCACACAATGGATCCGCCGCCGCCGTCGGGATCCACCGACTTAAGGTTGAGGAGCATTTGGCCGAAGGAGATCCGGCCCCACGTGTAGTGGATGACCCCTGCGGCGCTGAGCATCACCAGTCCGGCCCAAATCAGGACATAGACCAGGACGTGTCCCAGGGCGACGCTGCCGCGCCGGGTCGCATGCAGCAACCGACCGGACATGGCAGCACCTCGCATTCCTAATAAGCAGTGTGGGCAAAAAATCTGGCTGGCCTTGACATTAGGACAGCCCTTGGGTTCAAGCATCTTAGTTGGCTATTATGCCTCGTTCAACTGGGCATCATCCGCCTTCACCCCGGCGGTTGGTTCGGAAAGCTGCTTCCGACGGTACGTGCGGCGGGAAAAGTCCGGCTCTGAAGACCGCTGCGGGCGGGGGAATAGATCAGCCTGGGATCGCCTTGGTGTCCTCTATGAAAGCAATCGTCTACTCCGAGCCCGGAGCGTCCTCTGTCCTCTCCCTCACCGAGCGCGGGGTTGCCGATCCCGGCCCCGGCGAAGTGCGGGTCCGCATCACCGTATCCGGGGTGAACCCCACCGACTGGAAGGCCCGCGCCGGCGGTGTTCCCTTCCCCGAAGTGGTACCCAACCAGGACGGCGCCGGCGTTGTCGACGCTGTTGGCGAGGGCGTTGAGGGGCTGCAGCCCGGGGACCGCGTGTGGGTGTTCCTGGCCGCCCACGGCCGTCCCACGGGAACCGCACAGGAATACGCAGTCCTCCCCGCCGGTCGTGTGGTCCCGCTGCCGGACGGGGTGGGTTTCGACGTCGGTGCAAGCATCGGCGTGCCGGCCATGACGGCCCACCGTGCGCTCACGGTGCACGAGTTTGGACCGTCCCGGCTGTCTCCCGGGGCGCTCGCCGGCCGGACGGTGCTGGTCCAGGGCGGTGCCGGCGCCGTGGGGCATGCCGCGATCCAGCTTGCCGCCTGGGCGGGAGCGGACGTCATTGCAACGGTGAGCTCTGACGCGAAGGCAGCGCTGGCCCGTGCTGCCGGAGCCCGGCACATTGTCCGATATCCCGACGGCTCCGAAGCGGACCGCATCCGCGAGATCGCGCCCGACGGCGTCGATCACATTGTGGAGGTGTCCCCGGCGCAGAACGCGGAGCTCGACGTCGAGGTGATCGCCAACCACGGCAGTGTGGCCTACTACGCGGACAACGGCGGCGGGGAGTTCACCGCGCCGGTTCGCCCGAGCTTCGCCAAGAACGTCCGCTGGCAGGGTGTACTCATCTACACGGTAGGGGAGCAGGCGCAGCAGGCGGCAGCCGAGGACATCACGGCAGCGCTGGGCGACGGCGCGCTTCCGGTGGGCGAGGACGCGGGACTGCCGCTGACCTGGTTCCCGCTGGAGGAAACCGCCGCCGCGCACGACGCCGTGGAGAACGGTGCCACCGGCAAGGTCCTGATCCGGGTGGCGGACTGATTCGCTAAGGCCCGCGGCCGGGTTACCACCCGCCGCGGGTCGGAGTGTGGCCCTGCCGGGCATCGTCGGGCATCCTCATTTCGGCCCGCAGCCCGAGCAGCCGGATCGGCCGCCCGGCCTCGATCGCGCCTGCCAGGTCCAGCGCCCGCGCCAGGACCTCGGCGCGGTCGAAGGTCTCGGGGATCTTCCGGGCGTGGGTCTTGGTGGTGAACGGCGCGTACCGGACCTTCAGGGTCAGGCCGATGACGGGCCGCCCCTCCGCCGCCACGTCCTTGAGGACCTCGGCGGCCAGCTGCGTGACGGCGTCGTGCACCTGGTCCGGTTCGGTGAGGTCCGTCTGGAACGTGGTCTCGCGGCTGTGCCCGCGGGCCACCCAGGGAGTGTCATCGACCGTGCCGGAGCCGTCCCCGCGTCCCAGCGAGGCATACCAAGGGCCCATCTTCGGGCCGAACTCCGGCACCAGCGCCTGCGGATCCGCCGCAGCCAGCTCGGCGACTGTCTTGATGCCGAGCTTGGCCAGTCTGGCGGAGATCTTGTTGCCGACACCCCACAGTTCCTTGGTGGGTTTGGCGCCCATGACGTCGAGCCAGTTCTCTGCCGTGAGGCGGAAGATACCGGCAGGCTTGCCGAAATCTGTGGCGTTCTTGGCGCGGACCAGGGTGTCACCGATGCCCACGCTGCAATGCAGCTGCGTCCGTTCCAGCACTGCGGCCTGGATCTGCCGGGCGTACGCTGCGGGGTCCCCGGTTTCGACGCCGACGAACGCTTCGTCCCAGCCCAGGACCTGCACGACGGCGCCCGGCTGGGCGCGCAGGGTGGCCATCACCTCATCCGAGGCGGCGAGGTAAGCCTCGGCATCCACCGGGAGCAGCACGGCGTCGGGCACCTTCCTGGCCGCGATGCGCAGCGGCATTCCTGAACCGACGCCGAAGGCCCGGGCTTCATACGATGCAGTGGAGACGACGGCGCGTTCGGTGGGATCGCCACGCCCGCCGACGATGATGGGCTTGCCCGCCAGTTCCGGGCGCCGGAGCACCTCGACCGCCGCGATGAACTGGTCGAGGTCGACGTGCAGCACCCAGGGGATTGAACTCACGCGGTCCAGTGTGCCCCAGAACGGCTTTATGGTCACCCGGTGGAGGTTCGCTGAGACCAGGCCGTGGCGTTCCCGGCACAGCCCGCCCTGCCTTGGAGTTCTACCAGTCAGTTTTCGGCGGGGATCATAACTCGGCCACCTACGGTGATTACGGCATGCCAAAGGATCTCCCCGGAGCCGGCAAGCTGGTGTTCGGCCAGCTGGAGGCCGAAGGCGGGTTCCGCCTGATGGCCTATGACATTCCGGGACTGGACACAGCGGACATCTCCCTAACCGCGGGCCGGACGATACGGGAGAATGGCGCGACGATTACCGACCGCATGTTCTTCCAGTCCCTGCGTGGCCAGAGCCTGGACGAAGTCACCGCTCTGTGGGACAGCCTCGCGGACGGGGCAGAGATCATCGAACCTCTGGCGGCGTCGGCCTGGAGCCCTGGCTTTGGGATGTTGACCGACAGGTTCGGGGTGACCTGGGTGATTGATGTGGAGGCTCCCCGCGCCGGCTGACGCTCCTGGCCGCCAACCTGCCCGTGACTCTGTAGGTTGGGTAGGGACAGCCCCATTGGGGGCAGGGCGAGAGGGCGGGCAAGTATATGGACACGGGGCAGTCTCCAATGAAGCCGCAGGCTGACGCTGCGCCCGGCTCTCAGTGGCAGGACCGGCTGGACGCGGCACGCAGGAGCCGCCGCTGGAGGGCACTGGCCTTGACCGCGCTCGCCGTGCTCAGCGCAGGACTTTGGTGGGCGTGGTTCGGCTGGGACACCCAGCGGGACGTTGACCCGGTCACCGGTGCGTCGTCGGGTCCTTATGAATGGTGGCAGGTCCGGGCCTGCATTGTTTCCTGGGCGATCCTGGCCTGGGCCGGCACGGAGTTACTGAAGCCCGTGGCCGTCATTCTGATCATGCCGGCGGCGTTCACGGCGTCCTGGATTCTGAGCGCCGCGCTGACGGATGATTCCGGCTTGTGGGCGATCGGCGCCGTGCTCGTCGCCGTGGGGACGCTGGCCGGAAATGCCGTCTTCGTCGGGCTGCTGCGCCTGTTGTTTCGAAAGCGGAAGACGTCCGCTGTGCCGGCTGCGTCGTCCACCCGGAAACCCTGAGCCGCCCCACCCGGTCCGTCGGGGCCGCCTCCACCCGGCAACCCTGAGCCGCCTCACCCGGCCCGCCGGGGCCAGATGATTTTGCTCCGTTTTGGGACTTTCCTGCCGGCGCGGGACATCCCTGACGCGGTGCCGCGCAGGAAAGACACGAAGTGGCAGGGGTGTCCCAATGCGGAGGGAATTCGCGTTTTGATGGCGCCCAAATTGGCAGGGCGGCCGCTGCCCCGGGAAGCAGGACATCCACTTTGAAATCCATCTGGTGCGCAGCACCCCCGGACGCTACCGTAGCGGCATGCCCACCGCAGCAGATCGGCCCCTTCAGGACCTGGTGATCCTCCGCCGGGTGCGGGACAGGATCGACCGGGAATATGCCCAGCCGCTCAACGTGGAGGCGCTCGCCCGCGATGCCCATATGTCCTCGGGCCATTTGAGCCGCGAGTTCAAGCGGGCCTTTGGCGAGGCGCCCTATTCCTACCTGATGACCCGGCGGATCGAGCGGGCCATGGCGCTGCTCCGCCGCGGCGACCTGTCCGTTACCGAGGTGTGCTTCGCCGTCGGCTGTTCCTCGCTGGGAACCTTCAGCACCCGCTTCGCGGAACTGGTGGGTATCCCGCCCAGCGCCTACCGGCGCGAGCAGGCCGAAGCAATGAAGGGCATCCCGTCCTGCGTGGCAAAGAACGTCTCCAAACCGGTCAGGAATAGAGAAGCGCAGGCTGCGGGGCGGTAACTAACGTTGCCGGCATGAACCTGAACATATTCAACAGTTTCCTGCCCCAGACCGACCCCGACGAGTCGCTCGCCTTCTACCGTGATGCCCTCGGATTCGAGGTGAGGAACGACGTCGGCTACGAGGGAATGCGCTGGATTACGGTGGGTCCGCCGGACCAGCCGGATGTCTCCGTGGTGCTCTACCCGCCGACGGCTGACCCCGCCGTCACCGAGGATGAGACCCGGATGATTGCCGAGATGATGGCCAAGGGCACCTTTGCAACGCTCGTCCTCTCCTCTCCGGACGTGGATGCGGCGTTTGAGGGAGTGATGTCTGCCGGCGCCGAAGTCATCCAGGAGCCCACCGACCAGCCCTACGGAATCCGCGACTGTGCCTTCCGGGACCCGGCTGGCAACCAGATCCGCATTAACGGCGTCTGAGCCGGGGAGCCGTCGCCGGCTGGCTGGCGCTTCGCCGCCGGGTCCAGGTTCCGTTCGTCCGGGCCATAGTGCATGGTTTCCCAGCCATCGTTACGGGTGGTGCTGGTGCGGTCACAGCAGGGATCAGGCGTCACGTGGGCTGGGATTCTGTGCAGCGGGCAGACCCCGTCCGGCGAGCACCCGCAGGCCGGGCCGCGTAGGCTTGAGGAGTGCGAAAAGAAACCCTGTGGGAAGCCAAAAAACGCCAGAACCCGGAGCATTCAGCCTGGTACATCGAACGCTTCGAGAAGATGCGCCAGGACGGCGCCGACCTTGCTGGTGAAGCCCGGCTGGTGGACGCGATGCTGCCGCGCGGCGCCCGGATCCTTGACGCCGGCTGCGGCCCGGGACGCGTGGGCGGGGAGCTCGCCCGCCGCGGGCACGACGTCGTCGGCGTGGACGTTGACCCGGAACTGATTGCCGCCGCGCAAAAGGACTTCCCGGATCTGCCGTGGTTCACCATGGACCTGACCGAACTCGACCTGCCGGCTCAGGGCATCACGGAGCCGTTCGACCTGATTGTCAGCGCTGGAAACGTCATGGCGTTCCTGGCCCCGGGCACCGCACCGGATGCCTTGGCACGCATGGCCGCGCATCTGGCCCCGAACGGACGCATCGTCGTCGGCTTCGGTGCCGGCCGCGGCTACGACTTCGGCACGTTTTTCGAAGACGCTTCCTCCGTGGGACTGACCGTGCAGCAGAAGTTCTCCACCTGGGACCTGCGGCCGTTCGACGTCGAATCGGACTTCCTGGTCGCTGTCCTGGGGCGCCGCTAAGTCCTGGCTGCGGCCGTCCCGGAACGGGATCTTGCCGGATAACAAGTAGGTCCGCTAATCCTTCGGGGAGATAACGCTCTTGTAGGCCGATCGGCCGGAACCTTCGGGGAGATAACGCTGCTTGAGGCGACCCCAGGGGACGTTATATCCCCGAAGGATGGCGCGGGGTGTCCCTAAACGACGACAACTCCCCGAAGGTTGCAGCGGGATAGCCCGAAGCCAACGAGTCCCGGCGAATCCGTCCTGGCGCGGCCAGGGCTAATCCCGCGGAGCCCTCGAAGCGGGCGGCAGCGGCGTACCCGGGACTGGTGCGGGCGGAACCGGAGGGATCGGCGCGCCGGTTACCGGATCGGTTTCGGCCGCCGGTGTGCCGGCTGGGACGTCCTCGTCCTTCAGCTGCCGCACCTCGGACTTGAAGATCCGCAGTGACTTGTTCATCTATTGCCTCGCCACCCATGTCACTTATCGGACGTAGGATGTCCGATGCTTGTTGAGAACTGTAAGGTTCCTCGCAGCTGGCCGTCAGAGGCCCAAGACACACTTTTTGCGAGGCCTGTTCTAAAGATAGGACATCCTATAACCTGTGTGGACACGCAGCTGTCTGCTCCAGCCGCACCGACCATCCGCCGTCACGGGAGGACCCATGAGCCTGCCCCACGCTGCACTGCCGGCGCGCTTCAGTGCCCAGAACCGTTCACGGGCGCTGCAGGCCGAAATCATGGAACTGATCCTCGAACGCGATCTCGAAGCCGGCGACGCGCTTCCCACCGAAGCTGAACTGGTCGCCGCGCTGGGGATCGGCCGCAACACCCTGCGTGAAGCACTCAAGGCACTCCAGGCACTGGGTGCGGTGGAGATCCGCCACGGCTTCGGCATGTTCGTGGCTCCGGCGAACTTCGACGCCCTGGCAGACGGGCTGACCTTCCGCGGCCGCCTCTCCCTGCGCCACGAAGGCAAGGAAGCCCTGCAGCTGGTGGACGTCCGGCAGGCGCTCGAAGCGGGCCTGATCGGCGAGGCCATGGACCTGTGGACGCCCGAACACCTTGCCGAAATCGAGGCAACCGTCCAGGAAATGGAAGCAGCGGCGGCCGCTGGGAATTCCTTCGCCGAGGTGGATGAGAAGTTCCACTACCAGCTCTTTGAACCGCTGGGAAACGAACTTCTCTCCAACCTGATGTCCGTTTTCTGGAAGGTCTACAGCAAGATCCACCTTGAGCTGGGCGGGGATCCGCTGGTCAACCTCATGGAGAACGCAGCAGTGCACCGGGGGATCCTCGAAGCGGTGAAGTCGGGAGACAAGGAACTCGCGTCCGAACGGCTTCGGCGGCACTTTGACGGTATCCGGGAACAGCTGGCCAAGCTGCCGGTTGCTCCATGAGCGCCGGCACCGTGAAACATCCCGCAGCTCCGCTGGTGCGGGTGCTGGAGCCGGCGGGAATCGGGCCGGCTGCCTCCCGGCTGGTGCTGGACGCCCTGGCCTCCCGGCACTCACCGGTGATCGGTGTGGCAACGGGTTCCTCGCCGTCCCCCCTCTACAGGGCGCTGGCCGCCAGCGGGGCGGACTTCGGCCACGCCGCCTGGTTCGCCCTGGATGAATACGTGGGGCTGCCGCCGGGCCATCCGGAGAGCTACGCGGAAGTCCTCCGCCGCGAAATCATCGAACCCCTGGGCCTGGATCCCCGCGCGGTCCACCTGCCGGACCCGCACAGCGGAGACCTGCCGGCAGCCTGCGCCGCATATGAGGAACGGATTGCCGCCGCCGGAGGAATCGACCTGCAGATCCTGGGTATCGGGCGCAACGGACATCTGGCCTTCAACGAACCCGGTGGCGCCCTGGACTCTCGAACCCGGGTCGAGGCCTTGAGCGAGGACACCCGCGAGGCCAACCGCCGCTTCTTCGACTCCCTCGAAGATGTACCAACGCACTGCCTGACCCAGGGACTGGGAACCATCCTCGATGCCGGCCAGCTGCTCCTCATCGCACAGGGCGAAGACAAGGCGGAGGCGCTCCGTGCGGCGCTGAAGGGTCCCGTCAGCCGGGACTGCCCGGCCTCCGTCCTGCAGCTGCACGGCCGGGTCACTGTTCTGGCCGACGCTGCAGCGGCCGCACTCCTGTAGGGAAGGACTCCTCATGGCCTTTGGAAACCCCGTTCCGGTCCCCGCCGATCAACCGGCAGGCCAAGAGACACGGCTTGTGCTCCGCGGAGCGGCGGTGATCGGCGCCCGCACGGTTCCGGACGCCGCTGTAGCGGTCGACGGCGGTGTGCTCACCTATGCCGGGCCGCAGGACGCGCTGGAACCGTGTTCGGGAGACGTCGTCGTCGAGCTCTCCGTCGGTGAGGTGGTGCTCCCCGGATTCGTGGACCTGCACTGCCACGGAGCCTACGGCGTCGACTTTTCCCGGGCTGATGGCCCCGCGGTCCGGGACGCTGCCGCGAAGCTGCATGCTGACGGAACAACCACGCTGCTTGCCAGCCTGGTGACCGACGCCCCGGAAGCGTTGCTGCGGCAGTTGACGCTGCTGGCCGGCCTCGCAGAAGAAGGCCTGGTTGCCGGAATTCACCTGGAAGGGCCGTTCCTGGCCGCAGCGCGATGCGGTGCACAGGACCCGCGCTGGTTGCGGGACCCTGACCTGGGCCTGGCCCGTGAACTCATTGCCGCCGGCCGGGGACAGCTGCGGACTATGACATACGCCCCGGAGCTGCCCGGAGCGGACGCCCTGGTGGAACTGCTCACGGAGAATGGCGTTATCCCTTCCCTCGGGCATACTGCCTCCCCGGCAGGCCGGGCCGGCGATTCGCTGGCGCTGTCCCGGCAGCTCCTCGCGGCGTCTGCCGTTGGCGCCGAAGCTGCCCGGCCCACTGTCACGCACCTTTTCAACGGGATGGACCCGATCCACCACCGGGCGCCCGGCGCCGTTGCCGCCTGCCTGCGGGCGGCGACGGCGGGCGCTGCTGCCGTGGAGCTCATCGCCGACAACACCCATCTGGACCCGTACCTGGTCGCCGCGATGTTCGAGCTCCTAGGGGCCGGGAACATTGCCCTGGTCACCGACTCCATGGCTGCTGCCGGGCTGAGCGACGGGCAGTACCGGCTCGGCCCGGCCGAGGTGACGGTCAGCGGCGGCGTTGCCCGGCTGGCTTCGACCGGCTCCATTGCCGGCGGAACCGCTGCCATGCTGGACCTGGTCCGCAACGCTGTGGGCGCCGGGGTAAGCCTGGCGGATGCCGTTACCTCCGCTGCAGCTGTGCCCGCCGGCGTGCTCGGCCGCAGGGATGTAGGCCGGCTGGTGGCCGGCGGCGCTGCAGACTTTGTGGTGATCGGCCCGGACCTCGAGCGTGTCAGGGTGATGCGCCGGGGCCAGTGGCTCTGATCTGAGCGGTCCTGTGGAAAACAGTCCAGTGGAAAGCGGTCCAGCGGAAAGCGGGGTGGGGGTTTAGGTCAGGCGTTCCGTGAGGTGCACTGTCACGGTGTCGCCGATGTCCTTGCCGAGCTTCTTCCTGAGCTTGGCGCTGATGGAGAGCATGTGGCCGCCCTGTCCGGTGGGCATGAGGCCGCCGCGGATGGGCTCATCATCGACGGTGGCCGCGACTTTGACGGTCTTCCCGGTGCCAAAGAACTTGGCCGATCCCGGCATCTCCACGCAGGACCAGATATCTCCCTTCACCTGCACCCCGATAGGCGCGGTGAAGGTATGGTCGAGCGGGCCCGGGACTTCTGCCATGGTGTTCTCCTTGTCAGTGCCGGCAGCGCTGCCGGCCCTGTCACCCTATCGTTTTCGGCAGGGGAGAGGAACGGTAAGCGGCGTGCCGCGGGGGCCTTGGGCGGCGCTGCCAGGATCAGTCGCACCGCCGGGCCTTGCCGCAAAGGGCGCCGTCATGACCGGTAATTCCAGCCCGGCAGAGCTGCGGCGTGCTTCCTCTTCTTCGTTCTCGACGCAGGGGAACCGGCAGCTTAAACGCCGGAGGCCCGGCCCGGGTGCCATAAGCACCCGCTGCCGGACCGCCGTCGTACGTTTTGCTACTTCTTAGCCGCAACCAGTTCCGGGTGGTGGATCGCGGCGACCTGCGGGTGGGCGCGCAGCCAGCCCTTCAGAACGTTGGCACCGTAGGAAGCGAGCATCGGGTTCTGCGGGTCATCGGAGATGCCGCGTGACTGGGCTGCCAGGGCCGGCGGCAGCTGCACCGGGTCAATGACCGAATCCAGGCGCGGGGACCAGAAGAACGGAATGGCATAGCGGTCGACGCCGGCGGGCGGGGCCTGTACACGGTGGATGGTCGCGGACAGGTAGCCCTGGGTGGCGACCTCGAGCATCTCGCCGAGGTTCACGACCAGCGCGCCCGGGATCGGCTCGACGGGGAGCCATTCGTCGGATTCGTGCGGCTTCACTTCGAGGCCGCCCACCTCGTCCTGCAGGAGCAGGGTGACAAAACCGTAGTCCGCATGGGAGCCAACGCCCTGGGTTCCGGCTTCCTTGACGACGCCGCCCACGTAGTGGATCAGCTTGGCCATCCAGGCCGGGGTGCCCTCGAACGGCTCGGCGAAGTGGTCCTCCGGCAGTTCCAGCGAAACGGAGATGGCAGAGAGCAGTTCGGCGCCGACCTCGCTCATCAGCTCGGCCCACTCCATGGAGGTCTGCCGCAGTTCCGGCAGGACGGTGTCCGGGAAGAGGTTGGGTCCCTGCACCAGCCAGTACGGCTGGTCTGCGGGGTAGTCCGCGACGGGCTCGCGCTCAGGGCCGAAGTCGACCTGCTCGCGGGCATCAGGGCGGCCCTGCGTCAGCTCGGTGCCCAGGCGGGTGTAACCGCGGAAGTGCGGGGACTTGCGGTTGTCCAGCTCCAGGCGGTCTTCGAGCGGAAGGTCGAAGAAGCGCTTGGTGACATCGAAGAGGTCCTTGACGCGTTCTTCGCCTGCGCCGTAGCCAACCAGCTGGAAGAAGCCGATCTTGTGGGTGGCTTCACGCAGCTTTTCGATGAACTCGGAGTTGAAGGTGCCGTCGGCATTGCGGGCGGTGCTGAGGTCCAGGACCGGGATCGATGTGGGGTTATCGCTCATTCCGGCAACGTAGCACCACGGACTGTCAACTAGGAACCAAATGTTACGCAACACGGCGTCATGAGGGCCCTGGCTTGGGAGTTTACTGGTTGGCGTGGGGGTGTGTGCGTAACAATCGAGGGCCTCCGGGCCTCGGGCGGTGTGGGTTGGTGGCCCTGGAACGGGGTGACAGTCGACCCGGTGCATGCCCGCACCAGCGGGTCCCACAAGCACTCCGGACGAGGGACCAATGACCGGACTAACGGAAGGGGCTCGTTCCGCACGCGGTTTTGCTGCAGTTTGGGAAAAGTGCTGCGTCTTGTGCGTTTTACCGGGCTGCGCCGTGCAGCAAAACGCACAAAGCGCAGCGAAAGTCCCTATTCGCAGCAAAACACATCACAAATGGCAGCGTTTTCCCCGAATGCAGCAATACCGAACCCAAAACGCAGCGTTATCCCAGTTCGCAGCAAAACCGGTGACGTCCACTGCTCCGGCAGGTCAAGGTCGAAACCGGCAGCCCTTGCCAGCCGGTACCTTCACAGGCGTCGCGGTGCGTCCACCCCCGGACGCGGACCCGGTTCAGTCAGCCCCCGGGCGCCGCCAACCCGGCCCAGCAGGCCCGGCACCGGCCCTAAGCCACCGCCGAGTCGTCCTCCGCAGTGCCTGCAGCCATCGAAGCCCAGCGGCGCAGGAACGCCTCGCCGGCGTCGTCGTGGATCCGGCCCGGAACAGTCAGCACAGGATAGGGCTTGGCGGGAACCCCGTCGGCCGGGCGCACATCCACGTGGGCGACGTCGAATCCCAGGGAATGCAGCTCGTCCGCCATGGCGTAATCCGTCCGGGAATCCCCGACCGTCCGCCAGGTCCGCGGCACGGGAGTCCCCGCCGCCTCCAGCAGGGACAGTGCGCGCCGGGCGCCGAGGTCCTTGCCCACGCCGAGGGCCTCGATGTCGGTGGAGATGATCGTCGGGTCGATCCGGTAATCAACGGAATCATCGGAGTCGGGTGCGTGGTGGTCCAGACGGCAGACGCCCATGTCGAACCTGGACATCAGCGCCAGGGCATCGGCGTCGAACGCTTCCTGCTCGGCGAGGTAGTCGGCGTTGGCGACGTCGATGTTCTGTTCCACCGACACCATCGCCAGCTTCGTCTCGTCGAAGAACATGTGGCCGGCGTAGGAACCGGCCACCAGCTCCCGCACCGCATCCGCGTATTCGCGCGGCAGCGCCAGTTCCCCGTCGACTTCCACAAGGCCCGGACCTGTCCCGTTGAACGAAAACCAGACCGCACCCTTTTCGCAGATGGCGTGAACCAGCACGTCGTCCGGCAGGCCCGCGGCGATCATCGGTTCCATGACCTGCGTCCGGATGAAGTCATCGGAGCGGCCGGTATTGAAGACCACCGGCCAGCCGGCGGAGGCGAGGGCGACCAGATGGCCGATCACCTCGGGGGACACAGTGCGGGTGAGCGGCGAGGCCACCGGACCGTCGACGTCGAGCAGCAGGCCAAAGCGGGAAACGTAGGAAGTCACCTCTCCAGTATTCCTGCTGCGTGGCCGCCACCTGCCGTCCAAATGGGTAAAACGCGTAATCAGAGGCTTGTTGCCGGGGAGTCCTGTTTCCTTGGATGCTGAACTTCTCTACTCTGGATTAGTGATCTTCAAAGCTGTCGGCGATGTGCGCCCCTACCCTGACCATGGATACGTAACACCCAAGGATTGGGCAGCGGTACCTCCCCGGCAGGTCCGGTTGGACGAGCTGGTGACGACAAAAGCCACGCTGGATCTCGGTGCACTCCTGGCCGAGGATTCCACCTTCTTTGGAGACCTTTTCCCGCATGTCGTGCAATGGAGGGGAACGATGTACCTGGAAGACGGACTGCACCGCGCAGTAAGGACCGCGCTTCACCAGCGCACCATCCTGCACGCCCGCGTGCTGGTGATCGATGACTAACCAGCCCCCTCGAGGGCAACGCGACGGCGCTCAGGCGAAGGGCGACCAGGAGGAGTGGCATGGCCACCGGATCGTCACCGAACGTGACCTGGGAGCCGTTTTTGATGACGACGGCGATGAAAGCGCCGCACGCCGGTCCAAGCGGAAGCGCGCCTTCCACGGCATCGTCCTGGGACTGCTGATCACCGTGTTGATCGCTGCTGCGGTCGTAGCCCAGGGCATCACGTCGGGCTGGATCGCGCTTCCCCAGGCGGCGCCCCGCGAGCCGGTCGAAACAGGCTGTCCGGCCGGGCCATACCTGTATCAGTCACCGGACACCGTGACCGTCAATGTCTACAACACGACGGCGACTCCCGGTCTGGCCGGGGAAGTGGCCGAAGCGCTCAAGGAGCGCGGCTTCGTGGTGGAGACAGTCGGTAACAGCACCGTCAACCGGGAAGGTATGACGGCGATCATCCTCTCCGGCCCCACCGGCGAATCCGCCGCCTTCACGCTCCAGCAGCAGATCCCCGGGACCCAGTACATCCAGGACGACCGCGAAGATGCCTCGGTCGACGTTGTCGTCGGATCCGCCTACGACTCCCTGGTGCCGGTTGAGAAGGCACAGGCAGCGCCTCCGGGGCCGATCACCTGTCCTTGGCAGAGCGAGGCTCCGTCGGGCGAGGCCGGCTAACCCAGCAGTCCCAGGACTCATTCCCATCCGGCGGTTTGGCCGGTACCCTGCGCCGGGATGAAACCTGGACACTTAGGGACTGCACACCCCAACGGCACGGCCCTGCCCGCTGGCACCGCCCCGCCCGCTGGGACAGCCCCGCCCGCTGGCACAGCCTCGCCCAGCGGCACAGCCCCGCCCGCCACACTGCTGCTGGCCGCCCTGCCCCTGGACAGCCCCGGGCCGGAGGACCCGTCCCTGACCCCTGCGGAACTCCGCCGGGCAGCTGCGTTCACCGCGGCCGCCGCCCGCTTCCGGTTCCTGGCGGGACGCTATGCAGCCCGCCGGTTCGTGGCCGAAGTCGCGGGTGCACCGCTCGCCGAGGTGGCGGCTGAGTACCGCTGCAGTTCGTGCGGCAATGAGTCCGGACTAAGCCATGGCACCCCGCACTACTCCGTCAGCGGCGGGCCGTCCGGTTTCTTCTTCAGCTTCAGCCGCGCCGGAAACAGGATCCTTGCTGCCGCCTTCGGCACAGCGCCTGTCGGCGTCGACGCCGCCGAAGTCAGCGGCTTCGACCTGCCTTCCCTTGACGATGTGATCGCCACGGAGCGGGAGAAGCGAAACATCCAGGCGTTGGCTGCTGCCAGCCGTCCTGCGGCGCGGGCCCGGCTCTGGGCCAGGAAGGAGGCCATCCTGAAGGCTACCGGGGACGGACTGCGGATCCCGCCCCAGCAGATCGAGGCCGGAGACCTGGAAACAGTGCGCGTGCCCGCTAGCGGCGCGGTGCTGCGGGTTGTTGATCTGGATGCGCCGGCCTTGGGCCTGCCGGAGGGAACGCTGGCAGCGGCGGCCGTTCCCGGTGCCGGAGAGCTGGCTTCCGGGAAACTGGCGATCCGGCAGGTCAGGTGGAGCCAGACCCGTTTTCCGTAGCGCGTACTGGTCCGCCGCGGGCGAGCACGCTCCGCCGTGTGCCGCTTACAGCCTTCGCAATGAGTTCCTCGAGCGGGCCCTGGCGCCGGACGGTGCGCCAGATCAAAGCAAACGCAATCACGGCTGCGACCTGCAGCGCGTAGGAAAGTTCCGGTTCATCTTCGTAGAAGCCCGAGCCCAGCACCAGCAGGTGGAGGCAGTACAGCGTCAGCGTCATGCTCCCCGCCGCAGTCAGGGGAAGCAGGTAGCGTCCGGCGGCGTGACCCAGCAGCAGCATGGCGCCAAGCACCGCCGCGGCAACTCCGATGGTGTAGACGAGGTCGAGCGGAGTCGTCGAGTGCGGAGCCAGGATGCCGAACCACCAGAAGCTAGAGGTGGAGAGATGCTCTTCCGGGCCCCAGACCAAGACTTCCTGGATCGCCTGGGCGTCCAGGAAGGGTGTGGCCTCTGTGATTCGCTGCAGTCCGCCCAACGGTCCGAGCACCAGCGCCGAGGTCAGTGCGGCCGCGACGGCGGTCCCGAGTCCGGCAGCGAGAACGGCTGACTGCGTCTTCCACTCACCAAGCCGGAGCCGGCCGATCGCCATCCCCGCACAGATGTACGCCATCCACGGGATAGCCGGATACGTTCCCGTGACCAGCAACTGGGTTGCCAGCTGCCACGGATCGGTGAGCAGGTCCGTGAACGTGGGATCGAAGCCGGGTTCAGGCAGGCTCCCTCGGAGCAGCTGCATCAGCACCGGACCAAGCACCGCGAACACCGCGGCGGCCGCGAACAGGGCACGTGCCGACATGCCCAGCAGGGGAACCGCGAGCAGGAACATGACGCCGTAGTAGGCCAGGATGATGAACGCGGGCATGTCTACGTAGGCAATGGCCAGTCCCAGGCAGGTCACGGCGCCGGCCCTCACTGCCGTTCCGTAACGGGCTGCCGTCAGCGCACGGCCGGTTCTTGGCTGGGTGCCGCCCGAAGACAAGGCCAGCCCCACCCCGGCCAGCAGGGCGAACAAAGCCGCTGACTTTCCGGCGAACAATGTCCATGCCAGGGACGGCCCCCCATCCTCCGACACCGCCGGGAGCAGGTGAATAGCCATCATGCCGACCAGCGCGATCCCGCGGGCCGCGTCAATGCCCGTGAACCTTACTTTCTTGGTGATACCCGGAGCGCTCATCGGTCCTCTTCTGTAACAGCCAGGCTGCCGGGGTCCCCTGACACGGAGCCCCTCACCAGGACTCCCGACGGAACCAGTGCTGGCTGTGCACTGTCTAGGCGAAAGCTGGGAAATCCCTGTGAACAGCAATACCACAGAGCAGTTCAGAGACGAACGGGTAGCGTACCGGTAATTCCTCGCACGGTCCCCGCGTATCCGAGTGATATTGGCCCGCCCCGGTACTCATGGCTATCAGGCAATGGCATATCTAGCCTTCTTCAGGCTGCCGCAGTCGCTCCTCCAGGGAGACGGCAGGTGGCCGTTGCAGAAGAACGAGTTGCCATCAGAGAGAACGTCCCATGACTTTGTCCGAAGACCGGTCCGAAAACCTGAGAACAGCGAAAGGAGGACGGCCAGCAGACCATGCCGGCGGCGATCCCGCCCGCACGAAGCCGCAGAGCCGCGGGACTGCCGGCGAGAAGGTCCAGGTGTTCAGCCGCACGGTCCTCGCGCCCGACCGCGCCGTCTACTACGGAGGGCCCGCAACGGAACAGCGGACCCTCGTCGACATCTTCAACCACTCCGCAGCCGCTTACCCCTCCGCGCCCGCCCTCGATGACGGTACCGATCCGCTCACCTATTCCGAGCTGGAAGAACGTGTCCAGGCCCTTGCGCGCAAACTGTGGTCGGCCAGCATCGGCGCCGGCGACCGGGTGGGCATCCTTGTCCCGTCCGGGTCGGCCGATCTCTACGTCGCCATCCTCGGAGTGCTGGTTTCCGGTGCGGCCTATGTTCCGGTGGACGCCGATGAACCAGCCGGACGGGCGGAAACCGTCTGGGAAGAAGGCGGCGTCTGCGCCGTGATCGGTGAGGGCCTCCAGCTGGCCATCCGGCAGGGAGTGCCCATCCGGGGCAACGGACCGGCTCCCCACCCCGAAGACGATGCGTGGATCATCTTCACCTCCGGGTCCACCGGCAAGCCCAAGGGTGTTGCCGTCACCCACCGCTCTGCGGCCGCACTGGTCGACGCTGAATCCCGGCTCTACTGCGTAGACGCGCCGCTGAGCCCCGGTGACCGGGTCCTGGCAGGACTCTCTGTAGCCTTCGATGCTTCGTGTGAGGAAATGTGGCTTGCCTGGGCGCACGGTGCCTGCCTGGTTCCAGCCCCGCGGTCAGTGGTGCGGTCCATCATCGACCTTGGGCCGTGGCTGGAAGAACGCCGGATCACCGCCGTTTCCACCGTGCCAACCCTTGCCTCGGTCTGGCCGGCGGAAACCGTGAGCCGGATCCGCCTGCTGATCTTCGGCGGCGAAGCCTGCCCGCCGGAACTCGGCACCCGGCTCTCCGGTCCGGGCCGGGAAGTCTGGAACACCTACGGACCCACAGAAGCAACAGTCATTGCCTGCGCGGCTCCCCTGGACGGATCGACCCCGGTCCGCATCGGCCTGCCGATCGAAGGCTGGGACCTTGCCGTCGTCGATCCCGACGGCAACCCCGTGCCTTGGGGTGAGGAGGGCGAACTGGTGATTGGCGGCGTCGGACTGGCGCGTTATCTCGATCCGGGCATCAACGCCGAGAAGTACGCCCCGCTGCCCTCGCTCGGCTGGAACCGCGCCTACCGCAGCGGCGACAGGGTCCGGGCTGACCGGGAGGGGCTGGTCTTCGCCGGCCGCCTGGATGAACAGGTCAAGCTTGCCGGCCGGCGGGTGGAACTCGGCGAAATCGACACCGCACTGGCATCCCTTCCGGGTGTTGCCAGCGCGGCCGCCGCGGTCCAGACCACTGCCAGCGGCAATGAAGTCCTGGTCGGCTTCCTCGTCGAATCCGAGGAAGGGAGCGTCGATCTGGCGGCAGCCCGGGAACACCTGAGCATCCACCTGCCCGCAACTTTGGTCCCTACCCTTCGGATCATCGCTGAACTTCCCATGAAGACTTCCGGCAAAGTGGACCGCAAGGCCCTGAGCGTGCCGGAGACAGCGGTGGAACAGCAGCTGGACGTCGAGGTTGAGCTGAACGCGGACCTGCGCTGGCTGGCCCAGCGCTGGACGGACCTGCTCGGGCCCCAGCAGCTCACCAAGGACAGCGACTTTTTTGCCCTTGGCGGAGCGAGCCTTGCAGCAGCGCAGCTGGTATCAGCGCTCCGGGAGCGCTACCCCAAGGTCTCAATCGCAGACATTTACGCACACCCCTCCCTGACGGCAATGGCCGCCAGGCTCCGTGAAACTACGGACGACGGCGCTGCGAAGCGCCAGGTCCCGGCCACCCCCTGGTGGACCGGACTGGTGCAGGCACCCCTGATCGCCGGCCTGTACGGAATCACCGGCCTGCGCTACGTCACCGGTATTGCGCTTGTGTGCTGGGTGATGAGCAATGTCCTCGCCACGCCGTGGACGCCGGATCCTCCGCTGCTTCCCCTGCTGGCAGCCTGGGTGGTGCTGTACAGCCTTCCGGCCCGCATGTTCGGAGCAGTCCTGGCCTGCCGGGCGCTGCTCTTCCGGATCCGGCCGGGTGTCTATGCCCGGGGCGGCGGAACGCACCTGCGCCTGTGGGCTGCGGAACGGATCGTCACCTACGCGAAGCTTGAACCGATCATGGGCACGCCGATGGGCATCTGGTACGCCCGCGCACTGGGCTGCGGCATTGGCTCCGGCGTCCACCTCGAAGCCATGCCTCCGGTCACAGGCCTGGCGGAGATCGAGGACGGTGCGGCCGTCGAGTATGAAGCCGATCTGGCAGGGCACTGGCTGGACGGCCATGTGCTGCACATCGGACACGTGCGGATTGGAGAGAACAGCCGGGTCGGTGCCCGCTCAACCGTTATGGGAAATGCCCAGGTGGGCGCAGGCGCCGAGGTTGAACCCGGAACGTTCGTCTCCGGCGTCGTTCCCCCCGGGGAAAAATGGTCGGGATCGCCCATGGAATACGTGGGCTCGTCCGGAGAAGGCTGGCCGCGTGCCGCGGCTGCGAACCAGGAATCTTCCATCCCGGTCAAGCTGCTCTACGCAGCAGGCCTGGGATGGATGACGGTGATGACGTTTCTGGCCATCCTCCCGGGGTCGATGCTGGTGCTCCTGCTCCTGCAGGATGCGGAGCAGCTGGGTCCGGCGCTTCTGGAACTGGCACTCTGGGCCCCCGTGTTCGTGGTGCTGACCATGGGAACCTACCTGGCGCTCACCATCTTCTCGGTCAGGATGCTGGCCTCCCTGCTCCCGCCCGGAATCCACCGGCTCGACAGCAGTGCCGGCTGGGCCGCATGGCTGTCCAACCAGTTGCTGGCCAAGAGCCTCATTTCCATGTATCCGCTGTACGCAGGACTGCTGACGCCGGTCTGGATGGAATGGCTGGGCGCCAAGGTGGGCAAAAACGCCGAGATCTCCACGGTGGAGACCATTCCGCACCTGACGTCAGTGGGAGACCGCTCCTTCCTGGCAGACCATTCGATGGTTTCGGCGGCGCGTGTCCGGCAAGGATGGCTGCACCTGGGTCCAACCTCGGTGGGTGAGAAATCCTTCGTCGGGAACTCAGGCATTGTGGGAGCAGATACGGCGGTGCCGGATAACGCACTCATCGCCGTCCTCTCATCGGCGCCCAGGGACATGCCGGAGAACTCCTCCTGGTTTGGCCGGCCGCCGGTGGAGCTGCCACGCCCGGTCGAAGAGGGCGATTCCTCGCGGACCTATGAGCCGCCAATGAAGCTGCGCCTGGCCCGTGCGGCCGTCGAGACGTGCCGCCTCATTCCAGCCGTACTTACCGTTTGGCTGGCGCTCGCCACCGTTTACGTACTGGCAGTCATCTCCGAGACCGCAGGGCTGCTTCCGGCAGTGCTCCTTTCCGGTCCGATCCTGCTGTTCAGCGGCATTGTGGCGTGCCTGACAGCGATCATGGCCAAATGGCTGCTGCTTGGCCAGTTCCGGACCTCCGAACATCCGCTCTGGAGTTCCTTCGTCTGGCGCAACGAACTGGCTGATGTCTTCTCGGAATCGCTCGCTGTCCCCGGCCTGGTGCGGATGTCCCTTGGCACGCCCATGCTCAACGCCTGGCTGCGCTGGATGGGCGCAGATATTGGCCGGGGGGTCTGGTGCGAGACGTGGTGGCTGCCGGAGTTCGACCTCATCGAAATCGGCAGCGGAGCCAGCATCAACCGCGGCACTGTCCTGCAGACGCACCTCTTCCATGACCGCATCATGCGGCTGGACCGTGTGCGGATCGGTGCCGGGGCCACCCTGGGTCCCAACAGCATTGTGCTGCCGGGCAGCGCCATCGAAGAGGGGGCCACCGTAGGCTGCTGTTCGTTGGTGATGCGTGAAGAGAGCGTCCCGGCGCACAGCACCTGGTACGGGAACCCACTGACCCACTGGGATGCGTCAGCGACATCCGCTGCTGCTCCCGTGCACCGGGACGCCGTTCCCCACGGCAACGCCCGCCGGACGCATGGCCGCCGCCGTGCCGTGACGCCTTCACGATAGGAGAGAAAGATGTTCAGCCCAGCACAGACCGCCAAGTCGCAGCTCGCCGAAATCGCGTTTGGACGCATCCTGACGGCCATGGTGACGCCGTTCACCACAGCAGGCAAGCTGGACCAGGCCGGTGCGGGGGACCTCGCCCGGTGGCTCTGCCGGGACGGATTCAATGACGGAGTGGTAGTCAACGGCACTACCGGAGAATCCTTTGCGACGTCGAACTGGGAGAAGGCGTCCATGATCCATGCGGCATCCATGGCGTTGCAGGGGACCGGGCGCAAGGTGATCGCCGGGGTGGGCTCCGGCGACACGGCACACAGCATCACGCTCGCCCAGGAAGCAGCTGACCAGTACGCCGATGGCCTGCTGGTGGTCGCACCCTATTACTCTCGGCCCTCGCAGGCCGGCCTGCTGCGGCACTTCCTCGCGGTGGCTGACAGCACCGACTTGCCCGTGATGCTCTACGACATCCCGAAGCGGACCGGCGTCGCGATCAGCGAGGAGACTTTGGCAGCCGCGGCGCAGCATCCCCGCATCGTCGCCGTCAAGGACGCCAAAGGCGACCTGGAATCCACGTCCCGGGTCATCGCCGAGACGGGGCTGGTGTACTACTCCGGCGACGATGCGCTCAACTTGCCGCTGCTTTCGGTCGGAGCGTCCGGATTCGTTTCGGTGGTCGGCCACTTTGCCGCACGGGAACTTCGTGCGCTTTTGTCGGCGTACTCGGCGGGACGGGTCGGAGAGGCACTGGATACCCATCGCCGCCTGCTGCCGACCTACGCGGGCACGTTCCGCTGCCCGGGGGCGGCCTCCGTCAAGGCAATGCTGAACCGGCTCGGCCTGCCGTCCGGTCCGGTGCGGCTGCCGCTGGTTGACCTCACGCAGGCCGAACTGGAGCGCTTTCTGCAGGACGTGCACAGTTCAGGCCTGCTGCCTGAGCCGGTGCCGGTCCAATGACCGCAGACCAGGGCCCTCGGAACAGGTCAAACCATAAGCATGCCGCCGGGCGGCCTCAGGTCACCGGCGGACAGACGGCACGCAAGGACAGGCTGTCCGGGGTGGACGCTGCCCGCGGGGTTGCCTTGCTGGCCATGATCGCCATCCACATCCTCCCCGCGTGGAACGACGAGTTTGCGCCGACGCTCGTCTGGTCTGCCTTCGCCGGGCGCGGCGTCGCACTGTTTGCGCTCCTCGCCGGACTGTCCCTGGCCCTGAGCTCCGGAGGAGCCCGGCGGCTCGACGGCGACCGCCTGTCGGCGGCCCGCGCCGGGATCGCCGTGCGCGCCGCAATCATCCTGGGCATCGGCCTCCTGCTGGGCTACCTGGACATCATGGCCCAGGTGATCCTGGCCTACTACGGGGTCATGTTCCTGCTGGCCTTACCGCTGCTGCGGCTCTCTGCCCGGTCGCTGACGGTGCTGGCCGCGGCGGTGGCCCTGGTGTTCCCCTTCATCATGCAGGGGCTGCGGGACTACCTGCCCGAACCCCCGCCCGGACAGCCGACCCTCACAGGCCTGTTCACGGACTTCGGCGCACAGGTCCCGCAGCTCCTGCTCACCGGGACCTACCCCGCGCTGCCGTGGATGGCATACATCTGCGCCGGGCTGGCGATCGGACGCTTGGACCTGCGCAGCCGCAAGGTCCAGTCGGGACTCCTTGCGAGCGGGTGCGGACTGGCCCTGCTGACCACCTTGGTTTCCGCCTTCCTGCTTGGCCCCGCCGGAGGACGCAGCGCCCTGGAAGAGCTGAACGGCGGCGGCAGCACCGGTGCGGAAGCGGTCTACGACATCCTCGTCTGGGGACCGGACCCCACGCTGCCCACGGATTCGTGGTGGTGGCTGGCCGGGCTGGCTCCCTATTCAAGTACTCCCGTGGTCATCCTGAACACGATCGGCCTCTCGGCTGCGCTGCTGGCACTCCTGCTGCTCGTTGGCCCCCGGATTGAGCGGTTCCTGGCACCCCTGGCCGCAATGGGGACCATGACGCTCACGCTCTACAGTGCCCACCTGCTCCTGCTGGCTACGGGACTGCTCACCGGTCTCCCGTGGCTTGCCCTTCTCCTGCATATCGGACTGGCAGCGGCCTTCGCCCTGCTCTGGCGTCCCAGGATGGGACAGGGCCCGTTGGAACGGCTGGTCTCGGCGGCGGTATCCCGCGTCCGGGCTGCGGTATTGTCCAGGAAACAGCACCGTTCCGGAGACACGTTGCCGTCGCCGCAGGAGGAACCGGTGCCGCCACGCCTGCGCAACAGGGGCAGCCGGCATCGGGCTGGCCTGCAGGATACCGATCCGCCTGGGCAGCACCGGTGACCCCCGCCGCGCACCGGATACGGCACAGAAGAGCGGTCTTGCCGATGGCAGCGGCGCTGGTCCTGACGGGGACGGCGCCGCTCCATGCGTCAGAGCACGGTGCCCCGGCCGCCCCGGCGCCCGACGCTGGACAGGTGTCGCCGGTACCCGGGGTTTCGCCCAATCCCTGTGAACGGCTGACGGCAGGGGAAGTGAAGTTCGCCGTCGGCGGTTCTGCCCGGGTCACCTTCGCCACTGCCGCCGCTTACGGGAGTACTGCTGTCCTGCTCACCAGCTGTGTGCAAGAGGGGGATGGGAGTTACCGGCAAGAATGGCAGCGGACCGGTTTCGCCGGCCGGAACGGGTTTGCTCCCCGGGGACGCATGTGGGAAAACACTCTCTTCTCTCCCACGGGATCGTTTACGGTGACCGAGGCACTGGGACGGGAAGACCCTGGAACGGAACTGAAGTATTACCAGGTGAATGAGCACTCGCGCTGGGGAGGCGAGGAAGGGCGAACCTACAACCAGTACTTCGAGGGAGAGGGCGGCCAGGCTGATGAGAACCTCTGGCGCTACATGCAGAGCGGGCTCTACGAACAGGCTGCAGTAATCAATTGGAACCGGCCCCCGGATATGCCCGTCACGCAGGGGGCGTCCTTCGCGATCTTCCTGCATGCCGGCAACGCCGAGACCTGGGGCTGCATCTCCACGGACCTGGCAACGGTGACGAAGTTCTTGAAGACGGCGGTGCCGGGGGACCGGATGGTCATGGGAATCCAGGACGACGTCTTTCTCGCTTCAACCGTTCGGTCGGACGCACTGACGGCTGAGCGTGCAGCCGAAGACGAGGCAGCGGAAAAGCGTGCAGCCGAACAGCGGGCCGCGGCCCAGCGCGAGGCAGAGGACGCAGCGGCGGAACCGGACTGGGAACCGTACGCCGTCGGCGTGTTCTCCCTGGCGCTCTTCATCACCTATGTGGCAGCCAAGCTCCGAGGCTCCCGTGCCCGCCCTGAGCAGAGCCCCCGCGCCGAGGCCGAAGAAGAGGCTGCAATCCGTTAGCTCGGGAGGCAGTTGCAGGGTGCGGCCTGTCTGGCTGCAGAGCTGCCGATAAACTGGGGACTATGGCGGGCGGGAACAGCTTCGGTGACAGGTCTGAAACCGGTCGGCGGAACATCGAAGGCCAGGCAGACCTCGACGCGGGATTCGCTGCGGGCAAAGCGCTGTATGAAGAACGGATGAAGCTGCTCCCCGGATTGTGGATGCCTCCCGCTCCGCCTTGGAACGAATTGCCCGTTGAGGTCCGTGCCCGCTGGCAGCGAACCGCAGCCCAGGCAAAAACCCACGGCTGACAAAAGCGGTTCCAGCTGGCAGGATCAGCGCCCATGCGCGCCGTCATTCCTGCCTCTTCCACCCCCGGCTCGGGTACCGGGCAGAACTACGTGCCCGGCCACGGGCATCCCCAGTACTCGGTCTCCCGCTATGAGCTGGAACTGGATTATGACGTCGACTCGAACCGCCTCGAGGCCATCGCCACGCTGCTCGCCGTCGCCGCCGAGCCACTCGCCGACGTCGTCCTGGACCTTGGCCCGCACCTCACGGTGATCAGGGCGGAGCTCTCAGGTGCTGCGGTTCCCTTCGTCCGCAGCAGCCATCACATGCGGATCCTGCTTCCCGGCGCCGTGTCCCGGGGCGCTGTGATGTCCCTGCGGATCACCTACGCCGGGCAGCCGCAGCCGCTGGACGGACCCTGGGGAACTATCGGATGGGAAGAGCTGGGCGACGGTGTGCTGGTCGCCGGCCAGCCTGCGGGCGCCCCCACATGGTTTCCCTGCAACGACCGCCCTGCGGACAAAGCCTCCTACCGGATCACGGTTACGGCCGATGCCGGCTACCGCGTGGTCGCCAACGGAGTCTGCCTTTCCCGGGTTCAGAACGGTGCACGCAGCACCTGGACCTTCGAACAGGCCGAACCAATGGCCTCCTACCTGGCCACCGTGCAGATCGGCCGCTATGAACAGGCTGCCATCGGCCGGCGGGAGGTCCTCGTTGCACCGGATTCACTCTTGCCGAAAGCCCGGAAAGCCCTGGCCGGACATGAGCGGATGATGGCAGCCTTCGAGCGGTGGTTTGGGCCCTACCCGTTCGCCGGCTACACCGTGGTGGTGACCGCTGACAAGCTCGAGATCCCGCTGGAAGCCCAGACCCTCACCGTCCTCGGGCGCAATCACCTGGGCAATAAGTCCAGGAGCCTGCTGGCGCACGAACTGGCACACCAGTGGTTCGGAAACTCAGTAACGGCCGGCGACTGGCAGGACATCTGGCTGCACGAAGGGTTTGCCACCTACGCCGAGTGGCTGTGGGCTGAGGAATCCGGCCAGCACACGGCGGACGAGGAGGCCCGCAAGGCCCGCCGCCGGCTGGCGGGATGCCCGCAGGACCTGCGCCTCGCCGATCCCGGTCCGGAAAGGATGTTCGACGACGTCGTCTACGTGCGGGGAGCGCTGGCACTGCATACGCTGCGGCGGGCCGGGCCCGACGCGGTGTTCTTCGGCCTCCTGCGCTCCTGGACGGATACCTTCCGGCACGGCAATGCCACGACGGCGGACTTCCTGGCGCTGGCAGGCCGGGCCTATGCGAATACCCGCACGGTGCCTGCCGCCCTGCTGGCACCGTGGCTGGCTGAAACTGCCCTGCCGCGGCCGTAGCGGATCAGCACACCCGTTTACCTCCGGGGAGAACCGTGGCATGATCCCCGGCATGGAGATCATCAGGCAGGTACTTGTTTTCGATGCCCCGGACCTTCACACAGAAAGTACCTTCTGGGCCTCCCTGCTGGGCGGAACGGTCGAGGCTGAAGATGACTGGCACACCATCCGGGTAGACGGCCAGGAAGTCCTCGGCGTTCAGCTCGCCCCGAACCATATCCCGCCGCAGTGGCCGGACGGACAGCCGCAACAGCTGCATCTGGACCTGATGATCGAGGACCTGGATGAAGCTCACGCCGAGGCGATGGCGCTGGGCGCGAGCTTGCTCCAGGTTTCCCCGGATCCGAAAGCCGCGCACGGCTTCCAGGTCTATGCCGATCCGGCCGGCCACCCGTTCTGCCTCTGCTGGGGAGACTAACCGGCCGGTGCCGGCGCCTTGGCAGCGACGTCGTTGTTCTCGCTGTACACACCCGTCTCATCTGCCAGCACGGCGCGTTCCCGGCCGGGACCGCGTACCCAAAGCCGGTAGGCCACAAAGAGCAATCCGATCCAGACCACGCCGACGATCAGGGCGACCCGGGTATCCGGCATGATCCCCAGCAGCGCCACAATGAAGACCATGAAGCCCAGGGCGGCGTAGGAAGCAACCGGCCAGAACGGGACGCCGAATTCTGATGCCGGCAGGCCCTGGCGCTTGATTTCCCGTTTCATCGCAATGTGGGAGAGCAGGATCATCAGCCACACCCATACGGTGGCAAAGGTCGCGATCGAAGCGATCAGCAGGAAGAGGGACTCGGGCAGCAGGGCATTAAGCACGACGCCGACAAGCAGGACTGCGGCCATCACGGCCACGGTCATCCAGGGAACGCCGTGCCGGGAGATGCGGGCGAAGCCCGCCGGTGCCTGGCCCTGCCGGGCGAGGGCGAACATCATCCGGCCGGCACCGAAGGTATCCGAGTTGATGGCCGAGATCGCCGCGGTGATCACCACCGCGTTGAGGATGTGTGCGGCGGCCGGAATGCCCAGGGCGTCGAAGATCTGTACAAAGGGGCTGGTCTCGCCGTCGATCTGCTCCCACGGGAAAATCATCATCAGCACGGAGAGCGCGCCAACGTAGAACAGCAGGATGCGGACCGGGACGGTGTTGATTGCGGCGGGAATGGCCTTCTTCGGGTTTTCGGCTTCTCCTGCGGTAATACCAATGGTCTCGATGCCGCCGAACGCGAACATCACCACGGCAAAGGACGCCAGCACGCCCCAGATCCCGTTGGCGAAGAAGCCGCCGGATCCCAGGAGGGTGTCCAGGCCGGGATTAGCCGCATCCGGCAGGCCGAAACCGAAGACGATGATCGCGGCGCCGCCGGCGATCATGGCGATGATTGCCGAGACCTTGACGATGGAAAGCCAGAACTCGGTCTCGCCGAAAACCTTGACCCGCATCAGGTTCAGTGCGGCGATCAGGAAGATGACGGCGAGGATCCAGATCCAGCGCGGAACCTCCGGAAACCAGAACCCCATGTAGATCCCAAAGGCCGTCACGTCCGCAATAGCGACGATCGCCATCTCAAACGCGAAGGTCCAGCCGGTGATGAACCCGGCGAACGGGCCCAGGTAACGGCTGGCGTAGTGCCCGAAGGAACCGGACACCGGGTGCCGCACGGCCATCTCGCCGAGTGCCCGCATGACCAGGAACACCGCCGCCCCGCCAATGATGTAGGCCAGGAGCACTGCGGGACCGGCAGCCTGGATGGCTGCGGCGGATCCGTAGAACAGGCCCGTGCCAATAGCGGAGCCAAGTGCCATGAAACGGATGTGCCGGACGTTCAGTCCGCGGGCCAGCGCTTGGCCAAAGGAAGACATGGAGAAACACCTTGAAGTGGGGGATTAGCCGCAGCGGCGGCCAATCAATGGTACGCCTCCCGGCGCCTGCGCTGCCGGGAAGCGGACTCGGCCGTGAGTGGTATCTGCCACAACGGCACGCTTTAAACGGCAAGCGGCGGGGCCGGACGCTTTCGCATCCAGCCCCGCCGCCAGCCGGAACTCAGGACTTAGGCAACCGCCGGCTCACGGGATTCGTGCAGGAACCGTGCGTAGGCCGGAACGGTCAGGAAGGTCGGGAAGTGTTCGCCGCAGGCGACTTCCTCGAAGATTTCCAGCGCATCTTCGAAGCGGTCACCGTCGAAGCGCTCCAGCTTGCCGAACTCTTCTTCCAGCAGCTCCTGGACCCAGTGCGGGGTCACGATGTCGCCCTCGTCCGTCACGGCGGAGGAATGGATCCACTGCCAGACCTGGGACCGGGAAATCTCGGCCGTGGCTGCGTCCTCCATGAGGTTGTTGATCGCAGCTGCGCCGTTGCCGCGCAGCCAGGACTCGATGTAGCGGATCCCCACCTCGATGTTGCTGCGGATACCGGCCTCGGTGATCACGCCCGGAGTCGCTGCGATGTTCAGCAGTTCCTTGTCGTTGGGGATGACGTCCTCCCGGGAGCGGTCCAGCTGGTTCGGACGCTCGCCGAGCACGCCGTCGAACACCTCCATGGCCACCGGTACCAGGTCCGGGTGCGCCACCCAGGAGCCGTCGAATCCGTCGGTCACTTCGCGGGTCTTGTCAGCGCGCACCCGCTCCATGGCGACGTCGTTCGCTGCCTTGTCCTTGCGGTTGGGAATGAAGGCAGCCATGCCGCCGATGGCGTGGGCGCCGCGGCGGTGGCAGGCACGGACCAGCTGCTCGGTGTAGGAGCGCATGAACGGAGCGGTCATGGTGACCATGCCGCGGTCCGGGAGGATGAAGCGCGGACCGCGCGTGCGGAAGTTCTTGATCACCGAGAAGATGTAGTCCCAGCGGCCGGCGTTCAGGCCTGCGGCGTGGTCGCGCAGCTCGTAGAGGATCTCTTCCATCTCGAACGCTGCGGTGATGGTTTCGATCAGCACGGTGGCGCGGATGGTGCCCTGCGGGATGCCGAGCAGGTCCTGGGCCAGGATGAAGATGTCGTTCCACAGGCGGGCCTCGAGGTGGTTCTCGATCTTCGGCAGGTAGAAGTACGGGCCGCGGCCTTCGGCGATCAGGCGGTGGGCGTTGTGGAAGAAGTAGAGGCCGAAGTCCACGATTCCGCCGGCGATCGGGGTGTTGTTCACCAGCATGTGCTTCTCGGGCAGGTGCCAGCCGCGGGGACGGACCACAATGGTGGGCAGTTCCGTCAGCCGAGCGCCGCTGACCTTGTACTCCTTGCCCTCGGGCGAGGTGAAGGACAGGCGGTAGTCCAGGGCATCGCGCAGGTTCAGCTGGCCGTTGATCACGTTGGACCACGACGGCGTGGAGGAGTCCTCCATGTCCGCGAGCCACACCTTGGCGCCGGAGTTCAGGGCGTTGATGGTCATCTTGCGGTCCACCGGACCGGTGATTTCCACGCGGCGGTCTTCCAGGCCGGGGGCCGTGGTGGCCACACGCCAGGAATCGTCTTCGCGGATGTGGCGGGTTTCGGGCAGGAACGCCGGGTCGGCGCCGTTGGAGATCTTCTGCCGGCGTGCCTGCCGCTGCTGCAGCAGTTCCTGGCGGCGGGTGTGGGTCGCCTGGTGCAGCGCCTTGACGAAGTCCAGGGCCTGCGGGGTGAGGATTTCCTCCTGCCGGCGGACCGGCGAAGCGGTGAGGGAAATACCGTTCAGGGTGATGGGATCGTTCATGGCGTGCTCCTTGGCATCTTTCAAAAGTTTGGGGTTCCTCCGCCCCTCCTCCCGCCGAAAGGGCAGTTACGGCTGTTTTCAGGGCTGAAACGAGCCGTAACTGGCCTCTCGGCGGAGAGGGAAGGGATGAGGGGTGACGCGGTTTAGTGGAACTGGGCGGTCTCGGTGGATCCGGCCAGGGCCAGGGTGCTGCCCTCAGGGTTGAGGGCGGTGGCGATGGCGTCGAAGTAGCCGGTGCCGACTTCGCGCTGGTGGCGGGTAGCGGTGTAGCCGCGGTCTTCGGAGCCGAATTCCTTCTCCTGCAGTTCCACGTAGGCGCTCATGCCGTTGCGGGCGTAGCCGTGGGCAAGATCGAACATGGAGTAGTTCAGGGCGTGGAAGCCGGCCAGGGTGATGAACTGGAACTTGAAGCCCATGGCACCGAGTTCGCGCTGGAACTTGGCGATGGTGTCGTCGTCCAGGTGCTTCTTCCAGTTGAAGGACGGGGAGCAGTTGTACGCCAGCATCTGGTCCGGGAATTCGGAGCGGACAGCTTCGGCGAACTTGCGGGCCATTTCCAGGTCCGGGGTGCCGGTCTCCATCCAGATGAGGTCGGAGTACGGTGCGTAGGCCTTGGCACGGGCGATGCAGGGCTCAATGCCGTTGCGGACCTTGTAGAAGCCTTCCGCGGTGCGCTCGCCAGTGATGAACTCCTGGTCCCGCTCGTCGACGTCGGACGTAATCAGCGTGGCTGCCTCGGCGTCGGTCCGGGCGATCACCACGCTGGGCGTGCCGGCGACGTCGGCTGCCAGGCGCGCAGCGTTCAGGGTGCGGATGTGCTGGCTGGTGGGGATCAGCACCTTGCCGCCGAGGTGGCCGCACTTCTTCTCCGAGGCGAGCTGGTCTTCCCAGTGAACGCCCGAGGCGCCGGCCTGGATCATGGACTTCATCAGCTCGTAGGCATTCAGCGGACCGCCGAAGCCGGCCTCGGCGTCAGCCACGATCGGCACCAGGTAGTCATCCACGGACTGGATGCCCTCGGCGAACTCGATCTGGTCTGCGCGGAGCAGGGCGTTGTTGATGCGGCGGACAACGGTCGGAACCGAGTTGGCCGGGTAGAGCGACTGGTCCGGGTAGGTGTGGCCGGAATTGTTCGCGTCGGCTGCAACCTGCCAGCCGGAGAGGTAGATGGCCTTCAGGCCGGCCTTGACCTGCTGCACGGCCTGGTTGCCGGTCAGGGCACCGAGTGCGTTGGTGTAGCCCTCGTCCCCGGCGTTGCGGAGCTGGTCCCACAGCTTCTCGGCGCCGCGGCGGGCCAGCGTGTGCTCTTCCTGGACGCGGCCACGGAGCTTGACGACGTCTTCGGCAGTGTAATCGCGCTCAATGCCTTCCCAGCGGGGATCGGTGGCCCAATCCTGGGCGAGCTGCTCTGCGGTGCGTGCTGTGCTCTGTTCCTGCGTCATGCCAAACATCTCCTCGGTTTGCGGTGCGAGCCGGTGGTGCGTGAATCCGGCATTTCCTTGCTGTGCAATCAACACTCGGGCAAAAACAACCCCCTTTCTAGAGGTCTTCTATGGAAAGAAACGCAGTTCTTCGCATATTGTGAATTTGTGACCAGTGCAACATGGAACCGGCCCCTTCCTGCCGGCAAAACGGACGACGACGGCGCCTCGGGCTCCTCGCTCGACGTGATCAGCCTGGGCCGCCGGGTGCGCCACCTGCGCAAGGCCAAGGGCATGACGCTCGATGACCTGGGGGCCGCCGTCGGGACTGTGGCTTCGCAGCTTTCCCTGCTCGAAAACGGCAAGCGCGAGCCGAAACTCGGGATGCTGCAGTCCCTGGCGAAAGCACTGGACGTGAGCATCGACCAGCTGCTGGGGTCCGAGCCGCCGAGCCGCCGGGCAGCCCTGGAAATCGAGTTGGAACGGGCCCAGCGCGGACCGCTGTACCAATCCCTGGGCCTGCCGAAAGTCCGCATTTCTTCGCGTTTGCCGCTTGACGTGCTCGAATCCCTGGTCGGGCTGCAGTCCGAACTCGAGCGCCGGCTCAACGAGCAGGTGGCAACGCCGGAGGAAGCCCGCCGCGCCAATGGTGAACTGCGGGTCATGATGCGCGAGCGGAACAACTACTTCCCGGAGTATGAGCAAGCCGCACAAAAGGTTTTGGACTCCGTGGGCCACACCAACGGTCCGCTGTCCCAGCACGTCATCGCGGACATTGCCGCCCATCTCGGCTTCAGCCTGCACCACGTTTCCGACCTGCCGCACTCCACGCGGTCCGTGACGGACCTCAAGAACAAGCGGATCTACCTGACCCAGTCCCAGCGCTCCGAACACGATCCGCGCTCGGTGCTGCTCCAGGCGCTCGGGCACTACGTGCTGGACCACCAGACGCCCAGCAGCTACGGGGAGTTCCTCAGCCAGCGGGTCGCCACGAACTACTTCGCTGCTGCCCTGCTGCTGCCGGAAAAGGCCACTGTGGAGTTCCTGCAGCGCGCCAAGACGGCCAAGGAAATCGCCGTCGAGGACATCCGTGACGCCTTCGCCGTTTCCTATGAGACCGCGGCGCACCGGTTCACCAACCTCGCCACCGAGCACCTGGGCATTCGCACGCACTTCCAGAAAGTGCATGAGAGCGGCATTGTCTATAAGGCCTATGAGAACGACGGTGTGACGTTCCCTTCCGACCACACCGGAGCTATCGAGGGCCAGCCGATTTGCCGCTACTGGACCTCACGCGAAGTTTTCTCGGTGCCGGATAAGTTCAGCGCCTACAACCAGTACACCGACACCCCGGCCGGCACCTTCTGGTGCACTGCGCGGACAGAACGAAGCTCCGGCGGCCTGTTCTCGCTGAGCATCGGCGTGCCGTACGCGCACGTGAAGTGGTTCCGCGGCCGGGACACCACCGAACGTTCCAAGTCCCGCTGCCCGGATCCAGACTGCTGCCGGACGCCGCCGGCGGAGCTGGCATCGGAATGGTCCGGCATGGCCTGGCCGAGCGCCCGGGCACACTCGCACCTCCTGGCCGCCCTGCCGCCGGGCGCGTTCCCCGGCGTGGACGAGACCGAGGTCTACAGCTTCCTGCAGGCGCACGCGGGGGACTGACCCGTCCTGCCGCCCGCCCCACCCACCGAGAGGCCAGTTACGGCTCGTTTCAGGCGCGAAAAGAGCCGTAACTGGCCTCTCGGCGGGAGGCGGGGGGCGGGGATTACGACGGCGTAGGCAGGGTGACGATCTCGGCGCCGTCGTCCGTGATGATGATGGTGTGCTCGCTGTGCGCACTGCGGGCACCCGTTGAGCTGCGCAGCGTCCAGCCGTCCGCGTCGAAGGTGAGCTGGTCCGTGTCGGCCATAACCCACGGTTCCAGGGCCAGCATCAGGCCGGGCGTGAGGACGTAGCCGCGCCCGGGGCGGCCGGTGTTGGGAATGTGCGGGTCCTGGTGCATGGTGGAGCCGATGCCGTGGCCGCCGAATTCGGTGTTCACCGGATAGCCGGCGTCGCTCAGTACCGTGCCGATCGCGTGTGAGAGGTCGCCGATGCGTGCTCCCGGGCGAGCTGCGGCAATTCCGGCTGCCAGCGCCTTTTCGGTGGCCCTGATCATTTCGATGCTGCCGGACGGTTTAATGTCTCCGACAAGAAAGCTGATCGCGGAGTCAGCCGCGATTCCGTCCTTGGAGACGGCAAGGTCCAGGCTGAGCAGGTCCCCGTCCTTCAGCTGGTAGTCGTGGGGCAGGCCGTGCAGCACGGCGTCGTTCACCCCGGTGCAGATGTAGTGCCCGAAGGGTCCGCGGCCGAAGGACGGCTCATAGTCGATGTAGCAGGACGTTGCACCCGCATCCCGAATCATGTCGCCCGTCCACTGATCGATGTCCAGCAGGTTCGTGCCGACGGTTGTCCGCTTCTTCATGGCCTGAAGGATGTCCGCCACGAGCCGGCCGGTGACCCGGGCCTTTGCCGCTTCCGCTGCGTTCAGGATTTCGATCATGTGGTGCCTTTCGGGGGCAGGAGAATTCGGCGTCTGTTCTGCATTCTGGCAGAACGTGTGAGGGTGAGGCATGCCCACGATGCCAGAAGTGCAGGGACTCTCCGACTTCCTGCGGTGAAAGCTGCTGCCCGAACGACGCGCCGCCCGCTCCCGTGGAGTGTTCCTGTGACATGCCCTGCGGGGAATGTCACAGGAACGGAGCCTGTGACGTCTTCCTTGATGTAGGTATTCCCCATCAAGGAGCTGATCATGAACCTCACACTGTGGATTGCCGCCGTGCTGCTTGCCGCCATCGCGCTCGCCGCCGGCCTAACCAAGCTGTTCGTGCCACAGGCCAGGCTTGCCGCGGCCAAGGGAGGGGGATGGACTGCCGATGTCAGCGTCGGATTCCTTCGGACCCTGGGCGTCCTTGAAATCCTGGCTGCAGCGGGTCTGATCCTGCCGGCAGTCACCGGCGTTGCACCCATTCTGGTGCCGGTGACTGCAGGCTGCTGGGTCCTGCTGATGATCGGGGCGATGATGACGCACGGCCGGCGCGGTGAGAGCGCGTTGGTGCTCCTCAACCTGGCGTATTTGGCTCTGGCGGCCTTCATCGCCTGGGGCCGGTTCGGGCCGGAATCGTTTACCGCCTGAGAAGAGTCCTGCGGTACTGCGGAGGTGCTCAAGTGCCTTGTCAGGTGCTGCCCCGGAGCGGAGGATGGTGGTCAATCAGCGGTGCCGCGGGCACGGGAGGCACCGTCACGGAAAGGGGTTTCGGTGGGCCGGACCGAAGAGTTCCTGGAGCTTCGGCCGCTGCTGTTTTCGATCGCCTACCGGATGCTGGGCAGCGTGAGCGAGGCCGAGGACGTGCTGCAGGATACCTGGCTGCGGTATGTGGCCTACCCCGGGGAACCCCGCTCGGCCAAGTCTTTCCTGTCTGCTGCGGTGACCCGGGGATCGATCGACGTACTGCGTTCGGCACGGGTCCGAAGGGAGGAATACGTCGGCGCATGGCTCCCGGAACCTCTGGTGGATGATCCGTATGAGGACCCCGAGCGGATGGCAGAACTGGCTGAATCGGTATCCCTGGCCGCCCTGCTGCTGCTGGAACGCCTCAGCCCGCTGGAACGGGCGGTCTTCGTCCTGAGGGAGGTCTTCGACGTCGACTACGCAGAGGTTGCGTCTGCCGTGGGGCGTTCGGAGACAGCCTGCCGCCAATTGGCGGTCAGGGCGAGGGACCATATGGCCGCCGGGAAGCCGCGTTTCGCGGCGGACCGGGCCGAGCAATCGGAACTGGCGTCCCGTTTCTTTGCTGCCCTTAGCGACGGGGACGTCGCCGGCCTGCAGGCGGTACTCGCCGCCGAAGTGTCGATGGTCGGCGACGGCGGCGGCAAGGCACCGCAGTTGGCCCGGCCGGTCATCGGTGCCGAAAACGTGGCCCGCCTGCTCGCCTCCGCCTTCCCCCGCCTGGTCCGGCTGGAGGTCACCATCGAACAGCACCGGATCAATGGACAACCCGGCGCGATCGTCCGGGACCGGAACGGCCTGGTGCTCAACACGATGGTGCTGGATATCCTCGACGGGCAGATCCAGGCCATCCGATCGGTCGTCAATCCGGACAAGCTGGGGCATCTGGGCCCGGTGGCGGATGCTTGGGCCCTCGACCGTGAATTCCGGCATCCGGGGGACAGCTGACCTGTCGGACTGCCTGGATCATCAGCCGGAGAGGAGCTGGTTCGGAAAATCGGTTTCGCCTAGGGTGTACCCATGCCCGAGATGCCCGAAGTGCAGGGACTCGCCGACTTCCTGCGGTCAAAGCTGCTGCCGGTGGACGCCCCGCCCGCAGTGGTGTCCGACGTCGAAGTGCTGTCCTTCTCTGTACTGAAGACCGCCGAGGTTCCGCTGGATGCCTTGAAGGACGGGCCGGTGACCGCCGTCGGCCGCCGCGGCAAGTTCCTCATCATCACTGCCGGCGGCGTTCACCTGGTGATTCATCTGGCCAAGGCGGGATGGCTGCGCTTCTCCGATGCGCTGAAGCCCGGCAGGCTGCGTCCGGGCAAGGGTGCCATGGCACTGCGCGTGCGGTTCGCCCCGCAGGATCCCGCCGGAGATGAACCCGGCTTCGATCTCACCGAGGCCGGCACCAAGAAGTCCCTGGCGGTCTATGTGGTCCGGGACGTGGAGGAAGTGCCAGGGATCGCGCGGCTGGGACCGGAAGCGTTCGACGTCGACCAGGAGACTTTTGCGGCCCTGGTCGCCGGCCACCGCGGGCAGATCAAGGGCCTGCTGCGGGACCAGTCGGTCATCGCGGGAGTCGGCAACGCCTACAGCGACGAGATCCTGCACGCCGCGCATCTCTCGCCGTTCGCCAACGCCTCGAAGCTGACTCCTGAGGAAGTCGAACGCCTGTACCAGGCCATGGGTGCCGTTTTGGAGTCGGCAATCGAGAACGCGTCCGGCCGCCCTGCCGCGGAGCTGAAGGACTCCAAACGCCGGGCCCTGCGGGTGCACGCCAGGACCGGGGAACTGTGTCCGGTGTGCGGGGATACCGTGCGTGAAGTGTCCTTCGCCGACTCGTCGCTGCAGTACTGCCCCACCTGCCAGACCGGCGGGAAACTCCTGGCCGACCGCCGGCTGTCCAAACTGCTGAAATAGGAGCCCCGGTTATCCGCTTGGCGGATACCTCACATAGTAAATAACGTCTTCCTCGAATATATGACGGCGATCACAGTTAGAGCTGAACCACTCAGCAACTAACGAATGGAAGAACGCCCGTGGAACGACTCCTCTCCCATCTGGCTCACCTGGAAATCACCAGCCCTGATGTCGAAGCTTCTGCCCGTTTCTACGTGGAAAAATTCGGCATGCGGCAGGTCGACTCGATCGACGGCGCGTCCTATCTGCGCTGCTGGGGCGACTACTACCGCTACAGCCTGGTGATACGTCCCGGTGCCGAACCGTCTCTGGCGAACATGGCCTGGCGCACTGCGTCCGCGGAAGCGCTCGAAGCTGCGGCTGCAAGCATCGAGGCAGCCGGCGTACAGGGTGAATGGGTCGCCGGAGGGCACGCCCATGGGAAGGCCTACCAGTTCACCGGTCCCTACGGGCATCGCATGAAGCTCTTCTACGAGGTGGAGAACTACACGGCAGACCCCGGCTTCGAATCCTCCTACCCGGACCGGCCTGAACGCCGCAGCAGTCATGCCGCCGCCCCCCGCTTCCTGGACCACGTGACCATCGCAGCCAGCGACGTGCGCGGTTTCGCCGACTGGTACAACCGCGCCCTGGGCTTCCGGATCATGGCATTTACCACTCTGGATGAAGCGCCGATCACTGTCTTTTCCGTACTGACCACCAACGAGAAGTCCCACGACCTGGGGGTCGTCATGGATACTTCGGACCGCGCCGGGCGGGTAAACCACATTGCCTTCTGGGTAGACACCCATGAGGATCTGCTGCGAACCGCCGACGTACTCATGGAGAACGGCACGCCGATGGAGTACGGTCCCTCCATTCACGGCATTGGGGAACAGAATTTCCTGTACTTCCGTGAACCCAGCGGCCTGCGTGTTGAGCTGAATTCCGGCGGATACCGCAACTACGTGCCGGATTGGGAGGCCAAGACCTGGAAGCCTTCCCTTGGGTCGAACAATTTCTACCGCAACGGATCAATGCCGCATTCCATGACAGAGTCCTTTCCGCTCGCGGACGGATTCACTGCGACGGAAGAAGGAGCGTCGGATGAAATGAAGAAGGCACTGCTGAACCCCTACGCCGAGCATGGACAAGGCTAGCCTCGTGGCCTACTCCCTCCTGACCTTTGAAGACCCGGATACAGGCACGGAACGGGCCGGGCTGGAATCAGCCGGCCTTATCCTTCCGCTGACGGCTGACAACTTGGACCTCCCCGGGGACGCGCCGGTGAGCGTGGAGAACATTATTGAGCACTGGGACAAGTCTGAAGCCCAGCTGGATCGGCTCGCGGCGTCCGCAGGGACAGGATCGCCAGGCTGGCGGGCCCGCTCCGAAATCACGCTGCGTGCCCCGCTGCACCCACGGCAGATCCTGCAGGCAGGCGCCAACTATCGCAAGCACGTCATCGATCTGGCCGTGGCGCACCGTGACGGCGAAGGCACGGACGAAGAAATCCGTGAACGGACCGCCGCGGTAATGGATAAGCGCGCGGCTGAGGGAACCCCGTATTTCTTCATCGGACTTCCCACGGCGATGGCCTCGGCCACCGATGACCTCATTCTGCCGGGCTACAGCCAGACTCACGACTGGGAACTGGAAGTAGCCGCGGTGATTGGCCAACGAGCCTTCCGCGTCACCCCGGAAGAAGCCCTTGACTACGTCTTCGGTTACACGATGGTCAATGACATCACCACCCGGGAACTCGTCTTCCGCAAGGACATGCCAGCGATTGGCAGCGACTGGTTCCGGTCCAAGAATGCTCCGGGTTTCCTGCCCACCGGGCCCGTGGTGCTGCCCGCGAAATTCGTTGAAGATCCTCAGGACCTGATGGTCACCCTGCGGCTCAACGGGGACATCATGCAGCAGGAATCGACCGCGGACATGATCTTCACCGTGGCGCAGCTCGTTTCCCATGCTTCCGCCCAGATGCCGCTGCTGCCCCGGGATCTCATCCTGACCGGAAGCCCATCAGGGAACGGTGCGCATTGGGGGCGGATGCTCCGCGACGGTGACGTGATGGAAGGCCAGATCACCGGACTCGGAACCCAGCTGATCCACTGCAGAGACGAGGTGGCACGATGACTCAACTCAGCGACCAGGCCGGTGAAGTGGCCATCCAGCGTGGGAACACACTCGCCAGCGTCGAAGCCATGGCTGCGGCGCATAACAACTGGGGACGCTGGGGGTCGGACGATGTCCTTGGAACGTTGAATTTCATCGACGAAGCCAAACGGGTTGAGGCAGCTCAGCTGGTCCGCAGCGGGCAGACGTTTTCCCTTTCCCAGCCGTTCAACACCGACGGCCCCCAAAAGGGCTGGCGGCGCCGAACCAACCCAGTGCACACCATGACCGATACCGGTACCGACGCGGAGTTTGGTGACCAGGGATTTCCGCATGGGATCGGAGGCGCGGATGATTTCATCGCGATGCCGCTGCAATGCTCGACCCAATGGGATGGACTTGGCCACATCTTCGACCGCGGCAACGCCTGGAACGGCCGCCGTGCCGGCCAGGTCGTGACCAGCGACGGCGACCAGATCACCGGTATCCAGACCGCGGCGGCGCGGATCGTCACACGCGGGGTGTTGCTCGACGTCGGACGGGCGCTTGGACCGGAACTGGGCAGCGACGAGGGCGAGCTGCCGGACGGATTCGCGATCACCGCCAAACACATCGAGGCAACGATCAAGAAGCAGGGTGCCAGCTCCGATATTCGCCGCGGCGACGTCGTAGTACTGCGCACCGGACAGTATGCCCGTACGCTGCGGCAAGGCTGGGGCGATTATGCCGGAGGATCTGCCCCCGGACTCTCCTTCTCGACTGCGCCCTGGCTCCACATGAGCGAAATAGCCGGAATCGCAACTGACACGTGGGGGTTCGAAGTCCGGCCGAATGAATTCGACGTCGCGTTCCAGCCGCTGCACCAGATTGCTATTCCAAACCTGGGTTTGTACCTGGGTGAAATGTGGAACCCCGAGGAACTTGCCGCATCCTGCGCCACAGACGGACAGTACGACTTTCTTCTGACTGCCGCGCCGCTGCCCATCACCGGTGCGGTCGGGTCACCGGTCAACCCCATTGCCGTGAAATAACCCGCCTGACTGAAAACAAAGGAGTTTGCACTATGGCAGCTGTGAAGACGGTAGGCATTGTTGGTTCGGGAGCGGCGGGTTTAACGGCGGCGTCGCTGCTCGCTGATGCCGGAGTCGACGTGGAAATCCTTGAAAAGGCTGATGCTCCATCCCGGCACGGCTCCGGAATCACCCTGCAGGGCAATGCGCTGCGGATTTTCCGGCAGCTGGGCATTTGGGATGAAATTGCCGCTAAGGGTTTTGCCTTCAGTGAGCTGGGATTTCGGGCACCGGATCCGGCGGGAACCCTCCTGTCCGTGACCGATGACGCCCGGACCGGCGGAAGCGACCTGCCCGCGACGCTGGGCATGTACCGCCCGGATCTCGCCGACACTCTCCGGCGACGCGCGGACGAAGCCGGTGTCCGGATCAGCTACGGCAAGATGATCAAAGGCGTGGAACAGGACGCAGGGTCGGTCACGGCCATAACCGACGACGGCGAACGCCTCGCCTACGACCTGCTGATCGGTGCTGACGGGCTGCATTCGGTGGTGCGGCCCGCCATAGGCATTGATGTTGTGCCGGAACCGACGGGGATGGGAATCTGGCGGGCTTTCGTCGAGCGGCCGGCTGAGGTGGTCCGCACCGATCTGACCTACGGAGGCCCCTGCTACATAGCCGGCTACTGCCCCACGGGCCGGGACAGCATGTATGCGTACCTGGTTGAAGATGCACAGGAACGCAGTGTTGAAGAAGGCCCGAAGATCATGGCCGAACTCGCCGCAGCCTACGGTGGGCCGTGGAAGGAAATACGGGCCAGCCTGGATCACAGTGCGCGCGTTAACTACACCCGGTTCACCTCACACCTGGTGGATGGACCGTGGAACCGGGGCCGGGCCGTGATTATCGGCGACGCCGCCCACAGCTGCCCGCCCACCATTGCGCAGGGTGCGGCCATGGCCGTGGAAGACGCAGCGGTGCTGGCCGAACTGGTGGTAAGCCGCGATGAGCTTGACGATTCCCTCTGGGCTGAGTTCACGGAGCGCAGGCTGGAGCGCGCCCGGACCGTGGTTCAAGGATCGGTCCAGCTGGGAGCATGGATGCTCACCGGAGAGATCCGGAACGCAGACGTCCCGGGCCTGATCGCTTCGGTGGCAACAACCGTAAGCTCCCCGGCATGATTGAGCCGCAAGCGGGACGGGGCACGGTCGTAGATGTCCATGCCCACGTAGTTTTGCCCGCGCTGCAGGAATTCGTTGCGGCGTCCGCACCAGCGGAGTTCGCTGGTGCCCAGCAGCTTGATGCCCGCCGGCAGGGACCTGAATCACTGAAGAATTCCGGCGCCATGATCAGGGAACGCTGGCCCCAGTTGGTGGATCTGTCCCGGCGCCTGGCAGACATGGATGCGGCCGGCATCGACGTGCAACTGGTCTCGCCCTCACCTTCGCACTACTACTACTTCGCAGAGCCGGACGTCGGAGCCGAGATCGCCCGCCGGGCCAACACCGCAATGATGGAGCTGGTGGAATCGGCACCGGACAGGCTTGCAGGACTGGGAATGGTTCCCTTGCAGCATCCGGAACTCATGGTCGCCGCGCTGGAGCACGCCGTACGGGACTGTGGCCTGCTCGGTGTGGAAATTGGCTCCTACGCTCCAGGCTTTGGTGCTTCGTCCGAGGAAGGGCAAGACGCCGGCACAGTTGAATTGTCTGATGCCCGGCTGGAGCCGTTCTGGGCCCGTGCCGAAGAGTTGGGCGCGATTGTTTTCCTGCACCCCTTCGGCTGTTCGTTGGATGAACGGCTGGACCGGTTCTATCTGGCCAATACTGTCTCGCAGCCGGCGGAGAATGCAGTGGCCCTATCGCACCTCATCTTTGCGGGAGTACTGGACCGGCATCCCGGTTTGGTTTTGATTGCCGCGCATGCCGGTGGCTACCTTCCCACAACGCTTGGCCGGTCAGACCGTGCCTGGAAGGTTCGGCCGGAGGCGCACGGGTGCGCCGCGCCGCCGTCGTCGTACATGAAGCGGCTGTGGTTCGACTCGCTCACCCACAGCCCTTCCGAACTCCGGGCTCTGGCCGGCATAGCGGGGCCGGAGCGCATCCTGCTCGGTTCCGATTACCCGTTCGACATGGGCACGGAAGACCCGGTGCATGACCTTCGCGCGGCAGGCCTCACACGCAAGGACGAGCAGATGATCATGGCCGGCAATGCCGCAGGTCTTGGCATCCGGGCCGGACACCGTGATCACGGAGCGCTGGTCAGGGCTACTGCTACGGAAGGGAAGCAGCACCATGGTTAAAGTCGCACGCTGGAACGACGGCGGCGAGGTCCGCTCCGGTTTCATCCATGGGGACCGTGCCTACCCGCTTGCTGCAGGGATGACCACCAACGACCTGCTCTCGGCAGGGTTGGAGGAAACCCTTCGGCTCTCCGAACTGACGCTCGCGGCCGGTGCCGGTGGCCAGACCGGTGAATCAGCACCCAAACCGGTTGACGCCGTCACGCTCCTGGCTCCGCTGGTCCCGGCCGCCGTCCGGGACTTCGTCGCGTTCGAGGAGCATGTCGAGGGAATGCGCATCAGCATAGAAGGTGCTCCCGGTGTGATGGAGGAGTGGTATCAGGCACCTACGTTCTATTTCACAAACCCACACACCATTCGCGGTACGGGTGAAGAAATCCCCATTCCGGCCGGGTGCAGCCAGTTGGATTTCGAAACCGAGGTGGCCGCCGTTATTGGACGGGTGCCGGGCAGCGCCGGGAGTAACCTCACGGCGGAGCAGGCGCACCGCCATATCTTCGGATACACCATATTCAATGACTGGTCTGCACGGGACCTGCAGCGGCGTGAAATGAAGGTAAGTCTGGGCCCTTGCAAGGGCAAAGACTTCGCCGGCACCCTCGGACCTTGGATCGTCACCGCTGACGAGTTTGAAGACCGGCACGACGCCGAAGGTTTCCTCAGCTTGGAAATGAGTGTGGAAGTCAACGGTATCCGAGTGGGGAAAGACCTGCTATCCAACATGGGCTGGCCGTTTGCCGAGCTGGTGGCCTATGCCTCGCAGGATTCGCGGGTTGTTCCCGGGGACGTGCTGGGCTCGGGAACATGCGGCAGCGGCTGCCTCGCCGAGCTGTGGGGCCGCAACGGTGCTCAGACCCCTCCGCCGCTGCAGACCGGGGACAGAGTGGTGATGGCCGTGGATGGCATCGGCACCATCACCAACACCGTGGGGGAGCGGCGCGACGCATCGACCCTTGTCCGGGCCCGTTCCAGGCCCCGGCTCCGGCGGAGTTACGGTCTAGTGGCGGGAGGGTAATGAACTGGGCCGGCTGATGACAGCCGGGGGGGCGAACGAACTACCGGGTAGGGCGACTGATAGTCGCACTGCGGATGACGGCGTCGTCCTCAAGTTTCTGGTGCAGCTGGGCGCAGGCCCGCTGAACCACCGAACGAAGCCATAGATTGGCTGGATCTTCCGTGCGGCTGGAATGCCAGAACATGGCCTCGATCAGCACGGGTTCGGATTCCACCGGAAACTCGATGATGGTGATGTCTGCTCCACGCTGGGTCCTGAGTGCCAGCATTTTCGGGACCAGCGCCACCAGGTCCGTCCCCTCCACAAGCAGGGGCAGTGCCAGGAATCCGGATACATGAGCGGCAATCTTGCGCTCCACTCCCAGTGACTCAAAAAACAAATCGGCAGGAGTTTTGATCGACTCGCCGAAATATCCCACCGCATGCGGGAGATCTCCGAGGTCCTCTACCCTCAGCACCTCCCTCTCCAGGAAAGGACTATGCGAGTCCATGACGGCCACGAAGCTGTCCCGGAAAACGGGCTTGCTTTGTCCCGGCAGCGAATACCCGGCGGGCCCGACAATGAGGTCACAACGAGTGAAATCGGCCTGATCCAGCCTCATGCCGCTGGTGGGAATAATGTTCACGCTCACCTCCGGGGCCTCTACCTGCAGGATCCGGCGGAGCGGTTCCGCGAACATGGTGGCGGCGTAATCCGAACCCGCAATAAAGAATTCGCGATCGCTGGTGAGCGGATTGAACTGGGTCCTGATTCCTGTCACCCGGTCCAGGCTTTGCAGCGCGTCATCAACCAGCGGTACCAGGTCCTGTGCCAACGGGGTGAGTTCGTAATGGCGCCCGTCGCGGACAAGGAGCTCATCATCAAAATAACGGCGCAGCCGGGAGAGGGCAGCGCTCGTGGCCGGCTGGCTCAGCTGCAAGTGTTCCGCTGTCCGCGACACATTGCGGAGACGGAGCAGGATCTGGAGCGTCGGCAGCAGGTTTAAATCGATTGACTTCATGCGTGCCAGACTAGGCGGAGCCACCGCCCCGCCCCTCCTATAGTCTTCAGAGCTGCGGGGAGGCGTCATATTCCCACCGGCTACGTTCCCAGGCCGGATCTGCGCCGCCCCAAGTAACTGGAAAGGCCTACGGCGACGAGCAGCGCCACGCCGTTGAAAACCTGGTCCACCCAGTTCGCCGCGCCGCTTAGCGTCAGTCCGCTGACGCTAACAGCCACGAACAGCACCCCGAAGACTGTACCGACAACATTGAACCTCCCGGGCAGGATCGCCGTTGCACCCAGGAAGACCGCCGCCAGTGCAGGGAACAGAAGATAGGTTCCGTTGTCTGCGTTGGCCCCGCCTGTACGTGCCGCAAGAATCACTCCAGCCGCCCCTGCCAAGGTGCCCGAGAGGAGGAAAGCCGTCTGTGTGTACCTCCGCAGGGGCAGGCCTACAAGAACCGCTGCCCGGTTGTTGGACCCGATTGCATAGAGGGAACGCCCGAAGGGGGTGTGCGTCAGCAGGTACCAGGCAAGGAAGGCAACAATGGCCACCACGAAGACGACGCGGGGAAGCCCCAGCCAGCTGCTGCTCCCAAATGCGGTGAAAGCAGGATCCACGCCAATAATGGCCAGTCCGCCGGTATACCACTGAATGAGTCCGCCCAGCAGGGTGGCCATGCCGAGGGTCGAGACAAAAGCGTTCATTCCGAAGCGCGCCACAAGCAGCCCGTTCGTTGCCCCAACGAGGGCGGCTGCTGCCACTCCGAGAAGGCATGACAGCCAGAGCGGAAGCGAGAAATGCGCCATCGAAGCCGCAGTAACTACGCTGCTCAAGACCGCGGTGCCACCAACTGAGAAATCGAAGTGTCCTGCTACGAGCGGAAAGACGAGCGCAATGGCTACGAGGGTGATGACGGATTGGTTGGCCAGGACCACCGAGACGTTGGCACCGCTGAGGAAGACAGAGGAACTGGCGGGCAGGATGCCAAAGAAGACAATGATGAGGACCAGCAGAAGCGGGAGGGCGAACCGCTCCAAATGGGTCCCCAGAGGGGTGCGGCTCGGTCTGGACCTTGCCGGAGGGAGGGAATCAGCTGGCTCTGCGGCGCTGAGAACCGCTGAGGGCTGCCGGGTCTTCTGAGAATCATCCGGGGGCGTATGAATGGCGTCCATTACGGTCCTTCTTGAGGGGCAGGGTGGTCTGGGGCCGCGGACATGACGGCCGCGGCCAGCACATCGCGTCCGGAGTCTTCAGGAATGAGTTCAGCGGCAACCCGGCCTTCGACCAGGACAAGGACGCGGTCGCATATCTCTGCCAGTTCGTCCAGATCGCTGGAGGCTACCAGCACCCCGCATCCTTGTGCTGCGCTGCTCCGCAGCGACCGGTAAATGTCCCGGCGGGACATCACATCGACGCCTTGGGTTGGTTCATCGAGCAGGAGTAACCGCGGGTTTCTGCGCAGCCAGCGCGCCAGAATCACCTTCTGCTGGTTGCCGCCGGACAACCGGCTTATCGGCTGCTCGGTACCGTCCGTGCGGACAGAGTGCTTCAGGATCAGGTCCTGGGTCTCTTCCCGTTCCAACCGGCGGTTCATGACAAATCTGCGCCAGTACCGCGCGATGACAGTGGCAGAAACATTTTCCCGTACCGGCAGGTCCAGAAATGCCGCATCCCGATGCCTGTTTTCGGGCACAAAGGCGATCCCTGAACGTACTGCGTCCGCGGGGGAGGAGGGCTGGTGGGAAACGCCGTTCAAGTTCATGCTTCCGCTGTTCAGCGGAGCGTCACCGAAGATGGCGCGCAGCACCGTGGAACGGCCGGAACCTGCCAATCCCGCGAGTCCCAGGATCTCCCCGGGTGCGACCGTCAGGTTCACCCCGGAGAGGGGGAAGCTGGACAGGTTCGTGGCCTCGAACAGCGGCGCCGGGGAATCCACGCTCGACCCGTCCGGGTGGCTGTTTCGCTGAGCAGGGTGGACAGGCCGATTCGTGCCGGAAGAACTCTCTTCCATGCGCGGGGCTCCGGACATCATTTCCACGATGGTGGCGGTGGACATTTCAGCGACCGGCCCTCGGCCGGCTACTCTGCCATCCCGAAATACCGTGACGTCGTCGGCTACCTCAGAGATTTCACGGAAGCGGTGCGTCACCAGCACGATCGTCTGTCCGCGGTTGGCCCGGGCGCGCAGGGCGGCCATCAGCTCCCGGGACTCGTCCTCCGGCAGCGACGCCGTCGGCTCATCCAGGAGCAGCGCGAACTCGCTGTCCTGCTGGTCGGCCAGTGCGCGGGCAACAGCCACCATGGTCTTCTGACTGGGTCGGAGGGTACCCACCGGATCCGTGGCACGGACTTCAATTCCGTAGGATGCCAGCAACTCATCCACGCGCCGGCGAAGTGCCTCCCACCGGATTCCGCGCAGTTTGTTGACGGGGAAGCCGGAATCCAGGCCGAAGTTCTCTGCGACGGTCAGGCCGTCAAAGAGCCCCAGATCCTGATGAACAAACCTCAAGCCTGCTTCTCGCGCCCGGCGCGGAGTCATTTGCCGTACAGGAATGTCCTCGCCGTGCACGGTGATTGTGCCGGCATCTGCCTGGTATACCCCTGCCAGGCACTTAATGAGCGTGGATTTACCGGATCCGTTGCCGCCCAGCAGGGCGTGGATGGTTCCGGCTTGGACGGCCAGATCCACCCCGGCGAGTGCGGTGGCGCCGGCGAAGGTCTTCACCAGTCCGTGGGCGCCAAGAGCAACGGAGGATGCCTGGTCAACCACACCTTCCGTGCCCGCGGGAGCCGCGGGCACGGAAGGGCAGTTCTCGTCGTGAGCAGCCACTACTTGCCCCACGCCTCCAGGTACGCCTTTCTGAAATCAATCTCCGGGTTGTAAGCGAAGGAACTGCCGTCAGCCGGCATGTTCGTGGTCGCGTCCACCACCTGCTGCCCGACACCCGAGGCCAGGATTTCCTGCCCCGCCAGCAGACGGAGTGCGGTATCAATCCCGGACCATCCGTCCCACTCAAGGCTGAAGGCTACGGAGGCGTCCTGGCCCTGTCCGTCGGCGATCAGGTCCAGGTTGCTGCGCTGGCCGAACGTCCCTATGACTGCCAGGTCGTCGGACCGCTGGGAGGAGACAATTGCCTGGGACAGACCTGCCATGAACCATCCGTCCAGCGGAACGGCGATCGCGTTGGCCTCCGGAGCCTGGAGCAGTGCTGTGGAGAGCTTCTGCCCCATGGCGCCGGCCGCTGCATCCTGGTTACCCAGCTGCAGGGTCCCGACAACCTCACAGGTCTCGCAATCCGCGAGGGCGGCGTTGAGTCCATCGCTGATCCACGGACCGAAGCGGGCATCCGCAAAGGTGACTTCGAGCAGTTTCACGTCGCCGCCCGTCTGACCCATCAGCCAGTTGGCCTGCAGTTCACCGATCTTGTTCCACCACTGCTCGTTGTCCAATCCATCAAGTTTCTTGGTTATCCCGGTGTAGAGGGGGTCCCCGCCATCGATATCGCAGTCATTGGCGCCGACTCCCACCGTGACAATTCCGGCAGCGCGGGCTTCTTCGAGCGGCCCCTGGAAACTGGAGCAGTCCTGCCCCATCACCAGGATTACGTCTGCATTGGCGGCTACGCCCTGCCGAATGCAGCTGGCCCAGCCGTTGGGGTTGAGCTGGCCGTCGCAGACGTTCTGCTGCCAGCCGATGGCTTCGGCCGCATCCGCTGCTGCCTGGGCAGGGGTGGAACACGTGGTCTGGGACTGTCCGCAGGAGACGATCCACGCGGACAGGTCCTCAGGGACCGGGACAGCTTCGGTGGGCGGGGCCCCGACAGTACCTTCGTAAGCCGCTGCGAGGACTTCGGCTCCCGGAGCTGCAGGGCTGTCAGAAGAGACAGCTGGCTCCGGGCTTGGCGTGTCTCCTGCAGGGGCAGAACTGCAGGAAGCCAGCGCGAGGCTGGCGATAAACAAGGCGCTAAGGGCGCCCCGGGCCTTGGTTCTCGGCGTCGTGCTTCTCATCAGGTCTCCATCGACAGTCAAAGGGTGAACAACGTGATTCAGGTCACGTCGTTATGACCACTGTGATGGGGACGGATTATTTGGGGAAGCGAGAAATTGGGATAGCTCCTATCCGTTCTGTGGATACTACCTCTTTGGCTTCGGGCGGTCACGAGATGCAGCTGCGGGCCCGGGAAATATCCCGGGCCCGCAGCTTTTCAGCGCCTGGCTAGTTTTAGCGGCTGCACTTCACTGCGCCATAGGACGCGGTGTAGTCGACCTTTTCAGCCTTGCCCTTACCGAGGAACTTGTATTGGGCGGTCACATCACCGGCGGCTACGGACAGCTGGCGGGTCTTGATGACCGCCGTCGTCGTCTGTCCCGGTTCGAGCTTCATGACCTTGGCATTGCCGTGCGGGGACTTCAGGTCGATGTCCGCACGCCGGTCCCCGTTGTTGGTGAGGGTTACCGTGATTTCGGCCTTGAAGGCGTTGCACTTGCTCACAGCGCTGACCGGGTTGACGACCTTCGCCGGAACGGTGACGGGCAGGACTTCGGCGCGTTCGCCCAGTCCGGCCTTGCCGCTCAGGTCTCCTGTCGCATTGTGGAGGTGCAGGAACAGTGCCGAAGCTTCGGTGGTGTCCTTGCTGCGGTTTACGGTCAGTTTGCCGCCGTCGACGTCGGCAAACAGGGCATCCGGCGAACCGCCGGAGAACCACAGTGCCGGGTTGGCGGCGTCGAACTCAATGAAGTCCGTGGAATCGACCGGAACCGTGGTTCCGGTTTCATCGACGTTGTACAGGCTCCAGGTAACCACCTTGTACTGCAGCGGCAGCGACTCGGCTGCCGGGTCCAGGCCCAGTGCAGCCACGGAGACCGGGAAGGTCACCGCATTGGTGTCGAAGGTATTGGAGTCCATGTTGCCCAGGAGGCCATTGGCGCCGGTCTGGTCCACGAGGGTGGAACTCCCGTCCGGGTTCAGCCGGTAGGTGGAAACCAGGACGAGGTCCAGATCAGCGGCACGGCCGGTGACGACGATGAAGTCCGTCTTGCCGTCCTTATTTGTGTCGATCTCGACGTTGACCTCGTTGTAGCCGCCCAGCAGGGGCCAGTTCTCCCACGTGCTCAGACCGAAGTTCAGCACGGCGTCGAGGGGATCGCCGCCTGCCGCCTTGACCGACGGAACCGTCGAAGACGCACCCACGGTTGCAAGGTCCATCGAATTCATGGACTTCAGTGCCAGGTCATCGCGCTTCTCGCTCTGCGCTCCAAGGACCAGGGGCGATACCAGGGAGAGGTAGGTCGAAGCGCCGGAACCCTGGACCAGGTCGCGGCCCGTGAGGGTGAGATCAGCGGCCAGGGCTTCTGAATCGGCGAAACTGATTTCCGTGCCGGCCGTCATGTCGGATGTCGGCTTGGGAGCAGAGTAGACGGGCACCCGCAGCGTCGGAACACCGGCGCTGGCGAGCTGGACGCGGCCGGAGACGTCGGCCAGGAACTGGCGCGGCAGGCCAAGCTGCACGGTGTCAGCCGCCGGGTCGATGGTCTTAGCCAGAGCCGCTGGATCAGCGACCGTGAGGGTCACGTCCACCGTTGCCTTGGAGTTGGCACCGACACTGACGCGGGGAGCGGTCGTGATCTCCACGCCCGGCATGGTCGAGGCAGGCAGGTAGCTCACGTCGAAGGTCCGCGGGCTGTCCGACTTGTTCTGGACGGTGACCTTGCGGGTCACGGTCAGCGCATCCGCGCCGAGTTCCAGGACACCGAAGTTGACGCTGGTCAGCGCCTGATCCTCGGAATCGTAGGCCAGGACCTTGGTGTTCACTGCGTCCAGGACGTCGACGCGGCCGGAACCAACACGGTTGGGGCCGTGCACGGCGCCGTTCGCGGCGAGGATGTCATGGGTTGCCGTGTTCATGATGGAGTTCTTGACTTCATACGGCGTGTAATCCGTTGCCGCGTACATCAGTGCTGCCAGGCCTGCCACGTGCGGCGCGGCCATCGAGGTGCCGGACTTCACCGACGCACCGTTGCCCGAACCCACGTTGGCCGAACCGATCGAGGAGCCGGGAGCAGCGACGTCGGGCTTCACCACACCGTTGGAGCCATGCTGGCCGCGGGAGGAAAAGGAACTGACAGTGTCCAGGGAGTTCGACGGGCCGGTGGCTGTGCCCATGTAGGCCGGATCCAGGCTCAGGGTCAGGGTGCCGGCGACGGCGGCGGGGCGCAGCCGCTCGGAGGACTCGCGGTTGAGCTGGATGCCGGGAAGGGCCGTGTTGCCGCCGATTCCCGCATCGAAAACGTCACGCGGTGAATCCAGGACGACGCCGGTAGCTCCGGCAGCCTGGGCGTTGTTGAAGCGGGCGCCTGATCCACAGGGGAAGGCTCCGTCCAGCTCCCACTGGATCCAGACCCATTTGCCCGTCAGGGAACCTGCGGGAAAAGCGTTGCAGCCGAAGGCGTTGTCCGCCGGTGCGGCAACCACATCGCCGGTAAGCCGCCCGGATGCGAGAGCCGGGTCGGAGTAGTTGAAGTTGACCGAGTACTGGCCGGCCGCGGTTCCTTCCTCTTCCCCGGGAGCCAGGACATCGGCGCGGTCCAGGGAGATCTGGGAGCCAATCGAGCTGGCCACCGTCAGGGCGGACTTTGCGCTGCCCGGTGAGCCGCCCACGTTGTAGACATCTCCGGAGTTGCCGGATGAGACCACTGAAAGGATGCCCTGCTCGGTCAGGTTGTCCACGATGTCATTCTCGGGATCGTCGACGGGTGCGTATTCGGAGCCCAGGGACATGTTCACGACCTGCGCGCGGTCAGAGAAGTCGCCGTCGCCGTTGGGATCCAGGACGTAGTCCAGGGCCTGGCCGACGACTTCGGAGGAACCGGTGCAGCCGAAGACACGGATGCTCACCAGCTTCGCCTCCGGAGCCGAGCCCGGTCCAATGCGCATGTCGTTGACGCTCTTGGAGGTCAGGGCAGAGTAGTCGCCCGTGAACGTGCTGCCGTCGGCATTGGTCCCGTAGCCTGCAGCGGTGCCGGCGACATGGCTGCCGTGGCCCTGGCAGTCCATCGGGTTGAGGTCCGGCTTGGGAACCGGCTGGTAGTCCGGTGCGCTGGAGTCGGCGTTGTAGTCATCGCCAACCAGGTCATAACCGCCAATGAATTTCTCGGCGTCGATCAGGCCGCTGTCAGCCGCGGGCAGCGTTTCGGAGGCCTGTGCTGCCTGATAGGCCTCGATGGTCCCCGGACCGCCAAAATCGCTGTGGGTGTAGTCAATGCCGGTGTCGAGAACGGCGATGGTGATGCCCTCGCCGGTCTCCTGGCGCTCCACCCACGTATTCACGGCACGGGTGTCGATGTCCGCACCCTTGTTATCGATGGTCTTGGGGACGATCCGGGTAATCTTCGCGACGTCGTCGCGCTCCGCCAGCGCCTTGATGGCTTCGGCGTCACCCACGATGCCAACGCCCGGAAGGGTGTTGGTGGTGGTGTAAAGGGTGCTGGCATCGGCTTCCTGGGCCACGGACTCAGCCTGGGACTCGATGGCTGACCGGATCTCCTGGACGCGCGGCGCGTCTACGACCGGTTGCTGTTTGCCCTCTTTGACGGCGTCCGGCTGGGTCTGGTCGAAGGCGCCCTCACCCGTGAACTGGACATAAACGGAGACTTCCCCGTTTACTCCCCGGAGACTTGGCGAGACCTTCTGTTCAGCGAATTTCTCTACTGCAAAGCCCTGCGCGGCGCCGTTGGCGCCCGTGGTTTCAGTCGCCTGGGCCGGTAGGCCAAGACCTGCCGTGAGTGCGAGTCCGGCGACGGCGGCTGTTGCCACTGCTCCCGGCCTGCGATGAATGGACCGTCTCATTGTGCTCCTTGAACGTTCCGCCGCGTGTTGCCGGAAACGCCGTCGAAGACCTGGAGACCTGAGACTCGAGACTTGTAACGCCACTGCCGGCTGCTGACACACGTGACAGCTTTCCTTTGTGCCCCCAACCCCCGTTGCGGGGTGTCAGCATGCACCTTCGGCCCCCAAAATGCCTGCAGCCGTAGGCACACCATAATCGAGCAAACAGGCACCGCAAAGATATTCGCGTTTCAGCCTGAATTCTCCCGTTATCCCTTGACAGGGGCCTTATCGGCAGGGCTAGGCCGGTCCGAAAAGCGCAAAAACTGGCCTGCGACATAAAGCGTCCGTTGCTTGCGGCAGCTCCGTGGCAGAACTAACATGTGATTCGTCTCACCAACTATCTATGGACATAGATAGTTGGCTCCACGTTTCGTTGCAGAGGACCCCTCTTGACTGTCTCAGCCGCAAAATCCACGACCACCGCCAAACTCATGTCCCACCCGCTCAACGCCTGGTACGTCGCGGCCTGGGATCACGAAGTCAGCTCCAAGGGAATCCTGGCCCGCACCGTCGCCGGCCGGCCCCTGGCTATCTACCGCACTGCCGACGGACGGGCCGTTGCCCTCGCAGATGCCTGCTGGCACCGGCTGGCGCCGCTCTCGCAGGGCAAGCTGATCGGCAAGGATGAGATCCAGTGCCCCTACCACGGCCTTCGCTACAATTCCGCGGGCCGCTGCACCTCCATGCCTGCCCAGGAAACGCTGAACCCTTCCGCCACCGTGCCGTCGTTCCCCGTGGTGGAGCAGTACCGCTACGTCTGGGTCTGGCTGGGCGACCCGACCTTTGCCGATCCCTCCCTGGTGCCGGATATGCACCAGCTCGCCAGCCCGGAGTGGGCAGGTGACGGCGAGACCATCCACGCCCCCTGCAACTACCAGCTTGTCCTGGACAACCTGATGGACCTGACCCACGAGGAGTTCGTGCACAGTTCCTCGATTGGGCAGGAGGAACTCAGCGAATCCGAGTTCGAGGTCACGCACGATGAAAACTCGGTCACGGTGACCCGGTGGATGCACAACATCGATGCACCGCCCTTCTGGCTGAAGAACATGCGTGACAAGTTCCCCGGCTTTGAAGGAAAGGTGGACCGCTGGCAGATCATCCACTACTACTTCCCGTCAACCATCTGCATTGACGTAGGCGTTGCCGAAGCCGGTACCGGAGCTCCGGAAGGTGACAGGTCCCGGGGCGTCAACGGTTACGTCATGAACACCATCACGCCGGAGTCGGAACGTTCCTCGCACTACTTCTGGGCTTTCATGCGCAACTACAGGCTGGACAGCCAGCTCATCACCACGCAGCTGCGCAACGGGGTCCACGGCGTCTTCGGCGAAGACGAGGCGATGCTGCAGGCACAGCAGGCCGCCATCGACGCCAACCCGGACTACGAGTTCTACAGCCTGAACATCGACGCCGGCGGCATGTGGGTCCGGCGCCTGCTGGAGCGAGCGCTGGAAGCCGAAGGCCGCTTGGCCGCGGCTCCCGGCGCCTGAGAGGGCAGTACCTGTGGCTGACTCCAATTCCCAGGTTTGGCAGCGCGGAACGGTGCACTCCGCCGAGGAGATCGCTGCCGGGATCCGGCGGATCGTCCTGCTCCCCGAGAAGCCCCATGCCGTCCGGCCCGGCGAGCATATAGATGTCCGGGTCCTGATCGGCGGTTCTGCCTCGATCCGTTCCTACTCCGTGGTCGATGCCAGTCCGGACGGTTCAGAGCTGGCGATCAGCGTGTTCCTCAGCCCCACAACAAGGGGCGGGTCCGCGTTCATGCATCAGCTGATGCCCGGAGACGTGCTGGAGATGACGCAGCCGCTGCAGAATTTCCCGCTGCGGGTCGGCGCTCCCAGCTACGTCCTGCTGGCCGGCGGCATCGGGATCACGGCCATCCTCGGAATGGCGGCACTGCTTCGGCGCCTGGGAGCGACCTACCGGCTGGTCTATGCCGCCCGGTCGCGCAAAGCCATGGCGTATGCCGGCGAGCTCGCCGCACTTCACGGTGAGCAGCTGGAGATGCATTTGGACGATGAAGGCACTTCCCTTGATGCTCGTGCCCTGGTGGACAGTGTGCCCGAATCGGCGGAGCTCTACATGTGCGGTCCTATCCGGCTCATGGACGCCGTGCGGCGCTCCTGGATTGAACGCGGACTGGCTCTTCCAAACCTGCGCTACGAGACGTTTGGCAACAGCGGTTGGTTCGAGGCTGAGCCGTTCACCGTGCGCGTTCCCCGCCTGGGGGTCCAGGCAACCGTCCACTCGGACGAATCGATGCTCGAAGCGCTCGAGCGTACCGGCCTGGACATGATGTTCGACTGCCGCAAGGGTGAGTGCGGCCTGTGCCAGGTCCGCATCCTGGATCTGGACGGGCGCGTCGACCACCGGGACGTCTTCTATTCCGACCGGCAGAAAGAACCCAACACCAAGATGTGCTGCTGTGTCTCCCGCGCCGTCGCTGACGAAGAGCGCACTTCGACGCCGGCGACCGTCACCATCGACATTTCCTGAAAGGTCCACAGTGGACATCCGCAACAAAATAGATACTTCCAAAATGTCGCCGTACCAATGGGTGATCGTCGCCCTGGCTGCATTCCTCAACGCCCTGGACGGCTACGACGTCCTGGCCATGGCGTTTACTGCAACTTCCGTGACCGAGGAATTCGGGTTGACCGGATCCCAGCTGGGCTGGCTCCTCAGCTCCGGGCTGATCGGCATGGCGGTCGGAGCCCTGGCCTTCGGTCCCTTCGCTGACCGGTTTGGGCGCCGCCGGATGCTGATGGCGGCGCTGACCGTGAATGCCCTTGGCCTCTTCCTGTCCGCGGTCGCCGGCTCCGCACTGGAACTGGGGATGTGGCGCATTGTCACCGGTCTGGGCGTCGGCGGGATCCTGGCCACCGTCACGGTGCTCACCAGCGAGTACTCCAACAACCGCTACCGCGGTATGGCCGTGAGCATTTACACCGCCGGCTACGGCCTCGGTGCCACCCTGGGCGGAATGGGCGCCACCGCACTCATCCCGGCCTTCGGCTGGCGGTCGGTCTTCCTCACCGGCGGGCTGCTGACCGTCATCTCCATTGTCCTGGTGCTCCTGCTGGTGCCGGAATCCGTGGACTACCTCCGTACCAGGCGGCCTGCGAACGCCCAGCGGGAGCTCGCGCGGATCGTCCGGTGGCTGCGGATCCAGGGGCCGGTGGAACTTGGCAGCGCACCGGAGACGAACGGGCCGCAGAAGAGCAGTGTGGGGCAGCTCCTTGGCCGCCGCTATCGGTCAACGACCCTGCTGCTGTGGTGTTCCTTCTTCCTGATCATGTTCGGCTTCTACTTCGCCAACTCCTGGACGCCCCGGCTCCTCGTGGAATCGGGCATGAGCGAGCAGCAGGGAATCATCGGCGGCCTGATGCTGACCATGGGCGGGACGTTCGGTTCGCTGCTCTACGGGGCCCTCACCACCAAGTGGAATTCCCGGCTGACCCTGATCGCCTTCACCGTGCTGTCCGCCGCAACCTTGGTGCTGTTCATTACCACCACCTCGATCCCGGCGCTGGCATTCTCGGCAGGCGTGCTGGTCGGCATGCTCATCAACGGCTGTATCGCCGGCCTCTACACGGTGACTCCGCAGGCCTATGACTCGTCGGTGCGTACCACCGGCGTTGGCTGGGGCATTGGTGTCGGACGCGTCGGCGCCATTCTCGCGCCCATCCTGGTGGGTGCGCTGCTCGACGCAGGATGGACGCCCACGGCTCTGTATATGGGCGTTTCCGCAGTCGTGGTGTTCGCCGCGCTGGCCCTGTTCAAGCTTCGTCTTGGAGCGGGTGCCCCGCCCGAAGCGGTGCCGGGCTCAGGAGCCCTGCCGGAGCGGCAGCCCGAATCCGAACCGGCCGGCCAGGCGGGACGCTAGCTGTACTGAGACACCACGCTAGTTACACATGAATAGGGTGAAGACCTCTTGGGTTTGGCGGTTACCACGCACAGCCGGGCCCGAGAGGTCTTCATGTCCCACGGTAATGCCCGTCTGGCTCCGGCCGGACGAATGATCCTGGTCGCGGGGACATGATCCAGACAGCTAGCAGCCGCTGCCGTCCACGGCGCAGGCTCGGCCTTCGGAAACGACGGGCTGGAGCGGCTGGTGGCTTTCCGCCCACGCCTGGGTGAGCGCCTGGGCGAATACCTCTTCCGGCTGTGCGCCGGAGATTCCATACTTCCGGTCCAGCACGAAGAAGGGCACACCGCTGACGCCGAGCGCACGGCCTTCGGCAATGTCTGCGTTGACCGAATCGGTGTATTCGGTACCGGAAAGGACTTCCCGCACGGTGTCCGGATCCAGGCCGGCATCGGCGCCGATCCCGGCCAGTACGTCGTGGCTGGAAATATCCTGGCCCTGCTCGAAGTGCGCCGCGAGGAGGGCTTCCTTCACCGCCGCTGCGGTCTGGGCCCCGCGCAGGTCCCGGGCAAGATGGATGAGCCGGTGCGCGGTGAACGTATTGGCGACTTTCAGGTCGCCAAAGCGGTAGTCCAGGCCCACGCCGGCGGCCTGCTCAGTGACGTGCTGCAGCATCCCGGACACCTGCGCGGGATCCATTCCCTTGACCTTGCTCAGGTACTCGACCTCCGAGCCTTCGAACCGCTCCGGCAGGCTGGGGTCCAGCTGGTAGCTGCGCCAGCGGACTTCCACCTCCGGGGCATGCTCGAAGCGGGACAGGGCAGCTTCAAAGCGCCGCTTGCCAATGAAACACCAGGGACATCCGATATCGGACCAAATTTCTACCAGCACATTTCCGGCAACAACTGCATCGAGGATTTCTATTCCCGGAACCAAAGGGTCAGCGGTGCCGGGACGGCACCGCTGACCCTTTCGTTTCCGGGGAATTAGAGGGCAGGGCCGCTGCCCGCGCCGCCCTGCCAGAGGGCATCAAACGGCGTGTTGGAAGAGACGCGGTTGCGGATGCCTTCGGTGACGAATGCCTTGGCCGTGCGGGCCGCCTCCAGGGGTGAGGCACCCTTGGCGAGCTCGGCAGTAATGGCGGCGGCAAGGGTGCAGCCGGCACCGCTGACAGCAACGTCGCCAACCTTCGGTGCGCGCAGCACCTCCATGGTCTGGCCGTCAAAGAAGACGTCGACGGCGTCGTCGCCTTCCAGCCGTACTCCGCCCTTGGCGAGGACGACGGCGCCGGAAGCCTCATGGATGCGGCGGGCGGCTTCCTTGAGGTCCTCGACGGACTCGATGGAGTCCATCCCGGAAAGGGACATGGACTCGAAATGGTTCGGGGTGACAAACGTAGCCAGCGGCAGGATCTGTGCCTTCAACGCCTGGTCGGTGTCCAGGGCGGCACCGGGTTCCTGGCCCTTGCAGATGAGGACGGGGTCCAGGACGATGTTCTGCCACTCCTGGCTCTGCAGTGCCTTGGCGACGGTGTCGATGGTGGCCGGGGTGCCCAGCATGCCGATCTTGACGGTGCCGAGGTCGTAGGCCGTCTGGATCGCTTCGAGCTGGTCGGCGATGACCTGGGCATCAACCGGGACGAAGCGGTGGTTCCAGTTGTCCTTGGGGTCGAAGGAGACAATGCAGGTCAGGGCCGCAATCCCGTAGGTACCCAGTTCCTGGAAGGTCTTGAGGTCCGCCTGTGCGCCCGCTCCGCCGGTGGCTTCCGAGCCGGCGATGGTGAGCGTGACGGAAGGTGCCGTTTGTGTGTTGAAAGACATGGCTCCATCTTCTACCTATTATGGTGCGGCCCGCCACCTTAAGGCGCTGCCGCCGTCGACTGTGTCAGGCGGGCTGTGCACGGCACGAAGCGGTCTAGAAACGGACATCCATGAGGCGCCAGACGGCCAGCCTGCCCAGGGCCGAGGAGACGCCTATCGCCAGGGCCATCAGCAAAGGCACACCAACCGCCCCGGCGATGAGGCCGATCACGAGCCACGCCAGCAGTGTGGGAACGAGGAAGAACGCCAGGACATGCAGCCACTGGTTTGGGACGCCGCGCAGGAGCAGGCCCAGCACGAGGCCCACCGGAGCGGCAGTGACGAGCCCGATTCCGGCTGCATAGAAGGCGGCAATGATGATGATCCAGAGGTAACCCCAGAAGTCCCGCGACGTGCCCCAGCCGATGCCTACGGTGGCCATCACCGCGACGAGCAGGCAGGCGATGGCATAGCCGGTCATGAACGCAGTGGGTCCGAAGGTGACGCGGGGTGCCAGGACTAGGCCTCCGGTACCTGAGGAGGGACCGCTGGCACGGGCCGGATCGACGTCGTCGTCGCCCGCAGTTTCAGTCATGGACTCTTGCTCCTCGCAGCAGCTTGACGACATCTTCCACGATATTCCGGACAACCGGTAGGCGGGAGAGGATCACCAGCTTTGCCACGAGGGGAGCGGTGTTGTTTACCAGGCGCCGCGAGCGGGCCTGGCCGGGGGAAGAATCGTAGACCCAGAAGAGCGTGAGCCCCATATGGACCAGCCAGAGCAGGTCCGGCAAATCGTCCCGGATGGCCAGCGGAGGCTGCGGCCGGGCTGCTTGGACGGCCTGGCGGTAAACGGCGATGGACTTGCCGCGGCCAACCTGTGCGGCGTCCTGGGGAAGGTCCGCCGCAGCATTGGATGAGGAGTGGACCGGATACCGGCTGGTCCGGGGCACCGGGAGCGCGGCGGTCTTGAGGAACTGGTGTCCAAGCGAGTGGTACGGGCCAAGGACATCGAGGTTGGCCTGCAGGATGACGCGGAGGTGCTCGCCAAGGTTGTGCCCAGCGCGCAGCAGGGGAAGGGCGCGGGAACGGTGCTCATCCTGCAGGGAGCGGTACAGCTCTCCGACCAGTGATTCCTTGGAGGGGAAGTAGTAGTACGCGTTTCCCACGGAGACGCCGGCCGCTTCCGCAATGCCGCGCATGGTGGTGCGTTCGTAGCCCTGCGTACGGAATAGTGCGGTCGCTGTTTCAACCAGCCGTTGCCGGGTGGTTTCGCTCTTTGCCCCGGCGGCCATTGAACTCCTGTTCCATCACTCTGCCGATCATTAGACCACACTTTTGAACACGTTCAAAAGTGTGGCTGAGCGGCTGCAAACAAGGCAGTGCCGGGGAGAGGAGGAGTACACGGCCGTACCGTGGCAGAATTGACGCTGGTCTTATGACCGCCCGGGACAGCGGGCAAGTGCTAATACAGCGGGGCGAAAGCCTTGGCGAACCACTAACCGAACGGGATTACCCATGTCTTCACCTACCCCGGACGCTGCCGTCACGGCTCCGCCGGCACCGAGCTACGCTTCGCGCGGAAGCTCCCATTACGACCTGATCCTCACCCTGATGTGCGTAGTGATCATCATTTCCAACATCGGGGCGTCGAAGGGCGTTGTCCTGGGCCCTGTGTTCGGCGACTTCAGCATCATCACCGACGGCGGTTTCTTCCTCTTCCCGTTGGCCTACATCCTGGGCGACGTCATCAGCGAGGTCTACGGCTTCAAGGCCGCCCGGCGGGCCATCTACATGGGCTTTGCCATGGCCGCCTTCGCCGTGCTGGCGTTCGCCGTCATCATCGCGCTTCCGGGGTTCGACGACGGCTACGGCCTCGAGAAGCAGGCCGCGCTGGAAGCGGCACTGGGGCCGGTATGGCAGATCGTGGTGGCTTCGCTGCTGGGCTTTTTGGCCGGGCAGCTGCTCAACTCCCTGGTCCTGACCCGGATGAAGGCGCGTTTCCGTGAGCGAGCCCTGGCGGGACGGCTCATGGCTTCCACCGGAGCCGGTGAGTTCGCGGACACCCTGATTTTCTGCGCCATTGCCGCACCGGTTATCGGCATTGCCGACGCCGGACAGTTCGTGAACTACGTGATCTTCGGCTTCGTCTACAAGACCGCGGTGGAGTTCCTGTTTGTGCCGGTCACCTCAGCCGTGATCAAGGCGATCAAGAAGCGCGAGCCGACGTACGGCCAGGCCAGCGCCTAGCTGTAGTACCGGCCCAGCACCTGCTCCTTGAACTCGAAGAACGTTCCGTCTTCAAGGGCCAGGCGTGCGTCGTCGACCAGCTTCACTGTAAAGCGCTCGTTGTGGATGGAGATCAGCGTGTGGCTGACCATCTCATTGGCCTTGAAAAGGTGCTGGATGTAGGCACGGGAGTAGTTGGCGCAGGCGTAGCAGTCGCAGCCGTCCACCAGCGGCCCGAAGTCCCGCTTGAACTTGGCGTTGGAGAGGTTTTTCCGGCCGTACGGCGTGTAGAACGCCGAGTTGCGGGCCACCCGGGTGGGGGAAACGCAGTCGAAGGTGTCGGCGCCGTTCTCGATCGCGGTGAAAATGTCATCCGGTTCGGAGATGCCCAGCAGGTGCCGCGGCTTGTCTTCGGGCAGCTCTTCGCTGCACCAGCGCACGATCGTGCCGAGGTTTTCCTTCTCGAGGGCTCCGCCGATGCCGAAGCCGTCGAACTCCATGGCGCCCAGGTCGCGGGACGCCTTGCGACGCAGGTCCTCATACTGGGCTCCCTGCAGCACGCCGAACAGCGCCTGGTAGGGGCGGTGTGAGCGCTCGGCCGTGAGCCGCTGGTGTTCCGTAATGCAGCGCTCAGCCCAGAGCCGGGTGCGTTCCAGGGACCGTTCCTGGTAGCCGCGGGAGTTCAGCAGGGTGGTCAGCTCGTCGAACGCGAACATGATGTCGGCGCCGAGCTGGTGCTGGACCTGCATCGAGATTTCGGGAGTGAAGCGGTGCTTGTCCCCGTTGAGGTGGGACTTGAACCAGACGCCGTCGTCATCGATGTGCGCCAGCCGCTCCTTGCCGGGCGCGACGTCGTCGTCCGCTCCGGTGGCATGCGTGGTGCCGTCAGCGTTCATGTTGATGACCTTCTTGAACCCGGCGCCCAGGCTCATGACCTGGAATCCGCCCGAATCCGTGAAGGTAGGGCCGGGCCAGTTCATGAACTTCCCCAGGCCGCCTGCTTCATCCAGGATGTCGGCTCCGGGCTGAAGGTACAGGTGATAGGCGTTGGCCAGGACGGCCTGCGCACCAAGCTGGGCTACGGACTCGGGCAGCACGGCCTTGACGGTGGCTTTGGTGCCGACGGCGATGAACGCCGGAGTCTGGATCTCGCCGTGCGGGGTGCTGATGACGCCGGTGCGGCCCTGGAACTCACCGCCGTTCTCCTGGACGCGGGACGCGGAATCGGGCGTGGTTTCGCGCAGGCGCTTACCGAGGGAAAAGGAAAAACCAGTGGTGGACACCCTCTTATTTTGCCTTACTGGAGGGGTCCTTCGGTTAGAGGTCCAGGTTCAGGCCCCGGATGGCACTGAGCTCGGTACGGATCCGGCGCTGGAGTTCGGCGTCGGTATAGGCCTGTGAGCCGCCGTGGGCGCGCAGGTACAGCAAAGTGTTCAGGCGCAGGATCCGCCAATCGCGTTCGCTGTGCTCGTCGCCGGACTCAGCGGCCCGCTGCACTTCCCGGTCGTAGAGGTTGGGTTCGTTCAGCTGCCGCTGCAGCAGTTCCGCGGAGAGCTTGGCCTTGAGCGGATCCGACTCCGCGTGGTCTCCGGCGCGAACTGCCTGCGCGAAGGCCGCCGACGCGTCGGAGTCGCCGGCCTCATGGGTGATCTGTGCGGCCAGCGCCAGCGCCCCCTGGATCCAATTCCAGCGCCCGTAGTTGCCGTCAAAGCCCAGGCCCGTGATCAGGCCGCAGACCGCCAAGGCGTTCTCCGCATCACCGAGATCCACGTACAGGGTGTGGGCCAGGTCCCGGACGTCCTGCAGGTTGCTGCCGGCCTTGACGTTCAGTCCGCGGGCCAGCCGGGTGACCAGTTCCTTCACTGCCCGGTCCTCCGGGTGGGCGGCCTCGGCAGCCGCCAGGACGGCGGCGTAGGTCTCCTCATCCGTTGGGATGCTGCGGATTGCTTCGGAAGCATTCTTTTCCGGAGCCGGTGCGGCGACACGGACGGCCGAACCGTACGCGATACGCAGCGATTCCCCGTCCTCCAGCTCGGCGACAACCAGTGCCGGGGTGCCAAGGTCATCCTCTTCGACCCGGACAGACGCCAGCGGTGCCAGAGTCAGCTCATCCAGGACCAGCCTCTGTCCGGGGACGAGGAGCTCGGCATTGACCCGGAAGGCATAGATCTCCGGCGCACTCTCTGGCATGGCTGTTCCTTCGCGTTAGGACACTCGGACCAAAAGTATATAAAGACTTGGTAACGCCCTAGCGTCCCCAGCCCGCTGAGGCCAGGGCCTGGCGCAGCAGGTCTCCGCGCCCGCCGGCGAACTCTGAGTAGACGGCAGGGCTCAGGGCTTCTTCCGGAGTCAGCCAGGACAGCTCCAGGGCGTCCTGGCGGGGATCACATTCGCCGGTCACCGGGATGAGGTACGCCAGCGCGACGGCGTGCTGGCGTTCGTCGGTCAGCCCGGTCTGGGAGGGGGAGGGGAAGTACTCGGCGACGGTGAACGGAACCAGGCTGGGCGGCAGCTGGGGCAGTGCCAGCGGTCCGAGGTCCTTCTCCAAATGCCGCAGCAGCGCCGCGCGGATGGTTTCGCGGTACATCACGCGCCCCGAAACGAAGGAGCGCACCATCCGGCCTTCCGGTGTGGCCTGGAGCAGCAGTCCCACTTCGGTGACGTAGCCCAGCGGATCGCACCGGACCGGGACGGCCTCGACGTAGACCATCGGGAGCCGCTGCCGTGCTTCGTGCAGGTCCTCCTCCGAAAGCCAGCCGGGATACGGGTCAGGAGTGCGAACGTTCATAGGAGTGTTCTACCCCAAAGCGGGAGTACTAGTCATTTGACGCGCTCGGCTTCGGCCAAGGGCTGAATGGTCCCTGACCTTCCGGCTGCTAAACGCGGAGCCTACGCTTAAGCGCATGAAGACAGAGCTGCCGGAACTGTTGCTTCCGGATGCTGCGGCGTGGCGGGAATGGCTGGAAGAACACCATCTCCTTTCGGCAGGGGTCTGGCTGGTCATAGGCAAGCGGGGCGGAAACGTCACGGCCCTGACCTATCAGAGCGCGCTCGACGAGGCGCTGTGCTTCGGCTGGATCGACGGGCAGGCGGCCCGCCGGGACGCCGAAAGCTACCGGCAGCGCTACACGCGGCGGGGGCCGAAGAGCATGTGGTCCCTGCGCAATGTGGGGCACATCGGGCGGCTCGAGGCAGCGGGACGGATGCACCCGGCCGGGCGCGACGCCGTGGAATCGGCGAAGGCAGACGGGCGCTGGGATGCAGCCTATGCCGGCCCCGCCAGCATGGAGATTCCCGCAGATCTCCTGGAAGCCATCGCCCAAGACGCGCAGGCGCAGGCCATGTTTGACGTCCTTTCCTCCCAGAACCGGTTTGCGCTGGGCTACCGGCTGGGCATGCTCAAGACCCGCGAAGCGCGGGAACGCAACATCGCCCGTTTTGTGCAGATGCTGGGCCGCCGTGAAACGTTCTATCCGCAGAAGCAGTTTCCCGACTAGGAGTCCACCATGTGCCGGCTATTTGGAATGCATGCAGGCCTTTCCCCGGTGACGGCAACTTTCTGGCTGCTTACTGCCCCGGACAGCCTGGCTGAGCAGAGCCGCCGGATGGCCGACGGCTTTGGGATCGGGGTGTTCCAAGGGAAAAAGCCCGTGGTGGACAAGGCGCCCATCGCAGCCTACGAGGATGCGGCCTATGCGTCGGCAGCCCGCACGCTTAAAGCCGAAACGTTCGTAGCGCATGTCCGCTACGCCAGCACGGGAGGAGCCGCGCTGGTCAACACGCACCCCTTCCTGCAGGACAACCGGCTGCTGGCGCACAACGGAGTGGTTCAGGACCTCGGCGCACTGGATGACCGGCTCCGCCAGCTTGAGGTGATGGACCTCGTGCAGGGCCAGACTGACAGCGAACGGGTCTTCGCCCTGATCACCGGGATCGCCCGGGAGAACGGCGGAGACATGGGCCAGGCGATTGCCAGGGCCCTGACGTGGATTGCGGAGAACCTGCACTTGTACGCCGTGAACCTGGTCATCACCACGCCGGAGGAACTGTATGCGGTGCGGTATCCGGATACCCACCCCTTGTACGTGCTGCAGGAAAGCGGAGATGGCCCGCACGAGGCCAAGCGTTCGTCACGGATCAGCGTGAAGAGCGACGAGTTGGAGCAGGAAAACAGGCCCTCGGTCATGATCGCGACGGAGCGGATGGATAAGAACCCGAACTGGCGGTTGATGGACTCCGGAGAGGTGCTGAGGGTCGGCCGGAACCTCGCGGTCGAGCGCTCGTTCCCGCTCCCTGATCACCCCCGGCACCTGCTGAAGCTCGCAGACCTGGACCCGGTTGCCGCCGCTTCCCAGCACCCCCGGAAAGCAGGCAGGCCTTAGCTTTCTTCCCGAACTCCCCGGACCGCTTCCACGCGCACCACACGGACGGCGGCCTCCAGGACCATCCAGGCCTGCAGCTGCGTGGAAAGTTCGACGGCGCCCCCCGGGGGATAGCTTTCATCAGCGGATTTGCGCGGATCAGGCGAAAAAACGGGCAGCCCGTTGCGGGTGGCACGGCCCTGCCACAGCCGCTCCGCCAACGTGGTGACTAGGCTGCCCGCGAGCTGCCGTGCCGATTCATCCAGCGTCGGCGCCGCCGCTGCCTCTGCGAGATACCGGCAGAGGATTCCCGTGAAGAGTCCGCCGTCCCCGCTGTTGTGGGTGCGCAGTACCGGGCCGCCGCCGTCGTCCTGGGCCAGATGCGCCGCAGTCCCACGGACCAGGTCCGCCGCCCGCTCCAGGTTCGCGGCCCCGCCCAGTTCCAGCAGTGCACCGAGAACGGGACCCTGGTTGTAGGTATACAAGGCAGTTTCGACGCTCACCTGCCCGCCGGAACGCCGGACGCCGTCGAAATAGAGCCCGGTGTCCTGGTCCAGCAGGGTCTTGCCCAGCCAGTCGATGAGGTTCTGGGCGCGTTCCCGGTCTCCGCTGCGCGCAAAGTACAGTGCCGCCGGAGCCGTTGCGGGAGTGTTCTTGAAGTTGCGGCTGCGGTTCCAATAAAGACCGCCGCCGAATTCCGGTGTGTGCGCAGACCGCAGCGCCGAGCCGAGGGTGTCCCGGAGCCGCTGGTGGCGCGGCTTGGGCCCGCGCGGGGGACCGGGCAGGGAATCCAGACGCAGGGCAGCGAGCACCAGCCAGGCCATGTCGTCATAGAAGTGGTTGGTCCAGCGGCCGTAGTTGCGCAGGCGGATGGTGCGGACCAAGGTGTCCGCCAGGTCAATCGGGTCCATATCGGCCAGCCGGGTGCGGTTGCGCAGGCCGGTATCCACCAGGAGATCGGCATAGTGCGCCTGCCACCAGTAATGCCACGGTGATGATCCGCGCGGCAGCGGCTGGGGTGCGCGGACGGCGGCAAGATGCGTGCCGGGAATGCCGAACAGCCTGCCGCCAAACGCAGTGGTCACCATGTGGGCTGCCGTGTCGGCTCTCAGCTCCGCGGACCGGAGCATGTGTGGGGATGGCATGCGAACCACCCTAGACCCGGCGCGGACGCACGGACACCGTGCCGGGACATCCGATCCCCACGCGCCGGGATGCGGTGTGCCCCCGGTCACAGTAGGCTCAGTGGACCGCGTACAGACCCGCCCCCACCATCCCAGGAGGACAAATGCAGTTATCCGGCGCTTCGGCCCTAGTCACAGGAGCAGCTTCGGGGTTGGGGCGGGCCACTGCACGCCGGTTGCTCGACGCCGGTGCCGAGGTGGTCCTGGTGGACCTGCCGCAGTCCGGCGGGCTGGCGTACGCCGGCGAGCTGGGGGACAACGCACATTTCGTGCCCGGTGATGTCACGGACCCGGAGCAGATGCAGGGCGCCGTCGAGGCCGCCATGGCCGCTGCGCCGCTGCGCGTGGCAGTGAACTGCGCCGGCATCGGCACCCCGGGCAAGGTCCTGGGCCGGAACGGGGTGCTGCCCCTGGAGGATTTCACCCGGGTCATCCAGGTCAACCTGGTCGGCACCTTCAATGTCACCCGGCTGGCCGCTGCCGCCATGGCGGAAACAGAACCGGTGACGGACGACGGCGGGACAGCCGAGCGCGGCGTCATCGTCAACACGGCGTCGGTGGCGGCCTTCGACGGGCAGATCGGCCAGCCGGCCTACTCCGCGTCCAAGGGCGGAGTTGCTGCCATGACCCTGCCGCTGGCCCGGGAGCTGGCCCGGCACCTGGTCCGTGTGGTGACAATCGCGCCGGGGATCTTTGAAACACCCATGGTGGCGGGCCTGCCGCAGGACGCGCAGGACTCGCTCGCCGCGCAGATCCCGCATCCCTCGCGCCTGGGGCGGCCGGATGAGTACGCCTCGCTGGTGGAACACATCATCGGCAATTCGATGCTGAACGGGGAAACCATCCGCCTGGACGGGGCCATTCGGATGGGACCGAAGTAGGGCGTGCAGATGCTCCCCGACGCTGACTTTCTCCAGTTCGAACACCTGCTCAGCGACGCGGAAGCCGCCAAACTGGCTGAACTGCGCGCCTTCCTGGCGGCCGAGGTCACCCCTCACGCCACACGGTGGTGGAATGAAGCGCACTTCCCGGTTGAGCTGCTGCCCGGGCTCGCCTCGCTGGGACTTTCCACCCCGGTCCAGCGCGGCTACAGTCCGCTCTTCGCCGGCCTGGTGATTGCCGAGATGACACGCGCCGATACGTCCATCGCCACCTTCTTCATGGTGCACCACGACCTGTTTGTGGAAGGCCTGCACGCCTTCGGATCCGAGGAGCAGCGCTCGCGGCTCCTCGCGGATGCGCAGGCCCTGAAGATCACCGGGGCTTTCGCACTGACGGAACCGGACCACGGCTCCGACGTCGCCGGCGGCATGGCCACCACGGCGGTGCGCGACGGCGGCACCTGGGTCCTGAACGGGACCAAGCGCTGGATCGGCAACGGCACGTTCTGCGACTGGATGCTGCTCTGGGCCAGGGAACCGGCAACCGGGGAGGTGCGGGGGTTCCTGCTGGATGCCTCCCTGCCGGGAATCAAGCGCAGCCGCATCGAGAACAAGACGGCCCTGCGCACCGTGCAGAATGCGGACATCGAGCTCACCGAGGTCCGGGTCGCCGAAGAGGACCGGCTCGCCGGGATCGACAGTTTCGATGACACCAAGCACCTGCTGCGCGGCTCACGGATCATGGTGGGGTGGCAGGCCGTAGGGCAGCAGCTGGCGGCGTTCGACGTCGCCCGTGCCTACGCCGTCGAACGCCTGCAGTTTGGCCGGCCGCTCGCGGGATTCCAGCTGGTGCAGGAACAGCTGGTGCGGATGCTGGGCAACACCGTGGCCTCAACCGGGATGCTGGCCAGGGTCAGCGACCTGGAACAGGGCGGCTACGGCGGACTCTCCGGGAGTGGATACACCCGCGGGGATATGGCGCGCGCGGCACTGGCCAAGTCCTATGCGAGCAGGCTGATGCGGGAAACCGTCTCCCTGGGCCGGGGGCTGCTGGGCGGGAACGGGATCGTCACCGACTACCGGATGGCCAAGATCTTCGCCGACGCCGAGGCCATCTATACCTACGAGGGTTCCTACGAGATCAACACCCTGATCACCGGACGTGAGATCACCGGAGTCTCGGCGCTGCGCTAAGGGCCGCCGGGTGCGGCCAAGTGGTGCACCCGGTCAGTAATCAGTAGGCTTAGTTTTGAGGTGCACGTTCCGATCGAAAGGTGAAGCTGCAGATGACTGAACAGAACCCGGACCACAGCGACAACCCTGCCCTGGCCGATGATCTGGCTGAGGTGGTAACACCTGATGAGCTGAGCGTCGTATCCGGCGAGGAGCTCCTGGACGAAGACGAGCTCATGGACGCGGAGGACCTGACCTATCCAGGTGCTGCCGAAGACAACCCCGATGCCTGGCAGGATGACCCCCTGGTCAACGAGGAACCGCTGGCGGGCCAGCCCGGCGAAATGTCGGACCAGACGCTGCGCGACGAGACGCGCGAAGAGCGCTACGAAGAGGGTGACTCGCAGGTTCCGCCCGAAGAACCGACCATTGGCGAGGCAGCCCGCGACGTTGACTTCGGAGACCCGACCGCAGATCCCCTGGATGATGGCAGCGACGATCCGGCCCATGCCGGCGGCGACCCGCTCTCCTCCTTCAATCCCGATGACGAGGCCCTCTAAGGGCGGGCACGCGGCAAAGCCCTCCCGCCGCACCCGGCTAACGTTGGAGGATGCCTTCCTTCCGTGTCCAGCTGAACATCCTCGGGCTGCGCCCCGGAAATGCTCCGGAGGCGGTGATGGACGCCGCCGTGGAGGCGCTGGAGGCGAGCCACCATGTGGAGGCCAACCAGCTGGACATCGTCTCGGGTGTTCCCCGGATTACCCTCCGGATCATGGTCCCCGCCAACGAGTACGGCGTGGAAAATTCACAGGCCCGCCGCGCGGCAATGAACATGCGCCACGCGGTGGAACAAGTGGCTAAGTGTGAGCAGCTTCGGGTTCTTCGGCGGCAGCGCGGGCGCTGGCTTCCGCTGTGAGCCATTCGCGCTGCGCCCTCCTGCTCGCGTGATCGACCTGATGGCGGCGTGAACCGGCGGACACGAGGATCAGGAACGCGGCTGAAAAGGCTCCGACGGCGGGCCACACGGCGCCCGGCTCCTCCAGCAGCCGGGCCAGGCCCATTCCGGCCAGTCCGAGGACCACGCTCCAGGCGACGGCAAGTTGGCCGCGGTCCGTCATGCAGATGGTGGTCACCCCGATAACCACCGAGACCAGTGCGATCAGTGTCCAGGCCTCTGCGCCCCAGCCTCCGGCGTCGGCCTGCTGCTGCGTCAGCCAGCTTCCCAGGCATGCCAGCAGCGCCAGGATGGAGACCCCCAGGAAGACCGCCAGCGGGCCGTTGGTGAACAGCCGTTCTTGGCGGCTCCCGGCGGGCCGCGAGGCAGTCAGGTGGATGGAAGTGAGTCCGAGGCCGACCTGTGCTCCCGCCAGCCCGAACCCAGCGGCGGGATTTCCGGTGTGGACCGCCCACAGCCACAGGACGGCCAGCACGACGGCGGCTGCCGTCAGCGGTCCTGCCCAGGCGTGGCGGGGGTTTTCGCGCTGGGACGGGAGCCACTGGAAGCAGGCATAGGCAACGCTGCCGGCAAAGACGGGTACCCAGAGGATCCACACCCACGCAAACATCCCCAGAAATGACCCGGAGGGATCGAGGACATCCCCGGCGCCATGGGCCGGCACGGGCAGGCCATTCGCCGAGCGGGTCAGGAACCAGGCGGCCGGCGAGGCGGCGGTGACTGCCGCCGTGACCGTGATCCGCCGGGCCGTGGCTAGAGTTTCAGGACTGCCGGAGAGTGTGCTCGACAGTGCACCGGCGAACACCCGGGGGTTGAACCGGGCACGGGACGGGACCCGCAGATGATGATGATGTCCCTCTCCTAGGGCGGCTGGCGGGTGTGCAAGCAGACGGGTGAACTCGTCGTCAGCGGATGCCGGGATTCTTGCCGGCCGCGGAACCGCACTCCGGCCGGCTGTGCCCGCAGCCGCAGCCGCGGTGTGGATGGTGGGCGGCGCGGCCGGCGGAGGCGCGGGCGCCAGCGGAGGAACAAACGGCTTTTCGGCGCCGGGCCCCAAGGCACTGGCAACGCGGGGCGGCGGGGTTCCGGCGGGGCGTGCTGGACGGGGGAGCATGCCGTGTTCCTTTGAGTCGGTGGACTGTTCCGGGACGCTGCCCCGATGCGAATCCCAACCCTAGCCAGCGGCTGCAGGTTCGCGGAAGGGTTTTTGCGGGTCTATTTGCAGGTCAGGCCTTCCCCCAGGCTTCCCGCGGCGCTATGGTGCAGCGGCTATGGTGCTGCGGCCGCCGGCGGAAAGGCATCGAGCGAGAGGCCGCTGCGGTACTGGACCGTCTGCCGTGTCAGGGGATCCATGAACTCCACGGAGCGGGCCAGGAGCTGCAGTGGGCGGGTGTAGTCATCCGGTGCCTGGTCGAGGAGGACGGGATAGAACGGGTCATTGAGGATGCCGATCCCCAATGAGGCCATGTGCACGCGAAGCTGGTGGGTCTTCCCCGTGTGCGGGAGCAGCCGGTAGCGGCCGAGCCCGTTGGACTCTTCCAGCAGCTCGATCCGCGTTTCGGCGTTGGGTTCGCCTGCCACTTCCTGGGCCAGGAGGTAGGTGCGCGACTTGATCATCCGGCTTCGCACCGTGAGCGGAAGCTCCAGGTCCTCCCGAACCGGAGCGACGGCCTCGTATTCCTTCTCGATGCGCCGTTTCTCGAACATGACCTGGTATTTGCCGCGGGTTTCCGGGTTGGTGGAAAACAGCAGCACTCCGGCCGTCATCCGGTCCAGGCGGTGCATGGGAATCAGGTCTGGAATATCCAGGGCTACCCTCAGCCGGACCAGCGCGGATTCGGCGACGTACATCCCGCCGGGAGTCGTGGGCAGGAAGTGTGGCTTGTCCACGACCAGGAGGTTCTCGTCCTGGTGCAGGATGCTGATTTCTACCGGAAGGCGGTCTTCCTGGGGCAGCTCGCGGTAGTACCAAATGAAGGTGTGTTCGCTCAGCGGTGTCCGGCGGGTCAGAGCAGCTCCGCCCAGGCCCACCACCTCGCCCCGGTCGAAACGGTCGATGATGCCGTCCGGATCAACGTGCCCGAAGCGGTCAAGGACGTAGTCCATGGCGGTCTCCCACGGCCCTTCGCCGGGCAGGCGCAGCCGGGTGGCATTGACGCCGTTTCGTACAGGAAGGGGGGATTGCATCACCCTTCAAGGGTACCGGCGCCGGAGGCCGCCTCCCCGAGATCCGGTGGCGGCTGGCAGCGCGGACAGTAGTACAGGTCCCGCAGCTCGAGTTCGTTGTCGCCGACGAGTTCGTGGACCACCCTGGTTCCGCAGCGCAGGCAGCCGCACTTTTCACGGTTGTAGACCCAGAGCGGATCCCGGCCGGCAAGTCCTGTGGTGATGCGGCGGGAGCGGGACTTGTTGGCTTCGAGCAGCCGCTTGGAAAGATCCACCAGGCGGGGGAGGTCAGGTACATCCCGCACCGGAGTCAGTGGATGCACCCCCACCAGGAAACACAGCTCACAGCGGTAGACGTTGCCGATCCCGGCGAGGTTCCGCTGGTCGAGCAGCGCCAACCCCACCGGCCGTTCCGGAACGGCCTCCAGCCTCCGGAGGGCTTCCGCGGGATCCCAGTCCGGTCCCAGCAGGTCCGGCCCCAGATACCCGACCGCCTCGTCCTCTCCGCTGCGCGGCAAGACACGCAGGATGCCCAGCTCGAACCCCACCGCCTGCCGCGAAACGGTCTCCAGCACAGCCCGCGCCTTGAACGCCGGACGGCGCCAGCGTTCGCCGCGGTTGTAGATGTGCCAGAGCCCTTCCATCTTTAAGTGCGAATGGACGGTCCAGCCCTCATCATCGCCGGGACCCGGAGCGATCCGGATGAGCAGGTGCTTCCCGCGCGAGGCGACCCCTTCGACAACGCGGCCGCTGAGGTCCGTCGTCGCAAACCGCGGAACCCGGAAGTCGGTCCGGGTCAGCTCGGCTCCTGCCAAGGCGGCCTGCAGGTCACGGGCTGCCCGCCAGACGGTATCCCCCTCAGGCACTGCACACCTCCGGACCGGCATAAAACTCAAACACGGTAGCGCAGTCCCTTCGGCGTCGAATAAAACCCGGCAGCCATCAGCGCCGTGGCCACCGGGGTGTCCAGCACATCTGTGCCGTTGGCCTTCTCCACAGCCATCTTCTCCGCCGCGCCGCGCCGGATGATGCCCACCAGGGCGGCGGCCGCGAGCACCAGGGCCTCGGCGTCGTCCGTGTAGGTGAGCAGGGTCTTGCCGCCTCGCTCCACGTAAAGGACCAGCTCGCCGTCGACCATCACCACCAGGGCACCGGCCTTCCGGCCGGGACGGTGCCCGCCGTCGGAGGAGGGCCATGGCAGGGCAGCGCCGTACGGGTTTGCAGGGTCTGTGGCAGCCAGCGCCACAGCCTGGGGGTCGGGCACCGCCAGCTGGTTCTCCCGCGAGAAGGAGCGGAGCCGGTCAACGGTTGCCGGAACCGCGAACTGCGCCGCACCCAGCTGCTCAATGAAGTAGCCGCGGCGGCAGCGTCCCATTTCCTCGAGCCGGGCCAGCACCTTGTACAGCAGCCCGAACCCGCCGGGAACACCTTCGCTGGCAACAGAACCCCGGGTGAGGATGCCGTACCGGTCCATCAGCAGCTCGGCCGTGGCATGGGCATGGACCGTGGTGTCTGTTTCCACCGCCGGCAGCAGGCTCCAGCGCCCGGCGACCAGCGGCATCGGGCCGCGTGCCGGCAGATTCTGCCCACCGGCAAGCCGCAGCGAAGAGCTGCTCAGGGTTCCCCGCGGTGTGCGGCCCAGCCGTCCCAGCCGGGCGGTGCGCGCCCGGGGCGTCGAAGCCCGCTGCTTGTGGGCTGTTTTTCCGCCCGCGAGCAGGGAGCGCACCGGCGTGAACGTGTCGTTGGTGATCCGGCCCGCCCACACCAGCTCCCAGAGCGCGGTGATGATCTCGGAATCGGGCAGCAGGGAGCTGCCGTCCTGCAGCGGTGTACTGTTCACCGCCTCCGCGATCTGCCGGAAGAAGTAGGCACCGGAACCGGAGAGCAGGTCCAGGAGATGGCGCTGCAGGTCAGAGGGGGCGAACTCGGGATCAGGGTTCAGGGTCAGCGCCGCGTTCTCCGCCAGGTGCAGCGAGATCCAGCCGTCATTTCCGGGCAGTGATCCCGTACCGGACCAAATCACCTCGCCGGTCGCGGTAAGTTCATCGAGCATCGACGGTGCATAGTCACGCACACGTGATCCCAGAATCAGCGGCTCCCACGCCGACGCCGGAATCGGCACCCCGGAGAGCTGGTCGATCACCGTTGCGACGCCGTCGAGCCCCTTGAGTGAGGACCCCACGTTCTGCCACACCGGCAGGAAACGCCCGTAGGTGGACGGGTCCACGGGTTCGACGTCGGAACGCAGGGCTGCCAGGGAGCGACGCCGCAGCCGGCGCAGCACCTCGGCGTCGCACCATTCAGAGCCGGCCGGCGCTCCGGGCATCGTGATCACTGCCGGCGGGAACTGGTCCACACCCGACGCCGCGTCCAGCACCTGCGCTTCCGTGGGGCGGAACTCGCCCTCAGCCACCCGGCCCTCTCCGCCCAGCCGCTGCAGTGTTGCCGTGACGACGGCGACGCCAAGTCCCAGCCGGGCGGCCGCCTCCGCGGCGGTAAAGGGACCGTGGGTGCGTGCGTAGCGCCCGACCAGGTCACCCAGGGGATCAGGTACCGGTTCAACAAAGGCCAGGGGAACCCCCATGGGCAGCGGAACACCCAGGGCATCACGCAGCCGGGCAGCGTCCTCGATCGCGGCATAGCGCTGGGTCCCGGCGATCCCGGCCTGCAGGGCACGGTTGGCGCGGACGAGTTCGCGCAGCAACGACTCGGCGTCGTCCTCCGTCGCGGGCTCGGAACCTTCGCCACCGGCGGGTTCCAGCCGTTCGGCAACTTCAGCGGCAGTGAGCGGTCCCAGCAGGCGCAGCAGGTCAGCGACGCCTTCCAGGCCCCGTGCCCGCCGGTCCGGTGCCAGCCGCTGGAGTTCGGCTTCGGTCTGCGCAATGATCCGTGCGTCCAGGAGCTCGCGCAGTTCGGCCCGGCCGAGGAGCTCATTGAGCAGGGTTGGGTCCAGGGACAGCGCGGCGGCCCGGCGCTCGGCCAGCGGCGAGTCACCTTCATAGAGGAAGGCCCCGACGTAGCCGAAGAGCAGCGACCGCGCGAACGGGGACGGCTGCGGCGTGGTGGTTTCCACCAGCCGAATCTCGCGGCGCTCGACGGCGGCCGCGATTTCCTTCAGCGCGGGCAGGTCGTAGACATCCTGCAGGCACTCGCGCACGGTCTCCAGCACGATCGGGAAGGTCGGGAACTTGCGGGCGACATCGAGCAGCTGGGCGGAGCGCTGGCGCTGCTGCCAGAGCGGGGTGCGCTTGGCGGGGTTCTGCCGGGGCAGCAGCAGCGCCCGGGCCGCGCACTCGCGGAACCGGGAGGCGAACAGCGCCGATCCGCCGACTTCAGCCGTGACGATTGCCTCGAGTTCGTCCGGTTCGAACAGGAACAGCTCCGCGCCCGGAGGTTCGTCCTCCATCAGCGGCACCCGCAGCACAATGCCGTCGTCGGAGGCCATGGCAGAGCCGTCCAGCCCGTAGCGCTGCTGCAGCCGCGCGCCCACCGCCAGCGCCCACGGAGCGTGGACGGGCATGCCGAACGGGCTGTGCAGGACAACCCGCCAATCGCCCAGTTCGTCGTGGAAACGTTCGATCACCAGCGTCCGGTCGCTGGGCACCACATCAGTGGCCTGCTGCTGCTCGCGGAGGTAGGCAACCAGGTTTCCGGCGGCCCACTCGTCCAGCCCGACGGCGGCCAGCCGCTCCAGCGCGGCGGGCTCTGAAGTGCCCGCCATTTCGCGGACGAATTTGCCCAGTGCACGGCCCAGTTCCACCGGCCGGCCCTGGGAATCTCCGCGCCAGAAGGGGAGCTTGCCCGGCTGGCCGAAGGCGGGGGAGACCAGGACCCGGTCATGGGTGATGTCCTCGATCCGCCAGCTGGTGGCTCCGAGTGCGAAAACGTCACCGACCCGGGATTCGTAGACCATCTCCTCGTCGAGTTCACCGACCCGGCGGCTGTTCTTTCCCTCAGAGTCCCCCACCAGGTACACGCCGAAGAGCCCGCGGTCCGGGATCGTCCCGCCGGAGGTGACAGCCAGGCGCTGGGCACCCGGGCGGCCGGTAATGGTGTTTTCCGTCCGGTCCCAGATGATGCGCGGCCGCAGCTCGGCGAATTCGTCCGAGGGGTAGCGGCCGGAGAGCAGGTCAAGGGTCGCATCGAACGCGGAACGCGGCAGGCCGGCGAAGGGTGCGGAACTGCGCACGACGTCGAACCATTCCTCCACATCGATGCTCCCCAGGGCGGTGGCAGCCACCGTCTGCTGCGCCAGGATGTCCAGAGGGTTGGCAGGGATAAAGAGGGGCTCAATCTGCCCGGCAAGCATCCGCTCCACGGTGACTGCCGAATTGAGGAGGTCTCCGCGGTGCTTCGGGAACATCACGCCCTGGGAGATTTCCCCCACCTGGTGGCCGGCGCGTCCCACGCGCTGCAGCCCGCTGGCCACAGACGGCGGGGACTCAACCTGGACCACCAGGTCCACCGCACCCATGTCTATGCCCAGTTCCAGGGAACTCGTGGCCACCACGCACCGCAGGCGGCCGGATTTCAGGTCGTCCTCGATCATGGCCCGCTGGTCCTTGGAAACGGACCCGTGGTGGGCGCGGGCCAAGACCGGTGTGTCGTCGTCGACAGCTGTGTCCTCCTGGCGCGAGCGGACGGAGACACCTGCCTGGGCCATCAGCTGCGCCGGCGGACGGGCGGGTACTGCAGGAACAGGCATGCCGTCGGTTCCGGTCGCGGCCTGTGCTGCTTCCAGGCGGTAGGCATGGATCTCGTTCAGCCGGGCGGTGAGCCTTTCGGCCAGGCGCCGCGAATTGGCGAAGACAATGGTGGAGCGGTTCGCCTCAATGAGGTCGGCGATCTTCTCCTCCACATGCGGCCAAATGCTGGCCTGAGGGGCGAATCCACCTTCAACGGTGTCTTGGGCCGGAGCGCCGCCGAGGTCCGTCATGTCCTCCACCGGGACGGTCACGGTGAGGTTCCAGTTCTTCCGCGATTCCGGCGCGACGATCTTCACCGGAGCGTTGCCGCCCAGGAAGCGGGCCACCGTTTCCTGCGGTTCGACCGTCGCGGACAGGCCAATGCGCTGCACCGGTTTGTCCAGCATGGCGTCCAGCCGGGCCAGGGATACGGCCAAGTGCGCGCCGCGTTTGGTGCCGGCCACGGCATGGACTTCATCCACGATGACGGTATCGACTTCGGAGAGGGTCTCCCGGGCCTGCGAGGTGAGCATCAGGAAAAGGGATTCGGGGGTGGTGATCAGGATGTCCGGCGGGCGCGTGAGGAGGGCCCGGCGTTCATTCTGCGGGGTGTCTCCGGAGCGGACCCCTACCGTGATGGACGGTGCCGGCAGTCCCAGCCGTTTGGCAGTCTGGGTGATGCCGATCAGGGGTGCCCGGAGGTTGCGCTCCACGTCCACGCCGAGGGCCTTCAGCGGCGAGATGTAGAGGACCTTAGTCTTGCGTTTGGGGGCGCGTGACCGGCCGGTTCCGGACGTTTCCGGCACGTCCGGCTGGGCAGCGGCGTCGGCGATGAACCGGTCCAGGGACCAGAGGAACGCGGCCAGGGTCTTGCCGGAGCCGGTGGGTGCGATCACCAGAGCGTTGGAACCGCCCGAAATCGCATCCCAGGCGCCAACCTGGGCAGCAGTCGGCTCAGGGAATGCCCCCGTGAACCAGTCCCGGGTGGCGGGAGTGAACTTCTGGAGCACTCTGCCTGCCGACGTCATGCACCCATTGTTCACCACCACACTGACAGGCGGGGCTCACCTCCGGTCCGTTCGGCTCCCGGCTAAATGCGCGCGGGAAAGCCCGGCGGAACTGCTGCCATACACGCCCGGATCCTGATTTCCGCGTTTCGTGGGACGGCCTGCAGGATGATGGTTGCAGCAACAAGCACGCGTACAGGGGGATTATGGACAGCGCCACCCTTCGTTCCTTGGAGGTCACCGGTCCCGCCGTCGCACGGATGGCCCGGGCACGGCGCCGGAGGATGACGGCCCAGGTGCTCATGCTCGCCAGCTGGGTGCTGCTGCTCCCGGCCATTCTGCTGGTGCTCCTGAGCGGGCTGCTTCCACCGCTGATCGGAGAAGCAGCGGGATACCTGCTCGTGGTCTGCTTCCTGCTCGGATTCGCGCTCTGGATTCCGGAATCCTTCTTCCGCAGGCGCGAGGAGGCGGCACGGCACAAAGCGTTTCCGGAGGTGGAATCAGCGCTGGCAGGGCTCCGCGCCGGCTGGCAGTTGGAGTGGTACGTTCCCTACGGTCTGGGATGGGACCGGCTGGTCACCCGCGGGAGCTGGAAACAGCGGTTCGAATGGCGGGTGGTTTACCAGGGAGGCACCATGCTGCTCACGGAAATCCCGGCAGCAGAACACCAGGAGGACGACGACGAGGACGACGAGGGCGAAGACTGATGGCGGCTAAGCCGGACCGCTGGCGTCCACAGCGGCCAGGATGAGCTGCGCCAGCTCCGCCGGGCGGGTGAACTGCGGCCAGTGCCCGGTGGGCAGGTCAACGAAGTCAACGTCGCTGATCCGGGCAAGTTCGCTCACGTACGGATGCCCGTCCTCGATCAACTGTTGAAGGACCGACGCGGGAAACTCGCAGGCAATCACGGTAGCCGGAACATCCCAGCGCCGTTCATTGGAGAGTTGCTGGAGGTCGCGGGTGACAGCAGCCGGCTCGGGCCGCGATATGGCCCGAAACTGCTCCTTCAACGGCTCTGTCAGCCCGATGAGGTCCGCATCGTCGAAGGCATCCCAGTCCGGCAGCGGTACCTCTCCACCGGTGACGGGCAGCCCGTCATTGATCGCCGCGCCCTCGCCGAGCGGACCGGCATCCACATAGATGGTGCGCAGCACGCGGTCCGGGCGGGCATCGACTGCGCCGTAGGCGATACCGCCACCGCCGGAATGGCCAACCAGCACCACCGGGCGGTCCAGGCCGTCAATGGCCTGCACCACGGCGTCGATGTGGTCCTGCAGGCCGATGCCGCTGCGGTCTGCCTCGACGGACTCCAATCCGGGCAGGGTCAGCGGATGCACGGTATGCCCGGCCGCTTTTAGGGCGGGAGTGACCCCCGACCAGGATGATGCGTCCAGCCAGAAACCCGGAACCAGGATGATGTCCATGGGACGGACCTTAGGGGATGGCCCGCGGACAGGCCAGCCCCTGGCACCGGAAGACGGAGCAGTTAGCGTGCAGGAACCGTTTCCGGATCTTCGGCACCGCGCCGGGCGAGGTCCCGCGCCTCATCGAAGTTCTTGTCCATTCCGGCCGGAGCCCGGGTGAACAGGCTGACGACGACGGCAAGCAGCAGGTTCACGGCGAAGCCCGGGATGATCTCGTACAGGGTGGAGGAGAGTTCCGAGCTGCCCCAGGCGAAGGCCGTCACGGCACCTGCCGCCATGCCGGTGAGGGCACCGGCTGCGGTGAGCCGGCGCCAGAAGAGGCACAGCAGGATGGTGGGCCCGAAGGCCGCACCGAAGCCCGCCCACGCAAAGCCGACCAGGTCCAGGATCGAGTTGCTGCGGTCCAGCGCCAGCAGGATCGACACCACGGAAACGACCAGCACCGCACCGCGGCCGAGCATTACCAGCAGCCTCTGGGAGGCGTCCTTCTTGACCACAATCTTGTACAGGTCTTCCACCAGGGCGGAGGACGTGACGATCAGCTGGCTGGAAATGGTGCTCATGATGGCGGCCAGGACGGCGGCCAGCACAAACCCGGCCACCAGCGGATGGAACAGGGTCTGTGCCAAGCTCAGGAACACAGCCTCGGGATCATCCAGCGTCAGGTTGTTCTGCTGGAACCAGGCCGCACCGACCAGGGCGGTGAACACGGCTCCGGTGACGCTCAGCAGCATCCACCCGACGCCGATCCGGCGGCCCGCTACGGCGTCGGCAGGGGAGCGCAGGGCCATAAAGCGGACAATGATGTGGGGCTGGCCGAAGTAGCCCAGGCCCCAGGCGAGGGCAGAGATGACGGCCAGCGCCGTCGTGCCGGCCACCGGGTTGAGCATGGCGGGGTCGATTTCGCGCAGCGATTCGGCCATGCCGGACGGCCCGCCCACCAGGAAGATGCCCACCAACGGGACGGCGATGAGGGCGATCACCATCATCAGGCCCTGCACCACGTCGGTGTAGCTCGCGCCCAGGAACCCGCCGAAGAGGGTGTAGGCGATGGTCACTCCGCCCACGATCAGCATGCCGGTGGTGTAGCTGGAACCAAAGGAACTCTCGAAGAAGACACCGCCGGCCACCATGCCGGAAGAGACGTAGAAGGTGAAGAAGACCAGAATGATGATGCCCGAGACGACGCGCAGCACGCGCGTGCGGTCCTGCAGCCGGTTCTCCAAGAAGCTCGGCACCGTAATCGAGTTGTTGGCCACCAGTGTGTAGGAGCGCAGCCGCGGGGCGACGAACTTCCAGTTCAGCCAGGCGCCGATGGTGAGCCCGACGGCAATCCAGGCTTCGGTGAGTCCGGAGAGGTAGATGGCACCCGGCAGGCCCATCAGCAGCCAGCCGGACATGTCTGAGGCTCCCGCGCTGAGTGCTGCAACACCTGGCTTCAGCCCCCGCCCGGCCAGCATGTAGTCATCCAGGTTTGAGGTGCGGCGGTAGGCCCACCACCCGATGGCCAGCATGGCGGCCATATAAATGAGCAGGGCAATCAGCTTGTACGTTTCGTCAGTCATGCAGCCGTTCCGGTCAGTTCCGTATCGCGTCGGTAAGGGTCAGGACGGCCCGCGCACACCGAACAAGAACGGTGGTGCGGGCCACAAGTGCCCATAAGTATGCCAAGCGCGGAACACGACGGCCAATTTGCCATCTGCTGGAATTGGGTGACGAAGGCGCCCTGTGCTAGCGCGGACCGGTGAGCGGACCGACCTCCAAAAGCTCGACTTCTTCGTTGCTGCAGCCGTATCCGGCACGGGCGATGTTGAGGTGGGCAGTGTCTTCCGGGGGGAAAATGCGGAGCCCGGAAACCGACACCGATGAGCACTCCTCGCCGTAATTCTCCGGGCGGGTTTCGCGGAGTGTTGCAACAGCGGACTGCCCCGGAGCCAGGGTCACTGCCACGGCGTCGGTCCCGCCGGAACGGGTAGCCGGTGCACCGACCTGCGTCCCTGATATCCCGAGGTAGGAGACACCCGGGAACCCGAAGGTGGAGCACGGCTCGGAGGAGGTGTTCGTCAGCACCAGGTCGCGGTAGACGCTGCCGGCGGCACCTCCGCCCGGGGTGTCTTCGACCGCTGCGGAGAGTTTGTCTGCCGTGCAGGGTGCTGCGCCCTCAACGGAAGAAGGCGCAGACGTTTCGGGTGCCGCGGTGGCGTTGCGGGAGCCGCTCGGGGAGCCGCTCGGTGAGGCGCCCGCCGTCGTGCCGGCCGACGGAGTGGGGGACGCTGACTCATCCGCATTGTCGCTGCCTCCGCACCCTGCCAGAACCAGGGCGGCGACAAGCAGGCTTGAGGAAAGGAGGAGCGGGGTTCGGGCGGCCGTGGTTCTCATGAGTTCACCCTGAACCTGTCGATTGACATGGTCAAACCGCACCGCGGGTCCGTCCCGAACCACACCAAATTGTTACGGAAGGGGCGGATGGTTATTCGTGGTGATACGGGCGCCCGGCGGCGATCTCCTGTGCACGGTAGACCTGCTCCGCGAGGATCAGGCGGACCAGCTGATGCGGAAAGACCAGGGGCGAGAGGGACCAAACGAAGTCCGCGCGGTCGTGGACGCTTTGGTCCACGCCGTAGGCACCGCCGATGATCAGCGTGACATTGCGTGAATTGTCCAGCGGCTTCTGCAGCGTCTTCGCGAGCTGCGGCGAGGTGATGGCTTTGCCGCGCTCATCGAGGAGGATCACGTAGTCGCTGCCGAGCTTGGCCAGCAGCCGCTCCGACTCCTCTTTGCGGGCGGCGTCGTTTTCCCGCGCGGAATGCGGGATGGAAATCCAGGACAGGTCGAAGGGTTTTTTCAGCCGCTTCTCGTAGCGGCGGATCCCGTCAACCACCCAGTCCTCGTGCTTGCGGCCGACCATCAGAACGCGTAATGCCATGCCTCTATTGAATACCGGCAGCGGACGGCGCAGAAACACGCGGCGCGGCTGCCCCTCGGTGGCCGGCGGGTCTAGACTCCCGGGCAGTGGGCCGTAAACGAACGGAGTGCGCAGCTATGAGCCAAACACGGGCGGTTGTCCTTGGCGGCGGGGGAGTAGCGGGGATCGCATGGGAGATGGGCGTGCTGGCGGCGCTGCTGGAGGAAGGCATCGACTTGAACGCCGCGGATCTGGTGGTGGGTACTTCTGCCGGGTCGATGGTGGGGGCGGCGCTGCGCGCCGGACTGCTGCCGCAGGTCCTGGCGGCACAGCTCGACGACGCCGGGGCGGCGCTGGCTGGGCCGGGAACCGATGCGCCGTACCAGGATCCGAGCGGGTTCAGCAGCGAGGCCTTTATCGAGCTGACGGCAACGGCGGGACGCGGCGACGGCGATGAGAAGGCGGCCCGGGCGAGGGTAGGCCAGCTGGCGCGCACCACTCCAGCGGTGATGACCGAGGGGGAGTGGGTGTCCAGCATCCGTTCCCTGCTGCCGCAGCAGCAGTGGCCGGACAAACCGTTTGGGATTGCGGTGGTGGATGCGGAGGACGGCTCGTTCACGGTGCTGGATGCCATGTCCGACGTCGAGCTGGCCCGCGCGATTGCCGCCAGCTGCGCCGTGCCCACCGTCTGGCCGCCGGTCACCATCCTCGGCCGGCAGTACATGGACGGCGGGATGCGCTCGGCCACCAATGCCGACGTGGCCGAGGGATACGGGAAGGTGCTGGTGCTGGCCTCCGGACCGGAGGCTCCCGTGAGCCCGTTCGGCCCCAGCCTGCCGCAGGCACTGGCGAAACTCCAGCAGCACAGCAGCACCTTCGTGGTGGAGGCGGACGAGGCAGCCCTGCGTGAATTTGGGGTGAATCCGCTGCTGCGCTCCACCCGGATTCCGGCGTCGGCTGCCGGACGGCGCCAGGGCGCGGAAGCGGCGGCGGCGATTCGGGATTTCTGGACCGCCTGAGTTTCGAGTCGGGGCATTCCATGACCACGAGGACTCCGCCGAGTGCCGCCTGGTAGGCGTAGCGTGTGCCGTTTCGCGCGCGACGCCGTCGGCTAGGGGAATGGATGACCAATACCGTTGGCCGCACGCCCACCACGTGGAGCCACGCTCAGCTCAACCGCCACCGTATCGCCGTCGGCTATCCGTTCCTTGGACCGGACGTCCTTCCTTAGGGGCAGGGCATAACCTCCGCTGCGAGGCAGCAGTGAGGTCTCCCAACCGGAATCCCCGATCCGGACACAGACAGGGATTGCTCCCCACCCGTACGTGGCTTCGGAGGCGCAGCCGCGAACGTAGTCAGCTGCGTCCTCGGACAGAAGCACCCAATAGAACGGCGGCGGTCCGCGCCACTCGAACACCTCCGCGCTGAATGATGTGTCCACGCCATGAAAGGTAGCTTCCCGGGCCCGGGGCGGCAACGGAAATGGCCACGGCAGAGGGCGCTGCGGAACTATAATCCCGGTATGGCAATTCCGCGCCTGAAGGGCGCCACCCATGAACAGCTGTCCGTCTCCAACCCGCACGGCGGCAGACTGTGAGCGGCGGACTCGTTGCACTGCTGGACGACGTCGCCGCCCTGGCCCGCATAGCGGCCGCCTCAGTGGACGACATCGCCGCCGGAGCCGCCAAAGCGGGTGCCAAGGCCGCCGGCGTCGTAATTGATGACGCCGCAGTCACGCCGCAGTACGTCTCCGGTGCCGACCCGTCCCGCGAACTGCCGATGATCAAGAAGATCTTCTGGGGTTCGCTGCGCAACAAGCTGCTGATCATCCTGCCTGCGCTGCTGCTGGTCAGCGCCTTCATTCCGGGCGTCATCCCGTTCATCCTGATGCTCGGCGGTACCTACCTCTGCTACGAGGGTGCGGAAAAGGTCTGGCACAAGTTCTTCGGCCACCATGAGGCCACAGAGGCTCCAGCAGTCGAACGTGGTCCGGGAGCAGAGTCGAAGGTCATCAAGGGTGCCATCACCACAGACTTCATCCTGTCCTGCGAGATCATGGTCATCTCCATGAACGAGGTGGCTGACGCGTCGATCTGGGTCCGCGCAATGATCCTGGTTGTCGTCGCGATCGCAATCACGGTGCTCGTCTACGGCGCAGTTGCCTTGATCGTCAAAATGGACGATATCGGCCTGCACCTGGCAGCCAAGGACTCGGCAGCCGGCAAGCGTGTTGGCGGCCTGCTGGTCAAGGGAATGCCCTCCGTGCTGGCGGCGATCACGCTGGTGGGAACGATTGCCATGCTCTGGGTGGGCGGTCACATCATGCTGGTCGGCGCGTACGACCTTGGCTGGCACGCACCGTACGACCTCGTCCATCTCCTGGAGCATCCCGTGGCCGGGATTGCGGTTGTGGGAGGCTTCCTGGGCTGGCTCGTGAACACGCTCTGCTCCGCGGTCTTCGGACTCGCCTGGGGCCTGGTGGTCATGGCCGCACTAGTCCCGCTGAAGAAAGTCCTGCCGTTCGGCAAGAAGAAGGACGGGCAGGAATCCGGTGACACCCGCGCTGCTGTTGCCGGGCGCCCGCCGGAGAAACCGGACACTGACGCGGGCTAGAGAATGTTAAAAGCGAAAGGCCCCGGTTCCCTTTACAAGGGAACCGGGGCCTTTCCGTTAAGAGTCCCGTGAACGGCGGGACTTCAGCGGAATGAATACAGCGTAGAACGCGCCCCAGCACAGCCAGAAAACAGTCGAGATGCGCCGTTCAGAGAGTCCAGGAAACCTGCGGCGACCCACAGCGGCAATCCCGGATACTGCCGCCGTTACCGCGAGGAACCGGATCATTCGGCCGGGCACGCTCCAGGCAAGGAATGCCACGAGCGGGGTCCGCTGCAGTCCGGCTGCCCGCGCGTAGAGCTTGTAAGGGACTCCGCGGGTGGGTCCCCGCAGCAGGGAAGCGGGGCCGGACACGGCGATCTCCTGCTCCACCTCGCCGATCATGGCATCCGTTACCGCCGGAATTTTCGTTAGCGCCTTACTCGAGGTGTCTGCGGCTACCTTCTGGCCCCACCAATATGTCACTGCCCCTCCGGCCATTGCGCCGCCGAGGGCTGAGACCGTGGTGCCGATCGCGCGTTTCGGCCGGCGCAGCCCCACCCAGGATGTCCACACATCGGGCACCACAAAGAAAAACGTCGCTTCTGCGAAGCCCCAGGCGCCGGCGATTCCGTGGTCCCGCAGGGCGTTTCTGAACGCTGATTTGCGCCGAGCTCTCATGCTCACACTGTAATGAATGGTGAAAGGGAACTACGGGATTGATCGCGGGTTGCTGCCGGTTCCGCCGGCCAGCTCGTAATAGCGTATGGGCTACGGCAAAAGGCAAAATGAACGGACACTCCACATGAGCCACGGAACAGATAGGCGGGAAATACCGCAGCGCAGCAGCCGGTGGGCGGCAAAATCAGCAGATATTCTTGCGGCGGCGAAACTCACCCCCAATCAAATCTCAGTCGGTTCAGTGGTATTCGCCGCAGCGGGCGCCGCGGCGCTTATCTGTTCGGCGTATACCGACGACGCAGTAATTCGTGCTGTTCTTCTTGCCGGGGCTGCTGCCTGTATACCGCTGCGTTTGTTGTTGAACATGCTCGACGGAATGCTGGCCGTAGAAAAGGGCATGAGCTCACCGGTGGGCGATATCTACAATGAACTGCCTGACCGGATCTCCGATGTGCTGTTCCTGGGGGCAGCAGGCGTCGCGACCGCCGGGCTGGTGACCGCCGGCCGAGTGGATTTCGGGGTGACGCTGGGATTCCTTGCGGCGATACTCGCCGTGCTCACTGCCTACATCCGCTGCCTCGGGGCAGCCCTCGGCACGGGACACTTCTTCGACGGGCCCTTGGCCAAACCCCACCGCATGTGGTTGCTGATGATCGGCGTCCTGGCGGGCATCGCCGAAACCTGGCTTCCCTGGCCGGAAGGGTGGGCGCTGTTCGGCACACTGGCCCTCATCGCATTGGGTTCCCTGCTCACGTGTATGCGCCGGTTGCGCCGTGTCAGCGCTGCGCTGCGTGCCCGCAGCAGGGACTTGCCATCATGAACGTCGGCAGGGCCTCCCGGCGCGGCCTCGCGAAACTTATCAGCGCCTTCGCGGGTGCGCGCGTGGTGACTGCAGCCGGAGAATCTGGGCTGGATCTGCCCGAGCAAGCCATCTACTACGCGAACCATTCGAGCCATCTGGACTTCCTCACCATCTGGGCCGCACTGCCGGCAGCGCTTCAGCAACGTGCCCGGCCGGTGGCTGCCAAGGACTACTGGGGCTCCGGGGTGCGCAAGGCTTTTGCGGAACGGATCTTCAACGCCTATTTGGTTGACCGCCACGGCTCCAGCAGCCGCCGGCAGCGCACGTCGGACTCGGGGGTCAGCCCCAAGGGCCAGGTGGAGGGCATGGCGGAGGTGCTGGCAGCCGGTGACTCGCTGATTATCTTCCCTGAAGGCACCCGCGGCGAAGGCGACACAATCGCCGCGTTTCACGGCGGACTGTACAAACTGGCCCGTCTCCACCCTCAGGTCCCCGTGGTCCCCGTGACGCTCGCCAACCTCGGCCGGATCCTCCCTAAAGGTGAGATGATCCCAGTGCCTCACCTCTCCACCGTCATCTTCTGCGAGCCACTTCACCTGGAGCCCGATGAGGACAGACAGACGTTCCTGGCCCGCGCCCGCCAGGTTCTCGTGGAGGGCCTGGCGAAGCATCAAGGCCCACAACCTGCAGATGCCCCCGGAGAGGACGACGGCCCCTCGGCCGCTCCTCGTCAGGCCAGGCAGGACAAGCCGTGAGGGATTGGGAACTGGGTTTGCTGGACTCGTCTTCGCTCAAACTCCTCGGCGGCGTCGTCCTTGTTCTGGTTTTGGCTTCCGGGACCGCGTGGCTGCTGGGGCGCCGATTCGGCAACACGAGCACCATCGTGAACTTGAAGCAGCGCATCAACGCCTGGTGGTTGATGGTCGCACTGTTAGGTGCTGTTTTGGCAGCCGGCGAGACGGTGACGATTGTGCTGTTTCTGGTGCTGTCCCTTCTGGCGCTGCGCGAGTTCATCACCATCTCACCGACCGGCCGCGGAGATCACAAAGCGCTCGTGTGGCTGGTGTTCATCATCCCCGCGGTGCACTACTGGTTCCTGTGGGAACACTGGTACGGCATGTTCAGTGTGTTCATCCCGGTGTACGCCTTCCTCTTCCTGCCGGCGCGCAATGCACTCGCCGGGCAGACCACCGGGTTCCTGCAGCGGACCGCGGTCATTCAGTGGGCGCTGATGGTATGCGTTTACGCCATCAGCTACGCCCCGGCGCTCCTGCAGCTTCCGGTAGCCATGGAGGCAGGGCGGGATGCGGCCGAAGGCTCGGCGCCCGGAACCGGCGGGGCTACCGGCGCACATCTGCTGCTGTTCCTGCTGATCGTGGTGCAGGGCTCCGATGTGCTGCAGTACGTGTGGGGCAAGACGCTCGGGAAGCATCCGATCGCGCCGAGCGTGAGTCCCAACAAGACCTGGGAAGGATTCATCGGGGGAGTGCTTTCGGCCACCGCCCTGGGGGCTGCCCTCTGGTGGATCACACCGTTCACCCCGCTGATGGCCGCGCTCCTGGCGTTCATCTCCTGTGTGATGGGTTTCGCCGGGGGCCTGGTGATGTCTGCCATTAAGCGCGACCGCGGCATCAAGGACTTCGGCTCCACCATTCCCGGTCACGGCGGCATCATGGACCGTCTGGACTCGCTCTGCTTTGCGGCACCGGTCTTCTTTCACGCCGTGCGCTTCTTCTACACCTGACGGCGGGCACGGCAAAGCAAAGGCCCCGGTTCCCTTGATTTACAAGGGAACCGGGGCCTTCTCAGTTGGCGGTGACGGTGGGATTTGAACCCACGTTGGCTTTTACACCAAACAACATTTCGAGTGTTGCACCTTCGGCCGCTCGGACACGTCACCAACGCGTCAACCTTACCGGGTCCGGGGCCTCAAGCCCAAAACGTCTGCAAGCCGGAGCCCGCCTCAGGTGCCGCTGCGCACCTACAGGTCGACGACGTCGTTCTTGCCGATGTCCGGGGTGTCCCCGGTGACGGAGCTCTTGGCGATCTTGAAGATGCTGGCTACCTTCGGCTCGTCGGATACCCAATACTCGGCGGTATCGCTGTTGACCTTGATCAGGGCAATGGAGGGGTCTTCACGGCCCTGTTCGAACCATGCAGCTGCGGAGGCCTTCCAGAGTTCCTGGATTTTCTCCTGGTCCCGGGAGATCTCGGCTCGTCCGCTGATGGAAAGGTAGCCCTTTTTGTCGGCAATGGAGACGTTGACATTGGGGTTGTTGCGGATCTCGTCAGCCTTGGGGGAAGGGTCCTGGGTGAAGAACCACAGGTTGCCGTCCGCATCCGTTTCCTGCAGTTCCAGCGGACGGCTGACCAGTTTCCCGTCCAAATCGACGGTCGTGAGGTTCCCGATGCTTGCATGCTCAAGGATTTTCACTACGCGGTCGATTCCTGCCTGCTGCTCCTGGGAAGTCATGCCTGCTCCTTGCTGCCGAGGTAACTGAACGACAGCAAGCCTACTGATTACTAGTCGCTCTAGGTACTCCCGGCGATACGCCGTGAGCCGAAAAAGCTCCGAAGGAGGTCCGCACATTCGGCTTCCCGCACTCCGGGGAAGACTTCCACCCAATGGTTCAGGCGGGGTTCGCGAAGAATATCGAACACCGATCCGGACGCCCCTGCCTTCTCATCCCAGGCACCGAACACCACGCGGGGAACCCTGGCAAGCACGATGGCCCCGGCGCACATCGCACACGGTTCGAGCGTGACCACCAGGGTGCAGCCGGCCAGCCGCCACTCGCCGAGAGCCGCGGCGGCCTCGCGGATGGCAACAACCTCTGCGTGCGCGGTCGGGTCCCCGGTCGCCTCCCGCTCGTTGCGCCCGGTTCCCAGGACCTCCCCGCCGGGACCGATGACGACGGCGCCGATCGGGACATCCGACGTCGCCAGGGCGGCACGCGCCTGGTCCAGGGCCATCCCCATCCAGGCGTCGTGGGAGGGGGTGATGAAATCCATACGCCTATGGTCCCTCATCCCTGTGTCCGGGGCGCAAATCCGCCCGGTTCGCCGGGGGCCGCGGTGATAGTTTGGACTTATGCGCGTACTAGTAGTGGATCATCCCCTCGTAGCCCACAAGTTGACCGTCCTCCGGGATAAGGACACCCCTTCCCCGGTCTTCCGTCTGCTCACCGAAGAACTCGTGACCCTGCTGGCGTACGAAGCCACCCGCAATGTCCGGGTAGAGCCCGTGAACATCGAAACCCCGGTCACCTCGACCGTGGGAACCGGCCTGGTGAAGCCCACGCCGCTGGTTGTTCCGATCCTGCGTGCCGGCCTCGGCATGCTGGAAGGCATGACCCGGCTGGTCCCCACCGCCGAAGTCGGCTTCCTGGGCATGGCACGCAATGAAGAGACCCTCGAGGCCATTACCTATGCGGAGCGCCTTCCGGACGACCTGACCGGCCGGCAGGTCTTCGTTCTGGACCCGATGCTTGCCACCGGCGGCACCCTGCGGGAAGCCATTAAGTTCCTCTTCCAGCGCGGAGCAGCCGAGATCGTCTGCATCTGCCTGCTGGGTGCGCCCGAAGGCCTGAGCGTCCTGGAGGAAGAGCTCGCAGACGCCAACGTCACCATCGTCCTGGCGTCCATCGACGAACGGCTTAATGAAAAGGCCTACATCGTGCCGGGCCTCGGAGATGCCGGAGACCGTCTCTACGGGATTGTCCACTAGGCACCCGACCGATTGGCGGCAAATGTCCATTATGTGGACAGCGGCGCCCTCGCTTGACACTGAGCGGCTCATAAGCAGGCTTATGAGCCGCTCATTTCTTTAAGTAGACGATCCACTCGCTGCGCCTTATAGAACAAGGGTTCTTGCGCAGAAGTGGCCCAGCGGCAGCGGATGCGAATGATGCAACATCTGGTGAGTTCTGTCACAAAACGGCCATATGTGTCCACTATGTGAGACCGTGCAACCATTGTTACTTGTGCGAATAGCTTTATTACATGCAATAATCCGTAACGTGAACATCCACACGACAGCATGTGTCGCAGATCTTCTTTTTGGCACCTGTGCCAGCCAGAAGAGCTGCTGTCGTTGATTGCAGGCCTAGGACACCACCCCCCGTCCGTGGCACCACACCAGCCCACCGAAAGGGCGCAACCCCTGCGCCGTCTCGACCGGGAACACCCCCTGCATAGAGCCGTCTGACGGCAATTCACCATGAGGTCCCAAAATGTCAGTAGCATCCGGGTACGTCCACATCTCTCTCCGCAACGCACAGACCCGCTCGGCGGGTATGCCTCAACGCCAGGCAGCGCCCGGGTTCCGGCCCTTCGGTGCCCCGGGTGCCTTGCAGCAGTTCCCAGGCCAGGTGATTCCCACCGGCGCCCGTCCGATGGGTGCAATTAGCCCGGACGGTCTGCCCATGACCGCCCCCACCCCTGTTGTGGCGCCGTCAGGCATCCCCGGCCCGCAGCCGGTGGCCAGTGACACGGTCGCCCGCGGCTTTGTCATCTATGTCGGCCTCGACGAAGACACTGCTGCCGCCAACGGGACAACCCTTACCAAGCTTGCCCAGGAAATGCGTGCACACGTCCAGACCCTGGTTCCGGGCGCCCAGAGCCACGCCGCGGTAGCACTCGCTCCCGTCGGTGCCTCCGGAACAGACATCGACGTCGTGCGCCAGGCGCTGGGGGACCCCACCGTCAATCGCCGCCAGCGGCAGGAGACAACCGCGCCGGCTCCGATCCAGCCGAGCGCACCCCGGCCCTCCGGCGTGCTGATCGACCTGTCCCGGCGCGAGGTGCACCTGGACGGCGAAACGCTGAACCTGACCTTCAAGGAGTTTGAACTCCTCAACTACCTGGTGGAGAATGCCTCCCGCACGGTAGGGCGTGAAGAGCTGCTCTCCGGCCTCTGGCGCAATGCCGAGGAAGTACCTAACGAGCGGACGATCGACGTCCACATCCGCCGCCTGCGTTCCAAGCTGGGACGCCTGGCCAACACGGTCCGCACGGTCCGCGGACAGGGTTACCGCTTCTACGAGCACCCCGAGGTTGTTGTCTGGGCTGCTCCGGAATACAGCATCTAGCGACACCCCTTCCCATCGAGAGGGCAGTTACGGCCGGTTTCAGCCCTGAAACCAGCCGTAACTGCCCTCTCGGCGGTGTGGAGCCGGCCGGGCTGGAACTGAGCGGCGGGCCGGAAGCGGAACGCCCTGCAACCGGGCGCGGATAGACTTGGCCCATGAGCGGCCACCACATCAAGAAACTCATGCTGCTGAGGCATGCCAAGGCAGACTGGCCGCGCGAAGTCACGTCCGACCACGAGCGCCCGCTCTCCGGCCGCGGGCACCGCGACGCCCCGCAGGCCGGGATCTGGATGCGGGAGCACGACGCCGTCCCGGACTTCATTCTTTGTTCCTCCGCCCTGCGCACCCGCCAAACGTGCACCTGGGTCTGCGACGAGCTCGGCGACAAAGCCCCCACCGCCAAACTCGAGGACCGGCTCTACGATGCCTCGGCGGCGTCCATCCTGAGCGTTATCAACCACGTTCCGGAAACCGTCACCAGTCTCCTGGTGATCGCGCACATGCCCGGCGTGCAGGAACTGGCCATGCGGCTGGCCTCGGTCTCCTCGAATGAAGATGCCGTGATGGATATGGCCACCCGGTATCCGACGTCGGGACTCACCGTCATGGAGGTGGAGGTTCCCTGGGCCGAGCTGGACGGCCGCGACGCGAAGATCACCGACTTCGCCGTTCCCCGCGGCTGAGGATCAGAGCCCGTACTTCTCCAGCAGCCGCAGCCAGATTTCGCTGATGGTCGGGTACGCCGGGACAGCGTGCCAGAGCCGTTCCAGGGGCACTTCCCCGGTGACGGCGATGGTCGCGGCATGCAGCAGCTCCGCCACTCCGGGACCGGCAAATGTGAACCCGACCGGAATACCCCGGTCCTCATCGACCACCATCTGGGCCCAGCCCTCGTAGCCGTCGGCAAACAGTGCGGACCCTGCCACGCTGATCGGCAGGGATGTTTCAGAGGCCCGGATGCCGCGCTCCTTCGCCTGGTCAGGGCGCAGGCCCACCATGGCAACTTCGGGATCGGTGAAGACCACCTGGGGAACGGCAGCGTGGTCCGCCGTCGCAGCATATCGGCTCCATCGCGGAGGCTCGCCAAAGCCGATCTCGCCCCTGGCCCGGGCAGCGATCGCCGCTCCGGTGGCACGGGCCTCGTACTTTCCCTGATGCGTCAGCAGGACCTTCCCGGCAGCATCGCCCACAACGTACAGCCAGTTCCCGGCTTCGGCGACAAGCCCGCTGTCATCGCAGGAAATGCCGTGCGGGTCCAGGCCGAGGTCTTCCAGTCCCAGTCCGTCAAGCGCGGGACGCCGGCCGGTCGCCATCAGCAGCCGGTCGCCGTAAAGGAGCTCCCCGCCCGGCAAAGCCAGCACGACGGCGCCCGACGCATCCTCGAAGACCCGGTCCGCGGTGGTGCCGGTGAGGATTTCCACCCCCTCGGACCGCAGCGCCCCGGCCACCAGTTCCGCGGCGGGCCGCGGGAACATCTCCAACAGGCCATGCCGCACCAGCATGGTCACCTCGGACCCCAGCCGGGCATACGCCTGTGCCAGCTCAGTCCCGGCGACGCCCCCGCCAACGACCAGGAGCCTGGGAGGCACTTCCTGTGAGGACGTCGCGTCGGCTGTTCCCCAGAAGTCGACCTGCTCCAGGCCGTCCAAAGGCGGCGTCACCGGCGACGCGCCTGTGGCCAGGACGACGGCGTGGCGGGCCTGGATGCCTACCCGGACTCCGGCGTCGTCACGCACTTCGACGCGGCGTTCACCGGTGAGCCGCGCCCGGCCGCGGACCAGGCCTATCCCGGTTTCTTTCACCCACTCAACCTGGCCGGCGTCGTCCCAGCCGGAAGTGAACGAGTCCCGGCGTTTGAGGACGGCGGGGACGTCGAGCGAACCGGTCACGGCCTGGCGGCTTCCATCAACAGCCTTCGCTTCCGCCAGTGCTGTGCCAGGCCGCAGGAGTGCTTTCGAGGGCATGCAGGCCCAGTAGGAACATTCGCCGCCAACCAGGGCGGATTCAACCAGGATCGCCTCAAGTCCGCCCTGCACCACGCGCGCCGCAGCATTTTCCCCCACCGCGCCGGCGCCGAGAACTATGACATCTGTTTCCAGGGTTTCCGCCATGGCCCGAGCTTTCCATCTGTCCGGGTCCGGAGCAAGGGTCCGAAGATGCCGCAGAATCGCAGGCTGCGCAGCAGAGGGCATGAAAAAACCCGGCCTGACCGCATTTCTGCTGGTCAGACCGGGTTTTCAGTGGTGCGCGCGAAGGGATTCGAACCCCCAACCTTCTGATCCGTAGTCAGATGCTCTATCCGTTGAGCTACGCACGCATTCTTTGGAATATCCTTGAAGTTGGCAGGTTTCCCCGGCTTCTTTCAAGTTCTTCCGTGGCTGTTTGGCCGTAGATAACTATAGCGGGGTTGCGGGGAGAACGCCAATCGGGTTCCGTTACGACAAAACACTAGACCGGTCTATATGACCTTCGTCACTTAAGCGGGTGGTGCAGGCTGGATTTCCCTTGAAATCTAGGGAAATTCGGGCCGGTTGACCAAACGGGCAGCATCTTTGCGCCGCTGGAGAGCAGGAGCTTGGAAATAGCATCAAAAAACACCACTGACCCAACGAAGGGAAGAGTCATGGGCGATGACGCGCGTCAGCTAGTTCTCGATGAGAGCGGCAACGCTGCTCCTAGCCAGTTGCAGGACAGCAAGAACCAGGGAACCTCCAGCGAGGCACCCACCACCCACCGTGCCCTGCTTGACTGGGTGCAGGAAGTGGCCGAGCTGACGCAGCCTGCCCGGGTCTATTGGGTGACTGGCACGGAAGAGGAAAACAAGGCGCTGACGGATGAACTGGTGGAAGCCGGCACCCTGACCCGCCTGAATCCGGAGACCTTCCCGAATTCCTTCGCTGCCTTCTCTGATCCCAAGGACGTTGCCCGGGTCGAGGAGCAGACCTTCATCTGCTCCGAAAAGAAGGAAGACGCCGGCTTCACCAACAACTGGATGGACCCGGCGCAGATGCACGCCAAGCTGGACGGCCTTTTCGCCGGTTCCATGCGCGGACGCACCATGTACGTCATTCCCTTCGTCATGGGCCACCTGGAAGCAGAGGACCCCAAGTTCGGCGTCGAGATCACCGACTCCGCATATGTCGTCGCCTCGATGCGCATCATGGCCCGCATCGGCACGGACGTCCTGCGCAAGATGGAAGAGCTGGATGCCTTCTTCGTTCCGGCACTGCACTCCGTTGGTGCGCCGCTGGCCGAGGGTGAAGCCGACGTTGCCTGGCCCTGCAACGAAGAGAAGTGGATTGTCCACTTCCCCGAAGACCGTTCCATCTACTCCTACGGCTCCGGCTACGGCGGCAACGCCCTGCTCGGCAAGAAGTGCTACGCCCTGCGCATCGCTTCCGTCATGGCGCGGGATGAGGGCTGGCTGGCTGAGCACATGCTCATCCTCAAGCTCACGAGCCCGGAAAAGAAGGACTACTACGTTTCCGCGGCCTTCCCCTCTGCCTGCGGCAAGACCAACCTGGCCCTGCTGGATCCCACGGTTGAGGGCTGGAAGGTCGAAACCCTGGGTGACGACATCACCTGGCTGCGCTTCGGCCACGACGGCGAACTGCGTGCCACGAACCCCGAAGCCGGCCTGTTCGGCGTCGCACCGGGCACCGGCTGGAGCACCAACCCCAACGCCATGCGCGCGATTGCCAAGGGCAACTCCATCTTCACCAACGTCGCGCTGACCGACGACGGCGGCGTCTGGTGGGAGGGCATGACCGACGAAGCACCGGCCCACCTGACGGACTGGCGCGGAAACGACTGGACCCCGGAATCGGGCACCCCGGCCGCCCACCCGAACTCCCGCTTCTGCACGCCGATCGACCAGATCGACATGCTGGCCGAGGAATACTACTCCCCGGACGGTGTGCCGGTTTCGGCCATCCTCTTCGGCGGCCGCCGCAAGACCACCGTTCCCCTGGTCACCCAGGCCCGCGACTGGACCAGCGGCATCTTCATGGGCTCCACGCTCTCCTCGGAGACGACGGCGGCCGCGGCCGGCGCCGTGGGCGTGGTCCGCCGCGACCCGATGGCAATGCTGCCGTTCATGGGCTACGACGCCGGTGACTACCTCAAGCACTGGATCACCCTCAGCGGTGCAGCCAACCAGGACAAGCTGCCCGGCATCTTCCTGGTCAACTGGTTCCGGCGCACCGCCGACGGCGGTTTCGCCTGGCCCGGGTTCGGTGACAACTCCCGTGTGCTGAAGTGGGTCATCGAGCGCCTTGAAGGCAAGGCCGACGCCGTCGAGACCCCGATCGGGTTTGTCCCGACCGGCGATTCGATCGACCTTAAGGGCCTGGACATGACTCCGGCCGACGTCGAAGCAGCAGTGCGCGTGGATCCGGCTGAATGGGAGACCGAGCTGGCCGGGATCGACGAGTGGTACGCCCGCTTTGGTGCGTCACTGCCCGAAGAGCTCTCGGCCAAGCTGGCAGAACTCAAGGAGCGCTTCGCCGCGGCGAAGTAAGTCGTGAAAAAGCAGGGCCCCGCACTCAAAGTGCGGGGCCCTGCTTTTTGGGTTCTGCCGGGTCTAGGACTCAGCAGGCGCTTCGCTGTCCTCAGCCCAGACGGCCGGTTCGCCGGATTCCCAGATGGGGTCGCTGAAGGTCCATACGCCGTCCTGCTCGGAGTAGGCGCGAGAGGGGCGTTGTGCTGCCCGGAGGAGGTCGAGGATGGCGTTTTTTTACGAATCCGGCGATGAAGCCGGTGTCTCCGGCTACAAAATATGCTCATAAACGAGCAAGAATGTAGAGTAATACCGAGAAGTAGCCAGCCGCAGGTTATGCGACTCATAAAAAGGCAAAATCCGGAAGGCGTCGACATGAACGCGAACAAGCCGAAACTCAATATTCCTACTTACAGGGCTTGGACGCCGCAGGCGCAGCGCCAGGAGCTCTCCGGCGTTCATAGGGCCTTCACTTCGATGATGGTTATGCAGTGCGCGGCCCCTCGTCGTGCAGTAGGCCTCGGGCATGGCTGTTGGGGCTAACCCTGATCTGGTGGAGCGTACGTCGGCCCCTGAAGCCAAGCAGCGCCCGGGCCGGGTCCGTACGATGTGCCACTCGATGGCCCATGACGGCCTCTCCGAGGGGGACAGAAAGCTTGGTCTACGAGACTGCTTTCCCGGACGCCCTCGACGCATTTCCGTGGAGACGAGGGCGATCATCCCCGCCGGGACGTCGTGTGTTCCGACCTGGAGACGCGTTAGCGCGAGTACTCCAGACGCCGTAACTCGACGCCACAGCGGATGATCCGTGCGCGGGTGAACCAGGAATACAACGAAACCGATGCCGGACGAGTGCTTGGTCTCGGGAGCGATTCAGCGGAGCCCCTGCAGGATCCGGACTTTGAATTCGGCGGGCAACTCGACAGGCCTGTATTCAGACCAATACGGCAAGGAGTTAGAACATGAAGATTCCAGGGTTTCCCAGCGGGGACGAGCCGCAGGGTGGATCCGAAGCACCGAGTATTTCGAGGAGCCAGAGGATGGCGGTATGCAGATGGGTTAGACCTAGACTGCGTGCTGCGCAAAGCTCATAAATGAGCTGGTAGAGCGCCGCACCGTGGTCTGCAGTGTGTGAGGTTCTATCGTATGAGGTTGGAGTGCTTCCGGCTGAGACGACTTTTTTGGAGAAGAACGTAATGGTCAAGAATGGTGATGGTGGTGGTCGCGTGAATAAGAGGGAGTACGTCGTTCGTGTTGCCCGTCGCGCAGGCGTGCCGATTCGAGTTGCAACGGATGTGTATGAGGCGGTTATCGAAGAGATTCTCGACATTGTCGAGAACGGTGACCGGCTCACTCTGACGGGGTTCGGTAAGTTCTACCCGCAGAAGCACAAGGGGCACCGTGTGCAGCGAATCAACGAGGAGGGCAAGCTCGAGGGGACCGAGGATCCCGAGACCGTTGATGACTACGCTGTGTTGAAGTTTTCGGCGACTCGAGCGGTTAACCGCAAGATCGGTTCGAATCCCCACCATGATCCGGCTCTTGGCACTGACGACAAAGAAGACGCTTCGTAGAAGCTAGGAAAGACAGAAGCCCCGAGGGATACACTCTCGGGGCTTCTGCTTTTGGGGGAACGACCGGCCGTTGTTGGGGGTTACTCCGGCTGGTCGAGTTGTTCAGCAGCTGCAGCGCTGAACAGGGTTACCGGGATCGATTGCGCGTTGCAGCACGATCATCGATTCTCCGGTGTCTGGAATGATCCTGAACCACGAGCAGCATTTGGATGTGAGAAGCGCTATGCAACTCCATCCGGCTACGATTCGTTCGATTTCAAGACCGTCTTCGATGTCACTGACATCGTCGATGAGAACCGTACCATCCACACTACTGACCGGACCGCAGTCAAGAGAGTCGTCGTCGAGATAGACATCGAGGGATATGGCGGATGCCGAGGGGTACTTATTGAGGACAAGCCTGGCGATACGAAGTGCGTCCTCGCAGTACGTTGAGTGCCCACGAGTGAGCTTTTGGTGCTCGGGGGAAACATTCAAGTCACTCTGGATATCGGTCACTGTACTCCCTTTGAGGTGGCCGGAGGCCGCGCAGTTCGCGTTTCCGAAAGTGTGAACCTTTCAAGTCTTGATCATGCCCGTGATTGTTAGTTGTGGGTTTCCCTATTTGCAGTACAAATTCAGCCTGGATGCAGTAGTTATCCGTGTCCGGAGCGGTTGTGGTCTGGCCGGTATCCTTAGTTACGAGACTGGCGAGGGGTCCTGCTTGGCACCTCTACGAAGGAGAGTGTCTTTGGTTCGGGTGGATAGCCTGCAAGTTACGCTGGCGAAGTTGTCTGCCGGCATCAACGTTGAGGTCGTCGGGACCAAAGGAAGCGGCCGGAGCACCTTCTTAAAGAAGCTCGATGAGGATCTTGCTGCGGCGGGTTTCAACACCGTGTTCATACGGGGTATCTCGGCCCTTAGTGCGCAGCCGCTGGCCGCCCTCCAGGTCTCCTCGCTCCCGATAGGTCGGGTACCCCGGACCGGATCAGTCACCCTGGCGGTTGTCGCCGAGCAGCTCGCGGAGCTTGTTACCGGGAAGTCGGTGATTCTTATCGATGACTGGGATGACCTTGATGACCTGACGCGTGGCGTGGTTCAGGCCGTACGGCACAGGTCCGGTGTGCCGGTGGCAATATCCAAGCGTATGGACCGCCACGTCGGTGTGGAGTCAGAGGTCTCACCCTCCTTTGAGGTCGAGTTGGGCCCGGTTCGTTTCGATGAGCTGCAGGTCGCGCTTGAGAGAAAACTTGGCGGACCTGTGGCGTCAGCGCTGGTCAATGAGGTCTTTGTTCAGTCCGGCGGGCACATCGGCATCGCCATGTCTCTTGTCGACGGTCCGGTGAAAGGGCGGCGTATCAGGGAGGGTGGGCGTGCGTGGAGCGGCACGGGCGACCTTTACAATCCTTCACTTCGGGGTTCATTCGCTGCCTTGCTAGCGGGTCTAACCCCCATTGCTCACGGCATGCTGGGGTTGTTCTCCCTGGCGGATCGTGTCCCTCTTCGTGTTGCACGTGAGGTTGCCGAGTGGGAGGTGATCGAGGAACTGGAGGCTCGCGGTTTCATCAAGATATTCGGCAGGACAGAGCCAACCGTAGTCGTGCATCCACCTGTCTTGTCCTCCTTTCTGCGGGATGAAATGTCAGAGTCGCGCCGAGTGCGTCTTGGGGAGTGGATGGCTACACAAGACGGGTTTGAGGCTGCTCTTTCTGGGACGTTGGAGATCACTCCTATTTCGGACCAGGTCTCAACCTTCGCAAGTGTGGCCAATGGTCACACCCGGTCCCAAAAGGTTGAGGCACAACGTGTCTGGGAAGCAGACCCTTCGCCGCTGAATGCGGCGAGGTATATCGGTACCCTGCTCTGGGACAGCACCGCGGAGCCTGATTATGACGAGGTGATGAGGCGCATGCCGGAGCCCGATAGAGCCTCAATTTCATTGAGCGGCGCCGGTTACCTGATAGCGCGGGCGAGCTGGCTGGCCTATCGGGTTGGTGATCTGGATGCAGCGATCGAACTTCTTCGCGAAGTGGCGGGTCAGAAGAACGACGGCGGGCGCATCGCTCTAGCCAAGATTGTGCAGCTGCAGGCGATGCTCGGGACGATCCCAGAGGGCTATGAGCGGCTATTGGTCTCGTCCGAGGGGTCTCCCGTGGTGGTCAACGACATGCTGGCGCTGGCCCGCGCGATGGTTTGCGTAGTGCGAGGCAGCACATCCGAGGCCAGGAGAAACCTGGCGGACATCTCGATTGCACCGGCGGGGCTGATACCGCTTCAGATGGAGTTTATAGAGAAGCTGCTCGACCTTTACGAGGGTCGTATCCAGGAGGTGGCGGAGTTTGCGCGGACGAAGTTCCTGCAGGCGGTGGAGGGCCTCGACATATCGATCATGCGGGCCTACGGTTGGCTGGCGTGTATGGCGCTCCTGTATCTCGATGACTGGGACGGTCTGGAAGAGATACTGAGCCCCGCTCTTGGTGTCGGTAATACTGCGCTACCCGGAGTGTTCCAGCTAGGGATCTTGAATACCGCGGTTCTCGTGGCGCTCGTACGGGATGATACCGGCTTGGCGCGCCGTTATATCGCCGAGATGGACCAGGTGAAGGTGGCCGACGGGGGTCTTCTCCACCAGCAGCGGGATCTTGCTCGCGCTCGGCTTCTGGTGCATGAAGGGTCGGTCAGCGAGAGCGCACAGTTGCTCCGTTCCGCTGGTGATCGGCTTTGGGCGAGAGGTGCCCGCGTGGCCGCGGTGCAGTGCTATCTCTTCTCTCAGGAAGTGTCGTTTCGCCCGGAGCTCCTGGGGCAGGACCGTGAGAGGTTCTCCCAGGTCGATGGTCATCTGCTTGCTGTAGATACGGGGCACTTCACTGCGATGGTCGACAGGGATGTGAGCAAGTTGGTCCAACTGGCTGACGAGCTTGAGGCGATGGGGCTCCCTGGATGGACGATGTCGACGCTCGAGAATGTGCTGGACTTCCAGCCGGCAGCAGAAGGTGATGCTGAGGCTGCGGAGCTTGAGGTCCGTGTCCGAGATTTGAAGCGGCGGGTTCCGGCCGTGTTCCAGCTGCGCTCCCACCGCCGTTTTCTGGGTGTGCGCGTGAGCGACCGTGAGTGGGATTTCATCCGTGAGGTTGTTACGGGTGCGAGCAACAAGGAGATCGCGGATCAGCTGTCTGTCTCGGTGCGAACCGTGGAGAGCTCCGTGGCGCGCATCGCCAAGAAACTCGAGGTGCGCGGCAGGAGAGGCATTGTTGCCTGGTACGAGGCTCAGCAGGGTGCCGGGGTCTCGCCGGCGAGGTGAAAAAAGCGGCAGCGTTGGTTTCTTTAGCCGGTCCAGGGCCAGCACCGAGAAGCCGAGGGAGTCGCGGGTGCTTGAGCTCCTCATGCAGTACTGCATGGCGCAGCGGGCAGGGCTTCCGTGGGTGGATGGCATCGGTTATGCCGGGATCATGAACCCGCTTAAGAACGTCTCATATCTGCTGGATCTTGAACACGTTGAGCACGAGCTGCTGTTCATCCAGGAGCGTGTCCTGGGATACAAGCTCTAGGAGCCCGCCCGGAAGACAGAGCCTCGCAGCCGGCGTGGCTGCGGGTTCTTTGCTCTGGAGGTTCGCTACTCCGTCGCGGCGGAAGAACGCCCGGTTAGAGCCATGACGGTGATGCCGAGTGAAGCCACTGCTGTGGCGATGTTGGGGTTGATAGTTCGCCTATACGCCTCCGGCGGGTCATTGGTCTAATCGGCACCGCCAGTTTACGGTATGACCACACGTTTTTACTCATAAATCAGCACTTTTTCGCCTAAAGACGATAGATTTGAGTCATCAAGTTACTTGGGCGCATTTCGTCTTGCGCCGATTATGGGAAGGCCATTCGTGAAGCTCACACGGCTCCTGACTGGAATAATGGCGGGTTTGCTCGCCATAACCATTGCAGCGACAGACGTGGTCACCACAAGTGACCTGGCGGCTGCAAACACCGGGGAATCACCCTCGATAACCCTCAACGGTACGGTCGTAGAGGGCGCACCCGGTTACCTCACGTCGAAGTCGATCATCATGACGTCCGCGCAAGAAGCGCGTCTGAACTACCGACTCGTACCCAGTTACTCGACTGGTGCCACAAGCAAGGTAACCGTGACTCTGTTCATGCCCTCCCTGGAGCAGGACGGCAACGGTGGTTGGAAGATCGTGGATCGCGATGCAGCGCCCACGGCTATGGGTCTCCAGGGCCGCGTCAGCGCCGGCGGTGGCTGGGCCACTCCCAACGGCACTGTCTCCCAGGGCGGCAAGATCGTTCTTGAGTACATTGGTGATCTTGAAGCCGGTGTGAACCCTGCGTTTGACCTGTTCCTCAGCACCTACAACGACGGCACTGATGGTCCATTCGGCGGTGTCCCTGAGGGAACCGCGTTCGACGTGCACGGTTACGTAACCTACGAGCAGTACAACGGCGAAGGCGAGGGTTGGGAGACCCTTGGCCGCGACGACGTCGATTCCCACGTCCAGGTCATCGCTACGGACCTTCAGTGGGAGCCGCAGTTCACCGCGTTTACGGCGAACGGCGGATCGACCTCTGTGCCGATGTGGGATCGCTTCCAGTACTTCGACTACATCTACAAGCTGCAGAACACCTCTACGAACCCTGCCTCGAACATTGAGGCGTACTCGGTCAACTTCGACATCGACACGACCGACAACATCAACGGCATCATCCCCGCCGATATCAACCGCTGGTCGTACAACCCCGGTGGAGAACCCACCTTCAACGATGACGCTGACTACACCGAAGGTCAGTTCATTGGTGTCCCCGGTAAGGGCGGTGTGCTCATCTACGACATCACCGACATCTACAGCCCCACCTGGGACGGCGCGACCGGTCTCGGTGACCCGCTGCCCTACATCTACACCGGTGCCGGCATGATCACCCTCGACCGCCAGAACGGTGAGAACCGCCAGCAGGTCAAGCCGGGCACCGAGCGCATCTACATGGTTTCGCTTCCCATGAGCCGCCAGGGATTCCCCAACATCCCGACCAACTTCTACGTTGACGCGATCACCAACATCGTCCTGGGTGAGAGCACCAACTGGACCAAGACCAAGACCGCTGTGCGCGAGGTGCTGAACCCCTCCTATGGGTTCGACTTCACCCACAAGCCGGAGAAGGCTGAAGCCGTCTACGGGACGGACACCTACACCGAGCTTGCAGGCTTCAAGAACACCAGCAACGCACCGGTTTGGAACCCCTCGATCGAATACACCTCGGTCGAGAACTTTGACGTTAACGAGGTTGTGTACCTCTTTGACGAGGCAGATGCCGAGAGGTTTGAGAACGCTACGCTGCGCTACCAGTACAGCTACGAGAACGACCGGAAGGAACTGGTCAACATCACCCGTGAGCTCAAGGTCAACGCTGTCGTTGACCCGGAGAACCCGGGCAAGATGAAGGCCGTCTTTGACGTGTCTGAGCTGCAGGGCAAGAACTGGGACAAGAAGTTCTACTTCGAGGACTTCGCAGGCCGCATCAACCCCGGCCAGAGCGTCCCCTTCGCGATTCAGGTGCACGGCACAGCAATGGAGGTCAAGACGATGACCTTCCCCGCGGTGACCACCTACCTTGAGAAGTACGCGAACAACGAGGACTACACGCAGGAAACCACCTACGCGGAAGTTCCCCACACGGTCAAGCGTGACGCTTCGTTCCGTGTCATCCTCCCCACCGAGGTCATCCCGAGCACCGGCGTCACCATCAACGGCAACGGCAGCACCAACAGCACCTACCCGCACACGGTGGCGTGGGACAAGGAAGCCACCCTTGGCTTCAATTTCGGCACGAACAACAACGAGGCCGAGACTTCCGAGACCACCATTACGGTGAACACCACCACTCTGGAAGCCATCAAGGACGCCAAGCTCGTCATCAAGCCTGAACTCTTCTCGAGCGCAGAAGACGTGCGCATCAAGATCGTTACCCTGGACGGCACGGAGATTCCGGTCGACCTGGCGGGCAAGGATCTCACGCAGGCGATTGAGGTTGCCCTCCCCGAAGGTTTCGCCAAGATCGTCGTTGAGACGGGTGAATTCCACACCAACGGTGCACAGAACTTCATTGACGTGGTCGGCAAGGTGTCTGCAGGTCTGAAGACCTCGCACACCGTTTCCGTGAAGACGGAGACCTACCAGCCGGCACCGTTCAACAAGTCCAGCACTTCTACTTCGACCGGGCACATCCGCATCCAGCTTCCTGCTGACCTGAACCCGAGCACATCGATCGTCGGTATCTACGGTGACCGCCGCACGAACGACCCCACGTACATTCCGTACGAGGTTCCCGTGAGCGCTGAGTACCGTCTCAGCACCGGCGGTGTGAACGCACCTGAGTTCACCTACACGATCACCGAAGCAGAACCCTCAAAGATGCCCGCTGAGCCTACGGACTCCAGCGGCATCCTGATCGACAACAAGCTCAAGCTGAGCGAGGAGTTTCTGGCAGCCGGCACCGACATCGCCATCACGTTCGTGGACGATGAGGGCAACGAGCAGAAGTTCACCACTCCTGAGGTCGACTACAAGGACATCACGCTCGACAACATCGCGAAGATCGTGATCTCGGGCAAGAACCTGAACATCGGCGCAGCTATCCCCGTTGTGACGATCGACTATGACTCCGAGCTGGACATGGGTGCGAGCCAGCGCCTGCTGGCCAAATTCGAGGGCACCCCTCAGGACCCGTATGTCGCGAACAAGACGGTTTCCGCGACGCACCGCATCGAGGTTGCAGAGACCCGCACCACGGTTGAGATCGAAGGCGTGAATCAGGTCACCCAGTCCGCGGGTGCAGGCAGCACCTACGATCAGTGGGTCGACCGTCAGCGCTCGTGTGGCTACTACAGCTGCACGATGACCGACTACACACTGGATCAGGGTTACAAGACCCTGGGCGGTTTCGCTACCTCGATGTACCGTCCCGGTGGCGACAACAACAACAACGACCAAACGACGGTCATTGACGTGAACCTGCCCCACGAGCAGTTCGACACCTACTACGTCAAGATCCGCGAAGACCTGAAGCCCTACATCCAGGACGTGCAGATCTTCCGCATGGTCGATGGTGAGGAGCAGCTGTGGAAGACTGTTCCCGCTTCGGACTGGGTGGAGAACACCACTGAGGGCGCCAAGTACTGGCGCATCAACACTGCCCACCAGGGCGTGGATGGCGCTGCACTGTTCGAAACCAAGGCTTCGACTGACGAGGCGAACCACCCGTACTACAAGGCTCCCTTCGCGGACAACGTGGTTCCTGACCAGCCGGTCAGCCGTGTCTCTGTGTCGCTGAAGTTCGAGCGCAAGGACCTGGCTTCTGTGCCTGAGCTCTCGGGCACCACCAGCCGCGTGATCGAGTACATGGGCCGCTTCTTCGAGACCTCGGAAGAGGGCAAGAAGGCAACCACCGCCAAAGTGGAAGACACCATCGGCAAGAAGTACCCGATCAAGCGCGGCCACATCCCGACCCCGGTGTACTCGCTGGTGCACTACCCGTTCGCCCAGGCCGAGACCGGTGCGCAGGATGCAGTTTCGCTGCAGCGCAAGGTCGTCACGATGGGCACCGAGGGCAACTACCTCGCAAGCGTCTGGAACGTCGCGAACCAGTACTACGGCGGCTACCACTGGCCGCACGGCGCAGACATCAACGTCCCGGTCCACACCGAATCGGACGAGTGGATGATGAGCTACTACAACCAGGGTCTGGCCACGTTCCACGACAAGCTGGCGTACAAGTTCACCTACCCGGCGACCCCTGACAAGGACGCTGACTTCAACCTGGATCCGACGCACATCACGTTCGAGAACACCAGCACCCTGAAGTACCTCACGGGGCTGACGATCAACACCGCGGGTGACACCAAGGTGAACATCGAGCTGGACGAGCCGGAGCGTGCTGAGTTCATCGCACACGGTTCGTTCGTGGTGAAGTACAACGACAGCCTGCCTGTTGGTTTCCACAAGATCAGCGCAGGTTTGTATGAAGTGTCACTCGGAGAGGGCGTCTACCCGACCTCCTTTGAGGCGACGTTCGAAGAGATCGACGGCTTCGGTGACAACACCGCTGAGCTGCAGGGTGTCCAGAAGGACACGCTGGGCGCGAACCTGAACGAGATCGACGTGCGCGTCGGCGGTATCGTCAACGGCAACAAGGACCTGACCGGTAAGACCGAGCTGTTCCGTGAGCCCAACGACAGTGAGCGCAAGCTCGTGAGCACCAGTACCGGTGTTCTCGCCGGCTACACCCCGAAGCTCGGCGCAGCCATGGACCTCGAGTTCGACAAGCTCTCGCTGTATGACTACGGAACCGACGGCATCACCCCGAACACGTCGACCCTGTACGCAGGTATGACGAACAACTCGGAAGCTGACATCACCGCGTTCACCATGGATGTGAACCTGGACAGCGACTACCGTGCACAGGAGATCCGCATCCCCGCAGCCGTCTTCAAGGGCGGTGACTGGGAGGCCAAGAAGGTCACCATCAGCCAGCCCGGCGGCGACGTTGTTCTCGATCTCGGCGAGTTCAAGCTCGAAGGCACCGACTACGTCCTCGACGTGGACGCACTGTTCGACGCTGACATCCTGGAGGCAACCACGCTCAAGGTGGACGCCGGCGGGGAGTCCACGCTCGACGTTCGACGCATCACCAAGGTGAGTGTTGACTTCGCGGCCGCCAAGCCCGGTGTCCGCATGTGGGGCTCGCTCGCCCAGGAGCTTGAGACTGAGAAGGTTCTGCCCAAGCGCATGATCGATGGCGACTACATCACCATTACCGGTGACTGGGTTGACGAGGCGATCGACGGTTGGACGGGGGAGCGCAAGGAGTGGGACTCCAAGCCCGCAGGTCGCGGCGACGGCGAACGTGTCACCGCCGGGACGCACCGCACCGGTTCGTTCTCGGTTCACGGTACGGATTTCGTTACCCCGCAGGGCCTGTGGGCGAATGCTGCCAACAGCGGCAACGCCGGTAGCCACCCTGACCTCAGCAAGGGTTCGATCAGCAACGCCCCCACGGTGCACCACCGCACGGTGGATATGCAGTTCCGCGGCGCGCAGCTGAACGAGGACTTCACCCTGGCAAAGGGTGGTTTCCCCTACGACGCTGACACCAAGGAGCAGGTCGCAACCACGGACATGGTTGTACAGGACACCGCCAAGGTGCTCTACGAGATCCGTAACTCGGCTGCAGTCGATGCTGAGAACCGCAATGCGATGTTCGACCCGTCGGCACACTTCACCGCGCCCCAGGGTATGAAGATCACCGGTATCGAGGTTGTCACCAAGGACTCGGCACAGGGTTTGCATGACGCGATTGCCGCACTGGGTCGCACCAGCTACGACCTCAAGGACAGCAACTTCACCTTCCTGGACACCAACGACCAGGAGAAGTCTCGCTCTGTTCAGTTCAACCTGACTCTGCCCAAGCAGGAGTCGGTGTGGGTGTTTGTTGAGTACGAGGCGATCAACGACTACAGCGATGACCTCGCGGCAACGCAGAATAAGTCGGTCACCATCCGCGCCTACGCCACCCCGGGCATCCAGCACCACTTGGAGAACTTCAACCACTCCGCTGTCTCAGGCAACGGTGTGAGCGAGTCCTCCGGAAGCGAGGCTGACTACAACCAGGACGGTTTTGGCGAGGACAGCGCTGGTCTGGCTGCGACGTACACGTACGCGAACCCGACCACCATCGACATCGAAACGAACTTCGACGCGGAGAGCCTTTCGGGGACTCCGATGACGATCACCGTCGACAAGATGAGCAACCAGATCCGTCACCACAACACCCACATGGTTGTTGACGTGACCTTCGATACCCGTGCCCGCGGGTTCGAGCTCACCGAACTGCCGAAGCCGACCCACGCGGATGGCTTCCCCGCACCCAAGCTGACGGTTCTCGTCGGCGGCGAGTACGTGGAGTTCGATGCTGACAAGCACGAGCTGAGGGACATCAACAGCATCCGCGTTGACTACGGCATCGTGCCCGGTTACGTCGGCGACGGTGAAGACCGTAAGGACTTCACTGTTCCGTCGTTCGAGATCGTCGGCACCGGTTGGTGGCAGAACTACGGTGGCGAGTCGACCAAGAGCTCGACCATCACTTCGAGTGTGGAGATCGACCTGACGCACCACGACGGCGCTACTGACGGAAACCCCGCAGTGGCTCTGTACGAGGCTGCTGAGACTGACTCGGTCGTCATCTGGAAGGGTCTGCCCCAGGTTGAGTTCAACCTGCAGTCGTTCGACACGAAGCCGGAAGCCGGTACACCGTACGACAACACCAAGGTGGGTAAGGTCAACTATCTCGCCGGTGATGACGTGTTCCTGAAGCTGACCGCTCGTAACGAGAACACCCCCGCCTCGACCAACACCGGTCTCGGTAAGGCTCCCGTTAATGATCCGGTCATCTACGACAAGGTGCCCGAGTACATCGTCAACTCGCTCGACAAGTTCGTCACCGATGGTGAGCTCGACGTGGCTGCAGCTGTGGCTGCCGGCAAGCTCGTGATCAAGCATTACGACATCGACGGTAACGAGATCGCTGACTACGATCTTCCAAGCGTCACCGTGAAATCGATCTCGGGTAAGGATGTGGGCGGAAACCAGAAGTTCACCGACATTCCCCTTGCGGGTGGTGTCCAGGTGGACCGCTCTGGCAAGATCTCGGCAACCGAGCCCACCGACCAGGGTGCAAACCCCGCCGCTGACGTGAAGTTCCAGCTGTTCACCTACGAGTTCGCACGCGACCTCGGCCGCGGTGAGCGCATCGAGGTCATGTACGACGCGAAGATCCGCGAGGAGAAGCTGCCGTACGCGACCTACGAAGACGGACGTCCGGTGTTCGCACCGTTCCTCGGCTGGTACGGCAACGAAGACCCGATCTCACAGAGCGCCCATACGTACGACATGGACATGGCGGCCTTGCTGCACGACGCCGGCTTCAGCGGTACGCGCAGCTTCGAGCAGACTCCTGCTGAGTTCCTGGCACAGTCCAGCTCGTGGGTCTCGGGTGACTCTCGTGAGCGCCGTGTTCAGGACGGCCGGTCGGACACCCATGACACCTACTACGATGCATCGGCGAACAGCCAGGTCGCTGACCGGGTGTACCTGCGCGAGGAGTCTGGGAACAAGCTGTACGAAGGTATTGGCAGCGGTGAGCAGAGTGACATCTCTGCGTACCTGCAGCCGGCCCGGGTGAACGATGGTGTCGTCACGCACGACGAGCGCATCCTGTGGTCGCACGACAACCTGCAGCTGAAGCGTGCATGGCTCTACGGCGCCAGCGAACTGCTCCCCAAGGTGCAGCGCACGACCGCATCGGGTGTCTCAGACGCGAACTTCATCGAGCACGACGGGGACCTTCGGGCGCCGGTGAGCGTGACGGAGTACACCGCTGACAACTACAGCTACGCAGTTGAGCTGGACGAGATCGTCACCGCCCGTCTGCACGCAGCGAACCTGGGTGACCGTGCGATCGAAAGCGGCATCGAGTACACCGAGATCCTGCCGATCGGGTTCAACCCGTTCGATGAGGACGGCAGCCTCATCGGGATCACCGCATTCGACGGCTTCGGCAACACGATCGCCCATACCTACGATGTCCTGCAGACGCCCGAGGACGACAAGGGCTACCGTGCTCCGCGTCAGAACCAGGAAGCCGGCACCTTCAAGAAGCTCGACGCAGATGGCACCACCATCGAGAACGAGGTGCCCTACGTGCTCCGCATCAAGGTCGCAGGTGCGCTGAACGGCATGTTCAACGCCGCAGCCACGACCGAGAAGGCGAAGTACCAGTACGTCGATGTGAAGGTTCGCGTCGACGAGCAGGCCCTCGTCCTCAACGGCTCGCAGCGCTACTGGTTCGACCAGCTCACCGTCAGCACCATCGCGGCCGAAGAGTACCTGGCGCTGTACAGCAAGGAATACGGCGCTCTGCACAAGGACCCGAACGTTTACAACCCGAACACCTGGCCGAACGACGGCATCAAGCCCGGCATCGACCTGGCGGACCTCAGCTGGTATCACTGGGGCACCAGCGGGTATACGAGTTACTCTTCGTTCGAGCCTCACGGCATGTACATCCGTGGCCTGAATGCACAGGCGACCGCCACCGTGACCGACCAGAAGCCGGCGCTGGTGACGGGTGACCAGATGGTCATGCGTAAGCCGGCGCTGCGCGTGTGGAACGACATCTCGAAGGACAGCTACCTCACGGGATACCACTCGACGGTGCAGGACTTCACGACTGATCTCCACGAGAAGCTGACCATCCACGCAACCGTGGAGAACCAGCAGATCGAGACTCAGAAGGACTACCACGGCACTTCGGGCAACCGCCTCGACGAGCTGACTCATCAACCCCAGACCAAGGGCGGTGCCCGCGGTTCGTGGTTTGAGCCGACCGTGACCGTGTCGATGCCGTTCGGTATCGTCCCGATCCTCGAGGACGGCACCATTGCTCGCTACACGGGCAAGGTGGAGAACCAGCAGCATGTGGCGTTCACCGCTCACATCAGCGACGTGGCTTACAACAGCACGACGCCTGCGGTCGATGTGGCCGAGCACCTGAACCTGCGCGTCGAGCGCGTCAAGAGCGAGCAGGGCGAACGCTTCGTGCTGCACTTCACCGCGAAGGACACCCCCGAGGCTCAGCAGATCCTGCACACCATCAAGTACGGCCAGTCCCTGACTGTGTCGCCCCGCGCCACGGTGATCGACATGCCTCCTTACGGCACGGACGAGTCCCTTTCCGACGAGACGAAGTTCCAGGAGATTATGACCTTCGCCAACTCGGAGGCCGACATCTTCGAGCCGATCGTCTCGGGTATGTACAAGACCGGTTCGTACGTGCAGAACCCCAGCGCTGACGCCGGCCGTCTGGACAGCATCGGTACCAACGGTGTGAACCGCATCACCGAATCGCTGATCTCGGAGACGAAGACCTACAAGCGGGACACCGAGGTGCCCCTGCATGTCAGTGGTTCGTGGAAGGTTGCAGGCTCGACCCTGCTCCCCGAGACGGTTCAGGAGTCGGCAACCAACTACGGCGCCTACGGCGGAACGCGTATCGTGATGCGCTTCCCGTCCGTGGTGAACGAGACCAAGATCGGCCCCTACGCTGACGCAGCATCGAACGAGGTCACCCTGCTGGGTGCCGCTGCGAAGTTCTGGGTCTCGACCGAGGCGTACAACAAGCCGGACAGTGCAGGCAGCGACTACAGCCGGATGCTGAGCACCGGCACCGTGCACAACTCGCGCTTCATCTTCACCTCCTACGTGTCATCGTTCGCGGAGAAGACCGGGGATGTGCGCATCAAGGTCGGTAACACGATCATGGACCGCAAGGCGTTCGAAGCTGCCGGCTACACGGTGAAGGCAGTGACTGAGGACGAGCGCATCAAGGGTTGGTCTGAGCGCCAGGTGGTTCGCTGGATCGTGACGCCGCCGGCACCCGACGCCGATACGGCTGCGGGTCGCCTCGAGTCGGATCAGCGCTTCACGCTGCTGCAGGAGTACAGGCTGGTTGACGGCTTCCGTGATGACGAGGCCGAGGGCGGTAAGTGGACGGCTGAGGACTTCAAGGTCGACACCTACATCTCGCTCATCTCGGACGATCTGACCCTTCTGCCCGAGGGTGCAAGCAAGGACGACTTCGTCGTGCAGCCGCTTGCGCCCGTCCGTTACGCGAAGCTCGTGACCGAAACTCTCGTCACCGGCGACATGGACGGTAACGGCAAGGTGGGTAGCTTCCTGGCACAGAACGATGCTTCCTTCGAGGTTGCAAAGCCCAAGGGCGAGGTGCGCGTCAACACCACGCGTCCGCGTATGGAATACACCAACGGCTCCATCGGTGACCCGTACTTCAACTCGTCGGACACGATCGAGTACCTGGTGACCCACGCCAAGAACACCGGCTCGGGCCTGCGGGAGATGGCCATCGACAGCAACCTGCCGGCGCCGGAATCCAATGATCCGAACCACCCTGTGACGAAGTACTGGATCGACACTGCAGTGCTGTCTGTGTCCAGCGGTAAGTGGGAGATCCCCGCTGATGTCGTTGCCCACATCCAGAGCAACGGTAAGACCGTTGACCAGGTGTTCGAGTCCGAGGTGTTCGTCTCACACGTTGACCCTGCAACCGGTTACGCGACCGATGAGTGGGTCTCGCTCGGCAAGCAGAGCATCTACGAGAACAAGACCATCGCAGTGGACCCGGACCTCGTTCGCGACCTCCGTCAGGTTCGTGTAGTAGTTCGCTCGATCGACGCTGACTACCTGGTGCCCACCGGTACCCGCCTGGCAGTTGATGCCGACGCGGACAAGGCCGGCAACCAGGACGTGACGGAGACTGACCCCGAGAACAAGGGTGTCACCAGCTTCGGCGCCGGCGTCACCGACGCTGCGATCAAGATCAACATGCGTGCATCCTCGGATGAGAAGCAGACGATGTTCATCTACGACACCGTTGAGCTGTGGGGTAACTACGTCGCAGACGCAATGGCGAAACTGGATGATGACCAGAACCGCTCCTACCTCACGCCCGCTCGTCCGGTGGTGAACGTCTTCCACGACGCTCTCTACTACCGCTACGACGGAGCCAAGCCTGAAGATCAGCGCTGGGGATGGTCGGACAACATGGCCATCAACCCGTCGTCGTCTTCCCACCTGAAGTTCCGCGGTGAGGTCGTGAACGCCGACGACACCATGTGGAACGAGGAAGAGTCGATCACCTACGCCGAGGACATGCTCATCGACCCCAAGGTGACGTTTGAGCTGCCTCGCGTGATGACCGTTCGCGGTGAAGACGATTGGGTCTACGTGCCCGCCGACAAGGTGGACGAAACGAACCCGCTGAATGACGCTCACCGTTCCAAGGGCCCGCTGCAGAAGAACGCCACGGCAAACCGTGAGTCTGATGCATTCAAGTGGACCTGGAAGATCGTGGCCGCAGACGGCACCGTCAAGCAGTCCGAATCGAACCTTATTCACAAGCGTATCCACGCCGGTGACTGGGACGGCATGGACCGCAACGTCGTAACCATCTGGTTCGAGGGCCAGGTGCTGCCCGGTGACAAGATCGTGATCGACTTCATCGGCCTCATCGACACCTACACCCCGGGTGCAACGAGCGAGGACACCAAGTCGCGCGTCTACACGACCAACAACACCGGCCTCGTGCAGCCGCTCAACTCGGATTGGAATGCTTCGAACACGCTCGGTTACGAGACTGACCGCAACGACCTCGATGCCAACAACCTGCGGAACGACCGCCTGGTCTTCACCGACCGAACCCTCTTCGAGTACGAGGTGTACGACAACTTCGGCAAGCGGAAGGTCGCCTACTCTGACTTGAACCGCGCCGGAACCGCACATCCGCGGATCACGCCGGTTCGTGAAGGCGGGGACTTCAACTACACCCTGACGATCGACAACACGAAGGAGAAGGGCGAGACCCCGTACCCGTTCCCGATCATCTACGACGTGCTGCCTTACGACGGCGACCACGCTGTGATGAACGAGAGTGTGGCACGGAACTCGCACGGTTCATCGATCCTGAACCTGGACAGCTTCAAGCTGACCGCAGAGGGCGGTCTGAACAAGACCTACGGTGCACGTGATTACACGATGTACGTGGGTCCGTTCACCAGGCAGGGCGGCAAGGTCGTTGAGGCTGAGCTGCTGCCTGCAAGTGTGGTCAGCACCCAGGAGTTCTATGACTCCATGGGTGTGGGTGGAGCTGCCTCGGTCGAGCGTGACAAGCACTTTGTCTCGCTGGCTGACTTCAAGGCCGCTGTTGCTGCAGACCCGTCGCTGCTGGGTAAGGCCCAGTCGCTGCTGATGCTGTTCAACAACGCAGGCGAGACTCTGCCCGGTCAGAGCAAGCTCACCCTGTCGTACGGCATGAGCACTCCGCTGAACGCACCCGCGTTCCTGGAGACCTGGGACACCGCTGCCAAGCCTGATGACGTGGCTCAGTGGAACTCGTTCGCTGCGACCCAGCTCAAGGAGAACTTCAAGCCCCAGGAATCGAACAACGCCGGCACCTTCGTGACCGAGAAGGCCGACAAAGTCTCGATCGGTAACTACGTCTGGCACGACGCCAACTTCGACGCCGCGCAGAACGAGGGCGAGATCATCACCGATGTGAACGGCCGCGAACTGCTGAAGCCTGCCAAGGACATCGACTTTGACGGCGACATCGACGATGCGGGTATCAACCAGGTCAAGGTCACCCTCCTCAGCCCGAACGGTCGCCACGTCGACTACCTCGGTAACCCGATCAAGAAGGTCGGCAACCAGTGGCTCGTCGTTGACGATGCAACCGGTGAGGTCTTCGTTGACGAGATCGGCCAGAAGACGGAATCTGACGGCCCGGTGGTGACCACCACCCGTACCGACATCAACGGCTGGAACGGTTACTACGTGTTCTCCAACATCACCCCCGGTAACTACCGCGTGATGTTCGAGATGCCGAAGGCGTACGACGGCTACTCGGTGACCACACAGAAGATGATTTCCGGTGCGGACGTGACCACGTTCCTCCCGGGTGAGGCTGCCGACGTGCAGGTTGCACACGATGCTTCTGCACTGGTTGCAGTGACCGACGTGCGTAGGGTCACACGGGAGACTGCGGACGACACCCGTATGGGCTTCGACCTCGGTGTTGGCCGCCTGTTCAAGTTTGGCGGCACTGTGTGGAACGACATGAACCGTGACGGTGTGATGCAGTCCGGTGAGGCTCGCCTGGAGAAATTCAAGGTCATCCTGAAGCACGCTGATGGCACCGTAGTGCGTCATGCGAACGGCACCGAGATGACTACTATCTCGGACACCAATGGTCATTACACCTTCCCCGTCCTCGCACGCCCCGGCCAGTTCTACGTCGAGGTTGTTCACCCCGGTGGCACCTACGACAAGGAACTGCCTGTCACGCCGATTACGCACGCGGAGAACCCGTTCACCCGTGTTGATGACAATGACGTGACGCTCCGCGGCACCGGAGACGACGCCGCGGTTCGTACGAACTTGTTCGCCTTCGATCTGAAGAACGTCTACGAGACGGATTTCGCTGACCGCATGGCAGTGAACGCCGGTTTCTACGCCTACCGCAACACTGGTGTCATCGGAAACCTCGTGTGGGGCGACAAGAACCGCAACGGTATCCAGGAGACCGGCGAGCCCGGTCTCGAGGGCCAGGAGCTGAAGCTCGAGCAGTACGAGAACGTTGACGGCCAGTGGGTGAAGAATGACGGCTTCGTCATGACCACCACCTCGCAGGCTGACGGCCTCTACTACTTCCCCGAGGTTCCGGCCTTCGACGGTGACGCTGAGACGGGTACGGCGTACGCCTACCAGGTGAGCGTGGACGGTCTGCCGGCCGGTTACACGTTCGCTCCGTCGCGCGAGGGGGGTGACCGCGAGGTTGATTCCGACTTCTTCCTCAACGGCACCATGAACGCGAAGGGCGGTCTGGACAACCTGATCACCCTGGCTGTTCAGGACGGAAAGTTCCTGCGTGCAGTGGACAACGTGACCATCGACCTCGGTGTGATGGAGCACGCAACCGGTGTTATCGCCGGTGAAGTGTTCATCGACGGGAAGGCTGATGGACAGAAGGATGGCGACGGCCTGGCAGCAGAGCGCTTCACCGCGACTCTGCAGGTCAGCACCAACGGCGCCGACTGGACCGACGTTGCAGCTCAGACCGGTGTGAACAAGTACCGCTTTGAGGGTCTGCCGATCTACAACGACGCAGCCGGTGCTGCTAACCAGTACCGCGTGGTTGTGACCGAGGTCCCGCTGTGGCTCGCGATCACCAAGCACAACCAGGGTGCTGACGAAACCGACAGCGACTTCGTTGAGACCGGCCGTAATGGCACCTTCACTGCGGTATCGGATGTCTACACGCTGGCCGAGCCCGTCGAGGGTCAGTTCCTGCCCGTGGATACCCGTGAAGCACTGACGCACGATGATGTTGACCTGGGTCTCGTTGAGCCCGGGGTCGTCATCGGCGGCAAGATGTGGGACGACGCGAATGCCAATGGCCTGCGTGAGGAAGGCGAGAAAGTTCTCGCCGGCCAGACCGTGGTCCTGTGGGAGCTCGTGGATGGCGCGTGGGTCAAGGCCGGTGACTCGAAGGGCGTCACCGACGTGACCGACGAGAACGGCGACTACCGCTTCGTGGTTGAGCCAATGCACTTCGACGAGAGCCACCCTGAGTTCATGCAGGCACGCGAATACCGTGTGACCGCCGAACGCCTGGGCAACCAGCTGTGGTCGCCGCTGAACGTGGGCGGGGACAAGCTCATCGACAGCGACATGATCACGGAAGCTGCAGAGTTCGGTTTCCAGCTGACCGGCGTGACGAACGTTTTCTCGATCATCGATCACGAGAACGGGGTCTCGGTTCCGACCACGATGCGCGACGATGTTCAGATGGATATCGGTGTCACCACCTATCCAGACTCGGTCACCATCGGCGGCGTCGCGTGGGTGGATGCCAACGAGGACGGCACGTACAACGGCAACGAAGACCGCATGGCTGACCGCGAGGTCACCCTCTGGGAGAAGGTCGGCGGCAAGTGGGTTATCGCCGAGGACGTAAACGGCGACTCGGTCAAGGTCACCGATGAGCTCGGCTACTACGGGTTCGAGGTGAGCCCGACTCACTACGACGAGGATCACGCCGGCTTCATGAAGCCGCGCGAGTACCGCACCACGATGGTGATGCCTGACGGCTACCGCCTCAGCACCGCTGACAGCGTTACCACCCTGCAGTTCGACAACGAGGCGATGACCCTGGAGGCCTTCATCACGGAGGTCGCCGAGGACGGCAACATCGTGGTCACCTCGCTCACCGACGATCTGGATCTGGACTTCCCGTTCGTGCTGGTTCCGGTCGAGGGTGGACTGGCGCTCACCGACGATCTGGATCTGGACTTCCCGTTCGTGCTGGTTCCGGTCGAGGGTGGACTGGCGTTCACCGGGGCTAAGGGCTTCGGCCTGCTCCTCCTCGGCGCACTGGGTGCCGGTGTCCTGGGCATCCTGCTCCTGGCTGCAGCCCGTCGCCGCAAGAAGGAAGAGGAAGAGATGCAGGAGGAGCGAGTATGAAGACTGCGCACGAAGAAACCACGCCGGTAGCCGCCGCTGAGGCCGGGGGTGAAACCCCCTCGGCCCGGCGGGGCCGCCGGGCCCGCCGGTCTCATGCTTCCTCCCGCGTCTGGGTCCGCGGGTCCCTCATCGGGATGTTGGCCCTGGTCGTTGGTGGGGCGGTCTGGGCCGGCCTCGGCGCCGGGGACGGCACTCGCACCTACGAGATCGCGGGCGAGGACTACACCTCGAACGTGGAGATCAAGGAGGAAGCCGGAGGGGTCTACATGTACCTGCCGGTGAACACTGACATCGAAGAGGTCGAGGTGGTTACCGCCGACCCCGACACCACACAGCAGCTGCAGGAGCAGCTGCAAAGCCTCGATACATTCGTTCCAGGTGAGCACATCCTGGAACTCCCGGATACGTCCATCCATGTGATTATCGACGGTATCGAGCGGTAGCTTGAAAAGAAGAACCCCCGCCGGATAGTGAACTGCTCCCCGAAAGTTGGACTGAGAAATCAGTTCACTCTCGGGGAGCAGTTCTGCGCATGGCAGAAGTTCGTTATCGGAGGAACAGCGTGAGGTAGCGGTAGCCCGACTTGGCCCCCCCAACCCAGCTCAAACAGGTACAACAATGAACGCATCTCGACAAAGCTCAAGGGCCTGAGCCCGGTCCAATACCGTGCCCAGGCCCTCGCGGCTTAGGATCTTATTTGGCCAGTCCAGCTTTCGGGGGAGCAGTTCACACTCAGTGAGTGCGGGCCCGGTCCTCTTAAGTTCTGCCCTGTCTAGGACTCAGCGGGCGCTTCCTCGCCGGCAGCCCAGACGATCGGCTCTCCGGACTCCCAGATGGGATCGCTGAAGGTCCATACGCCGTCCTGCTCGGAGTAGGCCTGGATCGCGGAGATGCAGACTCCTTCGGAGTGCTCGGCTACCACGTGGATGGCGTCTGTTCCCTCGTCAGGCAGCGTGATGTCGGAGAAAACAGCGACGGCGCGGTTCTGGTCCTTCTGCTCCTCCAGGACGGTATAGAGGTCATCGATCATGGCCTCTGCATCCAGGTCTTCATCGCTCTCCTCGGGAGAGACGGCCACCATGCGGAGTTCGCCGTCGTTCTGCACCACCAGTGCGGCGGGCAGGAAGGCGCCCTGCGCTTCGAGCTGTTCCTGTGTGACACCGAGGGCGGTGCCCAGCAGGGAGTTCAGGTCATCCTGTACCTGGGCGGACGGTTCTCCGCCAGCCAGTTCTACGTCAGCCATGAGCTCATTTCCTAACTAGTTCAAGGACACGGTCGCGGACCTGTTCCATGGTGGAGAGGTCCTCTGCCTCGGCGTTGAGCCGGAGGAAGGGTTCTGTGTTGGACGCGCGGAGGTTGAACCACCACTGTCCGTCATCCGAGGTGAAAGTCAATCCGTCGAGGGAGTCAACGGTGACGCCCGGCCGCTCGAATTCGGCACGGACGCGGTCTACGGCCGCCTGCACGTCGTCGAGCTTGGAGTTGATCTCGCCGGAGGAGAAATACGGTTCGTACTCGCGGGCGAGGTCCGAGAGCGGAAGGTCCTGCTCGCCCAGGGCGGCCAGGACATGCATGGCCGCAAGCATGCCGGTGTCGGCGTTGTAGAAATCGCGGAAGTAGTAGTGCGCGGAGTGTTCCCCGCCGAAGACCGCGCCCTCGGAGGCCATGAGCGCCTTGATGAAGGAGTGGCCGACCCGGGTGCGGACGGCACGGCCGCCGGAAGCTTCGACCAGTTCGGGTACGGCACGGGAAGTGATCAGGTTGTGGATGATGACGGGGACCTCTTCACCGGCTGCCTGGGCTCGGGCAATTTCGCGCCGCGCCACCAGTGCGGTGATCGCCGAGGGGCTCACCGGTGCGCCCAGTTCGTCGATGACGAAGCAGCGGTCGGCATCGCCGTCGAAGGCCAGGCCCAGGTCTGCTCCGTGTTCGACGACGGCGGCCTGCAGGTCGCGCAGGTTCTCCGGTTCCAGCGGATTCGCCGGGTGGTTGGGGAACGAGCCGTCCAGTTCGAAATAGAGGGGGATGATGTCCAGGGGCAGCCCGGGCAGCAGGGAATCGCCCAGCACGGCGGGGGTGGTGAGCCCGGCCATGCCGTTGCCGGCATCGACTACTACCTTCAGCGGGCGGATGCCGCGCAGGTCCACGAGTTCGCGCAGATAGGCGGCGTAGTCGCCCAGCACATCGCGGACACTGATCAGCCCGGGCTTCTCCACGGACGGGATCACGCCGTCGTCCAGGTACCGTTCCGCAGCCTTCTGGATTTCCTTCAGCCCGGTCTCGGAGGAGATGGGGACTGCTCCGGCCTTGGCCATCTTGATGCCGTTGTACTGGGCCGGGTTGTGGCTGGCGGTGAAGGTGACACCGGCAGCGTTCAGGGAGCCGCAGGCGTAGTAGAGCTCGTCGGTGGAGATCAGGTCCACCACCAGGACGTATCCGCCGCGGGCAGTGGCCCCCGCAGCGAAGTCCTTGATGAATTCGGGGGAGGACTGGCGCATGTCGCCGCCGACCACGATGGTTTCGCCGGCGAGCTCAAGCACATCGACGAATGCGGCGCCGACGGCCTTCACGATCTGCGGAGTAATGGTCTCGCCCACGATGCCCCGGACGTCGTAGGCCTTGAAGGACTCGGAAAGATCGAATGCAGTAGTCACGCCTTGAAGTCTATAGGGGAGCGCGGGCGGGCCGGCCCAGCCGGGGCGTGCTGCCGCGCACAGGTGTTCTTTTCCACATCCGGTGCCGGGAACGCAGGGACATGTCGGTGGAGGCTGGAATAGTGGAAGGCATGGAACCCGTATCCGTGCCGCCCGTCCAGCCCGTACAGCTGTCAGCATCCTCCGAAGCCTTCGGCCCGGAGGATGCCCAGGCTCTCCGTACCGAAGCAACCGCCCTGCTGCGGGCGCTGGTGGGCCGGGAGGATGCGCAGTTCCACGAAGGCCAGTACGAAGCCATAGAGGCCCTTGTCCGCGGAGGGCGGAGGGCCCTGGTGGTCCAGCGGACCGGCTGGGGAAAGTCCGCCGTGTACTTCGTGGCAAGCCTGCTGCTCCGCTCCCGGGGCGCCGGTCCCACGCTGATTGTCTCGCCGCTGCTGGCGCTGATGCGGGACCAGGTTGCCGCTGCGGCACGCGCCGGTGTGCGGGCCGCGGCCATCAATTCGGCGAACCAGCTCGAATGGCAGGACATCTCCGCCCGGCTGGAAGCTGACGACGTCGACGTCCTCCTGGTCTCACCGGAGCGGCTGAACAATCCCGGCTTCCGGGAGAACCATCTTCCGGAACTTGTCCGCCGCTCGGGACTGCTCGTGATCGACGAGGCACACTGTATCTCCGACTGGGGGCACGACTTCCGGCCCGACTACCGCCGGATCCGCCACCTGATCGAACGGCTTCCGGCAAGCGTTCCCGTCCTGGCCACCACGGCCACCGCTAACTCCCGCGTGGTGAAGGACGTCGAAGAGCAACTGGCCGCCGGCGGGGAAGACGTCTTCACCATCCGCGGAGCCCTGGCCCGTGAATCCCTGCGGCTGGGGGTGCTGCGGCTGCCCAGCCCGCGCAGCCGGCTCGCCTGGCTGCTCACCCACATCGGTGAGCTGCCCGGGAGCGGGATCATCTATGCCCTGACGGTTTCTGCCGCGGAGGACACCGCACGCCTGCTGCAAAAGGCCGGGCACCGCGTCCTGGCCTACACCGGCCGGACCGATCCTGCGGACCGCGAGCAGGCCGAGGCTGCCCTGAAGAACAACGAGGTCAAGGCCCTGGTGGCGACAAGCGCGCTCGGTATGGGCTTCGACAAGCCGGACCTCGGATTCGTGGTCCACCTGGGGGCGCCGTCGTCGCCCGTGGCGTACTACCAGCAGGTGGGTCGTGCAGGCCGCGGGACCCCGAACGCCGACGTGCTGCTGCTGCCCGGAAGCGAGGACCGCGACATCTGGGAATACTTCGCCACGTCGTCCATGCCCGCGGAGGGCCCGGCTAACGCCGTGCTGCGGGAACTGGCCGACGGGTCCGTGCTTTCGACCGGGGCGCTGGAAACCCTGGTGAACCTGAAACGATCGCCGCTGGAACTGCTGCTGAAAGTCCTTGCCGTGGACGGTGCCGTGGAACGCGTTACCGGCGGGTGGCGCGGGACCGGGCAGCCCTGGACGTACGACCGTGAACGCTACGAGCGGATCGCTGCCGCCCGCGTCAAGGAACAGCAGGCCATGCTGGACTACGAGAACACCAGCGGCTGCCGGATGGAGTTCCTGTCCCGCCAGCTGGACGATCCCGCGGCGGCTCCCTGCGGGCGCTGCGACAACTGTGCCGGCCGCTGGTACCCGGACGACATCGCCTCCGAGGCGACGGACAGCGCCAGCCAGGAACTCAGCCGCGTGGGCGTGGACATTGACCCGCGGGGCATGTACCCCACCGGAATGGACCGGCTCGGCGTGCCGGTCAAGGGCAAGATCAAGCCCGACGCCGCCGTCTCCACCGGGCGGGCGCTGGCCCGCCTGACGGACCTGGGCTGGGGCGGACGGCTGCGGGAAATCTTTGCTCCTGGTGCGCCCGACGCTCCGGTTGACCCGGCGCTGCTGCAGGGCTGCGTGCAGGTCCTGGCCCAGTGGGGCTGGGACCAGCGTCCGGTAGCCATCGTGTCAGTCCCCAGCGGGTCCCGTCCGCAGCTGGTCGGTTCCCTGGCCCAGGGGCTCTCGGAACTGGGACGGATCCCTTACCTCGGTGCCCTGCAGCTGCCCCACGGCGGACCCTCCGGCGGTCCCGGAGGGAACAGTGCCTTCCGGTTGGCATCGGTCTGGGAGCAGTTCGCTGTGCCCGAGGGCGGTGCGGACTGGTTTGCCGCCAACCCGGGTCCGGTGCTGCTGGTCGATGATTTCTCCGACAGCCGCTGGACGCTCACTGAGGCCGGGCGCGTGCTGCGGCTGGCCGGGGCGGAATCCGTGCTGCCTTTTGTGCTGGCGCTGAAGGCATAGCGGTTCGTCGGGGGCAGGCGCTCAGGCGGCCTGCGAGAGGCGTAATTCAACCCCGCTGACGTGCACGGTCATCAGGGCGCGCGCCAAGTCCGGGTCGCCGGTGCTGATGGCCCGGGCTATGGCCGCGTGTTCGGCCAGCGTGGCCGCCACCGCCTTGTCCAGCGTCAACTCGTTCCAGATCCGGGAGCGCATCGTGCTCCCTGCCAGGCCGTCGAGGAGGCTCTGCAGGTACGAGTTGCCAGAAGCCTTGGCGATCCGCGCGTGGAAAGCCAAATCGTGGGCGACCAGTTCCTCCTCGGAGGAGTTCTCGCCGACGACTGCCACACAGTCCCGGAGATCCGCGGCGGCTTCCGGGCTGATGCGCCTGGCAGCCAGCGAAGCTGAACCCGGTTCAAGGATCCGGCGGACTTCCAGGAGCTGGGCCGCCGAATTCTCCTGGTGGAGGTCCACCACGAAGGACATGGTTTCCATGAGGATCGACGGTTCGAGGCTGGTCACGTAGGTCCCGTCCCCGCGCCTGACGTCCAGGACACGGATCAGCTCCAGCGCTTTCACTGCCTCTCGCAGGGAGCTGCGTGAGAGTCCGAGCCGCTCGCTGAGGTCCTTTTCCGGAGGAAGCCGGTCACCGGCCTTCAGCTCACCTGAGATGAGCATGTCCTTGATCTTGGTGATCGCTTCGTCCGTTACTGCCATGCACCCAGTCTAGTTTCCAGCCGGTGGACCTAGTCCCCGGTGAAGACTGCGGGACGGCGCTCGGCGAAGGCGCGGGTGGCTTCTGCGAAGTCCCGGCTGGGCAGGAACGCGGTATTCCAGACCTGCACGTAGTCCAGGCCCGTCTGGACAGCTTGCTCCGCACCCTGGTCCAGAACCCGCTTCACGCCCTGGACCACCAGTGGAGGATTCGCTGCGATCCGGCCCGCGAGCTCCCGCCCGCGGGCAACGACGTCGTCAGCCAGTTCCGTGACAAGGCCCAGTTCATGGGCGCGCTGGGCCGTGAAGTCTTCACCGGTCAGGGCGAGGTGCCGGGTGGCGCCGGCGCCGATGATCGCGGGCAGCCGCTGGAGGGAGCCGAGATCCGCCACGATTCCCACCCGCACCTCGCGGATGCTGAAGGTGGCACCGGGCGATGCAATCCGGATATCCGCGGCCGAGATCACGTCCACACCGCCGCCAATGCACCATCCCTCGACGGCGGCGATAACCGGTTTGCCGCAGCGGGCCACGGAGCTAACCGCGTCCTGCAGTTCCTGGATCTGCCGGCGGAAGCTGCTGCGCAGGCGAGCATCCGTTCCCCGGGATTCCAGCACCGGAGCGAAGACGGGCTGCATGGCAGGCAGGTCCAGTCCGTAGCTGAAGGTTCCGCCGGATCCGTAGAGCAGGATGGCGCAGACCTCATCGTCAGCGCCGAGGGCTTCGAACACCCGCGGCAGTTCGGTCCAGAAGTCCGGACCCATGGCATTTCCCTTGGACGGGCCGATGAGCCGGACCTCGGCAACCGGTCCTTTGAGCTCGACGTTCAGGGAAAGCAGGGCGGAATCGAATGTCATGGCATCCTTCGCGGGCTGGGCCGGACGAACCGGCGGGAGCTGGACCTGCGCGCCAATATACCGCGGGCGGAACAAGGCAGGCGGAGAAAAGCTAGGATCAAGGTATGGAGTTTGTGGTCATTGTCTTGTTCGTCGCCGCGATCGTGCTCGTGAACTTTTTGGTGGGCAGGGCCCAGCGCCGCCGTGCTGCACGTCCCGCCGAACCAAAACAGGCCGGACAGGCAACGCCGAAGGCCGGAACGTCCAAGGCCGCGACGTCCATCCCCGGCGGCCGTGCACCCGCGGGAACATCCTTTGAGACTGCCCGTGAGGCTGTCTCCCGGCTCGACGAAAAGGGCCATCAGCAGGTCTACGCGGCCATCGCGCAGGGCCAGCCCATCCGGGCTATTCAGCTCTATGCCCAGCTGACCGGCTCCGGCCTGCGGGCCGCCAGCACCGCCGTCGCGTCCATGGCCTCCCACCCGCTTCCGTACGTCAAGCCCAAAGCAGCCCCTGCGGCCCTTGAAGAGGCAGCAGCACCGGAAACAACCCTTTCCAATACGGCAACTGAGGAGAGCCCCGACCTAGCGGGTGCGGCTCCCGGACAGGCAAAGCCTGCTGCAGCCGGCAAGCCGGCCAAGGCTCCGGGCGACGGAAAGTCCGCGGATTCCGCAGATAAGGATGCCAAGGCAAAGGACGCGGAGGCACTGCCCGACGAAGCCGAGATCAGCAAATGGGCGCAGAACCTGCGCCCCGAAGACTTCTAGGCACGCACCCCGGCGTTACGTGCCGCCGCACGGCCCGTTAGTGTGGCAACATGCTCCCCGCTCCCACCGCCAGGCTGCGCTTTCGCGAAATGACGCCGGTTGACCTCGAACTCATGAGCGGCCTGTTGGGGGATCCCGAGGTGATGACCTACTACCCCGCTCCCAAAACCAGGGATGAAGCAGCCCGCTGGATCCAGTGGAACCAGGACAACTATGCCGCCTACGGGCATGGGCTGTGGATCGTGGAAACGCACGACGGCGAGTTCGTGGGGGATTGCGGCCTCACCTGGCAGAAGGTCAACGGGCACCCTGAGCTGGAGGTCGGCTATCACACGCGCACGTTCCTGCAGGGCCGCGGCTACGCCACCGAAGCAGCCACCGCCTGCAAGGACCTCGCCCGTGACGATCTTCAGGCAGAGACGCTGGTCGCCATCATCCATCCGCAGAACACCGCATCGCGGCGGGTCGCCGAGAAGCTCGGCATGCTGCCCATCGACGAAGACTACGGCGGAAACATCCCCGTCCGGACCGTCATGGGAATGTCGCTGCGCCGTTAGCTGACCCTGCGCGCGCGCTGGTTCACCCCGTCCGGCCCATAGGGGTAGTTGCCGACCACCGGGGCGCTGAGCGCGTCGAGCCGCTGTGTTTCGGCTTCGGAGAGCTCGACGCCGGTGGCCTGCAGGTTGCTCTCCAGCTGCTCCGGAGTTCGCGCGCCGAGGATCACCGACGTGACGCCGGGTCTCCCGGCCAGCCAGGCAAGCGCGATTTGGGCGGGTTCAGCGCCGTGCGCGGACGCCATCTGCGCCAGCGCATCCAGAATGTGCCAGGTCCGCGGGTTGCTGCTGCGCAGATCCCATTCCTGGAACTGACGCGTCGGGTTCTCGCCCACCCGGGTATTGCCCGCAGGGACGCTCTCCCTGCGGTATTTCCCGGTGAGCCAGCCGCCTGCCAGCGGTGACCAGGGCAGCAGCCCAAGTCCGGCGTCGAGCGCTGCGGGGATAATCTCCGACTCGATCTCCCGTTCCAGCAGATTGTACTGCGGCTGCAGGGTCACCGGCGGCTGCCAGTTGTGCAGCTTGGCCATCCACACCGCCTTGGTGAGCTGCCAGCCGGTGAAGTTGGAGAAGCCGTAGTAGCTGATGAGTCCGGAGGACACGGCGTCGTCCAGGAAGGCCAGGCTTTCCTCGAGCGGGGTCAGCGGATCCCAGGAATGCAGCTGGTAGAGGTCAATATGCTCCACGCCCAGCCGACGGAGCGAACCCTCGAGCGCGCGCCGCAGGTGGCGGCGCGAATTGCCCGCGTCGTTCAGGCCGTCTCCGGTGGGGAAGCGGCCCTTTGTTGCCAGGAGCATGGAGTTCCGGGCAGCCTGGTTGGAGTGCAGCCACTTGCCCACAATCTCTTCCGACGCACCGGCATTGTAGATATCCGCGGTGTCGATGAAGTTGCCGCCTGCGGAGAGGTAGTCCTCCATCATCCGGTGCGACGTCCGCTCGTCCGCCTCGTTGCCGAACGTCATGGTGCCCAGGGCAAAGTTGCTGACAACGGTTCCGCTGTTGCCCAGCAGGCGCATATCCATTGGGGTACCTCCCGGCCGGCGTCTGGTGTTGCGCTCCACCCTATGCCCCTGGCGTCAAATAGTTTCAACCACATAATCGGCGATGGAGAGGGACGACGTCGCAGACGGCGAGGGCGCGTTCCGCAGCAGGGTCGCCCAGCCGACCTGGTCCCCTGCGCATCCTTCCGCCGAGCGGCCATTTACGGCTCGTTTCGGGCCTGAAAAGAGCTTCTTCTGACCTCTCGGTGGGGGGAGAGGGGGCGGGGCAACAAAAAAGGTCCCCCTGGTGAGAGGGGGACCTTCATGTGGCGGAGACGGGGGGATTTGAACCCCCGGTGGGCTTTAGGCCCACACTTCATTAGCAGTGAAGCCCATTCGGCCGCTCTGGCACGTCTCCATTTGCCCTGGCTAACTCACGCTGCCAGCCTGTCAAGACTACCCACAACGGGGTGCTTTCGGCAAAACACGTTCAGGACAGGCGGCCCGTCAGCGCTTCCCACAGGAACTCATAGGACATGGCGTGCATCCGTGCGGACTGCCGGTTGTCCGCCGCCCCGGCATGGCCGCCTTCCAGCGCCTCGTGGAACCAGACCCGGTCAACGCCGAGTGCCTGCATCCGGGCGGCCATCTTCCGTGCCTGGACCGGGCCCACGCGGTCGTCGCTGGTGGCAGTCCAGATCAGCGTGGGCGGGTATGGTGCGTCTTCGCGCAGCAGGTGGTACGGCGAGAAGGTCTTGATGAATTCCCACTGCTCCGGATCATCGGGGTCGCCATATTCCGCAATCCAGGAAGCGCCCGCGGAGAGCTTCGTGTAGCGGCGCATGTCCAGCAGCGGCACCCCGCAGGACACCGCCCCGAAAAGCTCCGGGTAGAGGGTGAGCATGTTCCCCACCAGCAGGCCGCCGTTGCTGCGGCCGGTGCAGCCGAGGTGCTCCCGGCTGGTGACGCCGCGGGTGGTCAGGTCACGGGCAACTGCGGCGAAATCCTCATAGGCACGGTGCCGGTTGCGCTGCAGCGCAGCACGGTGCCAGTCCGGCCCGTATTCGCCGCCTCCCCGGATGTTCGCCAGGACATACACTCCGCGGCGGACCGTGCCGCCGTCGTCGGTGTAGCTGCGCTCAAGCCAGCCGCGGCCCACAATGCCGCTGTACGCAGGGGTCAGGGCCTGCTCGAACCCGCCGTAACCTGACAGGACGGTGGGATTGCCGCCGTCGAGCACCATGTCCTTGTGCCCGACCTGGAAATAGGGCACCCGAGTGCCGTCGTCGGACACGGCGAAGTGCTGCTCCACGGTGCAGTCGGAGGCGTCGAAGAACGACGGGGAGGTTTTCACTGCCTCCGCCGCCGTGCCCTGGGGGCCAAGGGTTCCGCGGGACAGGGTAGACGGGGTCGTGAAGCCCGTGCTCACCAGCCAGTAGTCGTTTCCGGCAGCTTCGTCCTCGTCATCCACGGCGTACGCGTCCACCGAATGCAGCGGCGGGCAGGCGTCCAGGGCTGCAGCCTGCCAGTCCGCGGCCGGTTCCAGGACCTGGATTTCCGAGGAGACGTCCCGCAGCAGGTTCAGCAGCAGATAGTCCCGCGTCCAGCTCCAGGACTGCAGTGAGACCGACGGCTCGGGACTGAAAAGTGTGCGCAGTTCGCGTCCGCCCGCGAGGAACTCCTCCAGGTCCGCTGCCAGCAGGGACCCTGCCTTGTGCAGGGTTTCGCCGACCAGCCAGTCGGTGCGCGGCCGCATGAGCAGCCACTGGCGGTGCAGGTCCACCGAGACATCCAGCGGAACGTCGATGCGCTGCCAGTCATCGTCCCGCCGCAGGTAGGTGATGCTGTCATAGAAGTCGATGATGTCCAGCGCCAGGTCCCGCTCGAACCCCGGGGTCTGGTCATGGTGGACGTAGCCCATCATGTGGTCCTCAGGGACCTCGAAGTACAGTCCGGCGTCCGCGAGCGGCTGGCCGCGGCGCACCGTGCGCACCGTCCGCGGATAGGAGGAAGCAGTCATGCTCCCCGGGCCGAAGTCCGTGGCGACGTACAGTGCATCCGGTCCGGCCCAGGAGACCTGTGTCTTGGCGACGGGCAGGTCGAAGCCCCCGGGGACGAACTCCCGGTCTACGACGTCGTATTCCCGGTAGCGCGCCGCGTCGCCGCCGTCGGGGGAGAGGACGAGCAAAGCGCGGCGGTAGGACACGCCGTCCTCCGGGCGCAGGAAACGTGCACCGCCCCAGACCCACTCCGTGCCTTCGGAGGCACTGAGGGCGTCGAGGTCCAGGAGGGTTTCCCACTGGGTACCGGTGCCGGTGTAGCCCTCCCACGTTGCACGGCGCCAGATGCCCTTGGGATGTTCCGCGTCCCGCCAGAAGTTGTAGTACCAGTCGCCGCGCTTGACCACCATGGGAATCCGGTCGGTCGAATCAAGGACCTCCAGCAGCCGTTCTTCGGTGCCGGCAAAGTCCGTTGCGGAGAGCAGTTCCTCGGTTTCGGAGTTCCTCGCCCGGACCCAGTCCAGCTGCTTGTCACCGTAGATATCCTCCAGCCAGAGGAATTCGTCGTCAGTGTCCTGGGGCGTTGCTGCGCTCGCGGAAGTCATGTGCCCATCCTAAAGGGGGGGGCGGTGACGCGGGTCTCTCGATGCGGGCCCAATGCACGTGCCGAATCGGGCTAAGCTCCGGCCATGACGTTGCTGATCCTGGACCTCGCCGGAATCTTCTTTTTCGCGGTCTCCGGCTCGCTGCTGGCCGCGCGGCGGAATTTCGACATCGTCGGTTCGCTGCTGCTCGGTTCACTCGCCGGCCTGGGTGGCGGCGTGGCACGGGACCTGATCATCAGCCAGGGAGTGCCGCAGGCCTTCACCGACCCCCTGTATCTGCTGCCGCCGGTTCTGGCAGCCTTGCTGGTCTTCCTGCACGTGCTTGGGGTGCAGCGCTACCGGCGCGCGCTGCTGGTGTTCGACGCCGCCGGGCTGGCCCTGTTCTGCGTCACCGGGACGCTGACTGCCCTCGCCGCGGGGCTGCATCCGGTGTCATCCGCGCTGCTGGGAGTCGCGACGGCGGTGGGCGGCGGGCTGCTGCGCGACGTCGTCGCGAATGAGGTGCCGCAGTTGTTCAATCCCCGCGGTGTCTATGCCGTCCCGGCCATGCTCGGTGCAGGGCTGGTGTCGCTGTTCCACGTGCTGGGCGTTTTCAATCCCGTGGTCGGTACCGCAGTGGCAGTGCTGGTCTTCACGCTCCGTGTCCTGTCACTGCGGTACGGGTGGCGGATTCCGTTGGCCGGGCGGACCTCCGGCGCGGGGTCGTTGGACTCCTAGGGCCGGGGAGGCTGGCGTCGAGCCTTAGACGCGGCTGCGGCGATTGGCAGCCGCGCTGAGGCCCAGGGCGGCCAGCCCGCCGATCGCGCCGATGGCCGCGCCCGTCATCAAGCCGCTCGGGATCGCGGCGATCCGTGCAGCCGGGGAATTCAGCACCGGTGAGGTGTTGCCCGCGAAGGCCGAGGTCCACAGCAGCTGATGGGTGAGGACCAGCAAGACCCCGAATATCAGCCCGATGACCAGGACGGACAGGAAGGGCCGGGGAGACCGGGAAAGGACGGTCACGGCGATCCACACCAGTACCGGTCCGATGGCGAGGATCCACGTTCCCGGCGATCTTTCACCGAGGAGGTGCAGATCATGCAGGATGACGCGGGGCAGGCCGAGCAGTGCCAGTCCGGCCATGAGCGTCAGCGGCATACCGAAGTACAGGCGTGCCGGGGCAGTATTTCGCGTGGTTGGGTTTTCTCTCATGCGGCCACGGTAGGTTCAGCTGCGGGGCCGCCGCGTCGTCCTGAAAGCGTCAATGCCCCTCGCCTGCAGGCGACCGGGGCCTGTGCTTTCCCGTCAGCGGACCAGTCCTGACCGGTACGCGATGACTGCGAGCTCCGTCCGGTCCCTGGCACCGAGTTTCCCCAGAATGCGGCTGACATACGTCCGGGACGTGGCCGGACTGATGTACAGCGTTCCGGCGATCTCTTCATTCGTGTCCCCGTGCCCCACACGGATCAGGACTTCCAGTTCGCGTTCGCTGAGCTGGGACAGGCGGGGATCCGGTTCCGGCGCGGCGGGGGAGGACGCCACAATCTTCAGGAGCCGGTCCAGGATTGCGGGGGACAGGAGCCTCTCTCCGGAGGCAGCCCGGCGGACGGCGTCGCGCAGTTCCGTGCCTGCGGCGTCCTTCATCAGGTAACCCGCGGCGCCGGCCCGGACAGCCTCCAGGACGTCGCGGTCGTCGTCGAACGTGGTCAGGACCAGCACGTGCGTTTGCGCGAGGCTTTCCTCTGCCCGGATGAGGCGGGTGGCTTCGATCCCGTTCATGACCGGCATCCGGAGATCCATCAGGACGACGTCGGGCCGGGTCCGGAGGACGGTGTCCACCCCGCGGCGCCCGTCGGACGCTTCGGCGACTACCTGGAGATCTCGGTCGCTTGCCAGCAGGCTTCGCAGTCCCGCGCGTATCAGGTGCTGGTCATCAACGAGGGCGACGGTGATCATGACAGCTCCATCGGGAAGACTGCTGTGACTTCAAAGCCTGCCGGACCCCAGCCCGCGGTGAAACGTCCGCCAAGTGCTTCGGTGCGCTCACGCAGCCCTGCCAGGCCGAATCCGGCAGGCAGATCTGCCTCGGGCTGCCCGCGGCGCCCGCCGTTGTCGCTGACCCTCAGCAGAATCGAAGCGCGGTCTTCAGAGAGGTCTATGGCAACGGCGGTGGCATCGGAATGGCGGACGACGTTGGTCACGGCCTCCTGTACGGTGCGGAAGAGTGCCGCCTGGACCGGCTGCGGGACCCGGGACGTGACCTCGTTCCGCAGCGAGACCTCCAGGCCCGCGCTTTGTGCCGGAGCCACGGCGGAGCCGAGTGACCGGATCCCCGGCTCGCCGCCGGAACCCGGCCCGCCGTTCCGCAGGCCGGCAACAGTGCGCCGCAGCTCAGACCCGGCCTCAGCCGTCGTGGAACGGATGACTTCCAGCGCCTGCTGCCGCGCGGCGTCGTCCGTCCCCGCTTCGCGGGCAACCTCGGCATGCAGCGAAATGACGGCCAGCGAATGGCCCATCGAGTCGTGCAGGTCCCGGGAGACGGCAAGCCGCTCAGCAGCGATGCGCTCCTGCGCGTCCCGGCGATACTGCCGGGCCGTCAGGTCCGCGATCCGGGAGGCCTGGCGCTGCAGTTCCCGGCGCGAGCGGACGCTGTCACCCAGACCAACCGCGCCACCCAGGATCAGCAGGTTCTGCGGAAGGTCGTAGGCAAGCACGAACGCGGCATCCTGCCCGGCGGACAGGCGGTAAACAAGGGAAACGGCGACGACGACGGCGGATCCTGCCACGGCCGTTGGAAGCCTCCCGCATTCCGCGGCGGAAAAAACCGCGGCTGCGATTGGAACCGCGGTGCCGATGGCGGTGAATCCTGACGCGTAATACGCAAGGAAACCAAGAACGGACAGCAGGACGACCAGGACCGGGTAGGTGCGCCGGATGAACATCAGGGCACCGAAACCGGCTGCCCACAAATATGTCCACGCCTCTGGTTGGGTGCCTTCGACGTCGGCAGTGATGAAGGCGGCAAGGATCAGGAACACCCCGGCGGCGAGGAGCGCGTCGTGGAACCGGGGTGCGGACCACAACCTCATGCCCACTGCTTGCCTGCCCGCTGGCCGGGCAGCACCGGACGCGGCCATTTCCCCATGGTACGGCCGGACATCCGGCTGCGGCAGGGGGACTTCCCTTGCCGACAAATCTCCGGACCCCTGTTGCGCACTGACTACCCAGCGTTACTATGTACTGGTACTCAGTATTGCTAGGTATTAAGGAGCGGCGTGTGGGCAAGCAGGCAACGGAGATGCTGAAGGGCGTTCTGGAGGGTATTGTCCTGGCGCTCCTCTCCGGCCGGCCCGCGTACGGCTACGAGATCACCGCGTGGCTGCGGGACAAGGGCTTCACGGATATCGCCGAGGGAACCATCTATGCCCTGCTCATCCGGATCGAGCAGCGCGGACTCGTCGACGTGGAAAAAGTGCCTTCGGAAAAAGGCCCGCCGCGCAAGGTCTACTCCCTCAATCAGCAGGGAGAGGACTATCTGAGCGAGTTCTGGAGGACATGGAGCTTCCTGGCAGGACATCTGGAACAGCTCCGCAAAGGAGAGGAATGACCATGCTGGAGAAAATCACGGGCAGCCTGCGGGACAAGCGCCGCTGGCGGGAGTACAAGGCACGCAAAAAGACGCTCCCCGCCCCGTACGGCACATCGCTTGACGCAGTGGAGAGGTACCTGACCTATCTGGGCGCCCTCAGCAACGGCTCCATTCTGATGTCGATGCTGGAGGACCTTGCCGATCTCTTCGAACGCGCCGCCGCGGACCGCACCCCGGTCCGTGCCGTGGTGGGCGAAGATCCGGTGGAGTTCGCGGAAACTTTCCTGCGGAATTACTCCGACGGACAGTGGATCAACAAAGAACGGGAACGGCTCATCCGGGCCATCGACAGCGCCGAGGAGGACGAAGGAGGCGGTGGATCATGACGGCGGCAGCGGCAGCAGCGCCGGCCATCCGCGTGTCCGGCCTGGAGAAGTCCTTCAAAAGGACGGCGGTGCTCCAGGGCGTGGACTTCGAGGTTGCGGCCGGGAGTATCTTCGCCCTGCTGGGGCCCAACGGCGCCGGAAAGACCACCCTGGTGCGGATCCTTGCCACCTTGCTCAAGCCCGACGCCGGATCCGCGGCTGTGGAGGGCAACGACGTCGTCGCGGATGCAGCGCCCGTCCGGGAGGCCATCAGCCTGACCGGACAATTCGCTGCCGTGGACGACATGCTCACCGGACGGGAAAACCTGGTGCTGGTCGCCCAGCTGCGCCGGCTGAAGCACCCCGGTACGGCAGCCGACGAACTTCTGGACAAATTCGCGCTCGCCGGCGCCGGCGGGAGGCGGGCGGGAACATACTCCGGAGGGATGCGCCGGCGGCTCGACATTGCGATGAGCCTGGTCGGCGGACCATCCGTAATCTTCCTGGATGAGCCCACGAGCGGACTTGACCCGCAGGGCAGGCTCGATGTGTGGAACATGGTCCGGCAGCTCGCCGGGCAGGGCACCACGGTATTGCTGACGACCCAGCACCTGGAGGAGGCCGAGCAGCTGGCGGACCGGATCGCGATCCTGCACGAAGGAAAGATCATCGCGGACGGGACACTCGCCGAGCTGAAGCAGCTGCTCCCGGCGCCAACAGTCCAATACGTGGAGAAGCAGCCCACCCTGGAGGAAGTTTTCTTCGCTGTCGTGGGCAGCGGAGCCACGGCGCAGGACGGCGGACTTCCCGCCGGCCAGGCGCCCGAAAGCCGGCCGGAACGTGAGGAACCGCAATGACTGCCCAAGCACATTTCTATGCCAATACCGCGGTCCTGACCCGCCGGTCCCTGCGGCACATCCTGCGAAGCCCCGACACCATCATCACCACGGCCGTCATGCCGATCGCGATCATGCTGATGTTCGTCTTCGTCCTGGGCGGCGCGATTGATACCGGTTCACCGCAGTACATCGACTACATGCTGCCGGGCATCCTGCTCATCACGGTTGCGTCCGGGGTGGCCTATACGGCTTTCCGGCTCTTCACCGACCTGCAAACCGGGATTATCGACCGCTTCCAATCCATGCCGATCGCACGGGCCAGCACTCTCTGGGCCCACGTGGTCACATCGCTGGCCGCCAACCTGGTCTCCCTCGGGATAGTGGTGGGGGCTGCTTTGGCCCTGGGCTTCCGGACGGCGGCAGGGCCGGGGGAATGGCTCGCGGTGACCGCCGTCCTGGCCCTGTTCACCCTGGCCCTGACGTGGGTCGCCGTGCTGGCGGGCCTGACTGCAAAAAGCGCGGAGGGGGCCAGCGCTTTTTCCTATCCGCTGATCTTCCTGCCGTTCCTCAGCTCAGCCTTCGTGCCGACCGAGACGATGCCGGGACCGGTGCGCTGGTTCGCGGAAAACCAGCCGGTCACCGCGATCGTCAACTCCATCCGGGACCTGTTTGCACGGCAGCCTGTCGGTGCGGACCTGTGGATTGCGCTCGCGTGGTGTGCCGGAATCCTTCTCCTGGCGTACGGACTGTCGATGGCCGCCTACCGGAGGAAGCTTCGCTAGGCAGGGACGCTCCCGGGCGCCGGGCCTCGGCTAGGGTGCGTCCGGGCCGTCGCTGACGCTGCGCCCGGGCTGGTGGGCACGACTCGCCAGCCGGTGCAGCAGCGAGCGGAACTCCCGTGCTTCAGCCGGATCCATGGTGGAGAGCAGGGCCTCTTCTTCCGCCGCAACGCTGCGTTCAGAGGATTCGAGCCTCTCCAGTCCGGCGGAGGTGGCTACCACCTTCCGGGCCCGGCGATCGGCCGGGTCGGGAACGCGCATCACTTCTCCGGCCTCAGCGAGGGCGTCGATCAGATACGTCAGGACGGTGCGGTCGATGCCCAGATGCGCTCCGAGGGCCTGCTGGTTCGGCAGGTCCAGGCGCACGACGGCGGAAAGCACCTGGAAGCCCCGCAGGCCGCCGGGTGTTCCGGCCAGGGCAGCCTCGGTGCGGGACTGGTAGCAGCCTGCCAACGTGCCTAGGGCCCAGCCAAGGTCTCCGGGCGCGGTTCCGGGCGTGCGGCTTTCCTGTAAGGCGTTGGTGGTCATGGCCTCCATACTATCCCCGGTATGCGGCTTCGTAGATGTTCTTGGGTACCAATGTTCTACCTCTCATCCTATTGCGGTGTCAGGGCTGGAACCGGTAACCCATTCCGTGCTCAGTCAGCAGATGGGCTGGCGCTGCCGGGACGGGCTCCAATTTCCGGCGCAGCTGGGCCATGTACAGGCGCAGATAGCCGGAGTCTGTTGTGCCCGGCCCCCACACGTCGGCGAGCAGCTGGGCCTGGGTGACCAGGCGGCCCGGCTGACGAAGGAGCACTGAAAGCAGATGCCATTCCGTGGGGGTCAGCCGGACGGCGGCGCCGTCGTCAATCCGCGTGACCCGGCGGGCGGCGAGATCCACGCGCACATTGCCGAAACTGACGGCAGGGCTTTCCTGCGCTGCGCCGGTCCGGCGGTTCAGGGCACGGATGCGTGCCAGCAGTTCCTCAGCGGAAAACGGCTTGGTGACATAGTCATCCGCGCCCAGATCCAGGGCGCGGACTTTCTCCGCGGAATCGGAGCGGCCGGAAATCACCAGGATGGGCATGGAGCTCCAGCCGCGCACAGCTTCGATGACTTCCATGCCGCTGAGCCCCGGCATGCCCAGATCCAGGACCAAAAGGTCAGGATGCGAGTCCACCGCCCGGCGCACGGCGGTGGCGCCGTCCTGGGCTGCCACCACCTCGTAGCCGTATGCCGCCAGGGTGATTTTCAGGGCGCGCAGTATCTGGACGTCGTCGTCGGCGAGCAGGATCCTCACAAAGCCTCCGCAGCATCCGCAGGCCGGGAAGCCGCTGCCGCCGGCAGGATCAGCACCATGGTCAGGCCTCCGCCGGGTGTCTCTTCCGTCTCCAGGGTTCCGCCCATGCCTTCCATGAATCCCTTCGCTACAGCCAGGCCCAGTCCCAAACCGGTCTCGTTATCGGTGTCCCCGAGCCGCTGGAAGGGAACGAACATCTCTTCCGCGCGTTCGGCGGAGACGCCAGGTCCGCAGTCTATGACGCGGATTTCCACCCGGCCGCCAAACTCGCTGGCCGTGAGCAGTACCTTGGCATCCCCAGGAGAGAAGCGGACGGCGTTAGCCAAGACGTTGACCAGCACCCGCTGCAGCAGCACTGCGTCTCCCAGCACGGGAGGCAGGCCGGGCGCCAGATCCAGCTGCACCTCCGCGGGCCCCACGCGGAGTTCTTCAAGAGCGGGCAGAACGGCGTCCGCCGCTTCCAAGGGGGCCAGGGAGACGGCCAGGGCTCCGGCTTGCAGCCGGCTGACGTCCAGCAGGCTGGTCACCAGCTCGGAGAGGGCGTTCAGCGACTCTTCCGCGGTGGCCAACAGCTCCTGCCGGTCCCTGACACTCCAGTCCACATCTTCGGCCCGCAGGCTTGTGACGGCCGCCGTGGCCGCAGTCAGGGGCCGCCGCAGGTCATGCCCGACGGCGGCCAGCAGCGCCGTGCGGACCTTGTCGGCAGCGGCCAGGGGGCCCATGCCTTCAGCCTTGGCTGACAAGTCCCGGTAATCCAGTGCAGCTCCAAGCTGCGCCGCGATGACTTCAAGCAGCCTCAGGTCCGCTGCCTCCGGAACGCTGCCGTACAACTCCAGGACGGCAGCGCCGACGGGCACCCGGTGAGTGGGCTGCCCGGACACTTTGCCGGCAACCGCCAGGTCCGCTTCCCCGGACCGCAGCCGGGCGGCGTCGAGGTTGAACGCCTCCCGGACCCTGCCCACCAGGGCTTCCACCGTGTCTTCCCCGCGCAGCACGTTGCCGGCGACGGCGGCCAGCAGGTCCGACTCCGTCGCCGCCCGGCGGGCTGCGCGAGAGCGCCGGGCGGCGCGGTCCACCACGAAGCTGACCAGCATGGCGTTGGCGGAGTAGAGCACCAGGGCGAACAGGTGCAGGGGCTCTGAGACGGTCACTGTGTGCAGCGGCTGGATAAAGAAGTAGTCCAGTGTCACCCCGGAGAGCAGCGCGGCGAACAGCGCAGGCCAGATGCCGCCCGCCAGCGCCACCAGGATGACCAGCAGCTGATAGGCCAGCACATCGCTGGTAATGGATTCCGGGGTGCTGACCCCTACCAGCAGCCAGGTGAGCAGAGGTCCGCCTGCCAGCGCCAGCGCGAAACCGGCCAGCCGCCGTCGGGCACTGAGTGCGCCGCCCAGCCGGGGCAGGCTGCGGTGCCCGCCTGCGGCACCGTGGTTCACAATGTGCACGTCAATGTCTCCGGAGAGCCGGATGACGGTGGCTCCGATGCCTGGTCCGCCGAACAATGCCCGCAGCCGCGGGCGGCGGCTGACGCCGATCACCAGCTGAGTGGCGTTCGCGGAGCGGGCGAAATCCACCAGCGCGCCGGGAATGTCCGCCCCGACCACCTGGTGGAAGGTTCCGCCGAGCTTTTCCACCAGCGCACGCTGCACTGCCAGTTCCCCAGGGTGGCTTTCGCGCAGTCCATCGGGATTGGTGACGTGCACGGCCAGCAGCTCCCCGCCGGAAGTGCGGGCAGCTATCCGGGCACCCCGGCGCAGGAGGGTCTGGCCTTCCGGTCCACCGGTCAGGGCCACGACCACGCGCTCGCGGGCCTCCCATTTGCTGCGGATTCCCTTCTCCGTGCGGTACCGGTTCAAGGCACTGTCCACCTCGTCGGCCAGCCAGAGCAGTGCCAGCTCGCGCAGCGCGGTCAGATTGCCCACCCGGAAGTAGTTGGAAAGAGCCGCATCCACCCGTACTGCCGGATAGACCAGGCCTTCGGCGAGGCGGCGGCGCAGCAGTTCCGGGGCCAGATCCACGAGCTCGATCTGGTTCGCGGACCGCAGTACGTCATCCGGCACCGTTTCGCGCTGCACGGTGCCCGTGATGCCTTCAACGACGTCGTTCAGCGAATCAATGTGCTGGATGTTCACGGTGGAAAGCACGTTGATGCCGGCGTCGAGCAGTGCCTGGACGTCCTGCCAGCGCTTGGCATGCCGGAGTCCCGGGGCGTTGGTGTGTGCCAGTTCATCCACGAGCGCATAGCCCGGGCGGCGGGCCAGCACGGCGTCCAGGTCCAGTTCCTCCAGCAGCAGTCCCCGGTGCTCCATCCGGAGCTGCGGCACCTGCTCCAGGCCCTGGGCGGCGGCGGCCGTGGCGGCCCGGCCGTGGGTCTGGACCACGGCCACCACCACGTCCTGTCCGTCATCGTGAAGGCGGTGGCCTTCGTCCAGCATGGTGTAGGTCTTCCCGACCCCCGGTGCTGCGCCCAGGAAAACCCGGAGCTCTCCTCGCGTCATTGCTTAAGTGTCCAGCTCCTGCAGCGCCATGTTCAGTTCCAACACGTTTACGGTTGGTTCGCCCAGGAATCCGGCGGTGCGGCCGGCGACGGCGGCATCCACGAGGGCTCGGACGGCGTCCTCGGGCAGTTCCCGGGCCCGCGCCACGCGGGGCACCTGCAGGTAGGCGTAGTCCGGGCTGATGTGCGGATCCAGTCCGGAGGCGGAGGCGGTCACGGCGTCGGCCGGGACCTGGTCCGCGGGCACCGACTCGAGAGCCGCAACCTCCCGTCGCCGTTCCGCCACGGTTTCCGCCAGTTCCGTGCTGGACGGGCCCAGGTTGCTGCCGCCGGAGGCAGCGCCGTCGTAAGCCCCTGGCCGGGACTGGAAGAACTCCGGGAGCGCGGTACCGGAACTGTCCGTGAAGGACTGTCCGATCAGGGTGGATCCGGTGACGGTGCCGTCAATGATCGCCGGTGAGCCGCCGGCCTGGCGGGGAAAAGCGGAGGCGGCAGCAGTGGCGTGGAGGGGATACACGATGCCGAGCACCAGGGTGAAGAGGGCCAGCGCCCTGGCAGCAACGGCGAGCTGACGGGTGGCGGAGCGAAACGCGGTCATGGGAGGTCCTTTAGTGGGTGGTCTAGAAACCGGGGAGGAGGGAGACGGCCAGGTCGATCAGCTTGATGCCGATGAACGGTGCGGCCACACCGCCCACCCCGAAGACGAGCAGGTTCCGGCTGAGGATCCCGGAAGCGCCGGCCGCACGGTACTTCACCCCGCGCAGGGCCAGCGGAATCAGGGCCAGGATGACGACGGCGTTGAAAATCACCGCGGACAGGATGGCCGAGGCGGGGGAGTGCAGGCCCATCACGTTCAGGACCGCCAGGCCGGGGAAGAGGCCCATGAACATGGCGGGGATGATCGCGAAATACTTGGCGACGTCGTTCGCGATGGAGAACGTGGTCAGCGCCCCGCGTGTGATCAGCAGCTGCTTGCCGATCCGGACAATGTCGATCAGCTTGGTGGGATCCGAGTCCAGGTCCACCATGTTGCCGGCCTCCTTGGCCGCGGACGTACCTGTGTTCATGGCGACGCCGACGTCCGCCTGCGCCAGCGCCGGGGCGTCATTCGTGCCGTCCCCCGTCATGGCGACCAGCCGGCCGCCCTCCTGTTCCCGGCGGATCAGCGCGATCTTGTCTTCCGGAGTGGCCTCGGCGAGGTAATCGTCCACGCCGGCCTCAGCAGCGATCGCTTTCGCAGTGCGGGGGTTGTCTCCGGTGACCATGACCGTGCGGATCCCCATCCGGCGCAGCTCGGCGAACCGGTCCTTCAGACCCTCCTTCACCACGTCTTTCAAATGGACGACGCCGAGGATCCGTGCGGCGCCGCCGGCGTCCCGGACCGCCACTACCAGAGGGGTGCCGCCGGAAGCGGAAATGGCGTCTGCCCGGTAGGTCAGGTCCGCGAGGACGGAAACCTCAATGCCGCCGCTCTCGGAGGCCCAGTCCAGGACGGCCGATCCGGCACCCTTGCGGATGCTGGAACCGTCCGGGTAGTCCAGGCCGCTCATCCGGGTCTGGGCGGTAAAGGGAATGTCCTCCGCGTCCGGCACCGGAGCCGGAACAACACCCTGGGAGGCGGCCAGTTCAACAATGGAGCGTCCTTCAGGCGTGGGGTCCAGTGATGACGCCAGGGCAGCTGCCCGGATGAGTTCCTCCTTCTCCGTCCGGGCCACGGGGAAGAACGCTGCAGCCTGCCGGTTGCCGTAGGTGATGGTGCCGGTCTTATCCAGCAGCAGGGTGGTGACGTCCCCGGCAGCTTCCACGGCACGGCCGGACATGGCCAGCACATTGTGCTGCACCAGCCGGTCCATGCCGGCGATGCCGATCGCCGAGAGCAGGGCGCCGATGGTTGTCGGAATCAGGCAGACCAGCAGGGCGGTGAGCACGGGGACGCTGATCGTGGCACCGGCGTACCCGGCCATCGGGTTCAGGGTCAGCACCACCAAAAGGAAGACCAGGGTCAGGGTGGACAGCAGGATGTCCAGCGCCACCTCGTTGGGGGTCTTGCGGCGGGAAGCGCCTTCCACCAGGCCGATCATCCGGTCCACGAAAGTCTCACCCGGGCGGCTGGTAATGCGCACCACGATCCGGTCTGAAAGCACGCGGGTGCCGCCGGTGACAGCAGACCGGTCACCGCCGGATTCACGCACCACGGGCGCGGATTCTCCGGTGATTGCCGATTCGTCCACGGAGGCAATGCCGTCGACGATCTCGCCGTCGCCGGGGATGACCTCCCCGGCGGTGACCACCACGACGTCGTCCAGCACCAGGTCCGCGGAAGCCACGGACTCCACTGGTGTCTGCAGGGCAGCAGCATCCGGCTGGGGGTTGTAGCCGCACACGCGCCGGGCGGCTGTGGTGGTGCGGGTGGCCCGCAGCGTGGCGGCCTGCGCCTTGCCGCGGCCTTCCGCGACCGCTTCGGCAAGGTTGGCGAAGAGCACGGTGAGCCAGAGCCACACGGCGATCAGCCAGGTGAACCCGGCCGGTACGGGACTGCCGCCGGAGGAGGAGGAGCCGCCGGTGAGGGATTCAGCGACGGCGATGGCGGTGATGAGCACGGCGCCGGTTTCCACGACGAACATGACAGGGGTGTGCCACATTCGGCGCGGATCCAGTTTGGCCAGTGCAACAGGGAAGGCCTTTACCGCCTGCTGCCAGCTGAAACCGGCTGCCGATGCCGGGTGCGGGGCGGACGGGACCGGAGTGTTGCCCGGTTCAGTGCGGTGTTTGGTGAGGGTGGACATGTCAGATCAGTCCTTCTGCCAGGGGACCCAGCGCGAGTACGGGAAAGAACGTGAGGGCGGTGACGAGCACGGTGACGCCGCCAAGGACGGCCACGGACTGCGGCCGGTGCGTGGGCAGGGTGCCCGCAGTGACCGGTACCTTGCCCTGCGCCGCCAGGGTTCCGGCCAGGGCCAGGACAAAAAGGATCGGCAGGAAGCGGCCCAGCAGCATGGCCAGGCCCAGGGCGGTGTTCAGCCAGGGGGTGTTGGCGGTGAGCCCGGCGAAGGCCGATCCGTTGTTGTTGGCCGCTGAGGTGAAGGCGTACAGCACCTCACTGAACCCGTGCGGACCGGCGTTGAGCATGGAGGTTTCCCGAATCTCGGCGCTGATGCCGGGCAGCGCGAAGCTCAGCGAGGTGCCGGCCAGGACCAGTGCCGGCATGGTCAGCACATACAGGCTGGCCAGCTTGATCTCCCGCGGCCCGATCTTCTTGCCCAGGTATTCCGGTGTGCGGCCCACCAGCAGCCCGGAGATGAAGGCGGCGACGACGGCGAGGACCAGCATGCCGTACAGGCCGGATCCCACGCCGCCGGGGGCGATTTCACCCAGCATCATATTCAGCATGGCCATGAGGCCGCCCAGCGGGGAGAAGCTGTCATGCATGGAGTTGACGGCTCCGGTGGAGGTGAGGGTACTGGTGCTGCCGAACAGGGTGGACCCGGCGATACCGAAGCGGGTTTCCTTGCCTTCCATTGAACCGGCCGCGCCGTCCGCTGCGGCGAACTCGAGTGCCGTCATGGCGGCCAGGGAGAGCACGAAGATTCCGGCCATCGCGGACAGGATGGCATAGCCCTGCCGGCGGTCGCCGATCATGGTCCCGAAGGTCCGGGGGAGCGAAAACGGAAGAATGAGCATCAGCAGCACCGAGAACAGGTTGGTGAACGCCGTCGGGTTCTCAAAGGGGTGCGCGGAATTGGCGTTGAAGAACCCGCCTCCGTTGGTGCCGAGGAGCTTGATGGCCTCCTGCGTCGCCACCGGCCCGCCGGGGATGCTCTGGGTTCCGCCCGCCAGGGTGGAAACCTCGGTGAAACCGCTGAAGTTCTGGATCACCCCGCCGAGCAGCAGCACCAGCGCGGCCAGCGCCGCTCCGGGCAGCAGGATCCGGGTCAGTGACCGAGTGAGGTCCACCCAAAAATTCCCAATCGTTTGCGCGCCGCGGGCGGCGAATCCGCGGACCAGGGCAACGGCAACGCACAGCCCGACGGCGGCGGACAGGAAGTTCTGCACCGCCAGCCCCGCAGCCTGCACGGCGTAGCCCAGCGTGGCTTCAGGCGCATAGGACTGCCAGTTGGTGTTGGTCACGAAGGACACAGCCGTGTTGAAGGACAGTGCTTCGGGAACGGCCGGCAGGCCGAGCGCCGCCGGAAGCAGGGGCTGCAGCCTCTGCAGCAGGTACAGGGCCAGTACGCCCAGGGCGGAGAACGCCAGGACAGCGCGGAAGTAGCTCTGCCAGGACTGCCCCTTCCGGGGAGCAATGCCGAGCACCCGGTAGGCGCCGCGTTCCGCGGCCAAGTCCTTCTCAGAGGTGTAGGTGCGCGCCATGTAGTCACCGAGGGGGCGGTGGGCCAGGGCAAGAACCAGTGCGACGGCGAGGAACTGGCCCAGCGCCAGCCACCCCGCCATCAGAATTTCTCCGGCCGCAGCAGGGCAGCCAGTACGTAAACCGCCGAAGCGGCTGCCAGGACCAAGGCGGCGCAGTCGAAGAAGGTCACAGCTTCTCCACCGCCCTGGCCAGCAGGGCAAGGCCGGCGAAGAACGCCGCCGTGCCCGTGATGATTACTACGTCCAGCATGGGATTCCCCCCAAGAAACTCGTCGCTCCTCCCGCCGGTCCGGCAGGAGGGGCGCACTTAGGCGCCGGAATGAGTAAAAACCTGATGCAGGGCAGATTTAGGAATCCTCACGGATTCCTAACGCGGGACTCACGGACCATAACGGAAACCCAGCAGTTGCCTTCCCTGCGGCGGGCTCCCCGGCGGGCAGCGTTCCGCTGCACGTGGGCACGCGGGTAAGGTTCTTCGCACGCAGACCCCCGCGAGAGGAACCTTGCTGTGCCGATGCTCATGACGTTCCTGCTGTTGGCTGGAATCATTGCCGCAGTGGTCCTGATCGTGCTGATCTTCCGCGGCTCCCGGATCCCGGTCGAGGACGTTGAAGGACGCAGACGGGTCAACCGCTGGTTCTGGATCCTGGCAGTCTTTGTGGCGGCGGTTTTTATCTTTGCATCCTTCACCTGACCTTTCGGGCTCTCGGGAGCCCGTCCCAGGAGGGCAGCGGCAGAGCCCCCGACTTCGGCGGATACCCTAGAAGCATGGACAAAACACAGGGACTCCGCGTTGCCGTCATCGGAGCCGGCCCGCGCGGGATCTCTGTCCTGGACCGCCTGCTGGCGCGCTTCCTCACACATCCCGCGGAAGACCGCCCGGATCTGAAGATCCTGATGATTGATCCGTTTCCCCCCGGATCGGGCCATGTCTGGCGTCCCGGGCAGTCCCGCCACTTCCTGATGAACACGCCGGTGCTCTTCCCCACCGTTGTCCCGGCGGCTGGAACGGAGCATGCGTTCGCTCCGTCGGTTACCGGCCTTTCCTTTGGCGACTGGGTGCGCCAGGCGCTGACTGACCCGGGGTCCGGGCTCAACGAGTCAGACCGTGCGGAAGCGGCCCGCCTGTCGCCGTCGGACTTCCCCAGCCGGGCGATCTACGGACGGTACCTGGAATGGACCTACGCGGAGCTCGCGGCGGCTGCGGCGGAAGCCGGTGCCGCCGTCGTCCACCATCGGACGGAGGCGCTGGCACTGCGCCGTGCCGGGGACGGCTTCGAGATTGAGGTGGCAGGGGAGGACGCGCTGATTGCCGACGCCGTCGTCCTGGCCCTGGGACACCTTCCGGCCGCCCTGAACCCCGAACAGTCCCGGCTCAGCGATGCCGCCGCCCGGCTGGGCCTGCGCTACCTGCCTCCGGCTGTCCCGTCGGACGCGGATTTCACCGTGCTGCCCGCCGGCGAACCGGTTCTGGTCCGCGGCCTGGGCCTGAACTTCTTCGACATCATGGCCCAGGTGACGCTGGGCCGCGGCGGCCGCTTTGTTCCCACGGGCGAACCAGCCGGACGTTCCCTGCGCTATGAACCCAGCGGGCGTGAGCCGGTCCTGGTGGCCGCGTCCCGCCGCGGAACGCCGTACCGGGCCAAGGCGCAGCTGGAGAGCTACCTGCCCAAGAGCGTGACGCTGCGCTGGTTCACCCGGGAAGCTGCCGCCAGCTTCGCCGCCGAAGGGATCCAGCCAGGTTTCGACCATGACTTTTGGCCGCTGCTGCACCGCGATGCCGTGTGGGCCTACTACTCAACCCTGGCCCGCACCGCACCGCACTGCCTCAGCGTGCCGCCGGAATCATTCCTCGCCGACCTGGACGCAGCGCTGAACGTTGACGGACCGGACTGGGACGCGGCGAAGGAAGAGGTCCTGAGGCGCTGTGTACCCGCCGAAAACCGGACGAGCCTGGAGGCCCTGGCACAGCCGCTGGGGCGCCGTCCGTTCGCTGACGCCGCGGAGCTGGATGCAACCGTCCTGGCCTACCTCGAAGACGACGCCGCCGGGTCCGCGAAGGGCGAGGACGACCCGCTGAAAATGGCCATTGGCGCCCTGAACGCCGGTCGTTCAGTCCTGAAAGCCGTGGTGGCCGACGGCGGTTTGTCCGAGGAATCCTGGCTCACCGAACTTCGCGGCTGGTTCGAACCCCTGGTGGAAGGACTGGCCAGCGGCCCGCCGCCGGAACGGATCGAGCAGCTCGCGGCCCTGACCCGTGCCGGGCTGGTCCACTTCGTGGGCCCGGATCCGAGGTTCGACGTCGATGAGGCGCGCTCAGTCTTCACCGCTTCGTCTCCGTGGACCCCGGGAGAATACGCCGCCCGGACCATGGTCGAAGCGATGATGCCGCCCAACCGGGTCAATGCCACGCTCTCCCCGCTGCTGGCCGACCTGCTGCACCGGGGACAGGCACGGCCCAAGGTCATGATGGCAGCCGGCGGCACCCCGGTGCTGACACCCGGACTGGATGTTTCCCTGCCCCCTTACCGGCCTTTGGACGTGAAGGGCGAACCGCAGGAGAACCTCTACATCCTGGGACTGCAGCTCTCCTCAGTCCAGTGGGGAACCGCGATCGCGGCCGAGGCCGGGGCGCCGGCCGATTCCGGCGCCCGTACCCTGCGCGATGCGGACGACATCGCGGCCGCAGTCCTGGCCGGCCCCGGGGTGCCCCGGGACCAGTCAGATTCCGCTAGAACGGATACCGGCGCGGTTCGTGCTGGAGCGTGACAGTCTGGTCCTGAGTGAACTCATCGATGGCCCACTCGCCGTTGAACCGTCCCAGGCCGGAGTTCTTCACGCCTCCGAACGCCACGTGCACCTCGTCATGGACAGGCATGTCGTTCACATGGGCCATGCCCACCTGAAGCTTCCGGGCGAACTGCAGCCCGCCTTCGGCTGAACCGGTAAAGACCGCGCCGGAGAGTCCCTGCGGTGTGGCGTTCGCCAGCTCCAGGGCGTGGGCGGCGTCGCGTGCCCGCTGGATTCCGGCGATCGGTCCGAAGATCTCTTCGCGGGCCAGTTCCATGTCCTGGCTGACGCCGGTGAAGATCCACGGCGTGAGGACCTGGCCGTCGGTGCTGCCTTCGAGTACGGCTTCGGCGCCTTCTTCCTTGGCGGTGCGAATCTTCTCCTCCAGGCCTTCAAGCTGCTTGGCGTTGATGATCGGGCCGATCACGGTTGTGGGATCCGAGGGATCCCCGGCCGGCAGTCCGCGGACATGCTCGGTGAACTTTTCCACGAACTGGTCGTGGACCGGGTCCTCCAGGATGATGCGGTTGATCGCCATGCAGATCTGGCCCTGGTGCAGGAACTTGCCCATCACTGCGGCACGGACGGCCTGGTCCACGTCGGCGTCGGCCAGGACCACAAAGGGTCCGTTGCCGCCGAGCTCCAGCGCCGTGTGCTTCAGGTGCTCCCCGCTTGCGGCGAGGGCACCAACGTTCTTGCCCACCGCCGTCGAACCCGTAAAGGAAATCAGGGACGGCACCGGATGCTCCACGAAGGCATCACCGATCTCCGAGCCGGCACCGGCCACGACGCTCAGCACGCCGGCGGGCAGCCCTGCCTCTTCGAAGACCTTCGCGATCAGCAGTCCGCCGGTCACCGGGGTGTCGCTGGCCGGCTTGAGCACGACGGCGTTGCCCAGGGCCAGGGCTGGAGCCACCGAACGCTGGGAAAGGTGCAGCGGGAAGTTCCAGGGGCTGATCACGCCGACGACGCCGAGCGGTCCGCGGTAGACACGGTCTTCCTTGCCCGGGATGTCGGAATCGAGGATCTGGCCGTGGACACGGTGCGGGAAGGATGCTGACTCCCGGGTGATGGCAATGGCGGAGTCGATCTCGATGGCGGCCTTGACCGCGGTGCTGCCGGATTCGGCGGCGAGCCAGGCAGCGATCTCATCGCGGCGTTCGGTCAGGATGTCGGAGGCGCGTTCCAGGATGCGGCGGCGTTCGGCCGGGGGTGTTGCGGCCCAGGCGGGCTGGGCTTCCTGCGCGCTTTCGTAAGCATCGTTGAGGTCTTCGATGGAGGCCAGCCGCAGGCTCAGAAGCTCTTCGCCCGTGAACGGGTTGGTGTCCGGCATGGTCTTGGACGAGCGGCCTTCGCTCCACTGTCCGGCGATGAACTGCTTGGCCGGAATCCAGCCGGATGCTGCGGGATTGGGGGTGGTCATGGGCGATCTCCTTTGGACGGGTCACGTTTCTGACGGTGATGGGTACAACCGGGCGGGGTGCTGTGTTGTTCCCGGTGGGTGCCGGGTGGGTGCGGGGTGGGGCTGGGGCTGCCGGGTGCGTGCAGGGTGGGGCTGGGGCTGCCGGGCGGGTGGCCGGGTGTGTGCGGGCTGGGGCTGCCGGGCGGGTGGCCGGGCGTGTGCAGGGTGGTTGATGTCGGGGGCGGCCGGGTGCGGTGCCGGTGCGGTGCCGCGTGGGAGGGGCCGCAGGGCGGGGCGCCGGGTGGGCGCGGAAACACTGCATCTTGGGTTAACACTGCATTTTGGGTGCGGAAACACTGCGTTCCGGGATTTCGCTGCACCCTGTGACACGGATTCGCTGCGTTTCGGGAAAAACCGGTCGTTCGGGGAAAATCTGGTCAAGGCGCCGCGCAGCAAATTCCCACAGCAATCGAATCAGCCCGAAACGCAGCAAAACCGGACGGGGCGCCCGGATTCCGGTTCCCTCACTGCGCCGCTCGGCGGGAGCCGGACTGGCCCGGGCGGTTGCACCTAAATCCTCTGCTGCACAAACGCTGTTATGGGTCCGCCGCGGATTCCTTTGCCGCAATGACGTCCCTCTGGCCGGCCCAAAGCGACATCATTGCAGCAACAGATGGAAACGACCGCTCTAGACAGCGTTATTGCGTCAATGAATGCCGGACCTGTCTCAGCAGTGGTCAGACCGGTCTCGACGACTGCGCGGCGGCCAGTGCACCCGCACCCGCTCCCGCACACACCCTCACCCCACGCCACCCCAGCGCACCGCAGAATCCTAGCCACCTAGTGAAATTGCTGTTTTACTAGGTGGCATTAGCAGGGTGGGAGAAAGCAGCAGAATGACCGAGGCCGTCAAGCCAGACAGCACCACACGGACAGTCGAACGCGCCTTGTCCCTGCTGAGCGTGGTGTGCCGGAAGGGCTCAGTCACCCAGTCAGAGGCGGCCAAGGCCACCGGGCTCTCCGCCAGCACCGCACTTCGCCTGCTTCGCACCCTGGAAGGCACCGACTTCGTGCGGCGTGAAGACAACGGCAGCTACCGGCCCGGACCGGCGGTCGTACAGCTGGGAGTGCTGGCGCTGAGCTCGGAATCGCTGATCTCCACCTACCGTGCCGCAATGGACCGGATCGTGGAGCAGACCGGGGAATCGACCTACCTGAGCATCCCGGCCGCCGGTGGCCACGGCCTCTACATCGCCATCGCCGAAGGTACCCAGTCCGTCCGCCACGCCAACTGGGTCGGCCGCCGCTTCCAGCTTGAGGGAAGCGCAGCAGGCAAAGCGATGTGGGGCGACGTCGACTCCTCAGGCTCCGCCGCCGGCAAAGCCGCCGCCGGCAAAGCCGCCGCCGGCCAAACCATGGCCGCCGCCGACGCGGGACCAACCGGCTGCGCAGTGGTGAGCGACGGCGTCGAACCCGATATCACCGCCATTGCCGTGCCGCTCATCGCCGGGGGAAAGCCCGTGGCGGCGATGAGCGTCGTCGTCCCGAGCTACCGGATGACACCCACCCGGATCGATGACATTTGCCGGGTCCTGACCGCAGAAACCAGTGCAGTCCAAACACACGGCTAACCGACAACGACGACGGAGAACACCATGACCACCACACACACCCCGCGCACCGTCCGGGCCCCGCGCGGCACCGGCCTGAACGCCAAAAGCTGGCAGACCGAAGCACCGCTGCGGATGCTGATGAACAACCTGGACCCGGAGGTCGCCGAGCGTCCCGGGGACCTGGTGGTTTACGGCGGGACCGGCAAGGCCGCCCGGAACTGGGAATCGTTCGACGCGATTGTCCGCACCCTGAAAACGCTCGAAGACGATGAAACCCTGTTGGTGCAGTCCGGCAAACCCGTGGGCGTCTTCCGGACCAGCGAATGGGCGCCCCGCGTACTGATTGCCAACTCCAACCTCGTGGGGGACTGGTCCACCTGGCCCGAGTTCCGGCGGCTGGAGGCGGAGGGCCTGACCATGTACGGGCAGATGACCGCCGGATCCTGGATCTACATCGGAACCCAGGGCATCCTGCAGGGAACCTACGAAACCTTCGCTGCCATTGCGAAAAAGCTCTTCAAGAATGAAAACGCAACGTTGGCCGGCACCGCCACGCTTACCGGCGGCTGCGGCGGCATGGGCGGAGCCCAGCCGCTGGCGGTCACGCTCAACGGCGGAGCGGTGCTGATTGTCGACGTCGACGAGTCCCGGCTGCGGCGGCGCGCCGGCAAACGCTACCTGGATGACGTCGAAACCGACCTCGACGCCGCGCTCGCCAAGGTGATGGCCGCCAAGGCAGAGGGCCGGGCTCTCTCCGTGGGGCTGGTCGGCAACGCCGCCGAGGTCTTCCCCGAGCTGCTCCGCCGCCGAAATGCGGGGGAAGGCGCTGACTTCGACATCGTCACCGACCAGACCTCGGCCCATGATCCGCTCAGTTACCTGCCGGAGGGTGTGACGGTAGAGGACTGGCACCGCGAAGCGCAGGCGGACCCGGAGGGGTTCACCAAGAAGGCCCAGGCATCGATGGCCCGCCATGTGGAAGCAATGGTCGGCTTCTCCGACGCCGGAGCGGAGGTCTTCGACTACGGCAACTCGATCCGTGACGAAGCACGCCAGAGCGGCTATGACCGTGCGTTCGACTTCCCCGGCTTTGTCCCCGCCTACATCCGGCCGCTGTTCTGCGAGGGCATGGGCCCGTTCCGCTGGGTGGCGCTCTCCGGTGACCCCGCGGACATCGCCGTCACCGACGCCGCGCTGAAGGAACTCTTCCCGGAGAAGGAACACCTGCACCGCTGGCTGGACGCTGCGGCCGAGCACGTCGAATTTGAAGGCCTTCCCGCCCGGATCTGCTGGCTCGGCTACGGGGAACGTGCCAAGGCCGGGCTGCTGTTCAACCGGCTGGTCGCCGAGGGCAAGGTCTCCGCGCCCATCGTGATCGGCCGGGACCATCTGGACTCCGGATCGGTGGCTTCCCCCTACCGTGAAACCGAGGCGATGAAGGACGGCTCCGACGCAATCGCTGACTGGCCGCTGCTGAACGCCCTGCTCAACACATCCTCCGGCGCCACCTGGGTATCGATCCACCACGGCGGCGGCGTCGGCATCGGCCGGTCCCTGCACGCGGGGCAGGTCTCCGTGGCCGACGGCACCGACCTGGCTGCCCGCAAGCTCGAACGGCTGCTTACCAACGATCCCGGCACCGGAGTGATGCGGCACGTCGATGCCGGCTACGACGAGGCAGCGCAGGTCGCAGCAGAGCGCGGCGTCCGTATCCCGATGGCCGAATAGGGTAAACCCATGGCAGCAGTAACTTCCCTTCTGGACAGCATCTCCGATATCGGCCGGGATCCGGTCCGCGGCGGCTACAGCCGCCCGGTGTTCTCGGCCGCGGAAACGGAGCTGCGCTCATGGTTCACCGCCGAGGCACAGTCCCGCGAACTCGCCGTGGAGACCGACCGCAACGGCATCCTCTGGGCCTGGTGGGGCGAACCCCAAAAGGGCGCACTGGTCACCGGCAGCCATCTGGATTCAGTTCCCGGCGGCGGCGCGTTTGACGGACCGCTGGGCATCGCTGCCGCGCTCGCCGCCGTCGACGTTCTGAAAGAGCGCGGTGTCCAGCGCAACCGGTCCCTGGCCATCACCGTCTTTCCGGAGGAAGAGGGCTCCCGCTTCGGCGTCGCCTGCCTGGGCTCCCGCCTGCTCACCGGTGCCGTTGACCCGGACACTGCCCGAAACCTGCGCGACGACGCCGGCACCACCTTCGCCGACGCCGCCCGTGCCGCCGGGCTGGACCCGGAACACCTCGGCCGGGACGAGGACGCCCTCGCCCGGATCGGGGACTTCGTGGAACTGCACGTGGAGCAGGGCCGCGGACTCGGAGAAGACGGTCCCGCCGTCGCCGTCGGCAGTTCCATCCTGGGCCACGGGCGCTGGAAGCTGACCGTGCATGGGCAGGGCAACCACGCCGGAACCACGTTGATGGAAGACCGCGCGGACCCGATGGTCGCAGCCGCGCAGATCATTACCGCTGTCCAGCAGACCGCCGGCGCGCAGCCCGGTGCCCGCGCCACCGTGGGCCGGATCCAGGCCATCCCCGGCGGGACCAACGTCATTCCGTCCCGGGTGGACCTGTGGCTGGACGCCCGGCACGAGGAGGACGCGGTCACCGCGCGCCTGGTGGAAACCATCCACGGGAAGGCGCAGAAGATCGCCGCCTTCGAGGGGTGCTCCGTGACACTGGCTCAGGAATCCTTCAGCCCCACCACGAATTTTGACCCCGCACTCCAGCGCCAGCTGCAGCTTGCCCTGCCGCAGGCTCCGGTGCTGGTCACCGGAGCAGGGCACGACGCCGGAATCCTCGCCGGCCACGTCCCGGCGGGCATGATCTTTGTGCGCAACCCCAGCGGGATTTCGCACTCGCCGGAGGAATACGTGGAAGACGCCGACGCCGACTACTCCGCCACAGCGCTCGCAGATGTCCTGGAGGACCTGCTGTGACCCGCCGTGCGGCGGGGGTCTGGTGCGAGCAGGCCATGTGGGACGGCAGAATCGAACACGGCGTCCGCCTGAGTGTTGACTCCGGAGGAGTCGTTGCTGCCGTGGAAACCGGCGCGGCACCCCGGCCCGGGGACCTGGTCCTGAACGGCGTCGTGTTCCCTGCCGCCTCCAACGCGCATTCGCACGCTTTCCACCGGGTGCTGCGCGGCCGCACCCACACCGGGGGAGCGGACAGTTTTTGGACCTGGCGCCAGGCCATGTACCAGGCCGCCGGGACGCTCACCCCTGACCTGTATGAGGAAGCAGCCACCGCTGTTTTCGCCGAAATGCTGACTGCCGGCTATACCTCCGTGGCCGAGTTCAACTACGTCCACCACCAGCCCGACGGCACTCCGTATTCCGGTCACGACATGGAACTGGCGCTGGGCCGCGCAGCACGGGCCGCGGGTATCCGGCTGACGCTGCTGGACACCTGTTACCTGGCCGGAGGGTTTGGGGAACCCCTGGCACCGGAACAGCTCCGCTTCGGGGACGGCAGTGCCCAGGCGTGGCTGCAGCGGCTCGCCCGCCTGAGGGAGGCGTTCGAGGCAGAGTTCGACCCGTCCGAGGCGAGCATCGGAGCGGCCCTGCACTCCGTCCGCGCCGTCCCCGAGGAAGCCCTGGCAGATATCGCCGGCGGTCTGGATCCCGAACTTCCGCTGCACGTCCATGTCTCCGAACAGCCCGCCGAGAACGACGCCTGCCTGCGGGCCACCGGCCTGACCCCGGTACAGCTGCTGGGAAAGCACAATCTGCTCAGCCCCCGCCTTTCCGCAATCCACGCTACCCACCTGTGCCCGCAGGATATCGAGCTGCTGGGCAGTGCGGGCGCCACAGTCGTAATGTGCCCGACTACGGAGGCGGACCTCGCGGACGGCATCGGACCGGCCGCAGGGCTCGCTTCTGCCGGGGTGCGGATCGCGCTGGGCTCGGACCAGCACGCCGTTCTCGATCCGTGGCTGGAGATGCGGGCGCTGGAACACGGTGAACGGCTGGCCTCAGGGACCCGCGGCCGGTTTGCCCCCGCTGACCTGCACCAGGCGCTGTCCGACGGCGGTGCTGCCGCGCAGGGGCGGCGCGTGCCCGGTTTCGCTGCCGGACGCATGTGCGACCTGATGGCGGTGGATCCCGCCAGCGCACGGACCGCCGGTGCGGACCCAGCCCAGCTGGCACTCTGTGCAACGGCGCAGGACGTGACCGCCGTCGTCGTCGGCGGTGTGCTGGCCGCTGACCGGGGGCAGCATGTGCGGCTGGGGGATCCGGGGCGCCTGCTGGCCACTGCGATCCGGAACCTCGACGCCGCTGCGGGCGTGCAGATGACCGAAACCGTGTCCGGGGCCAAGGCATGAGCACCCTGGTCACCAATATCGGTGAGCTTTCCACGATGGACCCTGCGCGGGGCAGGGAGTCGGTGCTCCGGGACGCGGCTGTCGTGTTTGAAGGCGAACGGATCGCCTGGATTGGCTCCGCGGGGCAAGCCCCGGCAGCTGACGCAGCGTTCGACGCCGGCGGCCGGGCCATGCTTCCGGGCTGGGTGGATTCCCACACCCACCTGGTCTTCGCCGGAGACCGCAGCGCGGAGTTTGAGGCGCGGATGGCCGGGGAGCCCTATGCTGCCGGCGGGATCGCCGTCACCACCGAGGCAACCCGCGCGGCGGGGGACTATGACCTCACCCGGCTGCTGCTCGGCCGGCAGGCCGAAGCCGCCGCGGGCGGCACCACCTGGCTGGAAACCAAGACCGGGTACGGCCTGGACGTGGAGCAGGAAGCCCGCAGCGCCCGGATTGCCTCCACCGTAGTGGATGACGTGACGTTCCTCGGTGCTCATCTGGTGCCCGCAGGGAGCGACCCGGAGGAATACACCGACCTGGTCTGCGGTCCGATGCTTACGGCGGTGCGGCCGTACGTGCAGTGGGCCGACGTGTTCTGCGAGCGCGGGGCCTTCACAGAGGACCAATCCCGGCGGGTGCTCACCGCCTGCAGGGAGGCCGGGCTGGGCCTGCGGGTGCACGGCAACCAGCTGGGTCCGGGGGCCGGGGTCCAGCTTGCAGTGGAGTTCGCTGCTGCCAGCGTGGACCACGTCAACTATCTTTCGGCGGACGACGTCGACGCGCTCGCGGGCAGCTGGGCCGGCTGGGACGCCGCCGCCGGAGAGGGAACTCCGGGAACCGTGGCTACCTGCCTGCCCGCCTGCGATCTCTCGACCCGGCAGCCGCTGGCTCCCGGACGCCGCCTGCTCGACGCCGGCGTCGAAATTGCGCTGGCGTCCAACTGCAACCCGGGAACGTCCTACACCTCGTCCATGAACTTCTGCGTGGCAACTGCCGTGCTGCAGATGGGGCTCAGCGTCCCCGAGGCGGTCCGGGCAGCAACCTACGGCGGTGCCCTGGCCCTGCGCCGGCACGCCGGGGAGGACCGGGACGGTGCACGGGCGGTCGGTTCCCTCGCCGTCGGGCACCGTGCCGACCTCCATCTGCTGAACGCGCCCTCGGCAGCGCACCTCGCCTACCGGCCGGGGATGCCGCTGACGGCAGCCGTGTGGCGGGCCGGAACCCGGGTCGTCCGCTAGCGTCGCCTGGTCCGCAGAGCGGAGGCAGGAAATCAGGGCAGTTTACGAGCACGTTCTCTGGACTGCCCCCGGCGGGCCACCTACGATACAAGGCACACTGGCCTGCGTGTGAACCGGGCGGTGGACGGTCAGGACCTCCTGCGGACCCAAGGCGGCGTTGATGTCTACTTTGAAGTATTCGGCAGACGAAGGAACGACTGTACCTCCCCGCGTTGTGCCGGTGTCCAAAGGGCGGGCGGTGGTCGACTGGCTGACGACGACGGACCACAAGAAGGTCGGCTACCTGTACCTGATCACGTCCTTCATCTTCTTCTGCCTGGCCGGGGTGATGGCCCTGATTATCCGGGTCGAACTGTTCCAGCCCGGGCTGGAGATCGTGTCGTCGCGGGAGCAGTACAACCAGCTCTTCACCATGCACGGCACCCTGATGCTGCTGATGTTCGCAACTCCGCTGTTCGCCGGTTTCGCGAACGTGATGATGCCCCTGCAGATTGGTGCGCCCGACGTCGCCTTTCCCAGGCTCAATGCCCTGGCCTACTGGTTCTTCCTGTTCGGCTCCCTGATCGCCGTGTCCGGGTTCATCACGCCGCAGGGTGCAGCGTCCTTCGGGTGGACTGCCTACGCGCCGCTGTCCAACACGACGTTCTCCCCCGGGGTCGGGGGTGATCTGTGGGTCTTTGGGCTCGCCCTGTCCGGCTTCGGAACCATCCTGGGCTCAGTCAACTTCGTGACCACGATTATCTGCCTGCGTGCCCCCGGGATGACGATGTGGCGGATGCCAATCTTCACCTGGAACACCCTGGTGACCGCCATCCTGGTCCTGATGGCCTTCCCGCCGCTGGCCGCGGCCCTGTTCGCGCTTGGAGCGGACCGCAGGTTCGACGCCCATATCTTCGATCCGGAGAACGGCGGGGCCATCCTCTGGCAGCATCTGTTCTGGTTCTTCGGCCACCCCGAGGTCTACATCATCGCCCTGCCCTTCTTCGGGATCATTTCCGAGATCCTGCCGGTCTTCAGCCGAAAACCCATCTTTGGCTACAAGGGCCTGGTCTTTGCCACAATTGCGATCGCCGGGCTGTCCATGACCGTGTGGGCGCACCACATGTATGTCACGGGCCAGGTCTTCCTGCCCTTCTTCGCCATCATGACCATGCTGATCGCCGTGCCGACCGGAGTGAAGTTCTTCAACTGGATCGGCACTATGTGGCGCGGTTCCGTGACTTTCGAAACTCCGATGATATGGGCCCTGGGGTTCCTGATTACGTTCCTCTTCGGCGGCCTCACCGGGATCATCCTGTCCTCCCCGCCGCTGGACTTCCACGTCTCGGACACCTACTTCGTCGTCGCCCACTTCCATTACGTCGTCTTCGGCACCGTGGTTTTCGCGATGTTCGGCGGGTTCTACTTCTGGTGGCCGAAGTGGACCGGAAAGATGCTCAACGAGCGCCTGGGCAAGATCCATTTCTGGCTGCTCTTCCTGGGCTTCCACATGACCTTCATGATTCAGCACTGGCTCGGTGTGATGGGTATGCCCCGGCGCTACGCCGACTACCTGGTGGAGGACAACTTCACCGGAATGAACCAGCTCTCCACTATCGGCTCCATGATCCTGGGCTTCTCCATGGTTCCGTTCCTCTGGAACGTTTACGTAACCTGGCGCCGCGGCAAGAAGGTGGAGGTGGACGACCCGTGGGGCTTCGGGTGCTCGCTCGAGTGGGCAACGTCCTGCCCGCCGCCGCGGCACAACTTCACCTCCCTGCCGCGCATCCGGTCCGAGCGGCCGGCGCTGGACCTGCACCATCCGGAGCTGAAACCCCGTGCCAACGAGAAGTCGGACTCCGTGGCGGCCAATATCTTCGGCGCGGCGGACATGGGCAGCGAGGATCCCAAGAATCCGGATCCCCGGCAGTAAGCGGGCCCACTGCGGTGCCCCGAGTACGCCGGCGTTCCCGTTACTCGCGTCAGTGACTCGGGAGCCCCGTTCCGGTTTTGCTGCGTTTCGGGCGGATTCGTTCGCTGTGGGATTATGCTGCGCGGCGCCGCGGCCAGATTTTCCCCGAAGGACCGGTTTTTCCCGAAACGCAGCTGGTCAGCCTCCTGCGGCGCCGGTATCGGCGGCTGAAGGACCGGATGCGCTCGGTGGGCAGACGCTGAGCCGCCCTAGACTGAAACCAGGGGATTCCACCGCAGGAACGTGCCATCAGAGTGCACGCGCAGGGGCAATGCCGCCCTTCGGCCCTGGTGAGAGGAGTTGTTGTGAAAGCCTGGCAGTACATGGGGGAGCGCAAGCCGATCCAGCTGAATGAGATTCCGGAACCTGTTCCGGGTCCTACGCAGGTCATCATCGACGTCAAAGCCGCGGGACTGTGCCACTCCGACGTGATGTACATGGAAGTCGGGGACCAGGCCATGCCGTTCCTGCCCATGACGCAGGGGCATGAGAACGCCGGGGTCATCACGGCACTCGGAGCCGAGGTCACCGGCTTCAAGGTGGGCGACGTTGTGGGCGTCTGCTCCTCAGGAGTGCAGGCCCCGCTGGGGATGTTCACTCCGGGCGGTTTCGCCGACAAACTCGCGGCTGACTACCGCGACCTTGCAAGGGTCCCCGAAGGACTGGACCTCTCCCTGGCTGCCCTCGCCACTGATGCGGGCATGACCTCCTACCACGCCATGATCAAGGTCGGCGGCGCGGCGAAGGGCATGAAAGTAGGGGTCATCGGGTTCGGCGGCCTGGGCCAGATCGGCGCCCGCGCAGCCGTGCTTGCCGGTGCTGAAGTCCACGTCGCCGAGATGAAGGAAGCAGCCTGGGACAACGCCCGCGAGGTGGGTGCGGTCAGCTGTGTCAAGGACGCAGCAGAGTGGGTAGCTAATCCCCGCGCAGGCGGCGACTTCGACCTGATCGTCGACTACGCAGGCTTCGACACCACGCAGAAAGCCATCAACGCCGTGAAGCGCGGCGGAAAGGTGGTGCAGGTCGGCCTGGGCAACCCCACGTTCACGGTGGCAACCAACACCATCCTGGGCAAGAAGCTCGAAGGCTCGCTCGGCGGCACCGTGGAGGACATCGAGAAAGTCTTTGACCTGATGCTGCGCGGAGAGATCCGTCCCGGTTATGAGGAAATCGGTTTCGATGAAATCGACAAGGGCCTGGAGCGGCTGAAGAACAATGAGGTCCTCGGCCGCCTCGTGGCGAGGTTTGGCGGCTAAGGGCAGCCGCCAACACCCGCCCGGCAACGCCAATCCAAAACCACGGCTAAGGGCGGATCAGTTCCAGAAAAAGTGTCAGTTCCGGGAAACGGCCCTGATTCGCGCTGCCAGGTCCCCAGCGTGCGACGCCGGCCACCAGTGTCCGGCGTCGACGGCGGTGAAACGGACGCGGGGTGCGAACTCCTCCACACCCTGGTTCAGCGCAGGTGAGAGGAAGGGGTCCCGAAGGGGAACAACAACCTCCACCGGAACAGCAGTTGGCTCCCGGGGAGCGGTGTCCCCGGGAGCGGCAAAGTTGGCCCGGTACAGCGCCAGCCCCCGCTGCAGGTTGCGCCCTGCCGGCCGGCCCTGGGTCCGCTCGTAGAGCCGGGCGCCGGCGGCGTAGAACAGCAGTTCCGGAAGCACGGGCAGCTGGAAGAACGCCACGTAGGCGCTGCGCAACGATTGCTTCAGTACGTCGAACCAGCGCCGCGGGCTTCGCAGCCGTTCGGTGAACCACCGGCGGAAGTGATGCAGGTCAGGGCCGGAAATGCTGATGTACCGGCTGATGGCGGCATCGGCCCGCCGATCACGGACAGCGGCCCAGCCCTGGATGGATCCCCAGTCATGGCCGACGAGCTGGACGGGCCCCGCGGCCGTGGCTGCCAGCACGGCGTAGAGATCCTCGACCAGCACCGGCAGCCGGAACGCGTCCAGCCGCGAGGAAGCGGCGGCGGACTGCCCGGCATTGCGTGTGTCATAGGTAATGATGTGGTGGTCTTCGGCAAGTTCGCTGATGAGCCCGGCGAACACAGTATGGTCATCCGGATAACCATGGACCGCCAGCACTTCCGGAACACCCGGACCCGGCTCCGGTCCGTACTCGAAGACGGCAAGCTGGGCGCCGGGGGCACTCACCCAGCGGCGTCGTTCGGTGGGGTGCAGGGCATCCTCAACGGTGGTGGTCATGGTTTCTCCCTTCGTGCTCCCTTTGGCCGGGAACTGGATAGCGAAAAGCGGCACCGTCCGAGGGTCTCCCCTCGGACGGCGCCGCTTAGCCATTGCCTAGCCGGTGCGGGTTAGCCGCGGCCGGAGAGGCAGATCAGGTACCGTGCGTAGTCCACCGCGTACTTGAGCCAGCCCCGCAGATCCCACCAGTTCTTCGGCTGGACGGGACGGACACAGGTGGGCTGCTCCGGTGCTGCGGGCTCAACAGTGACCGGGATGGTGACCGTTGTCCCTGACGGATCAGCGGTCAGCACCAGGGAGCCGGGGCCGGACGCCGACGCCGGAATGGCGGCGGTGACGCTGGCGGCACCGGCAGTTACCGGGACCGTTCCAAGTGCGACGGCGGTTCCGCCGGCAGGGACCCAGCTCACGGCCAGTGTGGTGTTGGCCGGGCTGCCCAGGGAGGTCAGGTCCAGCTTCTCCACGGTGAAGGCGACGCTGGAACCGGCCTTTGCGGTGGCCGGAGCACCCTTGACGACTACGCCCTGGCGGGCGAAATCGGGGGAGACCGGGCTGCTGGCCTGCAGGTAGCTGATCCACGCGTCACGGTCGATCAGGCCGGAGTCACGGGTGTCCGTGCCCTGGGCGAAGGTGGAGAAGTTGTCCCCGCCCTGCGCCAGGAAGCTGAACGTACCCACGCGGTAGGCCCGGTCCATGTCCAGTGCTTCGCCGTTGACGGTGACCGACTGGATCCGGGAGCCGCGGGCCTGGTCCGGATCGTAGGTGTAGGTCACGTTGTCGGAAAGCCCCAGGGCCAGAAAAGCCCGGGAATTTCCGTCAGGCTGCCACTGCTCTTCGAGGACCGACTTGAGCTGCGCACCGGTCAGGGTGGTGGTCCACAGGTTGTTCACGAACGGCAGCACGGCGTTGGCTTCGGCGTAGGTGATCACGCCGTCCTCGTCGTAGTACAGCTCGGCCCGCATGCCACCCGGGTTGACGACGCCGATTTCGGCTCCGCCGCGCTCAGGTGAGCCGAGCGAGGAGAGCAGCGAGTCGGCCACCAGGTTGCCCAGGGTGGACTCGTTGCCGCGGTCATCGCGGGATGTTCCGGCGAACGCCGTGGTGATGTCCGCTGTGACCGAGCCGATCGGCTGGTTGCCGACCTCGGCCGCGAACGCCAGGGCGGCGTCGACAATCCGCTTTACTTCGGCAACCGCCGGGTACGCGGAAACCAGCTCTGCTGCCGGAGCAGCAGTGCGGGCCACGTTGCCGGCCGCGTAGGAAAGGACCTCATCCGTCTCGGCGCTGTATTCGAGCTGGATCTGGCCAATGTATTCACCATAGGAGCCGGTCTGGACCACGGGACGGGTCTTGCCCTCAACACCGGGGACCGGTGCATCCCACGCGTACTGCTTGTGCGTGTGGCCCGTGTAGATGGCGTCCACCAGTGCGCTGGTTTCCGTCACGATCTCCGCGAAGGCACCGCCGCCGGCGATCTCCTCCTCCAGCGTGGCGCCGTCGAGGGTCCCGGAGCCGGCACCCTCGTGGTATTCGGCGATGATGACGTCGGCGAGGCCTTCGGAATCCAGGCGCTCAGCGACTCGGTTCACTGCTTCCACCGGATCGCCGAACTCGAGCGTGGAGATGCCGCCGGGGGAAACCAGGGTGCCGGTCTCTTCGGTGACGGCGCCGATCACAGCCACCTGAACGCCGTTCACGTCCAGGATGGTGTACTCCGGCAGCGCCGGGGTTGTGGTGCCCTTGAGGTAGACGTTGGCGCCCAGGTAGTCGAAGTCGGAGGCGGGAACCACACGGTCAGTGAGGTCCGCGAAGCCGCCGTCGAACTCGTGGTTGCCCACTGCCGAGGCCCGCAGGCCCAGCGCGTTCAGGACGTCGATGGTGGGCTGGTCCTGCTGTACCGAGGAGGCGAACAGGGATGCACCGATGTTGTCGCCGGCGGAGAGGAACAGCGAGCTGCCCTCTTCAGCGGCAGCCTTGAGCTGCTCGACGGTACCGGCGAAGTTGACGGTGTTGGCGTCAATGCGGCCGTGGAAATCGTTGATGTTGAGCAGGTTCAGGTCCGTGACCTCGGCCTCAGCCGGAACCAGGTTCATCCCCACCAGGATCGGATCGTGGTCCGAGGAACGGTAGGGATCCGCTGCGTAGTAGTCGGTGGCGTTGTAGTTGTACCGGCTGTATTCGAAGGCGATCGATTCAACCGAGTTGATGTTCCAGATGTCGGTGCCGGTGACATCCTCAGCAGCAGCGGGGGAGGCCAGGATGTGATCCAGGGATCCGACCAGGCCGCTGAAGGCGTAGGAGTGCTTGCCGGTGGCCTTGCCCAGGTTCAGGTACCCGGCTTCAGCGAAGACCTGCATGGGGTCTTCTGCGGCGTAGGAGTTGAAGTCACCGAGCAGGAAGACCCGATCGGTTCCGGCATCCTGCGCCACTGTGTCCGCAAACGCGGCCACTGCCTGGGCCTGGCGGACGCGGTCGGCGTTCCAGCCGCCCTGCCCGTTGTCTGCGTTTTCGCCGCTCGCCGGCGCGGAACCCTTGGACTTGAAGTGGTTCGCGATCGCCACGAAGCTCTCGCTGTCTTCCCCGCCGGCCGGCTTGAAGGCCTGGGCCAGCGGTTCGCGGGCGTTGGAGAAGACGCTCTCATCGTTCAGGATCACGGACTCGCCCACCGGTTCAGCGGTAGCGGTCCGGTAGATGAACGCAGTGCGGATCACGTCTTCGTCGTCGGGCAGCGCCGACGGGGAGCGGACGTAGTCCCAGGTGCCGGGCGCGTCTGCGTTCAGTGCCTCGGTGAGGTGGGCGAGGGCGGTGTCCCGGTCCTGTCCCAGCTCGGCGGAGTTCTCGATTTCCATGAGACCGACGACGTCGGCACCCAGGGCATTGATCGCCGCAACGATTTTCGCCTGCTGGCGTTCGAGGTTCGCCTCGTTGGCTGCGCCGCGGGCGTCGCAGCCGCCGCGGACGGTGACCGGAGCGCCGGAGCGGTCGTTGTAGTAGGTGCAGCCGGTGAGGTCGTCACCGGTGGTGCTGAAGTAGTTCAGCACGTTGAAGGCGGCGAGCTTGAGGTTGCCGCCCACGCTCTGCGGTGCCGGCGTGCGGGTGTTTTCGAACGACGCCGGCTGGACAGTGTCCGCGTTGGCCGGAGTCAGTTCGGTCAGCGGCTGGAAACGCCAGGCGCTGTTGCGGAAGTCGAGGATCACATTCGTGGTGAACTGCGCCGGGGCACCGATGCGCACCGGGTCGGTGGACGTCAGGTACGGCAGCGGCTTGGACTGGTTGGCTGCGGAGAGGAAGTTGGTCGTGGCGCCGTCGTCGAGCTTCACGGCCTTCGCCGCATTGGTGGCGACAACCGCCGCGTGCTCCGGGGTACCAACGGGCGCGACGGCGGTGGGCTGCACCAGCGTCTCGGTGCCGGCGGCGAGACCGATTTCCGCGTACTGGTTCAGCGTGTAGTTGTCCGTGACGGTGAAGTCGCCCTGGGGTGCCAGCAGCATGGCCTCGAGGGTTTCCCGCTCGGCGTCCGTGGCGGGCCAGGTGACCGTGGCGGGCTTGACCTCTTCAGCGGGTTCGCTGAGCTTGGTCAGTGCACCTGCGGGAACGGTCAGCTGGGTCAGGCCGAAGTACTCGCCGACGGTGCCGGTGACCTCGACGTAATCGCCGATCGCTACCTGGCCGACGGTGGCCGAGGAGAAGACGAAGATGCCGTGGGATGCCGTGTGGGTTGCGGGGTCCAGGTCGCCGCCGGTACCGGGGGTCTGGAGGTAGTAGCCGCTGAAGCCGCCGGTGGGGTAGGCCGCGGTGACTTTTCCGCGGGTGGTGACGTTCTGGCCGACCAGGGCGCTGGTGTCCCCGGTGCCCTGGATCTCGGCGATCGTAACCGCGCCGGCCGGAGGATCAGTGGGCTCCGGGTCCGTCGGCTCGGGATCTGTGGGCTCGGGGTCCGGAATGGTTCCCCCGCCCGCGGTGTTCGTCGGAGTGACGGAAGCACTGAGAGTGAAGTCTGAGGCGTTGTTGTTCGTGTCCGCGAACCCGGTCCGGTTCAGCGACTTCGGATCAGAATTTCCGGCGGGAGCCGCGGCAGGCGCGGTTTCGAAAGTGTTGGAGGTGCCGTAGCCGAGCAGGTCGACGACGCCGGCCTGGCCGGTCACGGAGCCGGTGGGAAGCGGGTTCACCGCAGCGGCCTGGTTGGAGAGCACCAGGGTTCCGGCGGAACCAGAGAAGCTTGCCCCGATGGTGGCGTCCGCAGCAGGCAGCGCCGTGCCGTTGGTGCCGTTGCTGGCGCCCTGGATCAGGTAGTACCCGCCGGCGGCGATCGTGCCGGAGAGCCGCCCGACGCCGGTGGGCGGCGCCGTCGTACCTGCGGCGCGGTACTGGAGCGACCACCCGTCCAGGCTGACCGGGGCGCTGGTGGGGTTGTACAGCTCAACGAACTTGTTGGTGAACGGAGCGTTGGCGCTTCCGCCGCTGAGGTAGGCCTCGTTGATGATGACGCCGGGAAGCGCTTCCTCGGCGTGGGCGGGCAGCGCCGCCAGCGGGCCGGCCAAAAGGCCGGCAGACAGGGCTGTTCCCAGCGCTGCCTTCCATCGGGTAAATCTCATGCCTCATTGCTCCTTGGGGAACGGGTGCCGGTTGCTGGGCAGGCGGTAGCGGCCCGGAAAAGCGGCAGTGGGTGCGGTGAACCCCTTCTGGATACCATCCCGGAGTGACAGGCATATTAATTCCCTCCCTTTGGGGGCCTAACGGGAGGTAACTATTGACAAATAGGAGAAAGGGGACCTAACCGCTTTGGTTAGGCCCCCTTTTCAGCGCAAGAACTACTAGACGTTCGAGTTCTTCACCGTGGTGCTCAGTTTCTCGCCGTCCACCCGGTAGGCGCTGCAGAGGATTTCGCGGTCATTCCCCAGCGTCCAGGATGTCGGGGTTGGTGTCAGGTAGCCGATATCCAGAGCGGATACGGAGTAGTCCGTGCCGATGTAGGGCTGGAACTCAGCGAGGCAGAAATCCTGGGCCATGGCGTCCACGGCCTCGTCGCCGGGGTAGGGGCCCGCTTCCATGTCCATGGCTGCGTAGACCTCGGAATCGTGCGGCTGGGTGCAGGGAAGCACGTCAACGGCGTCGACCTCCTCAGCATCCGGGTCTTCGGCCATGCAGTCCCCGACCTTCAAGTCGACAGCGTCGACGGTTGCCGCAGAGACCTCTTCCTCTGCCTCCTCGCGGGCTACGGTCTCGGCTTCCGGCGAGGCCGATGCCGCGGCGGGTGACTCGCCGGCCTTCGGTTCGTCGTTGTCTGCGGAGACTGAGGCTCCGCAGCCGGCGAGCAAGAGTGCAAAGGCGGCAGCCGTGATGGCTTTTCCGGCGCGGGCCAGAGGTACCTGGCGGGCGGGATTCATGCGAGTAACTCCTTCTGCGGTAATTGGTTTTGGTTCTCCATCCCCCAATGGGCCGGAAACCACCAGAAGAGCCTATGTGCGCCGCAAGCACGCTTATAAATTGGCAAAGTAACATCCGTGAGCAGTATGCATTGGCATCGAAGATGGCAAACAAAAACACCCCGGTCCGCAGACCGGGGTGTTTTGCTGAGCCGTTACATCCCTTGAGGATGTGCAGGCTTCCGCAGGAGCGGAAGGTAAGGGATTCGAACCCTTGGTACGGGGTTACCGCACACTGGTTTTCAAGACCAGCTCCATCGGCCGCTCGGACAACCTTCCTCCGCTTAGTAGTCTGGCAGATGAGCGCAGTTCACCAAAATTTTCGCCACGTCCGCAGGAGGCATCATGAAGGCGATTGTCATTACCGAACCAGGCGACGCGGACGTGCTGGCCCTCCGCGACGTGCCCGCTCCCGTCCCCGGTCCCGGAGAAGTCCTCATCGATGTTGCTGCAGCGGGACTCAACCGCGCCGACGTGCTGCAGCGGCAGGGCAAGTACCCGGTGCCCCCGGGTGCCCCGGAGTATCCGGGCCTGGAGGTTTCGGGCCGGGTCGCTGCCGTCGGCACCGGGGTGGAGGGCCTGGAAGTGGGGGCCGACGTCGTGGCCCTCCTGTCGGGCGGCGGTTACGCGGAGCAGGTGGCGGTGCCGGCCGGACAGGTGCTTCCGGTCCCGCCGGAACTGGACCTGGTCACGGCCGCGGCCCTGCCGGAGGTCGCGGCCACTGTGTTCTCCAACCTCTTCATGGCTGCCGGGGTCCGCGAAGGCGAGTATGTCCTGATCCACGGAGGGGCCGGCGGAATCGGGACCATGGCCATCCAGCTGGTGGCGGCGTTCGGGGCGGTTCCCATGGTGACGGCCTCGAGCCCGAAAAAGCTGGCGCTCGCCGAGAGCCTCGGCGCCAAAGTGCTGATCAACTACAAAGAGCAGGACTTCGTGGAAGAGGTCCGCCGGGCCACGGACGGCAGGGGAGCGGACGTCATCCTGGACGTCATGGGAGCCAAGTACCTGCAGCGCAACCTGGATGCGCTCGCCGTTGAAGGCCGCCTGGTGATCATCGGCCTGCAGGGCGGCACCCGGGCAGAGCTGGACCTGAACGCACTGATGACCAAGCGCTGCGCTGTCATGGGCACCACCCTGCGCGCACGGCCGGAAGCCGAGAAGAGTGCCATCATGGCAGCCGTCGGCGAGTACGTCTGGCCGCTGCTGCGCGACGGGACTGTGAAGCCTTTGGTGGACCGCACCTTCCCCCTCGCCGAGGCTGCCGCGGCACATGAGTACTTTGATTCCGGTCGGCACACCGGGAAGATCCTCCTCACGGTCTAGCGGCGCGCCCCCGGCGGGTCCGGCGTGTATGTGAGCTGCACCGCACCGGCACTGCTAACCTCTTGCGCATCACCTGCACCCTATCGGGGTGCGGACCCGCACTGCTGACAAGGGGTACGCATCATGAGTGAGAACAACCGGCGCCGAAGGGACCCGGACCGCCGGGACCCGGGAGCGTCCGACGCAGACGTCCTGGTCCAGGACCCGGACCTGCCGCCCGTTGCCGTTGACGACGACGCAGCGCAGGCGGAGGAACGCCGCTGGACGCCGTTGAAGATTGCCGTCTGGGTGGGCATCGCCCTGCTTGGTGGCATCAGCTGGACCATGCTGGCGATCGTCCGCGGCGAGACGGTCAACGCCATCTGGTTCGTCTTTGCTGCGGTCTGCACGTACCTGATTGGTTACCGGTTCTACTCCAAGTACATCGAGCGGCATCTGCTCAAGCCCAATGACCGCAGGGCAACGCCCGCGGAGTACAAGGCGGACGGCAAGGACTACGCCGCCACCGACCGGCGGGTGCTCTACGGCCACCACTTCGCTGCGATCGCCGGTGCCGGCCCGCTGGTCGGTCCGGTCCTGGCCGCCCAGATGGGTTACCTGCCCGGCACGGTCTGGATCATCGTGGGTGTCATCCTGGCCGGCGCCGTCCAGGACTACCTGGTCATGTTCTTCTCCATGCGCCGCGGCGGCCGGTCCCTGGGCCAGATGGCCCGCGAGGAACTCGGCCTGATCGGCGGCACGGCTGCCCTGATCGCCACCCTGACCATCATGATCATCATTGTGGCCATCCTGGCACTGGTGGTCGTGAACGCGCTCGGGGAAAGCCCGTGGGGCGTCTTCTCCGTGGCCATGACCATCCCGATCGCGCTGTTCATGGGCGTGTACCTGCGCTACCTGCGCCCCGGCAAGGTCAGCGAAGTCTCCATCATTGGGTTCGTGCTGCTCATGCTCGCGATCGTTGGCGGCGGCTGGATCGCTGACACCGAGTGGGGCGTGGCGATCTTCTCCCTGGACCGCGTCACCATCGCCTGGGGCATCATCATCTACGGCTTCATCGCCGCCGTCCTGCCCGTCTGGCTGCTCCTGGCCCCGCGCGACTACCTCTCCACCTTCATGAAGATCGGCACGATCGTCATGCTGGCCGTGGCAATCATTGTTGTGCGGCCGGAGATCAGCGTTCCGGCTTTCAGCGAGTTCGCTTCCCGGGACGACGGCCCGGTGGTCGCCGGCCCGCTGTTCCCGTTCCTGTTCGTCACGATTGCCTGCGGTGCACTGTCCGGATTCCACGCCCTGATCTCCTCCGGAACCACTCCGAAGATGATCATGAAGGAACGCCAGACCCGGTTCATCGGCTACGGCGGCATGCTGATGGAATCCTTCGTGGCCATCATGGCCCTGGTCGCGGCAATCTCCCTGGACCGCGGCATCTACTTCGCCATGAACTCCTCCGCCGCTGCCACCGGCGGAACCGTGGAGGGCGCCGTCGCGTTCGTGAACTCCCTGGGCCTGGTGGGCGTGAACCTCACGCCGGACATGCTCACCTCCCTGGCGTCCGACGTCGGCGAGGAGTCCATTGTGTCGCGCACCGGCGGTGCGCCAACGCTGGCAGTCGGCCTGGCGATGATCATGCAGAGCTTCATCGGCGGCCCGGCAATGATGGCGTTCTGGTATCACTTCGCGATCATGTTCGAGGCGCTGTTCATCCTCACCGCCGTTGACGCCGGCACCCGCGTGGCCCGCTTTATGCTGCAGGACTCGATCGGGAACTTCATTCCGAAGTTCCGGGATACGGGGTGGCGCACCGGCGCCTGGATCTGTACGGCGATCATGGTCGCCGGCTGGGGATCGATCCTGATCATGGGCGTCACCGATCCGCTGGGCGGCATCAACACGCTCTTCCCCCTGTTCGGCATAGCCAACCAGCTCCTGGCAGCCATTGCGCTGGCCATCTGCCTGGCGATCCTGGCCAAGAAGAATGTCTTCAAATACATCTGGGTAGTGGTGCTTCCGCTGGCGTTCGCATCGGTCGTGACCATCACCGCGTCGATGTACAAGATCTTCTCCCCCGTCCCGGCCGTGGGCTACTGGGCGCAGCACAACGCGTTCCGGAACGCCCTGGAGGCAGGGGAGACCAGCTTCGGCACTGCAAAGACGGTGGAGGCAATGGAAGCCGTTGTGCGGAACACGTTCGTGCAGGGTGTGCTCTCGATCCTGTTCGTGACGCTGGCGATCATCGTGATCATCACCGCAGTGATCGCTTCGATCCGGTCCTACCGCTCCGGCGGGGCTCCGAGCGCCGAGGATCCCGCCGTGCCGTCGCGGACCTTCGCACCGGCCGGCTTCTTCGCCACTGAGGAGGAGAAGAAGATCCAGGCAGAGTGGGATGCACTGCCGGAGGACAAGAAACCGGCGGTGGCGGGGCACTGATGACAGCCGTAGTTGGACACCTGCGCGGATTTGTCCGCTTCTTCCGCGACGTGATGGGGGAGGACGCGTACCGCAAGTACCAGGCCCACCATGCGGCGTCGGGCTGTTCCGGGCCGATGCTGAGCGAGCGGGAGTTCTGGCGGGACAAGATGGACCGGCAGGACGCCAATCCCGGCGGGCGCTGCTGCTGACCCCGTAAATCCGCATCCTGTCCGTGCCCCCTCCGGTGCATTACCCATCGAGAGGCCAGTTACGGCTCCTTTCAGCCCTGAAAAGAGCCGCAACTGGCCTCTCGGTGTGAGGGGCAGCGCGCGGCCGCCACTACTTCGCAGAAAAGCGCGGGGAAGAACCCGAAAGCGGGCAGGACCCCGGAACATCCCGGGGCAGGCGTGAGAGCATTAATCCATGACTGAACAGAACGGACCTGGCGCCGGTCCCGGTGTCGAACACGCTGCGGGTCCCGGTGCGGGCCCAGCGGCGGACCCGGCTGCTGAGTCCCGGGACGCGGCCGGCCCGGACGCCCGGACGGGCGGATCAGCCGGGCAGCCCGGAGACCAGTCCGACGAAGCGGCAGAGACTCCGAGCAAGTCGGGCCCGCCCAAACTGAATGAGCTGGTGGATGAACCGGCCAAGGTCATGCGCATCGGAACCATGATCAAGCAGCTTCTCGAAGAGGTGCGCAACGCCCCACTGGACGACGCCGCCCGCAACCGTCTGGCGGAGATCCACGACCGGTCGCTGAAGGAACTCTGTGACGGGCTGGCCCCGGAACTGGTCAGCGAACTGGAACGCATCAACCTGCCCTTCCTGGACAACGCCACCCCTACGGACGCCGAGCTGCGGATCGCCCAAGCTCAGCTGGTGGGGTGGCTTGAAGGACTCTTCCGGGGGATCCAGACTGCGATTGCCGCCCAGCAGACCGCCAACCAGCAGCTCCAAAGCCGGCTGCAGCTGCGGCAGCTCCCACCTGGGACAGTCCTCGCCCCCGGCGTGGTGATCGGGGAGAACGGTGAACCGCGCCGCATGGCCGGCAGTACGGGCCAGTCCGGCCAGGGCGGAATGGGTTCCCAGGCCGAGCCCCAGGCCGGCCCCGGACAATATCTGTAGAATCTCGGGCAGGATGGCACTTTTCGCAGCAGCCCGGCAGGGGCGCAAGGACGACGTTGAACTCGGCAAGGGTGTGTGGCGCCGCGCCCACGACCGTTTCACCCGCGGGCTGGACCGCTACCACCAGATGCTCGAAGGCGTAGCTGACGACGCGCTCTACAACGAGCTGGCCCTGGTAGCGAACGAGCTCTCGGGACTTTTGCCGCGCGTCCGCGCCGTCTGTGCAGCCGCCCAGAAACACCTGCCCAGCACCGGGCAGGACATTCCGGGCGGACTGATCGCCGTGCACCGTGCCCTGTCCCGGTCCGGCAACTCGTTGGCTGCCACAGCCGAAGCCGCAGCCATGTCCCGGTTGGAAGGCGAACGCTGGGGGATTGCCTCCGCAGGCCTGGAGAACGTCCGGCGCAGGGCCCAGCTCGTGGAAGAGGACATCGCCGAAGCTGAGCGGGCACTGGGAACGTACCGGGCGGGCAGCACCCCCGCGTAGGAGCGGCAGTAACCGGGCGTCACATTGCCCAAACCCTTCCCGCACCGATTTCGCGTCCAGCAAACAGCGGCCGGTTTGGTCCTGGAGCCGGGGGTACTGGGTGGAGGATGGTGACCATGACTACATCCCCACTCGTGACTTTCAACGACGGCAACACCATCCCCCAGCTCGGCTACGGCGTCTGGCGCGTTGCGGACGACCTCGCGGAGAAGACCGTGGGCATGGCCTTCGAGGCCGGCTACCGCCACATCGACACCGCCAAGATCTACGGCAATGAAGCAGGCGTCGGCCGCGCCATTGCCGCTTCCGGCCTGCCGCGCGAAGACCTGTTCATCACCACCAAGGTCTGGAACGCCGACCAGGGCTTCGAAGAGACGCTGGCGGCCTTCGACGCGTCCATGGAGCGCCTGGGCCTGGAATACCTTGACCTGTACCTGATCCACTGGCTGCAGCCGAAGCAGGGCAAGTACGTGGAGACCTGGAAGGCGCTGATCGAGCTCCAGAAGTCCGGCCGGGTGAAGTCGATCGGCGTCTGCAACTTCACGGTTGAGGCACTGCAGGAAATCATTGATGCCACCGGCGTCGTGCCGGTCCTGAACCAGGTGGAAACCCATCCGTACCTGGCCCAGTCCGAGCTGCGCGAGTTCGAAGCGAAGCACAACATCAAGCACGAGTCCTACTCGCCGCTCGGCTCCGGCCAGGGCCTGCTGGATGACGCAGTGCTGCAGGAAATCGCCGCAAAGTACGACGGCGCCACCCCGGCCCAGGTGGTCATCGCCTGGCATCTGGCACTGGGCAACATCGTGATCCCGAAGTCAGTGACAGAGTCCCGCATCCAGGAGAACTGGGCCGCATTGGACCTCAAGCTCTCCGACGAGGACATCCAGGCAATCAACGCCCTGGATAACGGCACCCGCTTCGGCGCAGACCCGGCGACGTCCGACTTCGCCTAGCCTCACCCAAAAAACGAGATAGCAGAAAGTGCACGTCCCAGCTTTGGGACGTGCACTTTCTGCTATCTCGATGGGGGGAGGGGCGGGGAGGAAGCCGGTTACGCCGCAGCGACCGTTTCCAGCGACGCACGCAGCGGCAGGTCGCGTCCCTCCAGGATGACCTGGGCGCACTGCCAGGTGCGGGTGTTGATGATGACCGGTGCCAGCAGGTTCACCGTGGTTCCGGAGTCCGCCGGGTTGGCGACCACCAGGACGCGGGCGTCCGCGGGGTCGGTCAGGCCCAGCTGGCCGGCCTGCTCATCAGAGATCTCCGGGTGGTACTCCGGCAGGTACACCGAGGCGTCAATGGCGTAGAAACGCCGGACTCCCGCGGAGGTATCCGTTCCGGTGAGCGAGTACAGGCCGCTGGCGCCGTCGACGTCCACGAGCGCGAACTCGGTGAGGGGCTCCAGCCCGGGAGGCGGGGCCAGGAAGGAAACCGGCGTTACGGTGCTCATCGCAGGAAGTCCATCAGCGTGGGCTGCAGGACCTTGGCCGTGACCGCCAGGGATGACTGGTAGGCCAGCTCCTGCAGCTTCAGGTCCAGGATGACCTGCGCGGTATCCAGGTCTTCGATGCCAGAGCGCCGGGTTTCCAGGCTGACGGACTGCTCCACGTTGGTTTCCTCTGCTTTCAGCACGCGGGCGTGGCGGATGCCAACATCGGTCTGCGCGGTGAGCACGGTGTTGATGCTCTCGTCGATGGCGGCCAGGTGGCTGCTGATGCTGGCGTTGGCCCGCAGGTCGGTGACCAGGGAGTCGATCTTGGTGAAGACGTCGCCGAAGATTTCAGCGGCGCTGGCATCAACCCGCACCGTGGTGCTGGCGTCAATCCTGCGGGTCACCGGGCCGTCACCGGCGCCGGTGAAGGTGTAGGTCGACGCTGTGGCGGGCGGCACGGGCGGATTCACGACGACGGCGGCACCGGCATCGGAGTTACCGGCAAAGATGGTCCGGCCCAGGTATGAGGTGTTGGCCTGGGTGATCAGGTCCGACTTGAGGCCCTCGATCTCGGTGGCGATGGCAGCCTTGCTGGCGGGCATCGTCGTCGCGGTGGCTGCGGTGATCGACAGGTCCTTGATCCGGGTCAGGATGTCGTTGGTGCGGGTCAGCGCGTTGTCCAGGGTGGCCAGCCAGCTGTTCGCGTCTGAGATGTTGCCCTTGTACGCAGTGTTGGCGCGGATTTCGCCGCGGACCTTCAGTGCGTCCGCAGTGCCTGCGGGGTCGTCCGACGGGCGGGTGATGGCTGCCGAAGTGTGGGCCTGCTCCTGGAGCTTGGCGAGCCGGGACATGTTCGCCTGAAGATTCTGCTGCGCGTTGCGCGCCATCATCAGGTTGGAGGTGCGGGTGATCACGGGTTACCTTCCCACAATGCCGGTGCGGTTGATGAGTGTGTCGAGCATTTCGTCGATGGCGGTCATGACCCGGGCTGCGCCCTGGTAGGCGTGCTGGTAGGCCAGCAGGTTGAGGTTTTCCTCATCCAGGTCCACCGAGGAGTTGGAGAGCTGCATGCCGACGGCGGCGGAAGCGGCTACACCGGCGAGGTCTGCCTGCTGCATCTCTACCCGGGTACTGGCGCCGATGCCGCTGACGAAGTTGGCCCAGATGGAATCGGGCGACCCTGCTCCGGCACCCAGCTGGGCGATCGCGTCCGCAATCGAGTTGTCCAGGTTGCCGTTGCCAACAGCGCCGGTGGCGATGCCAGAGGCATTCGCCGGGACAACCTTCAGTGACAGTGCAGCGGGATCCGTGGTGTGGCTGAAGAAGTCGCCGACGACGGTGCCTGCGGTATTGGTGCCGCCGTTATGCACGGCGTTCACCGCGGTGGCCAGTGACCTGGCGAAGTTGTTGTAGCCCTCGGCAGCGGAGGCGAGGATACCGCCGTCGGCTGCCGGAGCCAGGACGCTGAGCACACCCGCGATCTCGCCGCTGGCGGCCATGTTAATGCCCGGGCGGTGGCTCCATTCGAGGCGGGGCGCTTCGGCACCCATGGCGATTCCGCCGGCAACCTGTACCGGACGGACGATGTCCCCGGAAACAATGGCATTGCCGTCGATCAGCACGTCCACCATGCCGTTGTCCGACTCGCGGACGGTGCCGCCGGCCAGGGCAGCGATGGTGGTGGTCAGTGCGTTTCGCTGGTCGATGAGCTCATTGGCGGTGCCGCCTGAAGCCTGCGTCGTGCGGATCTGGGCGTTCAGCGAGGCGATCTGGGAGGCGGTGCCGTTGAGCTCGGCTTCCATGTCCTTGAGCTGCTTGTAGGCGCCGGTCCACTGTTCCTCCACAGCCTGGTAGCCGGTGGCAACCTGAGTGGCGAGCATGGTGGCCTGCCCGATCAGTGCGGTGGCGGCAGCTTCGTTGCCCGGCTTGTTGGACACTCCCTGCCACGCCGCCCAAAACTCCGTGAGGGAGGCCGAGATGCCGTTCTTGCCCGGCTCGTTGAGGCTGGCCTCGAGGCCGGCCAACGCATTGGCGCGGACAGCGGAGAAGCCGGAGGCCGCGGCCGTGGCACGGACCCGGGTGTCCAGTTGCATGCTGCCTAGCCGTGCGATGCCGTCGACGGAGACGCCCTGGCCCACCCGGGCACCGGTGGCGAACTTGCCGGTGATGGCTGCGCCGCCCATGGCGGAGGTGGTGACCCGCTGGCGGGTGTAGCCGGGAGTGTTGACGTTGGCGATGTTCTGCCCGACGACGTCGAGACCCTTTCGGGCTGCACTCAGACCGGTGTAGGCGGTGTTCAAGCCGCTGAAGGTGCTCATGGCGTGATGATTCCTTTGTTCACAGGTCTCTAGAGTTGCTTATCCACGATCCGGGCGCCGCTTCCGGACCCGGCCGAAGTTCCACTGGAGTTATACGTTTTGCTTTCGGTTCCCAGGCCCGCGAGGGTTTCCTGGGCGGACCGCGCCGCTGTGCGGAGGAACTGCTCGTTAGTGTCCCGCAGGTCGCGGATCTTCACGGTCAGTTCGGTCATAGCCTGCAGGTGCGACATGAAGATCTCAGTCCACGGCCCCGGAGGTGCGGCGGCGATAATCTGCCGAAGAGTTGCGTCTTCGGCTATGCCCCACTCCTGCGCGAGCTCGGAAACGGCCACCGTCCTGGCCAGATTCGCGATACGCAGGCGTTCAAGGACCTGTTCGACTTCCCGGGTGGCGTGCTGGAGCCAACGCGTCTTGCCGGAGGTTAGGAGGAGCTGTTCTTCTTCGAGCTTGAAGGTCAGGAGCTCCAGGAGTTCCCGTTCTTCCCAGAGTAATGCGGACAATTTCTGGGTACCCATGCCTAGCTCACCTCCCGCGATGCACGCGAATGTCTTGTCTCCGATGGGTGTGGACGCACACCCAGCAACGGGTTCAAAGACACCCGCTGACGCAGGCCCTAAAAACTTTTAATCCGTCGGAAACACCTATCGGCGCTTCTACCCACAATGTTAGTGGTATGTTGCAGCTATTACGCCAAAGTAAGGGATGAACCGGGAGTCTCAGCTCCTGTCCAAGCGGTCAGCGTGTTTTGTTGGGGAACAAGGACTTGGGGGTCCACTAGTTGAATCGCGAAGAACGCAACCTTTTGGTTGTCGAAAACTTACCTTTGGTTGGTTATCTGGTCTCAGAGGTGTGTGCCAAAGCCACGCATCTTTCCAGGGATGACCTGGCATCGGTTGGGGCAATTGCCCTGATTACGTCCGCCGACTCCTTTAACGCGGAGCTGGGTGTGCCTTTTGGGGCCTACGCCAGACGGCGGATCGTTGGCGCTTTTGCCGACGAGATGCGCTCGAACGACTGGGCAACCAGGACCGCACGCAAGCGCATCAAGGAAACCCTCGCAGTCAAGGAAGCGCTGACTGCTGCCCTGGGCCGCTCACCGAAGGTGGACGAGATTGCTTCCGCCATGGGCGTGGACCGGGCTGCGGCCGAGGATGCGCTGGCGGATGCATCACGCACTGTCTCCCATTTGGACGACGCGGCTTCGGACTCCCTGGTCAGCGCGCTGCCCTCGCCCGAAGGCTCCGCCCTGTCCTCCGAGCGGATGCAGTACCTGCGTGCCGCCGTAGAGGCCCTGCCGGAGAAAATGCGCTACATCGTTGAACAGGTCTACTTCCATGACCGCTCGGTCAAGGACCTTGCCGCTGAACTGGGCGCTACCCACTCCGCGGTGTCCCAGCAGCGTGCCGAAGCTGTCCGTCTGCTGCGTGACGGGCTGGGCACCCACTATTCCGACGCCGATACTCCGGCGCCGATCGAGTCGCGGATTTCGCCGGCCAGGCGCAATGCTTACCTCGCCTCGGTGGCGGAGTGGACGGCCGGCGGACTCACCCGCCAGGATCCTCATTTCAACCCCGCTGCCTTCCGTGCACCGGGTGGACATGGGCCGCTGAACGCCGCCGTGTCCTAACTCTCAAAAAACTGCAAAATTCTTTTCCAAATTCCTAACACGCCCGTGATGGGGGCCGATAACTAGGGGTACAGGCCCACGGACGGGCCTGGTAGTTATCGCCCAATCACGGAGGAATTCATCATGGGTTTCACAATTGCAACTAACGTCTCTTCGCTCAATGCGATGCGTAACCTGACCCTGAACCAGACGGCTCAGTCCAAGTCGGTGGAGCGCCTCTCCAGCGGCCTGCGCATCAACCGTGCAGCTGACGACGCTGCCGGCCTGGCCATCTCCGAAGGTCTGAAGAACCAGATCTCCGGCCTGACCGTCGCCGGCCGCAACGCCCAGGACGGCATCAGCCTCATCCAGACCGCTGAAGGCGCCCTGACCGAGGTCCACAACATCCTGAACCGCGTTCGTGACCTGACTGTCCAGGCAGCCAACGATACGAACAATGCTGATTCCCGCACGGCTATCCAGGCGGAAATCACGGCTCAGGCCGCTGAGCTTTCCCGTATCGCCACCAGCACCAACTTCAACGGTATTGAGCTGCTGACCACCGCAGCTGCTGCTACCGACCTCAAGATCCAGGTTGGATCCAACGCCGGTGCGGTAAACAACGAAATCGCTGTCAGCCTCACCGACATCACGCTCGTTGCAACCGCGGTTGGCAACATCAACGTTGCCACGGGTGCAACCCAGGCGGACAACCAGTCTGCCGCTTCCAACGCGATCACCACGCTGGATACCCAGATCAAGTCTGTTTCCACCGCCCGCGCCGATCTTGGTGCACAGCAGAACCGGATGGAATCCACCGCCCGCTCCATCGCGGTCTCCATCGAGAACCTCTCGGCTGCCAACTCCCGTATCCGCGACACGGACATGGCTGCGGAAATGGGCAACTTCACGAAGTCCCAGATCCTGTCCAGCGCTGCCACGGCCATGCTGGCCCAGGCCAACCAGATGAACTCCGGCGTTATGCAGCTCCTGCAGTAATAACGGTTTCATCCGCGGAACGGCTTCCGCTGTACCGCAACCAGCAGTAACCGCTTAACCGGCAGGTGAATGGCCGCTGGCGGGAAAAGAATGACTTGGACCTCACACTTTTCCTGCCAGCCCATTCCCTGCCTGCGGTGTTTTACCGGCCTCGGCTGGAGACAATTCGTTCTGCTAGACCAACCGGCATCTTCCCTCCGCAGCAGCGGGCCAGATCCTGAGGGAAACGTACAAGGAGCATTCGCATGGCGCTAGGCATTGACGGACTGATCAGCGGTATCGATACGACCTCCATGATCAAACAGCTCATGGAGATCGAAGCTCGGCCCCAGACCCTGCTGAAGAACAAAGTCAGCACCACGCAGCTCTTTGCGACCGCCCTGCAGAACCTGAACGCCAAGATCGCCTCGCTGGCCGAAGCCGCCGCGAAAACCGCCAAGCCCGCCGGCACGGATCTGTTCAAAGCCAGCACCACCTCCGAGAAGGTGACTGCAGCAACGACAGCCGGCGCCGCAGCGGGTTCCCTGGACATTTCTGCTTCCCAGACCGCTACAGCACAGGTTTCGCTGTCGTCCGCGATGGCAGCCTGGCCCTCGAACAGCGTATTGGCCATCTCGGCAAACGGCACTGTTACTTCCTTTGACACCACGGACAAGTCCCTGGACCAGGTCATCAGCGAAGTCAACAAAGCCAACCTCGGCGTCACCGGCGTGAAGATTGCCACCGGAAGCGTGGACGGCGTCCAGCAGTACCGGGTCCAGTTCACTGCTGCCAAAACCGGCTCCGAAGGCGCATTCACGGCCAGCCTCGGCGGCACGGACATGGACGTCCTCAAGACGGCGCAGGATGCCAAGCTCACCCTGTGGGCCGGCACACCCGCGGCACAGGAGATCACTTCTTCCAGCAATACCTTTAAAGCCCTGATGCCGGGTGTGGACATCACGCTGGCCGCCGATACACCGGCCAACACCGCGCTGACCATCAACGTTGCACGCGACGACGAAGCAATCTCAAAGGTCGCTTCGGACCTCGTGGCCGGGCTGGCGGATGTCTTCGCGTATATAAATAAGAACAGTGCGGTGACGGTTTCAACGTCTTCCGGCAGCACCAGCACCTCCGGCGGACTCTTCACCGGCGACGCCGGGGTCCGCGACATCAAACGCCAGATCATGGACGCTGCGACGTCGCCGATCGATGGCCGTTCGCCGTCGGAAATCGGGATCGTGATCACCAAGGACGGCACCGTTGAGTTCAACGCGGAGAAGTTTGCCGCAGCGATGGCCGCTGACCCCGCCAAGACCGAAGCAACGCTGCAGACCATAGCCGGACGTGTGGAAGCCGCCGGCAAGGTGGCTTCGGATAAATACGACGGCCTGATCACCCAGCGCATCACCGGCCAGGAGTCCACGCTCAAGGCGTTGAACACTCAGATCGAAGATTGGGACAGGCGCCTGGCCAGCCGCGAGTCGACGCTGAAAATGGTCTGGAGCAACCTGGAAGTCAAGCTGAGCCAGCTGCAGAGCCAGCAGGACTGGCTCACCGGCCAGCTCGCCTCGCTGAACACCTCCAGCTCAGGAAAGAAGTGACCGTGAGCTACGGGCTGCAGGCCAAACGTGCCGAGTACATCCGGGACGCCGTGATGTCCGCATCCCCGGTGCGCCTGCTGACCATGCTGTACGACCGGATGCTGCTGGACCTGAACCGGGCCGAAGCTGCCCAGCAGGCCGGCAACTGGAAGGCTGCCTCAGAACAGCTCATCCATGCCCAGAGCATTGTGGCAGAACTCAGCGGCACGCTGAAGGTGGACGAATGGGAGGGCGGCGAGAACCTCCAGGCCATCTACGGCTACGTCATGAAGGCCATGGTGGAAGCCAACCTGCAGCACAGTGCAGCCATGACCCGCGAGTGCATCAACCTGCTGGAACCGCTCCGCGCGGCCTGGCATGAAGCCGCAGCCCAGTTGCCCGCCGCGGCACCGGTAGGAACCGGAGGTACTCTCGGTGTCGGCTGAACCAGTGGAAGAGTACCTGACGCCGCACCAGGAGAACCTTGAACGCTGGGACGAAGTGCTGACCCAGCTCGAGGACAATCTTGAAGCCTTCATGGACGGCACAACCGTCCTTGACCAGGCGCGCACCGTCGCCAGTGCCTGGCATCCGCCGCATGCGCTGGGACCGCTGCCCGCCGAATACGCCACCCGTGCCCGGCTGCTGTCCATGGCCCAGCAGCGTGCGTACGCGCAGCTGCGCAACGAATCCAGGATGATCCGGCAGCAGGCCGAACTGATCCGCAGCGTTCCCACTGCCTCCTCCGGCGGCGCGGTCTACCTCGACGTCGCGGGCTAGGTCCGTTCCTGCCGGGCGGTGCTAGCTGCCCACGTAGGCGGCCAGATGTTCGCCGGTCAGGGTTGAACGCCCGGCCACCAGGTCCGCCGGCGTCCCCTCGAACACCACCCGGCCGCCGTCGTGCCCTGCTCCCGGACCCATGTCGATGATCCAGTCTGCGTGGGCCATAACCGCCTGATGGTGCTCGATCAGGATCACGGACTTTCCAGAGTCGACCAGCCGGTCCAGCAGCCCCAGCAGCTGCTGCACATCTGCCAGGTGCAGTCCCGTGGTGGGTTCATCGAGAACGTAGATATCGCCCTTGTCCGCCATTTGGGCGGCAAGCTTCAACCGCTGGCGTTCGCCGCCGGACAGCGTGGTGAGCGGCTGCCCCAGGCTGAGGTACCCGAGCCCCACATCCGCCAGCCGCTCCAGGACCTTCTGGGCCGCAGGGGTTTTCGCATCGCCTGCGGCAAAAAACGCCGCTGCTTCCGTCACGGACATGGCCAGCACCTCAGCGATATTCCGGCCCCCCAGCCTGTACTCCAGCACGGCGGACTGGAACCGCCTGCCTTCGCACTCCTCGCACGTGGACTCTACGGTGGCCATGACTCCAAGGTCGGTGTAGATGACACCGGCACCGTTGCAGACCGGACAGGCGCCCTCGGAATTGGAGGAGAACAGCGCCGGCTTGACCCCGTTGGCTTTCGCGAACGCCTTGCGGATCGGCTCCAGCAGGCCGGTGTAGGTCGCAGGGTTGCTGCGCCGCGAACCCTTGATCCCGCCCTGGTCGATCACCACGACGCCGTCGCGCTTGGCCACCGAGCCGCGGATCAGGGAACTCTTGCCGGATCCCGCCACCCCGGTAAAGGCGCAGAGGACACCGAGGGGAATGTCGACGTCGACGTCCTGCAGGTTGTTCATCTCAGCGCCGCGAACCTCCAGCACCCCCGAAGCGGTCCGCACAGTGTCCTTCAGCCGGGCCCGGTCATCCAGATGACGGCCGGTCACCGTCTCCGAGGCGCGAAGACCGTGCAGTGTGCCCTCAAAGCAGATTTCGCCGCCTCCGGAACCGGCACCGGGTCCCAGGTCCACCACATGGTCGGCGATCGCGATCATTTCCGGCTTGTGCTCCACCACCAGTACGGTGTTGCCCTTGTCCCTGAGCTGGATCAGCAGCTGGTTCATTCGCTCGATGTCATGCGGGTGCAGCCCGATGCTTGGTTCGTCGAACACGTACGTCACATCCGTCAGGGAGGATCCCAGATGCCGGATCATCTTGGTCCGCTGGGATTCACCGCCGGACAGGGTGCCTGACGGGCGGTCCAGGGACAGGTAGCCAAGCCCGATGTCCGTGAAGGAGTCCAGCAGGTGCTGCAGTCCGGCCAGCAGGGGAGCCACTGACGGTTCGTCCAACTCCCGCACCCACTCCGCGAGGTCGCTGATCTGGAGGGAGCACAAATCGGCGATGTTCTTTCCCCTGATCCTGGAGGCGAGAGCCTCCTGCGCCAGCCGGGTGCCGCCGCACTCGGGGCAGGCGGAAAAGGTAATGGCCCGGTCCACGAACGCCCGGATGTGCGGCTGCATGGCTTCGCGGTCCTTGGACAGCATGGACTTCTGGATCTTGGGGATCAGCCCTTCGAAGGTGACGTTGATACCCTCGACCTTCAGCTTGGTGGGTTCCGCGTACAGCAGGGCGTGGAGTTCCTTCTTGGTGAACTTCGCGATGGGCTTGTTCGGATCGAAGAGGCCGGTGTTGCTGAAGATCCGCCCGTACCAGCCGTCCATGCTGTAGCCGGGGATGGTGAGTGCCCCTTCCAGGATGGACTTGGAATCATCAAAGAGCACGGTGAGGTCGAAGTCGCTGACGTTCCCCATGCCCTCGCAGCGCGGGCACATGCCGCCCAGCCGGTTGAACGTGGCTTTCTCCGCCTTGGTCTTTCCGCCGCGTTCTACGGTGATGGCCCCGCTGGCCCTCACGGAGGGAACGTTGAAGGAGTAGGCGTTGGGGGAGCCGATGTGCGGGTCGCCGAGCCGGCTGAAGAGGATGCGCAGCATGGCGTTTGCGTCGGTGGCGGTCCCCACCGTGGAACGGGGATTGGCACCCATCCGCTCCTGGTCCACGATGATCGCCGTGGTGAGTCCTTCCAGCCGGTCGACGTCGGGCCGGGCGAGGCTGGGCATAAACCCCTGGACGAAGGCACTGTAGGTCTCGTTGATCATGCGCTGGGAATCCGCGGCAATCGTGGCGAAGACCAGTGAGCTCTTGCCTGATCCCGAGACCCCGGTGAAGACCGTGAGCCGCCGCTTGGGAATGTCGAGGCTGATGTCCTTGAGGTTGTTTTCCCGGGCGCCCAGCACCCGGATCATCTCGTGGCGGTCGGCGGGATGAGCCGAGGGGGACTGCGCTGAAGGATCCGTGGCTGTGCTCATGGTTGCTCCCTGGGATGTCCTGCATCTGTGGTGTGCCACGTTACCCGCGCTGCGGGAAGGCATGCTTCTTTAATTCCGACCACCCTTCTACTTGCTTTATCCCCGCGCGATACCTCGAAAAATACTTACGCTTGCCGCCAAACCGCCGATAGCAAGCAGTGAGCATGGATAGCTCACGCAACAGGCCACGGATCGGCCGCTCTGTTCCCCCATAAGAAGCGGGTTTTCCTGTGTTCGACTCCGTGTCCTCGGTGGCGCTGCAAAGCGCTCTCAATGGCCTGGCCCTGCGCCAGCGGACCATTGCCAACAACATCGCCAACGTGAACACCCCCGGCTACCACGCCCAGCGGGTGAGCTTTGAAGATGCCCTGGCAAAGTCGGTCAGGGCCGGAAACAAGTCCTTCACGGAGTCAGCTACCGCCCGTTCGCTGGAACCGACCCGCCTCGACGGCTCCAACGTCAACCTGGACACCGAGACGCTCTCCAACATCGATACGGTGCTGCGCTTCCAGTTCGCCTCCCAAGCAGTTGGCGGAGAAGCCAACTCTCTCCGCACCGCGATGAGGACACAGTAATGACCTTCGACGCCATCGGCATTGCCGGTACCTCCCTGACCGTCCACCGCAAGTGGCTGGACGCCGTCTCGGACAACCTCGCCAACATGAACAACGCCTCGGCTACCGACGGCACCGCCTTCCAGGCCCGCTACGTGATCGCCCGCGAAGGAGCGGAGAACACCGGAGTCTTTGTTTCAGGCGTTGAATACGGCGACGGCGAGGGCCGGATGGTCCACGAACCGAACCATGCCCTCGCAGACGAAAACGGATATGTCCGCTACCCGGACATCGACATGGCCGAACAAATGAGCGCCCTGATCATGGCGCAGCGAGGCTACGAAGCCAACGCCGCCGTCGTTGACCGCGCCAAGGCCACCTACGAAGCCGCTCTCCAGATTGGACGCTCCTAATGCCCGTTCCCGCCGTCGGCGCCGTTGTCAGTACCCTGCCCACCGGTTACCTCGAGAACACCGCACCCGCTGCACCGGCCACGGACGGCTCCGGGTTCGCGACACAGCTCGCAGGCGCCGTTGATAACGCACAGCAGCTCTCCTCCACCTCCAAGGAACTGGCCGTCAAGGCCGTCACCGGGGACCTGGATGACATCCACGCCGCCACGATCGCTTCCACCCGTGCCTCCGTCACGCTGGAACTGGTGGCCGCCGTGCGTAACAAGAGCGTTGACGCGTTCAACGAGATCATGCGGATGCAGGCCTAATGACACAGGTGAACGCGGCATTTGGCCGTTTGGGAAAGACCATCAGCCAGTTCACTCTGGCGCAGAAGACCCTTGCGCTGATTGGCATCGCTGTGCTGGCCCTGGGCATCTTCGCCCTGGCCAGCTGGGCCGCCAAGCCCTCCTACTCACCGCTGTTCTCAGGCCTCCAGCCCTCCGATGCGAACACCATCGTGGAGCAGCTGCAGGCCGACGGTGTCCCGTATGAGATCGCCAACGGCGGCGGCACCATCATGGTGCCGGAGCAGAACGTGTATGACCAGCGGCTTAAGGCCGCCGGCGCCGGGCTGCCCGCTTCTTCCACGGGCGGCTACTCGCTGCTCGATGACATGGGCGTGACCTCCTCCGAGTTCCAGCAGTCAGTGACCTACAAGCGGGCGCTGGAAGGCGAACTCGCCAAGACCATCGGCGCGCTCAAAGGCGTGAAGACTGCTTCGGTCCAGCTGGCGCTTCCGGAAGAAACGGTCTTCGTTTCCGAAAAAGTGGATCCCACCGCGTCGGTCTTCATCGACACCGAAACCGGCGTGAACCTCAGCGGCGACCAGGTCCAGGCGATTGTGCATCTGGCCTCGGCTGCGATCGACGGCATGAAGGCCACCAACGTGGCCGTGATCGATTCCGCCGGAACCGTGCTCTCTGCTGTTGGCGTGGGCGCCACCGGCTCGGCCAACAAGCAGGCCACCGACTACGAAGAGCGCGTGGCCGCGTCCGTGCAGACCATGCTGGACCAGGTTGTGGGGCCGGGCAATGCCACGGTCGCCGTGGCCGCTGACATGAGCTACGAGTCCGCGAACCGGGTGGAGGAAACCTTCACCAATCCCGACGGCACGCCCGCCCTGAACGAAGCGACCACCACCGAGGAATACGCCGGCGGCAACGGCAACACCGCCGCCGGAATCCTGGGCCCGGACAACATCGCTGTTCCCAACGGAGGCGACGACGACGGCAACTACACCTCTGAGTCCACCACGAAGAACAACGCGGTCAACAAGGTCACCGAAACCCGCGAGATCCCCGCCGGTGCCCTGAACCGCCAGACCGTCTCGGTAGCCTTGAACTCCGCGACGGCCGCCGGGATGAACGTTGCCGATATCCGGGCGCTGGTCTCCAACGCTGCCGGCATCAGCGAAGCCCGCGGCGACGAACTTACCGTGGAAATGGTTGCCTTCAACGCCACCGGAGCCGAAGCTGCCCAGGAAGCATTGGCAGCGGCCGAAGCCGCCGAAGAAGCTGAGCGCCGGGCCGAGCTGCTGAGGACCGGCATCCTTGCCGCCGGAATTGTCCTGGCAGTCATCCTGGCCCTGATCGCCTACGCCATGCGCTCACGCCGCCAAAACCGCGAAGCCGTGGACATCGGCGTCCTGCCCGAGCTTGATCCGCTTGCCCCGCCGGCAAGCCTCGCCCTGATTGGACAGGATTCCGGCCGCAGCGCGCTGGAACCGCCGGTGGACACCGCTTCCCTGCGGATAGTGGCCAACGCCGCGAGCTCCGAGCGCAAGCTCGAAGAACTGGACCACCTCGCCCTGCAGGACCCCAGCCGCACCGCGGACTACCTGCGCAACTTCATGGATGAGGGGCAGCGCGTATGAGCGAGCAGAGTTCCGGAACAGCACTGGCCACCAAGCCGAATCCCGGGGAATCCCAGTCCGACGCCCCGACAGCGGCCGTCCCGGCCATCCGTCCGACGGTCCCCAAGCCTGTCCTGCCCAAGCTGACCGGCATGCAGAAGGCAGCAGTCATCCTGATGCAGCTTGAAACCTCCCGGGCCGCCACCGTGCTGCAGCAGTTCACCGAGGCGGAAGCCCAGGAACTGGCAGCCGAGATCGTGAACCTCCGCCGCGTTGACGTGGCGCTGGTGGAAGCGGTCATTAACGAGTTCTACGACATGACCGTGGACGGCAGGCGCCGTGCCCACGGCGGCCGTGACGTCGCCATGGGCCTGCTGGAAGCCTCCTTCGGCACCGAACGCGCCTCCGGCGTGATGGACCGGCTGGCCTCCTCCATGGCAGGAAAGTCCTTCGAGTTCCTGGAACGCGCCGAAGCCGTCCAGATTGTCAGCCTGCTGGAAAACGAACTGCCGCAGACCATCGCCCTGGTCCTGGCACACATGCGGCCGCAGCGTGCCTCTGCCGTGATCGGCGGCTTCCCGGAGAAGCTGGGCACCGACGTCGCACAGTGCATTGCCAACATGTCCCGCGCGACTCCCGAAGCGATTCGGATTGTCGCGGAGACGCTCAAGGCCCGTGCCACCGCCGTGGGTGCAGCCCGCGAGGCCGCGGACCAGATTGGCGGCATCCAGCCGCTGGTGGACATCATCAACCGGGCCGACGCCGCCACCGAGCGTGCGCTGCTCGAAGCCCTCGACGCCCGCGACCCGGAACTGGCTGAAGAAGTGCGTTCGCGCATGCTCACCTTCGCCGACCTCACCAAGCTCGAACGCCGCGATGTGCAGCTGGTACTGCGCGGAATCGACGTGGCAGTCCTGGCACTGGCCATGAAGGGCGCCAACGAGACCGTGCTGGAAACCGTTCGGGGCAACGTGTCCGAGCGCAACCGGGAGATCCTCGACGACGAAATTGCCGCATCCGGACCGGCCCGCCTGTCCCAGGTCGAGGAAGCACGGGCGACGATCGTCCGTGCCATCCGCGACCTCGAGGCCCAGGGCGCGATCACCATCCACCATGCGGACGAGGAAGAGTATGTCTACTGAGTCTGCGGAGCGCACGTTCGCGCGCATGGCCTACCCCACCCTGGGCGGCCATGACGTTGAGCGTGCCGCGGAACGCGGCCGGGCCGCCGGGCATGCCGCGGGATACGCCGCCGGCCTGCATGCAGCCGCGGCTGAGACTGCCCGGGTCCGCCAAGAACTCAAAGCGCGGTTCGACGCCGAGCGGGCCGCCCTGCGTGCCCGCGCGGACCACGCCCTGGCACTGCTGAATGCCGCCGAACAGAGCGTGGCGCAGCTGACCGTTCCCGTGGTTGCCCAGGTCCAGGACTCGCTGGCCGCCGCAGCACTCGAACTGGCAGAGGCACTGCTGGGCCGGGAACTGGCCAACGGCGAATCCTCGGCACGCGCAGCACTGGACCGGGCCCTCAACGGCGTCGACGTCCGGCTGGTCCAAACCGTGCGCATGCACCCGGACGATCTGCAGCTCCTGGACAACGACACCCTGAATAACGCCGGCGTGGTCTTCACCCCGGACCCCGGCCTGAAGCGCGGAGACGCTGTCACGGAGTTCCCCGACGGCTTCCTGGACGCCGCCCTTTCCAGCGCCCTGTCCCGCGCCCGGGCGGCCCTGCTGGGAGACGGCGCATGACGCTTACTGCCGAACCCCAGGCCCAGACCCCGGCCCTGACCAGCCGCCGCGACCGGCGCCGCGCCGAGGCACGCGAAACGCAGCCCGTCACCTGGCGGCCGAAGCCCGATGCCTTCGCCCTGGCGCTTGCCGCTGCGCGCCCGCAGCGGGTTGGCAAAGTCTCTTCCGTCCTCGGACTGAGCGTTGAAGTAACCGGCCTGGACTGCGCCGTCGGAGACCTGGTGAGCCTGGGCGCGCCTGAAGCCTCCGTGGATGCGGAAGTGGTCGCCGCGACGCGCGACGGCATCCGCTGCATGCCGTTCGGCCGCCTGGCAGGTTTGACCTCCGGCAGCCCGGCCCGCTCAAAGGGGGCACCGATGCGTGTTCCTACCGGAAACGGGCTGTTTGGCCGGGTCCTGGACGGGCTGGGACGTCCGATCGACGGCAAGGGACCGCTGGACGTGGAAGCGTTCGTGTCCCTGGACCATGAAACTCCATCCGCCATGCAGCGCTCCCGGATCACCGAACCCCTGCAGCTGGGCGTGCGGGTGCTGGACACCCTCACGACCGTGGGCAAGGGACAGCGCATGGGCCTGTTCGCCGGCTCCGGCGTCGGAAAGTCCTCCCTGCTGTCCATGATTGCCCGCGGCACCAATGCTGAAGTTTCAGTCATTGCCCTGGTGGGGGAGCGTGGCCGCGAGGTCCGGGAATTCCTCGAAGACGATTTGGGTGAGGAGGGCCTGGCCCGGTCCATCGTCATCGTCTCCACCTCTGACGAGCCCGCCCTGATGCGCCTGCGCGCCGCGTTCGTCGCGACCCGCATTGCTGAGTCCTTCCGCGACCGCGGCGCAGACGTCATGCTGATGATGGATTCGCTGACCCGCGTGGCCATGGCCCAGCGCGAGATCGGCCTGTCCGTTGGGGAACCCCCGGCGACCCGCGGTTATCCACCCTCGACCTTCTCCCTGCTGGCCCAGCTGCTCGAACGTGCCGGCACGGACAAGACCGGCTCGGTGACCGGCATGTACACCGTGCTGGTGGACGGCGATGACCACAACGAACCGATCGCGGACTCGGCCCGCTCGATCCTGGACGGCCACGTGGTCCTGGACCGCAAGCTCGCCGTCGCCGGCCATTTTCCCTCCGTGGACGCCCTCGGTTCCATCTCCCGTGTCGCCTCCCGCGTCAATCCGCGCGAACGCAGCCAGGCGGCGTCTGGACTGCGCCGCGTGCTTGCCGCGCGGCGGTCGGCCCAGGACCTGATCGACGTCGGCGCCTACCAGCGCGGAACCAATCCGTTGGTCGACGCGGCCGTGGACCATGAGGGCGCCATCAACGCTTTCCTGCAGCAGCGCATGGATGAACAGACTCCGGCGGATGCTGCGTGGGATCAACTGCACCAACTCACACGGAACCTGGGGGTCTAGGTATGGGACGTGACTTTCCGCTGGCCGGGCTGCTGAGGCTGCGCCGGCTGCAGCAGGACAGTGCTGCCGGGGAGCTGGCGGCTGCCAACGCCAAGCTGCGGCGGACCTCCGCCGCCCGGAGCGAAGCCTACGACTCGCTCGCGGCGACCCCGCTCGAGGCCGCTGACCCGGCAACCCTGAATGCCATTGCCGCGGCCCGTGCTTCCTCCCGCAGCATGCTCGCTGACCTGCTCTCCGCAGAAGCCCTGGACAGTGCTGCAGCCAGCAGTGCCCAGACCGAGTTCCACGCCGCCCGGGCACGGTCGGTGGGCTTGGAAAAGCTCGAAGACAAACATGCCGAAGCCCTCGCCGTCGAGGATCTTCGTGCCGAACAGACTGTCCTGGATGAACTTGCCGGCACCACGTGGCACCGCCGGCAGAAAGAAGCCCTGTAAATGAGCATGACCGACGCGATCGGCCGGATCCAGGAGATCCGGTCCACGATCGACGCACTTGCGGGGACGTCCGCAACTTCTGCGGCCTCCGCTCCTGCGGCCAGTTCCGCATCCCTCGGGGGCGATACCGGCTTTGCAGCCGCGCTCTCAGCAGTAAGCGGCAGCACTGCGGCTCCCGGGGGTGCCTCCAACGAGGCGCTGATGGCCTCCGTGGAGAAATATGTTGGCCTGCCCTATGTCTGGGGCGGGAACGATCCGGCCGTTGGACTGGACTGTTCCTCCTTTGTCCAGAACGTCTTCAAGGACCTGGGCCATAGCCTCCCGCGCGTCACCTGGGACCAGATGAACAGCGGCACCAAGGTCGATTCCCTGGCGCAGGCACAGGCAGGCGACCTGCTGTTTACCCACGACGGCGGCCACGTGTCCATCTACCTTGGCGACGGCAAGGTGGTGGATGCCCCGCAGCCGGGGAAGACCATTCAGGTCCGCGACGCCTGGGAAACCGATGCCAACATCACCACTATCCGGCGCATCCTGCCCACCGAAACTGCTGCCGTCCAGGGCGCGTCCGCGCCTTCCACGGCTGCAGCGATCACTGACATGGTTGCCTCCGCGCGGGCCATGCAGGCATCCCTGATGGGAGCGGCCCAGTGAGTATTCCAGCAGCTTTCCTGGCACCCCGGCCGGCCGCCCCGGCAGGCGGACGGCCTGAATCAGCTACCTCTGACGGCGGTGCCGGGTTTGGTTCCGCCCTGGAGGCGGCCTCCTCCGGCACGCTCCCCGTTCAGCAGCACGGTTCCGGGTCCGGTGCCTCCGCGGGTGATTCAGACCAAGCAGCCGCGGGTACCGACGCCGAAGCAGCCCTGGCTGCCGCCGGCTTCGGATTCGCCGAAACGCTGCCGGCGGGAACCGTTCCCAACCCAGGCGCTGTCCCGGATGCGGAGTCGGCTGCTGCGGCAGCGGCCCGCAGCGGCATCCTATCCGTGGAGCCGGGGGCGGCCGCTGCGCAGCTGTCGGCAACCGGCATGCCTGCGATCCAGCCCGACGGCGGCACCGTGGTGCAGGACGCCGGGCAGGACACCGCTGAGGCGGCACGGTTCCACGCAGCAGCACCGGCAACCGCAGCCGCTGCAGCTGCCGCGACAGCTTCGGGGACTTCCGCAACAGCCGCGGAACCGGCCCTCGGAACTGTTCTCCCCACTCCTGTCCAGCCAGCCCCCGGAAACCCGCTTTCCGCCGGAACGCCGCAGGGCGCTGGGGGAGCGGAAGCTGTTGCGGCTGCCCGGACGGCTGCCGTACCGGCAGCCGGAGCGCATCCGGAAGGCACCCCGGTCACCCCGGTGGCCGCGGCTCCCGTGGCAGACGGTGCCGAACCCGCCGGCGCGGCACCTGCCGCCGCCCCAGGGACCGCCTCTGCGGCCCCCGCACTGCCGCTTCAGGCACCGGCCGTCCCGGTGACGGTCCAGGCACCGGCCCCTGCTGCCGCGCAGGCACCGGCGCAGCCGGCCCCGCTGCTCACGCAGGTCGCCCAGCCGCTGTTCAACCTGAACTCCGCCGCTGCCGGCGAACACGTCATGACCCTGAGCGTCACTCCGGAGAACCTCGGTCCGGTCACGGTCCGCGCCCATGTCAGCGCCGACGGGATCCGGGTGGAACTCTTCGCCCCGAACGACGCCGGCCGCGAGGCTTTGCGGACCATCCTCACTGACCTGCGGCGGGACCTTTCGGGGGCGGGTTTGAACACCTCGCTCTCCCTCTCTTCCCAGGACCAGCCTGGTGCAGAAGCGGACGGGCACGGGGAAGCCGCTGAACCCGGCACCGGCACTGGCCGCCACCGCGCAGATGCAGATGCCGCCCCGATTCCCGTACAGCAGATTTTCCGACCCGTGGCCCACGGTGCGGTAACTACCCTCGACATTCTGGCCTGAGAAGGAGAACTACCCATGCCGGTAGAAGCAGTAGCACCAACCAGCGGGGCCACCGCCACGGAGGCCGTCCGTGCGCCCAAGCAGGTCATGGACAGCGAACTTTTCCTGACCCTGCTGGTCACCCAGCTGCGCAACCAGGACCCCAGTTCGCCCATGGACACCAATGAGATGATCGGCCAGACCACCCAGCTGGCCACCATGGAACAGCTCACCAACATGGCGAACATGAGCGAGGAGAACTTCTCCCTGCAGATGCGGATGGCCGCAGCGGGACTCATTGGCCAGACGGTGACGTACACCAATGCCGCCGGGGAAGCCGTAACCGGAACTGCCGGATCGGTTTCCTATCTCCAAGGCGTGCCGACAGTAAACGTTGACGGCGTGGATGTCCTCCTCGATGCCGTTTCCGGCGTAGTAGCGGCAGGCACAGCCGCTCCCGCCCCCGGCGGCAACGCCGGTGCCGGAACCCCGGGCACGACGGCGTAGCCCGGCCACCCAGGCACTGCAAACCCTCCAGATTTTTTGAGACTTTCCGAACCCACCAGCTGAAAGGCGCCTCCCATGCTTCGCTCCCTGTACTCCGGAATCTCCGGACTCCGCTCGCACCAGACCATGCTCGATGTCACCGGCAATAACATCGCCAACGTGAACACCACGGGCTACAAGGCCACCGCCGTCCAGTTCCAGGACACCCTCTCCCAGCTGACGCAGGGCGCAACGGCGCCCGGCGCCAACAACGGCGGCGGCAACCCCGCACAGGTCGGCCTGGGCGTGCTGGTCTCCGGCATCACCACCAACTTCACGCAGGGCTCCGCACAGTCCACCGGCCGCGCCACGGACATGATGATCTCCGGCGACGGCTACTTCATCACCCGGCAGGGAACCCAGACCACCTACACCCGCGCCGGCGCCTTCGACCTCGATGCCGACGGCCGTCTGGTCACCACCGACGGCAAGATCGTCCAGGGCTGGACCGGCGTCGACGGAGTCATCAACACCGGCGGTGCCGTGGGCAACGTGCAGCTGCCCGACGGCGCGATCGCTCCGGCCGTCGCGACGAGCGCCGCCACGGTGGGCGGAAACCTGCCCTCCGAAACCCCGGCTGGCGGCACGATCGTCCGTGACATGGACGTCTACGACGCCAACGGCAACGCAACTGTCGTCTCCCTGACCTTCACGCGCACCGCCGGCGGCTGGGACGTGTCTGCCCCCAACGCAACGGCCGTCCCGCTGACCTTCACCGACGGCAAGCAGGCCGCCGCCGCCAATCCCGTACTGACTGCTGGCGGCGTGGCCGTGAACCTCAGCGGACTGACCAGCTACGCCGGAGTCAGCACCGCTTCGGTGACCGGCCAGAACGGCCGAGCGGCCGGAACCCTGGAGTCGTTCTCGATCTCCAAGGACGGCACCATCATCGGCTCCTTCACCAACGGTGCCAAGCAGTCCCTGGCCCGCATCGCCGTCGCCACCTTCACCAACCCTGCGGGTCTGGAGAAGGCCGGCAACTCCGGCTACACCGCCACGGTGAACTCCGGCAACCCGGTCCTGGGCGGTCCGGGCGATCCCGGAATGGGCAACGCCATTGCCGGTTCGCTGGAAATGTCCAACGTTGACCTTTCCCAGGAATTCACCAACCTGATCGTCGCGCAGCGCGGCTTCCAGGCCAATGCCCGCATCATCACCACCTCGGACGAAGTGCTGCAGGAACTGACCAACCTCAAGCGCTAGCACTCCACGCAGCAGGGCCCCCGCACGAAACCGTGCGGGGGCCCTGCTGCGTCCCTGCGGGAAGATGAGTGCCGGACCAAGCGTCTTCGGGAGGACGGGGCGGGGGCCGCGGGCCCCATTTCCTTACGGATAGCGGCAACCGGCCGAAAGTAGGGGTGACGGCTTACTCAAGCCGGACGCTGCAACCGGGACGGGCCAATGATTGTTCTTACGCGACTGAACGATGCTCAGTTTGCGATCAACCCTGACCTGATTGAACGCATCCACTCCAATCCGGATACCACGCTGGTCATGGTTGACGGAGCCAAATTCATCGTCACTGAATCCATGGATGAGGTGATCGCCCTGATAGCCCAGTTCCGTGCCCGGGTGATCTCCATGGCCCGGGACGTGCCTGCGGTTCCGTTTCGCCACGGCGCCGGGCTGGGACTGGTTCCAGCTGCAGGCTCCGGGGGGAAGCCGGCAGAGAATGACAGCAGTACCAAGACCGTGCCCCTTCGTCCGAGGAACAAATAATGGATCCGGCAACAATAATCGGCCTAGTACTCGCCTTCGGCTCGCTTTACGCGATGATCACCCTCGAAGGCGCGCACCTCAGCGCACTCCTGCTGCCTGCCCCCATGATCCTGGTCTTCGGCGCCACCATTGCGGTAGGCCTGGCCGGAGGCACCCTGAAGGACTTCATCTACTCCTTCAAGGCCCTGCCCCGTGCCTTCATGGGCAAGAAGCCCAACCCGGAGGAGACCATCGACAACGTCGTGGCCCTGGCCGAAAAGGCCCGTTCTGAAGGTTTGCTCTCGCTCGAGCGCGACGCCGCCGAAGTGGACGATCCCTTCCTCCAGGTTGCGCTGCAGAACATTGCCGACGGAACCGACGGGGACGAGCTGAGGGTGCTCCTCGAAGACGAGATCCACACCAAGGCCTCCAGCGACAAGATCGCCATCAAGTTCTTCAACAGCCTGGGCGGTTACGCACCGACCATCGGCATCATCGGCACCGTGGTCTCCCTGACCCACGTGCTCGAGAACCTCTCCACCCCCGACACCCTGGGCCCGATGATTGCGACCGCCTTCGTGGCGACGCTGTGGGGCCTGCTGTCGGCAAACTTCATCTGGCTCCCCATCAGTGCCCGGCTTCGGCGCCTCAGCGATCTCGAAGTCGAGCAGATGACCCTGCTCATGGAGGGCGTCCTGGCCCTCCAGGCAGGCAGCCAGCCCCGCCTTCTGGGCGAGCGGCTGCGCGCTATGGTTCCCGCCCATGAACTCACCTCCCGGGCCCGCGAGACCAGCGAAGCGGCATGAGCAGCCCAAACCGCCGCCGGCCGCGCAGGGACGAGGAAGACGAGCACCCGGACGAACGCTGGATGGCTTCCTACATGGACATGGTCACCGTGCTGATGTGCATGTTCATCGTCCTCTTCGCGATGTCCACCGTTGACCAGGCAAAGTTCGAGCAGCTGAAAGCATCCCTCGCCACTGGGTTCGGCCAGGTGGAAACCAACACGGTGGACACCGCCAAAGGGGTAGTGGTGCCTCCGGCCATGGTGGAGGCGGAGGAAATCCTTGATCCTGACGCCGATCTGGCGATGCTGGCAGCCATGGAGGTAGAGGATCTTACGGCGCTTCGCGACCGTCTCCAGGACGGTCTTGAGGAAAAAGGAATGCAGGACGACGTCCGCTTCGAGATCGACGAACGCGGGCTGACCATCCGCCTGGTCAGCTCCGAGATGTTCTTCGAGCCGGACCTCGCAGCACTGACCGGTGAGGCACTCGATGTGCTGGACGTGATCGGTCCGGTCCTGCAGCCCACCAAATATGAACTTTCCGTGGAAGGCCACACCGCCCAGGTCCGCCAGTACACGGACTCCGCACTGGACTGGGAACTGTCGACAGCACGTTCAGTAAACGTGCTGCGTTACCTGATGGAGCCCGGCGGGATCGACTACAGCCGCATCAAGGCCGTCGGTTTCGGCGAATCGCGGCCCCTGACAGCGGGGACCAGCGCAGCCGAACTGGCGCAGAACCGGCGCGTGGACATTGTGGTTCTTTCGGGCCAGTCCGAGGCGGTCCGGCAGCTGATGCCCGCCGTCGTCGCGGGAGAGATTGTCTTCCCCGAACCGGATACTGATGCAGCCCCCGAAGATAAGGGCGACGAGGAAGTATTACCGGCCTCCAACCACTAACCGCACCACCGGAGCGGCCGATAGTTTCTCCTGTGACGGTCCAGCAAGATATACCCCTTGGCATACTCCCAAAAGCCTCCCGGCAGGTGGAAATCTATGATTTCCGCCGTCCGACGACGCTTGCCCGCGAGCACGCGCGTGTCCTGGAAATGGCGTTCGATACCTTCGGCCGCCAGTGGGGCACCCAGCTGACCGCCAAGGTCCGGGTCCTCTCCCAGGTCACCTCGGAGCAGGTGCAGACCATGACGTACGACGAGTACGTTGCCTCCCTGCCTGAGAACACCGGCATGGTGCTGTTTTCCATGCCGAACATCTCTGCCAAGGCGGTCATCCAGTTCCCGATGGCAGCGGCGCTGTCCTGGGTCCGCCACATGCTCGGCGGCACCGGCAACGAACCCGTTCCGGAACGCAAGCTGACCCACATTGAGCAGGCCCTGCTGAGCCGGATCATGGACGAGGCCCTCGAAGACCTCCACTACGCGCTGGGCAGCCTGCTTGCAGCCCCGCTCTCGCCGTCGTCCATCCAGTACAACTCGCAGTTTGCGCAGGCCGCCGGTTCCACCGTGCCCATGATCGTGGCACGTTTCGAAATGGTGGTCGGGGACGCCTCGGCGCCTGCCACCGTAGCCCTTCCGGCCGAAGCGATCCTGCCCCAGCTCGGCCCGGTCCGGCCGAACATGTCCGACGCCACGCCCGCAGAACTGATCACCGAACAGCTGGCGAACCTGCCTGTCGACGTCTCGCTGCAGCTGAACCCCATCTGGGTTAAGCCGGGCATGGTGCTGAACCTGGCCGTTGGCGACGTCCTAAATCTTGACCATCCGCAGCACCGACCCCTCAACGTCGCAGTCGACGGCCAGACGCTGGCCCAGGCTGCCGTGGGAGCCAGCGGCAACCGGCTGGCCGGAGTCATCGTACGCACCGAGGAGAACAACTGATGAGCACCACCCTGGCCCAGCACACCGAAGCCGCCAACGCCCTAGTCCGCCTGCTGCCCACCCCCACGCCGCTCCAGCCGGCGCCGCACTCCTCCCTGGGCCTGCCCCTGGAGCAGATGGGGCAGGCAGTGACAGCGTCCTTCGTCGGTGCTGTCTCGGCTGACCTCGCCGTCGTGCTGCTGTCCGCAGGCCCGGGTGTTTCAGCGGTGGCGGGAACCGACTCACCGGTCATTTCCAATGCCGATGTCCTGCGCCCGGCCCTCGAAGCGGCCAGCGCATGCCTGGGCGCCGGCGTCCTTGGCGAAGCACGCACCGAAGATGCTTCGGCGCTGTTTGGCCACATGGACAGCTCGGTTTTCGAACTGCGCGGCCCGGAAGGCACAGCCGGCTGGTTCGCCGTACGGCTGCGTTCGGGCAGTGGTGCAGGGGCCGGGGCCGAACAGTCAGTTGTCGGCAAGCTCGGCCGCATCAACAACGTTGAAATGGCGCTGACGGTCGAGATCGGCCGCACCCGCATGGCAGTCCGCGATGTGCTGAACCTCGAACCCGGCCGCGTCGTCGAACTGGACCGTTCAGCAGGTGCGCCGGCTGACATCCTGCTCAACGGGCGCCTGATCGCCAACGGCGAGATCGTCGTTGTGGACCAGGACTATGCCGTGCGCATCACCAAGATTATGGACGTAGCTGAGGGCCTGGGCTAAATGGATGAATCCGCAGTCCTGGCGCTGCGGGTCCTGGTATCGCTCGGTGTGGTCCTGGGGCTCCTGTGGTGGCTCCAGCGCCGGCTTGTGCGGGGCCGCAGCTCTACCGGTGCCGAGGCCCCCATCCGGGTCATCAGCCGGCAGGCCATCAGCCCGAAAGCATCCGTGGTGGTCGTCGAAACCGGCGGCCAGCGCTTCCTCCTCGGCGTGACCGAAGCCTCCGTCAACGTACTCAACACCACGGACGCCGATCCAGAGCCCGCTGCGGACTCGGCCTTCGCCGACTCCCTGCAGGGCGCCCGGGAATCCGCGGGCGCAGCGGAGGGCACCATGGCCGAAGGCGACTTGCCGCGCCGCCGCGATACCCGGCGCGCCGCCCCGGCGCAAGGTACTTCCGTGCTCAACGGTTCGATCCTTTCACCGGATACCTGGCGCCAGAGCGCGGCCTTCCTACGCCGCGGGAGGAACAGTTGAAGACCATGACGACGGCGCTGCCCGCCGCCCCTGCGCCCGGCTCCGCGCCGTGGGCCCCCCAGCTGCGCAGGGTCATCCTGGGCACTGTGCTGATCCTGGCGGCTGCCTTCGCGCTCCTGCTGGCCGGTGCCACCGCCGGACACGCCACTACTTTTGACCCCGCTCCGCCGGCGGCACCCACCGCCCCCGGCGCGCCGTCGGACCCTGAAGAGACCGGCGGATTCTCGGTGGACATCAACGGTGTAGACGGAACGCCGTCCACCGCCGTCGTCACCCTGATCGGCATCACGCTGCTCTCCGTGGCACCTGCCCTGCTGCTGATGATGACGTCCTTCACCAAGATCTTCGTGGTCCTGGCGATGACCCGGAACGCTCTCTCCCTGCCGTCCATCCCGCCCAACCAGGTGCTGGCCGGGCTGGCACTGTTCCTCTCGCTCTTCATCATGGCGCCGGTCCTGACCGAGATAAACTCCCTGGCCGTACAGCCCTACCTCAACGGTGACTTCACGTTCAACGATGCCTTGTCCGCCGGATCCGGCCCGCTGCAGCAGTTCATGCTGGCCCACACCCGCGAAGAGGATATTGCGCTCATGACCCGGGCAGCTGACCAGCCGAACCCGGAGAACCCGGAAAGCGTCCCGCTGACCACCCTCATCCCGGCGTTCATGATTTCCGAACTCCGGGCTGCGTTCATCATCGGCTTCGTCATCTTCATTCCGTTCCTCATCATCGACCTGGTGGTCGCCGCAGCACTGATGTCCATGGGCATGATGATGCTTCCCCCGGTCATGATCTCCCTTCCGTTCAAGATCCTGCTCTTTGTGCTCGTGGACGGCTGGGGACTGATCATCACCTCGCTGGTCAACAGCTACCAGGGCGGCGGCTGATGGATACCAGTGCCGTCCTGGACATAGGCCTCCAGGGACTGTGGGTTGCGGCCAAGCTCGCGGCACCGGTGCTGCTGACCGCGCTGGTGGTTGGTTTCTCGGTGTCCCTGGTCCAGTCGATCACCCAGATCCAGGAAGTGACGCTGTCCTTCGTGCCGAAGGCCCTGGCCGTCTGCATTGCGCTGCTGGTCTGCGGACACTGGATGATCACCGAAATGATTACCTTCACGCAGCAGCTGTTCGAGAAGATCCCGTCACTGCTCGGCGGGGGATGATATGAACATCACCATCGACCAGGCATGGCTGGAAGCGGTGATGCTTGCCGGTGTGCGGATGGTGGCGTTCCTGATCATCGCTCCGCCGTTTTCCTACAACGCCTTCCCGGGACGGGTAAAGGCAATGCTTGCCATCGGCCTTGCCCTCGCGGTCGCACCTCAGGTGTCCGAAGGGTACGTAAACCTTGGCACCGCCGCCTACATCACCAGCCTGGTGCTGGAGTTCGTGGTTGGTGCCGTCCTGGGCTTCCTGGTCCTGCTGGTTTTCTCCGCAGTGCAGTCCGCCGGCCAGCTGATCGACCTCTTTGGCGGATTCTCCCTGGCCCAGGGCTTCGATCCGCAGTCCATGGTCAACGGCGCCCAGTTCACCAGGATGTTCCAGATCACGGCACTGGCCCTGCTGTTTGCCTCGGACGGCTATCAGCTGATCATCATGGGACTTTCGCGCAGTTTCACGGCCCTGCCGCTGGCGGGCGGGATCGACCTGGCGGACCCCGCGCAGGCAATGATCTCCGGCGTGAGCAATATGTTCGTTGCTGCCGTCCAGATCGCCGGACCGCTGCTGGTGGTCCTCTTCCTGGCTGACGCCGGACTGGGCCTGCTCACGCGTGTGGCCCCGGCGCTGAACGCCTTCGCGCTGGGCTTCCCGCTGAAGATCTTGCTCACGCTGAGCCTCATTTCCATTGTTTTCCTGGCCCTGCCCCGCGTTGTTTCGGTGCTGGTCCAGGAAATCGTGCGCACGCTGGCGGGGGTGGGATAAATGCCGGAACAGGACTCCGGAGAGCGGTCAGAAGCCGCCACACCGAAACGGATGAAAGAGGTCCGGGACAAGGGCCAGCTGTCCCGCTCGGATGACCTCACCGCCTGGGTAGGCGTGGGCGCAGCCGCGGTCATGATGCCCACAACCATCAGCCGGGGCGCTGACAAAGGCGCAGAAACGCTGATGCGGGTGGATTCAATTACCGGGAATCCCGATCCGCTGGCAGCGCTGCGGATGTTCCAGGACTCGCTGGGTGGACTGGTCTACATCATGGGGCCGCTGCTGTCAGTGGTCGTTGCCGCAGTCCTGGCCACGGCAGCGCTGCAGGGCGGTATCCACTTCAAGAAGTTCAAGGGCAAGTACGAACAGTTCGACATGGTCAAGGGCATGAAACGGGTCTTCGGCGGCCAGGCGATCTGGAACGGCGTCAAGGCGCTCCTGAAGACCGCCGTCGTCGGCCTTGTCCTGTACTTCGTGATCCAGAACCTGATGCCCGTCCTGATGACCGCCGGCGGCATGTCGATTACCGCCTTGCTGGCTGAAGCCGGCGGGGGAGTTGCCACGCTGCTGCAGTTCGCTGTTGCGGCCGGGCTCGCGCTGGCGGGAGCGGACATCCTCATGGTGATGCGGCGTAACCGGAAACGGACCCGCATGACCAAAAAAGAGGTCAAGGACGAAAACAAGAACACCGACGGCGACCCCCTGGTGAAGTCCCAGCGCCGTTCACGCCAGCTGGCCATGAGCCGGAACCGCATGATGGCCGCTGTAGGCGACTCCGACGTCGTACTGCTGAACCCCACCCACGTTGCCGTGGCCCTGAAATACGAACCGGGCAAGTCCGCGCCCCGGGTCGTGGCCAAGGGTGCCGGAAATATTGCCGCCCGCATCCGTGAGGAAGCCGAAGCCAAGGGCGTACCCATGGTGCGCGATATTCCCCTGGCCCGTGCCCTGCACTCGGCCTGCGAACTGGGCCAGGAAATCCCGGTGGAACTGTACAACGCCGTGGCCCGCGTCCTGGCCTTCGTCATGGCACTGAAGAACCGCGGCGCCGCCGCCGGGGTGCACACCATGGCCCCCGACCCCTCTGCTACCGCCCCCGCTCCCGCCCCACAACACCGTAAGGCAGCACCGTGAACCGCAACCTCCTGAAGCTCACCATCCCCGTGGGCGTGATCGGAATTATCCTGCTGCTGGTGGTCCCCGTGCCCGCCGGCCTGCTGGACGTGCTGATCATCATCAACATCCTGCTGGCACTGGTGATCCTGCTGACCACCATGTTCGTGAAGAAGCCGCTGGACTTCTCCGTGTTCCCCTCCATGCTGCTGGTCGCAACCCTGTTCCGGCTAGGCCTGAACGTTGCGTCCACCCGCCTGGTGCTGGGCGACGGGTATGCCGGGCAGGTCATTGAAGCCTTCGGGCATGTGGCCGTCGGCGGATCCCTGATCATCGGCGCGGTGATCTTCCTGATCCTGGTCGTGATCCAGTTCGTAGTGGTCACCAAGGGTGCGGAGCGTGTGGCCGAAGTCGGCGCCCGCTTCACCCTGGACGCGATGCCGGGCAAGCAGATGGCAATCGACGCCGACCTCAACGCCGGTCTCATCACGGATATCCAGGCCCGTGAACGCCGTGCCGAGGTTTCCGCGGAAGCCGACTTCTACGGCGCCATGGACGGTGCTTCCAAGTTCGTGAAGGGCGACGCAATTGCCGGCCTGATCATCATCATTATCAACATCGTGGGCGGCATCGCGATCGGCATGCTGCAGCGCGGCATGTCCGCCGGCGAGGCGATCGACACCTACACGCTGCTGACCATTGGTGACGGCCTGGTCACCCAGATTCCGGCCCTGCTGATGGCCGTCTCCACGGGCATGATCGTAACCCGGTCCAACGCCGAATCGGATATGGCCTCCACCGCCTCGGCGGAACTGAGCCAGTCCCGTAATGCGCTGATGATCGCCGGAGCGGCGGCGATCGTCATGGCCCTGATTCCCGGCATGCCCAAAATTCCCTTCATTGTGATTGGCGCCCTCCTGATCTTTGCCAGCCAGCGGGTCAAGGCACGGGAGGCTGCAGAAGAAGCGGCCGCGGCGGATCCGGTTGCACAGCTCACCGGTGCACCAGCCTCGGACACCACCGAGGACCTTATCGAGCAGATGCGCGTCCACGCCCTGGAAGTGATGCTCTCGCCGGACCTTGTCGGCATCGTGACCGGAGGCTCGGATGACCTGCTGGCCCGCGTGCGGGCGCTGCGGCGCAAGATTGCGCTGGAACTCGGCGTCGTGGTTCCCCCGGTGCGCACCCGCGACAGTGTGGACCTTCCGGCCTCCACCTATGTGATCAGGATTGCCGGCGTCGAAGCCGGCCGGGGAGAGGCGCCCGCAGGCAAGGTGCTCGCCCTGGGCGACTTCCTGGACGGGCTGCCGGGCGTTGCCACCGTGGAACCGGTGTTCGGCCTGGCCGGCAAATGGGTGCCGGCGGAGATGCGGCATGCCGCGGAGATGGCCGGCGCCACCGTGATCGACCGCGTCTCGGTGCTGGTCACGCATCTCTCGGCGATCATCACCGCGAACGCTGCGCGCCTGCTCACCCGTGAAGACGTCCGCGTGCTCACCGAAGGGGTCAAGCAGGTCAACCCGTCGGCCGTGGATGAACTGGTGCCGAACGTGCTCTCGCTGGCCGAGGTCCAGCGGGTGCTGCAGGGCCTGCTGGCCGAACAGATTCCGATCAACGACCTGCCCCGCATCTATGAGTCGCTGCTGCTGAAAGCGAAGTCCTCGCCGGAACCCGAAGGGCTGATCGAAGCGGCGCGGCAGGCTCTCGGACCGGCCCTGGCCGCCCAGTACATCAACTCAGGCGTGCTGCGCGTGATCATGATCGATCCGTCGCTGGAGCAGTCGATGCTGGAGAACCTGCGCCCTTCCGACCAGGGGACGCAGATCCTCCTCGATCCCACTCGCATCGAGAATATAATTGCGTCACTTAAGACTACTGTTGCCACTGTGGAGAACGCTGGGCACAGTGCCGTGCTGGTCTGCGCCCCGGCGCTCCGTCCGGCTATCCGGCGCCTGGTATCGGCGCAGGCCAACGGGCTGCCCGTGCTGTCCTACCAGGAAGCCACGGCAGCCAACGTCAATATTGAAACAGTAGGAGTGCTCCGTGGAACCGAGACGATTTCAGCTTGAGGGCCCTTCCCTTGATGCGCTGAAGGCGAAGATCCTTGCGGAACACGGTCCGCGGGCCCGGATCGTTGCCGCCGAAAAGGTCACGGTAGGCGGTATCGGCGGGTTCCTGGCCCGGCAGCACTACGAGGTCACCGTGGAGCTGCCGCCGCGGGGGCGCCGGGCTGCTCCCGTGGACGCCGACCTGCCCAGCCGGGCAGGCATCGGAGCGCTGCTGGCGAGCGCCGAAGAGGCGGAGAGCGACTTCCGCCCCCAGTCTCCGCCGCTGCCCGGTCTCTCAACAGAAACCAACGCCTTTGCGGAACTGATCGCGGATCTCTCACAGAATACCGGCGCGCCGGCCCAGGCCCCTCAGACGCCGCGTACCCCTGAACCGCTGCCGGCACCGGTTTCGTTTCCGCAGCTGTTCCCTGAGGCTCCGGAACCGGGTCAGCCAGCCCGCGCCGGCACCCAGGACGTGCCGGCGCCGCTGGAAGGGGCAGGCGACCTCATCATCGTGGTGGGGCTGGGACAGGACGCCATGCTGGTGTGCGAGTCGATGGCCGCGGCCGCCGGCTTCAGTGCCCAGGCGCTGCGGGCAGCCGGCACCGTTGACGGCCCGGGTGTGGGCCGCGCCGGTGACCGGAGGGCCGTCGCGACAGCGAGGGCGGCCGGAGTCCTGGCCGGCCATCCCATTTTCCTGGCTTACGGGGCAGGCCGCGGCGTCAGCGAGATCGCGCGCCACACCACGCTCATTGCAGCTCTGGCGCCGGACCAGCTCTGGGTCGCCGTAGATGCCGGACGCAAACCCGAAGACACTGCTGCCTGGGTGAATGCCGTCCGGACCGCCTGCGCGGTGGACGCAGTTGCCGTCGAAGGACTTGAAGGGACCGCCACGCCGCAGAGCGTTAATGTCCTGGGACTGCCCGTCGGCTGGGTCGACGGGGCCCCCGCACAGGCATCCGTGTTGTAACTATTTCCTTGCGGAAGGCCGGACAAGGTTAATGCCCGGCGTGCTTGGGATAGAGTGAACAAATGCTCGTGCTAACGCGGAAATCAGGAGAACAGATCCTGATTGGTGATGACATTGTCATTACTGTGCTCGATTCCCGCGGCGACGGAGTCCGCATTGGCATTGACGCCCCGCGCGGCGTGAAAATCCAGCGCCACGAAGTGGTGCGTGCCGTTGAAGAAGCGAATGTCGCGGCCACCGCCGAAATCCCCGACGCCGAAGAGCGCATCAAGGCGCTGCTCAGCAGCCGCCGGCCCGACGCCGATAAATAGTCCTTTTCCAGGGTGCTTCCCAGAGTGCAATGCTCCGGCGTGCAGGCGAATGCTTCCATCCTTTAAATCTTTAAATGCCAAACCCCGGCACTCATTGGGGTAAGTGCCGGGGTGGCGAGCCAGTACCGTCCGCGGACGGGCGGCCGGTACAGCACATGCAACTGTGCGGCTCGTCTTTGCAGTATTTACGAGGGGATACTGCAGTTCCTTCCAGGGGAAAGTCTGTTTTAGCTGCCTGCGCGCACCTTGGTGGCGAAGAGGCGCAGGGTCCGGCGCGCGGGGGCTTCCATCTTGCGGCGGGAGCCGGCTACGTGACGCTGTGCCTGGCCCTTGTCAACGCGGGTGCCGTAGTAGTCCTGCAGCACGCGGCGCTCATGGGTGGAGCAGCGGACTCCCGGGTAGCGGTAGCCGCGGATGACCCAGTAGCCGGTCTTATCGGTGGGACGGGTATCGCTGGCCCATTCGGGGACGAGGCGGCGGTTGCACTCACCGCAGAGCGCGGCGACGTGGGAATCCCGCTGAACATCTGTGTACCGCTTTACCAAAACCTCGGTGCCGGCGTTCCATGCGTTCACGGTGTCCCCCCAATGTCTTCGCGGTCCCTGCGGACCATGTGCCGAATTGCTGATGGTATGACGATATAGAGCCACACCCCGGTAAACGCTCAAGTTCGGCGCGCACCAGGCGCAATGTTTCCTGAAGATTCCCTTGAGCAAATCTTGAGCCAACAGTGAGCTTTGCTCCAGGCAGCGAAAAGGGGCGGCCGCCAGTGGAGGCCGCCCCTTTTTGATTCCCGGCAGGGAGGGGATTTGTCCTAGAAGGGGTAGGACGCGATTTCCGGGCGCATGGTGAGCCACTGGATTTCCGTGAAGGACTCCATGTTGGCTGCGGCGCCGCCAACGCGTCCGCCGTTGCCGGAGTCCTTCACGCCGCCGAATGGTGCGTTGGATTCGTCACTGACGGTTTGTTCATTGATGTGGACCTTGCCGGATTCCACGCGGTCGGCGATCTTCATGGCCATGCCGACGTCGCCGAGGATGGACAGGGACAGCCCGTACTCGCTGCCGTTCGCCAGTTCGACGGCTTCATCCACGGTGCTGAACTTCATGACCGGCGCCACGGGACCGAAGATTTCCTGCGCCCAGGCCGGGTTGTCCGGGGTCACGTCCGCCAGCACGGTGGGCCGGTAGAACAGGTTCTCGCTGGTGCCGCCGGCCATGAGCCGGGCACCTGCCGCCACGGAGTCCTGGACAATGCCGTCAATCTTCTTCAGCTGGTTCTCGTCGATGATCGGCCCCAGGGCCACCTGTCCGCTGGCCGGATCTCCGACCGGCAGGTTGGACGCCTTCTCGGCAAGGGCCGCAACGTACGCGTCGTAGATGTCCTCGTGGACAATGTGGCGCCCTGTGGTCATACAGATCTGGCCCTGGTGCAGGAAGGAACCGAACGCGGCCGCGGAGGCAGCCTTGGCCACATCCGCGCCGGGCAGCACGATCATGGCGTTGTTCCCGCCCAGTTCAAGATGCGCGCGCTTGAGCAGGCGTCCGGCCGATTCCGCGATCTTGCGTCCGGCAGCCGTGGATCCGGTGAAGGCGATGACCCGGACTTCGGGAGCCTGGACTACGGCAGCGCCGATCTCCGCCCCGCCCGGAAGCAGGGAGAGCAGGCCCGCCGGGAGCCCGGCCTCTTCAAAGATGCGCATCAGCGCCACGCCCCCGCACACGGCAGTGCGGGGGTCCGGCTTCAGCAGGACGGCGTTGCCCAGGGCCAGAGCCGGGGCCACGGCCCGGATGGAGAGGATCAGCGGGAAATTGAAGGGGGCAATCACGGAGACGACGCCGGCGGGCCGCCGGCGGGCCATCGACCAGCGCCGTTCGTTGGACGTCAGCACCTCGCCCGCGGGGAGTGCGGGGAGCGCCGAAGCGTCATAGCACTCGTTCGCGGCGCTGTGCGTTTCCAGCCCGGCCTTGGTGGGAATGCTGCCCGATTCGCGGGTAATCCAGGTGCCGATTTCTTCGGCATGCTCCTCCCAGAGCAGGCCTGCCCGGCGAAGGACTGCGGCGCGCTCTTCAGGCTTGCGCGGTGCCCATTCCCGCTGCGCCGCGGCGGCAATGCGTGCGGCTTCCTGAACGTCTTCGACCGAGGCCACGCCGTAGCTGCCCAGCGTGTTGCCGGTCGCGGGTTCGACGGCATCGGCTGAACCGGCGCCGCCCTTTCGCCAGCCGTTTACGTAAATGTTGTCTGTCCAGATCGACGGGTCGAGCAATGCCATGGGATTCCTAGCTGTCGGTTGGTGCCTAGGCAAGGAATTATCCCAGAAGCATCCGGGTCAGGGCACGCCGTCCGCCGGGCTGGGATCCCTGTGCCGCCGCAGCCGGGCGGCCTGCCGAAGCAGGCGGGCCAGGCCGGCAAGCCCAAAAACCAGGGGCATCAGCGCGATGATGCCGGCTACGGGATCACTGACGAACAACAGGATGCTGATGCCGAAAAACACATGGAGTCCGTACCCCGCGGCCTGCACGGGCCCGGAACGTTTCTTGAATGCCGCGGCGACGGTCCTGATGGTGGCTCCCCGGAAAATACAGCAGATGGTGGTGCAGCGAAGCCCCCGGAGACCGTGGTTTCCGGGGGCTTCGAATCGTGAGCCTCCTGCCAGAATCGAACTGGCGACCTTCTCATTACGAGTGAGACGCTCTACCAACTGAGCTAAGGAGGCAAGCTTCATCTGTCCGTCAACGGCCAGAATCCACAAGGAACAACTTTATACGGCGGGAGCACCCGGGTCAAAACGCCGGGGTCTGCCTCCTGGCTAGGAGCAGACCAGCCGGTCCTGGGGGACCGTGCCGTCGATGAAGTAATCATCCACGGCATCGGCAATGCACTGGTTGCCCCGTCCGTACGCGGTGTGTCCTTCGGCCTCCCACGTCACCAGCACTGCTGAGTCCAGCTGGCCGGCCAGGGCCTGGGACCACTCGTACGGAGTCGCCGGGTCGCCGGTGGTGCCGAGGACCAGGATCGGAGCTGCTCCTTCGGCAGCGATCCGGTGCGGTTCGCCGGTGGGCTCATGCGGCCAGGCTTCACAGGTCAACCCGCCGTAGGCGAGGAAACGTCCGAGCGTGGGGGAGGCAGCTTCCAGTTCGGCGGCGTCGAGGTCCATCTGGGTCCGGTCGGTTTCCATGGGATAGTCCAGGCAGTTCACGGCGCTGAAGACTTCGAAGGAATTGGACGCGTAGGAGCCGTCTTCCTCACGCTCGGCGCCCAGGTCGGCCAGCATCAGGATGGTCGTCGGGTCGCCCCGCAGCGCGGAAGAGAGCGCCTGCGTCAGTGCCGGCCAGTTGGCGTCGTTATAGAGCGGAAGGATGAACCCGCTGACAAAGGTGGAGGCAGTGACCGTCCGGCCGTCCGCGGCAGTCATCGGGCTCACCTCGACCGAGGCGATCAGGTCGCGGATCGTTTCCACGGCGTCGTCGACAGTGCCGCTGAGCGGGCAGTTCGAGGAAGTCAGGCAGTCTTCGACATAGGCGCGGATGGCCTTTTCGAAGGCACGGGCCTGTCCCAGGGTGATCTCCTCATTGCTGGCTGAGGGGTCGATTCCGCCGTCGAGCACCATCCGTCCCACCGTCTCCGGGAACAGTTCGGCATAGGTGGCGCCCAGGAAGGTGCCGTAGGAGAACCCGAGGTAATTCAGTTTCGAGTCCCCGGCGACGGCCCGCAGGATGTCCATGTCCCGTGCGGCGCTGGCCGTGTCGACGAAGCCCAGCAGGTCCCCGGATTCCTCGGCACACTGTGCCGCGTAGTCCGCCGCATTCGCCCGCGCCTCCTCGAATCCGGCATCAGTCGAGGGATCAAACGTCTCGTTGCGGGAGGCATCCAGTTCTTCATCGGTGAGGCAGTCCACCGGGGTGGAACGTCCGACGCCGCGCGGATCGAAGCCGAGGATGTTGAAGTCATCGCGCAGCCGGCTGGTTGTCACGCCTTCGAGCGATTCGAGCACCGTGTCATATCCCGAGCCGCCGGGCCCGCCGGGGTTTACCAGGATGGTTCCCTCCGCGGTTCCGCCTGCCTCGGAGAGGATCACTTCGAGTTCGATGCTGTTGTCCCCGGGATTCGAATAGTCCAGGGGAACCTCGATGGAGGCGCAGAGGTAGGAGTCTTCGCAGGAATCCCAGACCACCTCCTGCATGTAGTAGGACTCAAGCTCCGCGGGAACGTCCCCGATGACTTCCGGCGCCGCGGACTGGGTGCCCCGCTCCGGCCCTGCGGACTCACCGGGAACACAAGCCACCAGGGAAGCGAGCACGACGGCGGCGGATCCGGCTGCCGCGGCGCGGCGCAGGCTGCGGGCAGACAGATCCCTGGGACGGCGTCGTGCTGGGGTCATGGGTGCGGCTCCTGGGTCCTGGGCGGGTCTGGTGCGAAACAAGTGTTACAGCAGGCTGACGGCCATCGCTTCGATGGCCAGCAGCGGGGCGACGTTGGTGGTGACCAGCCGACGCCGGACGTCGTTGATCTCCTCCATGCGGGCCAGGATCACTTCTGCAGTGTTCCGTGAGGCAAAGTCCTCCAGCTCCGGGCGAAGGGACTCGTTCACCAGGTCCGTGCCCGAGTCCAGGGACAGGACCAGGGCATCGCGGTAAAAGGAGAGCAGGTCTGTGAGCGCCCGGTCGAAATAGTCGTTCTTGGAACGCTTGGCCCGCCGGATTTGGTCCTCTTCGAGGCGTTTGACCTGGCTGCGCATGGAGGGAGGCAGGGTCCCGGTCTCCGGTGCGCCGAGGGAGGCGAGCAAGGCGGCCTTCTCTGCGGCGTCGCGCTGCTCAAAGGAACTGGAGGCCTCTGCCTCCGCGAGGGCCACCAGGTCCGCAGCAGCTTTCATCGCTCCGGAGACGCTGCGCAGGGACAGCGGCAGCCGCACGATCTTCTCGCGCCGGGCCCGGGCGCCCTCATCGGTGGCCAGGCGCTTGGCAATGCCAATGTGGCTCTGCGCTGCCCTGGCAGCTCCCATGGCGACCTCCGGATCGATGCCGTCACGGCGCACCAGCAGTTCGGCGACGTCGTCCACCGGAGGCAGCCGCAGGCCTACCGGGCGGCAGCGGGAACGGATGGTCACCAGCACGTCACCGGGACTCGGTGCACAGAGCAGCCAGATGGTCCGCGGCGGCGGCTCTTCGATCGCCTTGAGCAGGACGTTCGTGCTGCGTTCCTGCATACGGTCCGCATCTTCGACGATCATCACGCGCCACCGGCCGGTGGAAGGCTTGTCCTGCGCCTTCTTCACCAGCTCGCGGGCCTCCTCGATGCTGATGGTGACTTTTTCGGTGGTCACGGATGAGACGTCAGCATGTGAGCCGGCCAGGGCGGTGCGGCAGGCCCGGCATTCACCGCAGCCACGCTCGGCGGGGTCGGCCTGTTCGCACAACAGTGCTGCGGCGAAGGCGCGGGCAGCATTGGACCGTCCGGAACCGGGCGGCCCGGTGAAAATCCACGCATGGGTCGGCTGGCCCTCGGCGGCGGCACGGCGCAGCTGCTCGACAACCGGTGCCTGGCCCTGGAGGTCATCCCATACCGTCATGGCAGCAGGGCGCCGATCCGGGCGAGGATCTGGTCCGCCAGTTCGGCAACGGGGGCCCTGGCATCAAGCACCAGATAGCGTTCCGGCGACGCTTCGGCCAGGGCAAGGAAGGCGGCGCGGATGCTGCCGTGGAATTCATCCGGCTCGGACTCCAGCCGGTCCTCGGCGCCGGCGGAGGCTGTCCGGCGGGTCCGGCCCGATTCGGGGTCAACATCCAGGAGCACCGTGACGTCCGGGACCAGGCCATCGGTTGCCCATTCGTTGACGTGGCGGACCGGGTCCGTGCCCAGGGCGCGGCCTGCACCCTGGTAGGCCACGGAGGAATCGATGTAGCGGTCGCAGACCACGACGTCGCCGCGTTCCAGGGCGGGCCGGATTACCTGCTGAACGTGTGCGGCCCGGGATGCGGCAAAGATGAGGGCTTCGGTGCGCGGATCGATCTCGCCGTGGCCGTGTTCAAGGACGAGCGCGCGCAGCTTTTCCCCGACGGGTGTCCCTCCGGGTTCACGGGTGCGGACCACGGTGCGGCCGGCATCCTGCAGTGCCTGGGTGAGCAAAGTTGCCTGCGTTGACTTGCCGGCGCCGTCGCCGCCTTCGAACGCGATGAAGAGTCCAGCGGAAGGTTCAGAATTACTCACCCGCCTAGCCTACCCAGTCAGGCTGGGAACCGGCTGCGGGGTGCCATGCGCCCTCTGTGTCCGAACGTGACAGGCCGCGGCGAAACACTCGGCGTCCGCGCTCCGCTCCGGTCTAGGCTAAGTGCCATGAGCACAACCACGGGTCCCCAGCACGCCGGACTGTCCCCCGAAACAACTGTCGTGTCCGCCGGCCGCCCCGAGCGGACAGCAGATTCGGCAGTCAACCCGCCCATTGTCCTGACGTCCACCTTCCTGGGCACCAGGGCAACCCGCGAGGGGGACAGGGTGTACGGCAGGTACTCAAATCCCACCTGGGATCCGTTCGAAGAAGCACTTGGCACCCTGGAGAACTCCGAGCTGCCCGCTTTGGTCTACTCCTCCGGGCTCGCAGCCGTGATCGCAGCGATGTCCCTGCTGCCAACCGGCGGGACCCTGGTGATGCCCCGGCATACCTATCAGGGTTCGCTCGTGCTCGCGGCGGGTGAGGCACAGAACGGGCGGATCAACATCCGGACCGTGGACATTGCGAATACCGAAGAAGTGGTCGCCGCCCTCGACGGTGCAGGCATGCTCTGGATTGAGAGCCCCACCAACCCCATGCTCGAGGTAGCGGACATTCGTGCGCTGGCGGATGCCGCCCATGCCGCCGGCGCGCTGGTGGTAGCGGACAACACCTTCTCGACGCCGCTGGTGACCCGGCCCCTGGACCTGGGGGCCGACGTCGTCGTCCATTCCGTCACGAAGTACCTTTCCGGCCATTCCGACGTGGTGCTCGGCGCTGCCGTCACCTCGGATCCCGAACTGCGCGCACAGCTGTTGACGTACCGGTCCCTGCACGGCGCGGTGGGTGGACCCTTTGAAGTGTGGCTGGCACTGCGCGGGCTGCGCACACTGGCACTGCGGGTTGAGCGTTCCATGGCTACCGCCATGGAACTCGCCCTTCGGCTGCAGGACCATCCGGGCGTTGAAGCAGTCCGCTATCCCGGGCTTCCCGGCGATCCCGGGCATCTCCGGGCCGCGGAACAGATGGACGGCTTCGGTTCCATCGTGTGCATTGAGGTGGCGGGAGGCGCCGATGCAGCCGACGCCGTCACGGAGAAAGTCGGGATCTGGCTGCCGGCCACCTCGCTGGGCGGAGTGGAGTCACTGATCGAACGCCGGCGCCGCCAGCCCGCCGAACCCGTCTCCGTTCCGGAGAACCTGCTGCGGCTTTCGGTCGGAATCGAGAACGTCGAGGACCTGTGGAGGGACCTCGATGAGGCGCTTCCGCGGTAGGCTGTGCCAGTGATACTTGTCTTCGAGCTGCAGAACCTGCTCTACCTCGCCCTGGGGATTGTGGCGCTGGGAATTGAACTGTGGGCGTTTGCCGACTGTGTACGGCGCAAGCCCGCAGACTTCGAGCGCGCCTACAAGCGGACCAAGGGTTTCTGGATGGGCCTCACCGGCGGTGCCGCCGCGGTCGGCCTGCTCTCGGTGCTGCTGTTCGGGCCGCTGGCGCTTCTGCTCTTCGAACTGGCTGCCGTCGTAGCCGCTTCGGTCTACCTTGCCGACGTGCGCCCGGCCCTCAACGAGTCCAAGGGACGCGGCGGGGCCTACGGTTCCTGGTAGTCCCGGGAAGGCTCGACGGCGTCCCACGCCACCGTGACCTCGCCCAGTCGCCAGCGTCCCGGGCCGGTCAGCAGCGGCCAGCCCTGGTCCTTGAGCGACCGGCACATGGCAATCCAGCGCTGCCGGTTGCCGTAGGACGCCATCGGAGCGGCGTCCAGCCAGGCTTTGTCCATCGCCTGCAGGAAGGCGTGCACCTTTTCGCCGGGAACGTTGCGGTGGATCAGCGCCTTGGGGAGCCGTTCGGCCACATCAGAGGGCAGTTCGAAGGATCCGAAGCGCAGGGAGATGCTCAGGGACAGCGGCCCCTGCCTGTCCAGGACAACCCAGGTGGACCGCCTCCCGATCTCGTCGCAGGTGCCGTCGATGAACACGCCGCCCTCAGCCAGCCGGCTGCGGACCATGTCCCAGTGGGCGGTGTATTCGTGCTCCGCATACTGGCGCAGGACGTTGAAGGCCCTGACCATGATGGGGCGCCGGCCGTCCAGGGGCAGTTCGAAGCCTCCCTGCCGAAACGTCAGGCCCTCCCGTTCCAGCGGCTTCGCAGCCCGGACCCGGTTCGGATCGATTTCAATTCCGATGACCGAGACATCGGCACGCACGCTTCCCATGCGGGTATGAAGTTCCACGGCCGTAGTGGGCGCGGCCCCGTACCCGAGGTCGATGACCAGGGGATCCGCCGCCTGCCTCAAACGCCATGCTTCAGGACCAGCAAGCCAACGGTCCACACGCCGGAGACGGTTGGGATTTGTAGTGCCCCGCGTCACATTTCCCACGGGTTTGAGGGGGATTTTCACCAAACAATGTTACCGTCCGGCGAACGGTGGTCCTGACCGCTTCCATCCCCCTCAGCCTCCCTGCCGGCATCCCGTGTCCTCCCGGCGCAGCGCAAAAACCTGCCTCAAGTGCAATGGTTACGTCCGGCCCTGCCCCGCTCCGCGCACTGACGATACGATGCTTTTATGACCTACAAAGTGATCCTTCTGCGCCACGGGCAGAGTGAATGGAATGAAAAGAACCTCTTCACCGGCTGGGTGGACGTGGACCTCACGGACCTGGGCCGGCAAGAGGCCCTCCGCGGCGGTGAACTGCTCGTCGAGAACGGCATCCTCCCGGACATCCTCTACACGTCCAGGCTGCAGCGGGCCATCAACACGGCCAACATTGCGCTTGGCGCAGCCGACCGCATCTGGATCGATGTCAAGCGCAGCTGGCGCCTGAACGAGCGGCATTACGGTGCCCTCCAGGGCAAGGACAAGGCGCAGACACTGGCCGAGTACGGCGAGGAGCAGTTCATGCTCTGGCGCCGGTCCTACGACACCCCGCCGCCGCCCCTGCCGGACGACAGCGACTTTTCCCAGGCCAACGACGCACGCTATGCCGACCTCAGCAAGGATGAGCTGCCGCGCACCGAGTGCCTCAAGGACGTCCTGGAGCGCTTCCTGCCGTACTGGGAGGAGGAGATCTCCAAGGACATCCGGTCCGGCAAGACTGTCATGATCGCAGCGCACGGCAACTCCCTGCGTGCCCTGGTCAAGCACCTGGACGGCATCTCCGACGCCGACATTGCCGCGGTCAACATCCCCACCGGCATTCCGCTGGTCTACGAGCTCGACGAGAACTTGAAGCCGGTCAAGGCCGGCGGCACCTACCTGGATCCGGAGGCGGCGGCGGCGTCGATCAAGGCGGTTGCAAACCAGGGCAAGCAGAAAAAGTAGCCCCGTATTACGCGAGATAACAGAAACTGCCCGTATGAGCTCTCATACGGGCAGTTTCTGTATCTCGATGAAGATGAGGGCTAGACGGATCCCTCAGAGATGGGCTGCCACTCGCCCGTGACAAGGTAGTTGACCTTGCGGGTCACCGAGACGCCGTGGTCGGCGAAGCGCTCGAAATACCGGCTGGCCAGCGTGAGGTCCACCGTCGTGACGGGGGAGTTGTCCCAGTCGGGAGAAGCCACGGCCTTGAACACACCGGCGTGCAGTTCGTTGATCCGGGTGTTGTGCGCGTAAATGTCCTTGCTCAGTTCGAGGTTGCGGGTCTCGAGCAGTTCGGTGAGCAGCTCGGAGATGGCAATGTCCAGGCGTGCCATCTCCATGAACGTCTCGACCATGTTGGCGGGAACCACGTTCGCGGGGTAGCGCAGCCTCGCGAGCTGGGCGATGTGACGGGCGAGATCACCCATGCGTTCAAGGGAAGCGCTCATCCGCAGGGAACCGACGATCATGCGGAGATCACTGGCTACCGGACCCTGCAGGGCCAGGACATCGATGGCCCGCTCGTCCAGGTCATTCTGCAGGAAATCGATGCGGGCATCGGCGGCGATAACATCCTGTGCCAGCTCAGTGTCTGCCGTCTCGAACGCCTGCGTGGCTTTCTTCATTGCCTCCGTGACGAGCTGTGAGATCTGGGTCAGCTCCTCGCCAATCTGGTGAAGCTCGGCCTGGAAAACCTTGCGCACTTAATGCGTCCTTTCGATGAACTCTTACAGGGCCGCCACACCTGCCGGTACGGCTCCATTCATGGTGCCTGCCTCTGGTTAACGGTCGGCCCTCTTGAAGTGAACGTTAGTTTAACGCTTGGTTGAATGCCACTGGAGCATCTGCCGGTCCGGCGGCGTCCGCCTAAGCTAGGACTGTGAACCCTGTACTGCTGGGCCTGCTCTCAGGCATCCTCGGCCTGGCCGTTGGCGTCTTCGGCGTCGTCGCATACTTCTCCAGCCAGCGCCACCGCCGCGAACTCGCTGAGGTGGACGAACCTGCGCTGTCCGAAGGTGCTGCCGAAATCCTCGGCGTCCTCGGCCGTGCCTACATCGTCGTGGACGGGATCGACGGCGTTGTGCGGGCCAGCCCGGGCGCCTACGCCTTTGGGCTGGTCCGCGGGCACACCCTGGTGCAGGACGACGTCCTGGCACTGACCGGCAGGGTGCGCCGCGACGGCGTCATCGAGGAACGCAACGTGGAACTCCAACGCGGTCCCCTGGGCCAGGGCAGCCTGATCCTGCAGCTGCGCGTGGCGCCGATCGCCGAGGAATACATCTTGATCCTCGCCGACGACCGGACCGAGGCCACCCGGACCGAAGAGATGCGCAACGACTTCGTGGCTAACGTCTCCCACGAACTCAAGACACCTGTCGGCGCGATCTCCCTGCTCTCGGAAGCGATCGACGAGGCGGCAGCAGACGAAGAAGCTGTCCGCCGCTTCGCCAAGCGCATGCAGAAGGAAACCGTCCGGCTGTCCGCCCTGGTCCAGGACATCATCGAACTGTCACGGCTTCAGGGCACCGACGTCGTGGACCACGCCGAGCCGGCGGATATCAATGAGCTCGTCAACGATGCGGTGGAGGCGAACCGGCTTGCCGCCGAAGAGCGCAACATCACGGTGGTTGTGGGCGGCGCCGCGGAGAATCCCGTCTACGCGGACGGGCCCATGCTTACGACTGCCTTCCGGAACCTCATCGACAACGCCATCCGGTACTCGCCCGAGGGCAGCCAAATCGGCGTCGGAATCCGTTCCCGGGACGGGCTGGCGCAGGTCACGGTGACGGACCGCGGACCGGGCATCGCCGCTGAGGACCAGGAGCGGGTTTTCGAACGCTTCTACCGCATCGACGACGCACGCTCCCGCAATACCGGCGGCAACGGGCTCGGACTGAGCATCGTCAAGCACGTCGTAGCGAACCATGGCGGGGAGGTCGACCTCTGGTCGCAGCCGGGCCAGGGATCGACTTTCACCGTGAAGCTTCCGGAATTGGATGCAGCAGACAGCGAAGATAGTCCGGAGGTTCCGCCCCGGACCGAGGCCGAGCCCGCACGGGCAGGCAAGGAGTAAGTTGGCCAGGATCCTGATTGTGGAGGACGAGGAGTCCTTCAGCGACCCGTTGTCCTACCTGCTCGAACGCGAAGGGTTCGAGGTCGCGGTGGTGGATAACGGGCTCGACGCCGTAGCCGAGTTTGACCGGAAAGGGGCGGACCTGGTGCTCCTGGACCTGATGCTGCCCGGCCAGTCCGGGACCGAGGTCTGCCGGCAGCTGCGCCAGCGCTCCGACGTGCCGGTGATCATGCTGACCGCACGCGATGCCGAGATCGACAAGGTGGTGGGGCTGGAGCTGGGTGCCGATGACTACGTGACCAAGCCCTACTCCTCGCGAGAGCTTCTGGCGCGGGTGCGTGCGGTCCTGCGCCGCCGCAGCGACGCCGGGGACTTCGCCTCAGCTGCCGTCCAGGCCGGCCATGTACGCCTCGATGTGGACAGGCACGTGGTGAGCGTCGACGGGGTCAACGTGCCCATGCCGCTCAAGGAGTTCGAGCTGCTGGAAATGCTGCTGCGGAACTCGGGCCGCGTCCTGACCCGCGGCCAGCTGATCGAGCGAGTCTGGGGCGCCGATTATGTGGGGGACACCAAAACCCTGGACGTGCACGTGAAGCGGCTGCGCGCCAAGATCGAGCCGGACCCTTCCGTTCCCCGGCACCTGGTCACCGTCCGCGGGCTGGGCTACAAGTTCGAGGCGTGACCGCTCCGGCCGGAGCGCAAGTGGGAGAACATGGAAAGGGCCCCGTCCGGCAGTGGACGGGGCCCTTTCCAAATGCAAACTGTGTACTGGCTACGGAGCAGCAGTCTCGGTCGGTTCGCCGGCCGGGGTCTCCGCAGGAGTCGGTTCAGGAGTCGGCAGGTAGTCCTGGTAGTACTCGATCTGGCCGTCAACCACGGGAACGTTCAGGGTGGCAGTTTCCGTGCCGGCCGTGGCTTCGGCGCGGATGCCGGTGCCGGGCAGGACGGCAACGGTTTCGACGAGGACCTCGGACTGCGGGGCGTCGTCATAAACGACCTTGCCGCCGGCGGGGATATTCCACGTCAGGGTCGAGCCGCCGACCTCAAGTTCGAAGTTCATCGGGTCAGAGGAATCGTTGACGACGGTGCCAAGCAGCCGCCCGGGCTCACCGTCTCCGTCGCTGACAACCAGGATGTTGCGCAGCTGGATGTCTCCGAGGTCCTGGACGATTCCGTCGGACGGGGAGTACTCCATGGTGGTTGCCTGATCGTTCACGACGCTGCAGCCGGTGGCGCCCAGCAGCGACAGCGCGATAACACCGGCGGCGGCAGCACTGCGCGTCCGGTTCCTGGATGTGAATCTCACAGCACAAACTCCTGATGTGTGGCGGTCGGAGGACCTGGGGAACGTTTGCTCATAGCCTATCGGCAATCAGCTAAAAACATGGATTTCGCGACGTCAGGGGCCTTTACGGAACTACTCAGTAGGCTACGTGCGGGAGGCCGAATACTACTCAGTTTTTGGGCTCGTGCCCCTGACCTGCGAAAACTCTTCTCGGCGTGTCGCTTGCATGCTAAAGTAGGGTTCGGGAAAGGGGAAAGTCCACATGGTTTTTGAGGTTGGCGAAACAGTTGTTTACCCTCACCACGGTGCCGCAAAGATCGAAGAGATCAAGATGCGGACCATCAGGGGCGAAGAGAAAATGTATCTCAAGCTCAAGGTGGCACAGGGTGATCTGACCATTGAAGTACCGGCAGAGAACGTTGACCTCGTTGGAGTGCGCGACGTCGTGGGCAAGGAAGGCCTCGAGCATGTTTTCGATGTCCTGCGTGCCGAACTGACAGAAGAGCCCACCAACTGGTCCCGCCGTTACAAGGCGAATTTGGAGAAGCTGGCTTCGGGCGACGTAGTCAAGGTTGCAGAGGTCGTCCGCGACCTGTGGCGCCGCGACCACGACCGCGGGCTGTCCGCAGGTGAAAAGCGGATGCTCGCGAAAGCCCGGCAGATTCTCATTTCAGAACTCGCCTTGGCGGAAAAGACGGACGAAGACCAGGCGGCCGCTGTTCTGGACGAAGTCCTGGCAAGCTAGACCCTGGCTATCAGTTGCCGGCCCCAAGGGGCCGGCTTCTGCCGTTTAAGGACACGTGTTTGCGCTGCCCGGGCCGGTCAACGGGTCCGGTCCCGCTGGACTGACGCCGCGGGGCACTAGGCTTGGTACGTGTCAGACTCCAATCCCGTCCCGCAGCGAGTGGGCGTCATCCTGGTGGCCGGCGGTTCCGGCCAGCGCCTGGGCTACGGCATGCCGAAGGCCCAGGTTCCCCTGGCAGGTGAAATGCTGCTGGCGCACGCCCTGCGGGGCGTGGATGCCTCCGGCGTCGCCTCCTTCATCAGCGTTGCCGTACCGGCTGCCGACACGGTCCTCCGTGCTCTCTGCGCAGCGTCACAGCTCAGCTGCCCTGTGGCGGTGGTCGACGGCGGCGCCACCCGGTCCGACTCGGTCCGCGCTGCCCTGAACTCGCTGCCCGCCGACATCGACTTCGTCCTGGTGCACGACGCGGCTCGTGCGATGGCACCCGCCCAGGTGTTCCATCGCGTGGCGTCGGCACTGACAGCCGGCGCACAGGCGGTCATTCCAGCCGTTCCCGTAACGGACACAGTGAAAACCGTGGAAGCCACATCCTCCGAGGAGGCCGCACTGGCACCGGCCCGCGTGACGGCTACGCCGGACCGGGCTTCGCTTCGGGCGGTGCAGACACCTCAGGGGTTTGACGCAGACCTGCTGCGCCGCGCGCACGCGGCAGCCACGGAGTTCACCGAAGAACGGGCAGCAGCCATCACGGACGATGCCATGCTGGTCGAAAGCCTGGGCGTTCGGGTGCACGTGGTGGAAGGTTCCGCCATGTCCATGAAAATCACTACCCCCCTGGACCTGCTGCTTGCCGAAGCGGTACTTGCAGGCGGATCCAGCATGCAGGAGGACTAGACCGTGATTGCCTTGCCCCGCACCGGAATCGGGACCGACGTGCATGCGTTCGCCCCTGAGGATTCGCCCCGCCCGCTGTGGGTAGCGGGCCTGGAATGGAAGGGCGAACGCGGACTTGCCGGACATTCCGACGGCGATGTGGTGGCCCACGCCGCAGCAGACGCGTTGTTTTCCGCCGCCGGGATCGGCGACCTGGGACTGCACTTCGGAACGGACCGGCCGGAATATGCCGGAGCTTCCGGAACGGTTCTCCTGGCTGAGGCGGCCCGGCTGGTCCGGGAAGCCGGCTTCCGGATCGGGAACGTTTCGGTGCAGCTGATCGGCAACAGGCCCAAGTTCAGCCCGCGCCGGGCCGAGGCTGAGGCAGTGCTCAGCGAAGCGGCGGGAGCTCCGGTAAGCGTCTCGGCGACCACGACGGACGGCCTGGGCTTCACCGGCCGCGGCGAGGGAATCGCCGCCGTGGCTACCGCCGTCGTCGTTCAGGCCTGACGCCTTAACACTGGGGAGGGGCGGAACACGGCACGCGGTAGCCTAGAGCAGTGAGCCTGAGATTCTATGACACAGCAACTGCCCGCCTCCGGGACTTCGAGCCCCTGGTTCCCGGGCAGGTCAGCCTGTACTACTGCGGGGCCACGGTGCAGGGCCTGCCGCACGTTGGGCACATCCGCTCCGCTATTGCCTTCGACCAGCTGACCCGCTGGCTGCAGGCCCGCGGTTTCCGTGTCACTGCCGTCCGCAACGTCACTGACATCGATGACAAGATCCTGGCCAAGGCCGCGGCTTCCGTTGGTGCCGAACCCGCGGACGGCGTCATACCGGATGAACCCTGGTGGGCACTGGCCTACCGGTTCGAGCAGGAGTTCTCCCGGGCCTACGATGTCCTGGGCGTCCAGCGGCCCACCTACGAACCCCGGGCAACAGGCCACATCCCCGAAATGCACGCCCTGATCCAGCGGCTCATTGACGCGGGGCACGCCTACCCGGCCTTGGATGACTCAGGTGATGTCTACTTCGACGTACGCTCCTGGCCGGCGTACGGTTCGCTGACCCGCCAGGACATCGATGACATGCAGGCAGCGCCCGACGCCGATCCCCGCGGCAAACGGGATCCGCGCGATTTCGCGCTGTGGAAGGGTCACAAGGACACCGATCCCGAGACGGCCGCCTGGGACAGCCCCTGGGGCCGCGGCCGCCCGGGCTGGCATCTGGAGTGCTCGGCCATGGTCACGAAGTACCTTGGCCCGCGCTTTGACATCCACGGCGGCGGCCTGGACCTGCGCTTCCCGCACCACGAAAACGAGATGGCCCAGTCCCAGGCGGCAGGCGACGGCTTCGCGAATTTCTGGATGCACAACGGCATGGTCACCTTCGAGGGTGAAAAGATGTCCAAGTCCATTGGAAACACGATCAGCCCGGCGCAGATGCTCGCCGAGGCCTCCCCGCGCGTCGTGCGCTATTACCTCGGCCAGGCCCATTACCGCTCCGTGCTGGACTACCGGCCCACTTCGCTCCAGGAAGCTGCGGCGGCCGTGGAACGGATCGACGGGTTTATCGCCAAGGCAGAAGCCAAGTTCGGGGAAGTGCGCGGCAGTGCAGCAGACCTGCCGGAAGCCTTCGGAACGGCAATGGATGATGACCTGAACGTCCCCCAGGCACTCGCCGTCCTGCATGACACTGTCCGTGCCGGCAACACGGCGCTGGCAGCGGCGGACCTCGAAACCGCCCGCACTTCCCTGGCGCAGGTCCGTGCGATGACCGGTGTACTCGGCCTGGACGCCGTCCAGGCACCGGCCGCCGCATCCGGGCCTGAGCACTCGGCCCTGGACAGCCTGATCCAGGACCTCCTGCGTGAGCGCGGCGACGCGCGGGCAGCCAAGGACTGGGCACGCGCCGACGCGATCCGGGACTCCCTTGCGGCTGCCGGGATTGTGGTGGAAGACACCGCCGACGGCGCCCTTTGGTCACTGGAACAGGGGTAGGCGTTAGCTCTCGGCTAACACCCACGGGGTCCGGCACACGGGATTGGACGGCCTGCGTAGACTAGAAGTAGTGCTTTCTTCTACTTAAGGTGTATTACCCATGGCCAACCACGGACGACCCGGCGCGATTCGCAAAGCCAAAAAGGGCCCTTCCCAGGGCACCGGCGGCCTCGGACGCAAGGCCCTCGAAGGCAAGGGACCGACGCCCAAGGCTGAAGACCGCCCCTACCACAAGGCATACAAGAGCAAGCAGCTGGCTGAACGCTCCGCCGCCAAGCACGGCGGACAGCGCACCGGCGGCCGCAACGCGCCCGCGCGCGGAAAGGTCGCCGAGGAAGTGGTCACCGGGCGCAACTCGGTGGTTGAGGCGCTGCGTGCCGGCATCCCGGCCAAGGCCCTGCACGTGGCCGTGCGGATCGACATGGACGACCGCGTCCGCGAATCCCTGAAGATGGCATCCGAGCGCGGCCTGCCCGTCATGGAAACGCACAAGCCGGAACTGGACCGGATGACCAATGAGGCCGTGCACCAGGGCCTCGTCCTCCAGATCCCGCCGTACGAGTACGCGGACCCCACGGACCTTGCCGAAGAGACCATCCAGGCCTGGAAGAAGGGCCACATCAAAAACGCGCCGCTCTTCGTGGCGCTGGACGGCATCACCGATCCCCGGAACCTCGGAGCGATCATCCGTTCCGCATCGGCCTTCAGCGCCCACGGCGTGATCGTTCCCGAACGCCGTTCCGTCGGCGTCACGGCCTCTGCCTGGAAGACCAGCGCAGGAGCTGCCGTCCGTGTGCCGGTTGCCCGCGCCAGCAACCTGAACAACACACTCAAGACGTTCAAAAAGATGGGCATCTTTGTCCTGGGCCTGGACGGCGACGGCGACGTTTCCCTTCCCAACCTGGCGCTGGCCAAGGAGCCGGTCTGCATCGTGGTCGGCTCTGAGGGCAAGGGCCTGTCCCGGCTGGTCAGGGAGAACTGCGACCAGATCGTTTCCATCCCGATCGACTCCGCCATGGAATCCCTGAACGCCTCCATGGCAGTCGGGATCACCCTTTACGAAGTTTCACGGCAGCGCTCCGCCTAAGCCCTGCGGAGCGACGGAGAGGCAACATGGCACACGTCGTCACTGGGGGTAAACAGATTCCCTCGGAACGGGTTTCCAAGGCATTCCCCCTGGGAGTCCATGAAGGCGTTGCCGGCGTCCCGGACGTTCCGGGTGCCGTCAACGTCTCGGTGTACGCACCGGGCTTGGAGTCTGTGGACATCTGGTACGAGACGGTGCCGGGGGGATGGGTGTCCCGGCGGCTGGACAGCAAGTCTGCCGGAATCCACCACGGCCGGGCGGAAGGATTCACCCCCGGGATCCGCTATGGGTTCTGGGGCGGTGGAGAACCCCTCCCTGCCGCGCCCGGAGAGTTCCAGCTGCTGCTGGACCCGTACGGGCGGGGCATCGACACGAAGCAGGACGCCGAGGGCCGTCCGCTGTACTTTTCCGTAGCCACGAAGTCCGGCTTCGACTGGGACGGCGACGGACAGCTGCACACGCCGTGGCGGGACAGCGTGATCTATGAGGCGCATGTCCGCGGCCAGACGATGCTCAACCCGGCGTTGCCGGAGGAACTGCGCGGCACCTACGCGGGCATGGGGCATCCCGCCACGATCCAATACCTGCTGGACCTCGGAATCACAGCCGTGGAGCTGCTGCCCGTGCACTTCCACATCGACGAGCTGCACCTGCGGGAGCTGGGCCTGGCGAATTACTGGGGCTACAACACCCTGGGCTACTTCGCCCCGCACACCGGCTATGCCACTGCGATCGCGCAGGCCGCCGGGCCGCAGGCTGTCCAAGACGAGTTCAAGGCCATGGTGAAGGCCCTGCACGCAGCGGGCCTGGAAGTCATCCTTGACGTCGTCTACAACCACACTGCCGAGGGCGGTCCGGACGAGCCAGCCCTCTGCTGGCGCGGACTCGGCGAGAAGGTCTATTACCGCCACGATGCCGAGGGCCGCTACCTGGATACCACCGGCTGCGGCAACACCCTGGATTTCAGTGAACCGCGGGTCGTCCAGATGACGCTCGACTCGCTGCGTCACTGGGTCCGCGAATACCACGTGGACGGATTCCGCTTCGACTTGGCGCCCACGATGGCCCGGGATGAGGAAAACAGGTTTGACCGCCGGCATCCCCTGCTGGTGGCACTCGCTGCCGATCCCGTGATGCAGGACATCAAGCTCATCGCCGAACCCTGGGACCTGGGTCCGGACGGCTGGCAAACCGGGAACTTCCCGCCCGGGTGGGCCGACTGGAACGACCATTTCCGCGACACCGTCCGGGATTTCTGGCTGGAGGACCAGGCGGCGCTGGCCGCCGGGAAACCCGCCGGATCGCTGGCACGCCTCGGTGGTGCCCTTTCCGGCTCCGCCGACCTCTTCGCCCGTTCGGACCGGACCCCGCTCTCCTCGGTCAACCTCGTCACGGCCCATGACGGTTTCACCATGGCCGACCTCACTGCCTACGACCACAAGCACAACTACGCCAACGGCGAGGATAACCGGGACGGATCGAACCACAACCGTAGCTGGAACCACGGCTGCGAAGGACCGGTTGACGACCCGGAGATCCAGGAACACCGGGCGCAGACAGCCCGAAACCTCATGGCTACCCTGCTCTTTTCCCTCGGTGTTCCCATGATCACGGCCGGCGACGAGGTAGGCCGCTCCCAGCACGGGAACAACAACACCTATTGCCAGGACAACGAGACCGCGTGGTTCCCCTGGGACCACGGCAACGACGCCCGCCGAATGTTCGAGGCCACGGCACGGCTGCTGCGGCTGCGCCGGGAATTCCTGGCCCGGCAGCCCTATGCCTTCCCCGACGACGCCCGGGCTGCGCAGCTGCTCTGGTTCAGCGCAGACGGGGAGCCGATGTCCGACGCCGCCTGGCACGACCCATCCTGCCGGGTGCTGCAGCTGCTGCTTGGATCGGAGCGGGGTGAACGCGTCGGACTCGTGGTCATCAACGGACAGACGGAACCCGTCGACGTCGTCCTGCCGGACATGGAAACGCTGCGTGCCAGCGGAGTTGCGGCTGCCAACCAGGGACAGTTCTACGACCTGCTGCTCGCCACTTCGGATCCGGAAGGGCGCCGCAGGGGCGCCCGCCTGTCCGGCGGCGAGAAGGACCGCGTCGCTGCCAATTCCATCAGCGTCTACCGTCTCTGAGGCTCCGCCAGTCCGGTCAGGCGTTCGCGACCAGGCCCAGCTCCGCCTTGGAGGCCAGGCCGGAGTGTTCCGGCAGGACGCGCACGGTGTAGCCGAACGAACCCGCCACCTCGATGTGCAGTGTTCCCGAATAGAGGTACCGGCCCGAGCCGAGATCCTCGGCGACCTGCAGGTCGAGGAACTGGTGATCGCTCAGTTTGTCCGTGCTGGAGACCTTGCCGTAGGCGGCCTCCACCACCACATCCGAGGGCTTGAGCGAGCCCAGGCTGACGTACGCCTGAATGGTGAGGCTGTCACCGATCTGCGGTGCGTCGGAGATGCCGATCGAATCCACGTGCTCCACGGAAACGCCTGACCAGCCGTCCCGGACCTTCAGGATCCACGCCGCAAGTTCCTTTGCCGCCTGGTACTGGTTCGCTGCGGCTGTGCGGCCGGAGTCGCAGGCCGGCCGGTACAGTCGGTTCACGTAGTCCTTCAGCATCCTCGAGGCAGACACCTGGGGCCCGAGTTCAGCCAGCGTGTGCTTGACCATTTCCAGCCACTCGCGCGGCAGGGAGTCCGCCGGCGCGTCCGACGGCCCGGCAGCACCGGCGTCGCCCGGAGGCTCCTGCCCGTAGAACAGGGGAGCGACCGTGTTTTCCAAGAGGTCGTACAGGGCCGAAGCCTCGATGTCGTCCCTTTGGTCCGCGGTGTAGAGCTCGCGGGTGTGCGTCCCTTCCCGCGGGTTGGCCGAGGGGATCGCCCACCCGTTGTCGCCGTCGTACATCTCGTCCCACCAGCCGTCCATGATGGACACGTTCAGGCCGCCGTTAATGGCGGACTTCATGCCGGACGTCCCGGATGCTTCGAGCGGACGGATCGGATTGTTCAGCCAGACGTCGCAGCCGGGGAACAGTGTCCGCGCCATGGCGATGTCGTAGTTCGGCAGGAAGACGATCCTGTGGCGCAGCTCCGGGTCGTCGGTGAACTGCACCAGGTCCTGGATCATCCGCTTTCCCTGCTCGTCCGCCGGGTGCGATTTACCGGCAACGACAATTTGAACGGGATGGGTCGGGTGCAGGAGCAGGGCCTTGAGCCGGGCAGGATCGCGCAGCATCAGGGTGAGGCGCTTGTAGGTGGGGACCCGGCGTGCAAACCCGATGGTAAGGATGTCCGGATCGAGCACCTCGTCGGTCCAGCCCAGCTGGGCGTCGGCGGCGCCGCGCTTGAGCCACGCTGCGCGGACACGGCCGCGGACGTCCTCGATCAAATTGCTGCGCAACCGGCGCCGCAGGTCCCAGAGTTCCTGGTCGGGAACTTCATAGGCGCGTGCCCAGTCCCGGTCATGGACGGAAGCGATGCCAAACTGCTGCTTGGCCAGTTCGGTAAGCTGCGGATCAACCCAGGTGGGCACATGCACGCCGTTCGTCACCGAGGTGATGGGAACCTCCGAGACATCGAAGCCGGGCCACAGGCCGGAGAACATCTGGCGGGAGACTTCGCCGTGGAGTTTCGCTACGCCGTTGGCCCGCTGCGCCAGGCGCAGTCCCATAACGGCCATGTTGAACTTGCCGGAATCTCCGCCCTCGTAGTCCTCTGCCCCCAATGCGAGCACTTTGTCCGTAGGAACGGACTGGGCGAGGCCGGCGCTGAGGAAGTGCCGCACCTCCGCCTGGTCAAAGCGGTCAATGCCGGCGGGAACGGGGGTGTGGGTCGTGAAGACGGTCGACGCGCGGGTGACAGTAAGGGCTTCTTCCCAGCCCATCCCGGTATCCATCAGCTCCCGGATGCGCTCGACGCCGAGGAAACCGGCATGGCCTTCATTGGTGTGGTATACCTCCGGAGACGGCGCCCCCGTCAGGCGTTCGAAGACCCGGAGCGCTTTGACCCCGCCCATGCCAAGCAGGAGCTCCTGCTGGAGGCGGTGGTCCCCGCCGCCTCCGTAGAGGCGGTCGGTGATCCCGCGGGCGGCGTCGTCGTTGCCGCGGACGTCCGCGTCCAGCAGCAGCAGGGGGACGCGTCCGACGTCGGCGCGCCAGATCTGCGCCATGAGGTGCCGGCCGTTGGGCAGCGGAAGGTTGATCCGGGAAGGTGTGCCGTCTTCTTCACGCAGAAGTGTCAGCGGCAGCCCGTTGGGGTCCAGGACCGGGTAGGTTTCCTGCTGCCATCCGTCCCGGGACAGGGACTGCTTGAAGTACCCAGCCTGATACAGCAGGCCGACGCCAACCAGAGGTACGCCAAGGTCTGAGGCAGCCTTGAGGTGGTCTCCCGCGAGGATGCCGAGACCGCCGGAGTACTGGGGAAGGACAGCGCTGATGCCGTACTCGGGCGAGAAGTAAGCGATGGACCGGGGAGCGTCTTCGCCCAGCGACTGGTACCAGCGCGGGGCGCTCAGATAGTGCTCGAGTCCCTCGTCCAGGGTCCGGATGCGTTCAACCAGTTCCGGATCGGCAGCGATGCGCTCCAGGGTCTGGCGGCTGGCTGCTCCCAGGGCACGGATCGGGTCGTGGCCGCTGGCTTCCCAGTTCTGCGGGTCCAGGTCATGGAAGAGCTCCAGCGTGGGTTGATGCCAGCTCCAGCGGAGGTTCTTGGCCAACCTTGCCAGCGGAGCAATGCTCTCGGGGAGGACAGTACGGACGGTAAACCTTCGGATTGCCTTCACCCACGTTACGCTAGCGCAGATCAGCTCAAACGTGCTCTGTGTCACGTAAAAGCAGTGCGGATTAACCCCGGATTTCCGCCTGCGCCCCTCACCTGCGGGGATTCACGTGACCCCGCTCTGACCTGTGCCGATGGGGGCAAAAGGTATGTGCCCTTAGCAATCTGTCCTGATTGTCGCTAACGTCTAGTCTGTGACCACTTCCAGCGCGTTGCCATCTGATGTCCAGCCCGCCAAGGAACTCCGGTTTGGCCGGATTCCGATCCTCAATGTGTCTCCCGTAGTCGGCTGCGGCCGATTTCCGGCGAAGGCGGTCCCGGGGGAGGACCTCGTGATCGGGGCGACTGTCTTCCGCGAAGGCCACGATCTGGTCGGGGCGACTGCCGTACTGTATGACGCTGCGGGCGTCGAGGTGCAGCGGCACCGGATGCACCCTGTGGGACAAGGGCTTGACCGGTGGGAAGGCCAGTTGCGCCCGGAGGCCGTGGGCAGTTTCTCCTTCGCCGTTGAAGGCTGGGCAGATCTCTACGGCACCTGGCACCACAATGCCGAGGTGAAAATCGATGCCGGTGTCGACGTCGAACTGATGCTGGCTGAAGGCGCCGCACTTTTCGATGCCGCAGCTGACGGGCGGCCCGAAGAGGATGCCCGGATACTGCGCGAAACCGCCGGGACCATGCGCGACACAGCCCAGAACCCGGGCGTCCGGCTGGAGGCTGCCGGCCGGAGCGAACTGACACAGGTGCTGGACCGCGAACCGATTCGTGACCTGGTGACCTCGTCAGACAGGTTCCCGATCAACGTTGAGCGGGAGCGTGCAGGCCGGGGCGCCTGGTACGAATTCTTCCCCCGTTCAGAAGGTGCTTCCTTCGACCCCGCGACCCAATCCTGGACATCCGGAACGTTCCGGACCGCTGCCCACAGCCTGGACCGCGTGGCAGCCATGGGATTCGATGTCATCTACCTGCCCCCGATCCATCCGATCGGCACGACGCACCGCAAGGGTCCGAACAACACCCTGGTAGCAGGAGAGCATGACCCCGGTTCGCCGTGGGCCATCGGCGCCCCGGAAGGCGGCCATGATGCGATCCACCCTGACCTGGGCACTTTCGAGGACTTTGACTACTTCGTTGACGCTGCCGGGCGCCGGGGACTGGACGTAGCGATTGACCTGGCGCTGCAGGCCTCGCCGGACCATCCGTGGGTGAAGGAACACCCGGAGTGGTTCACCACCCGCATCGACGGGACGATCGCCTACGCGGAAAACCCGCCGAAGAAGTACCAGGACATTTATCCGCTGAACTTCGACAACGACTACGAAGGCCTGTCCCGTGAAATCCTGCGGATCGTGCGGATGTGGATCAGCCACGGCGTCAAGATCTTTCGGGTGGACAACCCGCACACCAAACCGCTGCGGTTCTGGGAATGGCTGATTGCCACCGTCAACGAGGAAGATCCGGACGTCGTCTTCCTGGCGGAGGCCTTCACCCGCCCGCCCATGATGCACGCACTGGGGATGGCCGGTTTCCAGCAGTCCTACACGTACTTCACCTGGCGGAACACAAGGGCCGAGATCGAGGAATACTTCCACGAAATCTCGCGGAAAACCGCCGCGTTCTTCCGTCCGAACTTCTTCGTGAACACCCCGGACATCCTGACGGAGTTCCTCCAGTACGGCGGCCCGCCCGCGTTCAAGATCCGTGCGGTGCTGGCCTCCACGGCCAGCCCGCTCTGGGGGATGTATGCAGGGTTTGAGCTGTACGAGCACGTTGCCCGGCCCGGTGCCGAGGAGTACCTGGACAACGAGAAATTCGAGTTCAAGCAGCGCGACTTCGCCCTGGCCGAGGCACAGGACCGCAGCCTTGCCCCGTACATCACCCGGCTCAACCAGATCCGCCGTGCGCACCCCTCGCTTGGCGACCTCCAGAACCTGACCGTGCACTCCAGCACGGACGAAGCCACGGTGGTCTACTCCAAGCACAAACAGGAACGGCTATCCGACCCGAGAAGTAAGGACACACTGATCATCGTTGTGAACACCGATCCGCACAGTGCACGGGAGTGCACCGTAACGCTGGATCTTGACGCCCTGCACCTGGACCCGGAGGACTTCAACGAGGACGGGACTTTCTGGGTTGACGACCTGATCAGCGGACAGAGCTGGCGCTGGGGACAGTACAACTATGTGCGGCTTGACGCGCATTACGAACCCGCGCACATCCTTTCGGTTCGGAGGGCAAAGTAGTGGTAAATCCATTCCAGCTGCATGCACCCGGCCTTACCAATGACCCGAACTGGTACCGCAAGGCGGTTTTCTACGAAGTCCTGGTACGCGGCTTCCGTGATTCGAACGGAGACGGCAACGGCGACTTCACCGGATTGATCTCCCAGCTGGACTACCTCCAGTGGCTCGGCGTCGATTGCCTCTGGCTGCCCCCGTTCTTCAAGTCTCCGCTGCGCGACGGCGGATACGACATCTCCGACTACTACGACGTGCTGAGCGAGTTCGGCACCATCAGCGACTTCAAGCGGCTGGTTGCCGAAGCCCATGCCCGCGGCCTGCGCGTCATCATCGACCTTCCGCTGAACCACACCTCGGACAAGCACCCCTGGTTCGAAGAATCCCGCAATGACCCGGAAGGCCCCTACGGCGACTTCTACGTGTGGTCCGACACCGATCAGAAATACGAAGATGCCCGCATCATTTTCGTGGACACAGAGGAATCGAACTGGGCCTTTGACCCGGTACGCCGCCAGTTCTACTGGCACCGGTTCTTCAGCCACCAGCCGGACCTGAACTTCGAGAACCCCAAAGTCGTGGAGGCGGTGTTCGACGTCGTCCGTTTCTGGCTGGACCAGGGAATCGACGGCTTCCGTGCGGACGCCATCCCCTATCTCTTTGAGGAGGACGGCACCAACTGCGAGAACCTGCCGGCAACGCACCGGTTCCTCAAGGATCTGCGCACCATGGTGGACGAAAACTATCCCGGCCGGGTCATCGTGGCTGAAGCCAACCAGATGCCGCATGAGGTCGTGGAGTACTTCGGCGACGAGACCGGCCCGGAATGCCACATGTGCTTCCATTTCCCGATCATGCCCCGCCTGTTCTACGCGCTGCGGGACCAGAAGGCCGCACCGATCGTGCAGACCATGGAAGAAACCCCGGAAATCCCCCAGGGCGGCCAGTGGGGAACATTCCTGCGCAACCACGACGAGCTGACGCTCGAAATGGTGACCAATGAGGAACGCCAGGCCATGCTGGGCTGGTACGCGCCGGACTCCCGGATGCGGGCCAACATTGGTATTCGACGCCGGCTGGCGCCGCTGCTGGACAACTCGCGCTCCGAGATCGAACTCATCCATGCGCTGCTGCTCTCGCTTCCGGGCAGCCCGTTCCTTTATTACGGGGACGAGATCGGGATGGGTGACAACATCTGGCTCGAGGACCGGGATTCTTCCCGTACCCCCATGCAGTGGAACCCCGACCGCAATGCGGGATTCTCCACAGCAGACCCTGGCAAGGTCTACCTGCCGGTGGTGCAGTCGCTGGTGTACCACTACAACCACGTGAACGTTGAAGCACAGCTCGCCAGCTCGTCGTCGCTGCTGCACTGGATGCGCCAGATGATCATGGTCCGGCGGGTGCATCCTTCGTTCGGCCTGGGGTCCTACCGGAACGTGCCGACCGACAGTGAAGCTGTCCTGGCGTTCCTCCGCGAACTGCCGGAGGACAATCCCGAGGGCGAAGCAGGGGAGACGATGTTCTGCATCTTCAACCTCTCCCAGCACCCGGTGGCGGCAACGGTCCAGCTCCCGGAGTTCGCAAACAGGGGCCTGCGGGATGCTTTCGGCGGCACCCCCTTCCCGGCGTTCGGTGAGGACGGTGTGCTCACCCTCACGCTCGGGAGCCATGACTTCTTCTGGCTCCGGCTGCGCTCTGCGAAGTCCAACACCAGCTCCCCGCAGACCGAAGCTCTTCCGCTCATCGTCGCCTCGGAGGCCGCACCTAAATGACAGAGACCATTCCGACCCTGCCCGAACTTCTCACTGCCTGGCTGCCCCGGCAGCGATGGTTCCCGGCCAAGGGACGGGATGTGACCCTCAAACGCGTCGGCGGCATCGAATTGGAGGATCCAGAGGGACTCGTTGAACTCCACGTGCACTTCGTCGCCGTTGAATCCGGACGCGGGGTCGACGTCATCAGTGTTCCCATCACCATGAGGAGCGAGCCGGAACCCGAACTGGAAACTGCGCTGCTCGGCCCGGTTGAACAAGCCGGCGCCGGACGGCAGTGGCTCTATGACGGGACAGCGGACCCGGTTTTCGTGACGGCCTGGCTCGAGACGATGCGGTCGCAGGCAAGTTCCCTGGACGGGCGCACCCACGGCTACGCAATGGGCGGCTTCGCCGACTGGGACGCGTTCACCGAACCGCTGTCCATCCAGGTGCTCAAGGGGGAGCAGTCCAACACCTCGGTCATCGCCTCGACGCCGCAGGCTCCGGTCATCGTGAAGTTCTACCGGGTGCTGGCAGCCGGTGAGAGCCCCGACGTCCTCGTCAGCGCCAAACTCACCGAAGGCGGTTCGCACGATGTCCCGGCAACCCTGGGATGGCTCACCGGAAGCTGGCTGGACGTGTACGACGCCGAAACTGCTGCCTGGACCACCGGAGACGTGAGCGTACTGCGGGAATTCATCCCCAACAGCGAAGACGCGTGGCGGACGGCGTCCTCCGCGGCCGTGGCGGGACGGGATTTTACGGCCGAGGCTGAAGAACTTGGCGCCGTCACCGGCCGGATCCACTCACAGCTCGACGCCGCGTTCGGAGCAAGGAAGCCGACGCCGGCAGAACGGGCGGAGTTCCTTGCTTCCCTGATCCGCAGGATCCGCTGGGAATGGGAAGAAGCAGGAAGCTACGTCGGGCCCTACGGCGCCACCGTGGAGCGCCTGCTGGAGAGCCTGGAGCACTTGGAAACACTTCCCAATCTCCAGCGCATCCATGCCGATTACCACCTGGGCCAGGTGCTGTATTCGGCAGAGCGCGGCTGGACGGTGCTGGACTTTGAAGGCGAGCCGCTGCGCCCGGCCGCCGAGCGAAGCGTCCCGGACGTTGCCCTGCGCGACGTCGTCGGAATGCTCCGGTCCATTGACTACGCCGCCGCGGTGGCCGTGATCGGAAGCACCGGTTCCGGCCCCGAAGAAGCGAGCGGCAATTCCGGCCGCCGCGCCAAAGCCGGCCGGTGGGCGCAGGCGGCCTCCGAAGCTTTCCTCCGCGGCTACGAGAAAGAGACAGGAACAGCGGTCCACAAGTCGGATCCGCTTTTCCTCGCCCTGTGGTTGGACAAAGCCCTGTACGAAGTTGTCTACGAGATCCGCAACCGCCCGGCATGGATTGAGGTGCCGGCCACCGCAGCCCGCAACGTGCTGGAAGAACTCCAGCTGGAGCAGGATCCGACGAAAGGCCAGGAAGAGAGCCCCGTGAACACGACACACAACCCTGAACCCGAGAAGCCTGCTGCCGGGGAACCCGCTCTTCCAGCGGCTCCTGCGGAGCAGGCCCTTCCGGCGGCTCCTGCGGAGCCGGCCCTTCCGGCTGTGCCCGACAACGCAGCCGGCACGGCGCTCGCCCACGGACCGGGAGGTGCAGAAGCGGAACTTCCCGCCGTCCCTGATACCGCAGCAGCCGGGAACGATGCGGGTGCCAAAGCGCCGCTGCCCGTCTCGGAGGACGTGCTGGCGGCGGTCTCACACGGAAGCTATTACCAGCCCCATGCGGTGCTCGGTGCCCACCTTGACGACCGCGGCACGGTAACCATCCGCACGCTGCGGCCGCTGGCCCGGGAAGTCACGGCCGTGACGCCGGACCGCCGTGTGCCGCTGCACCACGAGTACAACGGGATCTGGGCGGGAACCCTGCCAGCACCCGCCCCCGGCCAGGTTCCCGATTACCGGGTGGAGGTCAGCTATGAAGGACTGCCCGCCACTACGGTGGATGATCCGTACCGTTTCCTGCCCAGCCTCGGCGAAATGGACCTGCACCTCATCGGCGAAGGCCGGCATGAGAAGCTCTGGACGGTCCTCGGAGCCAACCCGCATCATTACAGCTCGGTTCTGGGTGAAGTCCACGGCGTCAGTTTCGCCGTCTGGGCTCCGAATGCGCAGGCAGTCCGGGTGGAGGGTGACTTCAACGGCTGGGACGGGCGGATCCACGCGATGCGTTCACTGGGCAGCACGGGAGTCTGGGAGATCTTTATCCCGGACGTGGAACCGGGTTCGCGCTACAAGTACGAGATTCTGGGCAGGGACGGGGTCTGGCGCGAGAAGGCCGATCCCATGGCCAAGGGGACCGAAGCCCCTCCGCTGACCGGATCCCGGGTTGTTGAATCCACCTACCGTTTCGAAGACCAGGCCTGGATGGAGGCCCGCGCCCAGCGGGATCCGCATAATTCCCCCATGAGCGTCTACGAAGTCCACCTGGGCTCCTGGCGACTGGGACTGGACTACCGCGAGCTGGCGACCCAGCTGGCGGAGTATGTGAACTGGCAGGGATTCACCCATGTCGAGTTCATGCCGGTGGCCGAACACCCCTTCGGCGGTTCTTGGGGTTACCAGATCACCAGCTACTTCGCACCGACGTCCCGCTTCGGGCACCCGGACGATTTCCGCTACCTGGTCGATACGCTGCACCAGGCGGGCATCGGCGTCATCCTCGACTGGGTTCCGGGTCATTTCCCCAAGGATTCGTGGGCCCTGGCGAACTTTGACGGACAGCCGCTCTACGAACACCCCGACCCGATGCGCGGTGAACAGCCGGACTGGGGCACGCTCATCTTCGACTACGGCCGCAACGAAGTACGGAACTTCCTCGTGGCCAACGCGATTTACTGGCTTGAGGAATTCCACATCGACGGGCTGCGGGTCGACGCCGTCGCCTCCATGCTTTACCTCGACTACTCGCGTCCGGCAGACCAGTGGCGTCCCAATGCGTTTGGCGGCCGCGAAAACCTGGAAGCCATTTCGTTCCTTCAGGAAGTCAATGCCACCGCCTACCGCCGGGTGCCCGGAATCGTCATGGTCGCAGAAGAGTCGACGGCGTTCCCGGGTGTCACCGCACCGACAAGCACCGGCGGACTCGGCTTCGGCCTGAAATGGAACATGGGGTGGATGAACGACACCCTGGAGTACATGTCGGAAGACCCGATCAACCGCATGTACCACCACGCCAAGCTCACGTTCTCCCTGGTCTACGCCTTCACCGAGAATTTCCTGCTGCCCATCAGCCACGACGAAGTCGTGCATGGCAAGGGTTCGCTCCTTCGCAAGATGCCGGGGGACCGGTGGCAGCAGCTCGCCAACGTCCGCGCCTACCTGGCGTTCCAGTGGGCCCACCCGGGCAAGCAGCTCATCTTCATGGGGACTGAGTTCGGCCAGGAAGCCGAATGGTCTGAACAGTACGGACTGGACTGGTACCTGACCGAAACGCCGCAGCACCACGGGGTGCAGCTGCTGGTCAAGGAGCTGAACGGGATCTACCAGCAGACGCCTGCGCTGTACGACCGGGATAACGAGCCGGCCGGGTTCCAGTGGATCAATGAGAACGACGGCGCACGCAACGTCCTCTCCTTCATCCGTTGGGATCATCAGGGCAACCCGCTCGTCTGCATAGCGAACTTCTCCGGAAACCCGCATGAAGGCTTCCGTGTGGGCCTGCCCTGGGCAGGTGACTGGGTGGAGCGGCTCAATACGGATGCCTCCGACTTCGGCGGCTCGGGCGTCGGGAACATGGGGACGGTTACTGCAACTGAGGGCGCCTACGAAGGGCAGCCCGCTTCGGCGGAACTCCGGCTGCCGCCGCTGGGCGTCCTCTACCTGACGCCCCGGGCATAGCGGGTCTCGCAGGGGACGAACAGCCCCAGCCGTTGGCGGGTTCGGGTGTAGATCCGAGCCCGCCAAAACCGTGCTATAGTTGATATCCGCGCAGAACGAGAGATCGGGAAGCGCGCCGCAGGGCCGAGAAGCCGGTTTGACACCGACAGGCCAGCGGTACTAAGATAGAAAAGTTGCTCCGGAGCGACGGAGAGCACAAGATTCCACGGAATATCAGCTCTCCCGGTGCCGGAAGTACCTGTTGTTTGAGAACTCAATAGTGTGCCAAGTTTATTGATACCAATTATTTTGATTGGTTGAACTGGCTGTTCGGCCCACCCCGTGGGCTGGAGCAGCTTTTTTAGCTGGTTTCGAATTTAGTGCATGACTGTGCAGCCAATTTTCCTTGGCTCCGGTTGTGTGTCTGTAACACATTTACGGAGAGTTTGATCCTGGCTCAGGATGAACGCTGGCGGCGTGCT
>NZ_JAJJOD010000010.1:0-46144 GCF_020907385.1 Arthrobacter sp. zg-Y916 | reverse complement strand
AGCACGCCGCCAGCGTTCATCCTGAGCCAGGATCAAACTCTCCGTAAATGTGTTACAGACACACAACCGGAGCCAAGGAAAATTGGCTGCACAGTCATGCACTAAATTCGAAACCAGCTAAAAAAGCTGCTCCAGCCCACGGGGTGGGCCGAACAGCCAGTTCAACCAATCAAAATAATTGGTATCAATAAACTTGGCACACTATTGAGTTCTCAAACAACAGGCGCATCCGGTCTACTCAGAAAAACCATTTCCGTTTCCGGCTGATTCTTTTTCTTTTCGCACCGCTGCGGTGTTTCATAATTTTATTTCATCGATCCGGTTTTAGCAATTCGGCGGATTTCCGTGGAAATCGTTTCGAACCGGTCAAACCATCACTCCGAACCCAGCATTCAGTCCCAGGATTTTCCTTCGCACCCTAGAGCGCGCAAGATTTCCCGGTAAGGAAGTTTGGGGTTTGGCCGCCATGCTTCGGTTGCTTCCAGCTTTTCAGCGGAGCGTCCCGGCCGCGGCGACTCAGAAGACTTTACACAGGTTTGCGGGGTCGTGCAAATCGGCTTGAACGCGCCGGAACCGGCCCCCTCGGGAGCCGGTTCCGGTCACGCGATTCGAGGTGGTGCGGCTAGCTCTGGCGGCGTCGCAGTGAAGCCAGGACCAGTATGGAACCGCCGGCTACTGCCCCTCCGCCTATCAGGGCCAGATTCGTCGATTCTGCGCCTGTCTTGGGCAGCCGCTGACTGACGGGGACCGGCGCGTAGAGGTTTGTGACTGCGGTGGCCTGGGTGGCCCCGGGCAGGATTGCCACTTCACCGGTAAACGTTGATTCAACGGTGACATCTTCGTTGGCGCCGGAGGTCGGTTCGGAGATGCTGCAGAGCGTCCCTGCAGGGATCCCTTCGTAGAGCTGGGTGTATTCGCCTGCCGTTGTGCCGGCTGCCAGTACAAAGACTTCGTCCACGATTCCCTCACCGCACTGGACGTGGATGACAATGTCGTCCTGCAATCCAGCGCCAGTACCGGTGATGGTCTTGGTAACCAGCAGGCTCCCCGGATTGAAGTCAACCGTGTTGGTGACGGCCAGCAGGTTCTCTTCCTCCGTTATGGTCACGGGTTCCGGGAGCACAGGGGTAACCGTTACTTCGGAAGTTGATCCGGTGACTGGTTCAGTGACTGAACAGACGGTGCCAACGGGAAGTCCTGCGACCGTCTCAGTCACTGCCTCAGTCGTGCCGGCGGGGATGCCGAAGGTGAAGACGCCGGATGCTCCGCAGTCCACCACCAGGGAAATGTCGCCCTGCAGTCCGGCTCCTTCACCCGCAAGCGCCTTACTGACCGTCAGGTCTCCGGCTACAAAGAACTCCGCCGTTGCCTGGGCATTGGAGTCAATCTGCGCGTCAGCCGCGAGGATCAGTTTTTGGGCCGTGGTGACGCCTGGATTATTGCCGGCATAGAGGTAGACATTGCCAGTCTGGACCGGAACCACGGCTGTGGCGGTCAGAACAACCGGATCCGTGGTCTCGTTGTCGTTTCGGACCCACAGCTGAGTGCCGGAGGTTACGGTCGTACCGGCAAGCGGGACCGTGCCGGCCGGATCCGTATACAGGGTGTAGCCGGCGGGCACAGCGACGGTGACGGTGGCGGCGTCGGAGGTAATCGTGAATGGCCCGGTGACTCCATCGGTGGGGCCGGCGGCTGTGGGCGGATCAATCGATACGTTGGGGGCCGGCGGCTCAGTCAGCGGACCCGCATCGACTACCGCGGCAACAATGGCTGCGGTATAGGGGCGCACGGCGTCAGTGTCTTCAAGGACGTAGCCATCGCTGAAAAACCATACAGCTGCCTGAACCGCTGCTGCCCGAATATTGTCCGACGGCGCATCCGGCAGCCCCGGCTGGTCCGGGTAGTAGCTGTTCAGCACCCGGTTGACGTAGCCGATGTTCGGAACATTGGATTCGTCCCAGGTGCCGCTCTCGTAACCCAGGCCGGTGTAGGTGGAGGTACGAATGTCGATGCAGTACATCTGCTGCGGATTGCCGACGGCGTCAACAGTGGTGATGACGCCGGCGAACCCCTCATCTGCGGCCTCGTAGTCCTCCGGCACGTCCTCGGGATACCCGGTTGTGGGATCGAACGGCGTACCGACTGGAGGCAGCCCGCCGGCCACGGCTTGACCCGCCCCGGTACCGATCATGGTGATTTCCGTCAGGTCCGACGGGACCTCTTCCCCCGGCGATTCACCCGAAAACACGGCCTGCGCCGGCACGGCGAACTGCAGCAGCATAAACAGAAAAATAAAGGCACCGACGACGGCGCTGCCCACGGAGGAGCCTGCGAAACCTCTCCTGCCCCGCTTCCTCCCCCCGACACGTTCCGATTGGTGACGCAGACTCATAGGATTCCTGCTTTCAGTCTCGGCCTCTTTGGACACCCGAAGCCGTGAGCTTCGGAACCGTCGGCACCGCGGCGCCGGTGGCGTGTGAGGCTACGTCGCAGCCTTACCTCTGAAAAGGGAGGAAGAGGAATCCTCTGGTGCCACCGCTGGAATTCGTGACAGCCGCGGCATGAGGCACCCGCGGACCCTCACCGGGGACCTCCTGAATAGCGATCCCCTATGGAGGAGTCCGTATAGAGGAGTCCGTGCAGCACCCCTGCATGGGATGCGGGTCGGCTGGCCTGTGGTCTGCCACGACGGAACGACCCTGCCGCTGTCCACCTGCTGGCGGCCAGCCACAGGACTGGGCGGCGTCGTGCGTTCCGGCTCCATCCAGGGTCCGCTGACCCCGGATGAGGCACCCGAAAAATCGGGTAGACTTGTTCCTGGCCCCTCATGTGGTGTCATCCTGTGAACTCCCCCAGGACCGGAAGGTAGCAAGGGTAAGCGGGCTCTGGCAGGTGCATGGGGGGTCTTTAATTTATCCGGAAACAGCGGGTTATCCCCCGCCCCGGGCCCGGATGCGAACCGTCAGTGCCAACCGATAAGGTTCTATCTGTGAGTACAGCCCTTTACCGCCGCTACCGTCCCGAGAGCTTCGCGGACGTGATCGGCCAGGAGCATGTCACCGAGCCGCTGATGGCGGCCCTCTCCAAGAACCGCGTCAACCACGCCTACCTCTTCTCAGGCCCGCGCGGCTGCGGCAAAACAACCTCCGCACGCATTCTCGCAAGGTGCCTGAACTGCGCCGAGGGCCCGACGCCGATTCCCTGCGGCACCTGCGACAGCTGCGTTGAACTGGCCCGCAACGGTGCGGGCAGCCTGGACGTCATCGAGATTGACGCAGCCAGCCACGGCGGCGTGGACGATGCCCGCGACCTGCGCGAACGAGCCACCTTCGCCCCGGTGCGCGACCGCTACAAGATCTTCATCATCGACGAAGCCCACATGGTCACTTCCGCCGGCTTTAACGCGCTGCTGAAGATTGTCGAAGAGCCGCCGGAACACATCAAGTTCATCTTCGCGACCACGGAGCCGGACAAGGTCATTGGCACCATCCGCTCCCGCACGCACCATTACCCGTTCCGGCTCGTTCCGCCGGAACCGCTGCTGGCTTACCTGGACAAGCTCTGCGTCCAGGAAAACGTTCCCGTCGCTCCGGGCGTCCTGTCCCTGGTCATCCGGGCCGGCGGCGGATCGGTGCGCGACTCGCTCTCCGTCCTGGACCAGCTGATGGCGGGTGCCGGGGAAGCCGGGCTGGACTATGAGCTGGCCGTGAACCTCCTCGGTTACACCCACGTGGCACTGCTCGACGACGTCGTCGATGCCTTTGCCGCCGGCGACGCCGCCACAGTCTTCAGCGCCGTGGACCGCGTCATCCAGACCGGACAGGATCCCCGCCGTTTCGTGGAAGACCTGCTGGAACGCTTCCGCGACCTCATCGTGGTCAACGCCATGCCGGACAGCGCCGCAGCCGTGCTTCGGGGCGTCCCCGAAGACCAGATCAGCCGGATGCGCACGCAGGCAGCCCAGTTCGGCGGCGCCGAACTCTCCCGCGCCGCGGACATCACCAACACCGCACTGACTGAAATGACAGGCGCCACCTCACCCCGCCTGCACCTCGAACTGCTGTGCGCCCGCGTTCTGCTGCCCGCTGCGGACCAGTCGGAGCGCGGCACGGCAGCACGCGTGGACCGGATCGAACGCCGCCTGAGCTACGCAGGCGACTCCGGTTCCGCCGCGGCGGCCCCCGCAAACGCAACGCGTACGACGCCGGAACGGGAGTCCGCAATCGCGGCACCTTCCGCTGCGGCGCAGTGGCGCACGTCCACTCCCGCCGCCGAACCGGCGGCTGCGGAGCCTGTTTCAGCTGTTGCTCCCGGTCCGGCTGCGGGCGCTGCGTCCTCTTCAGCACCCGAGCCGTCGAACGGGTCGGCAGACTGGGGAGGCACGTGGGCTACCCCGGCCCCGGCGCCTTCATCTGGTGCCGGTGCTGCAGCTGCCGCTGGAAAGTCGTGGGACGACGTCTCCAAGGAAGCCGCGGCACAGGAGTCCTCAGCCTCCGGCCTTCCGGCGTCCGGGACGGGCTCTTCGGAACAACGGACACAGGAGCAGCCAGGTCCGGAACAGGGGCGTCCGGAACAGCAGGGCCAGGAGCGGCCCGCACAGCAGGCCGCCGCGCAGCAGGCAGGCGCAGTCCAGCAGGCAGACGGCCGCCAGGCGACCGCCCCGGCGCGCGAGCCTGCCCCAAGCATCGCTCCGTCGAACGGCGCCGCAGCACCCACCACCGCACCTGATCCGGGCGCGCCCGCACGCGCCGCTGCATCCGCACCTGCACCTGCGGGTCAGGGCGGAGCACCGGTTGCCGGTGGAGGACAGGTGGAGATGATCCGCCGAGCCTGGCCCGAAATCATGGATGCCCTGACGAGCATTCGACGGGCGACGTGGCTCAATGTCAGCAAGAATGCGTCTCCGCGGGCCTTTGACGGCAAGGTGCTGGAGCTGGCGTTCTCGAATCCGGGTGCGGCCACCAACTTCAACCGGCCCGACCATCTCGAGAACCTGCGCAGGGCCATCCACCAGGTGCTCGGTGTGGATTGCCAAGTCAACGCCGTGCACGACAGCTCCGCGTCAGCGGGTGAACCCGGCCCAAAAGCTGGTAGCCGGCAGACCGCGCCGGCACAGACTCCGGCAGCTGCACCGGCCCCGGCAGGCGCACAGGCTCAGGCAAGTGCTCCGGCTCCGGCAGCCGCTGCTCCAGCGAGCGAGCCCGCTCCCGCTTGGCCGCGAACTGCCGCACCTGTCAGCACGGCCAACGTAAAGGCCAGCCCCGCTGCTACATCCCCTGCGGCTCGGCCTGCTGCTGTATCCACGACTCGGCCGGCAGCACCGGAGTCCCCTTCGACGGCACCGCAAACACAGGCGACGCGTCCTCAGTCAAACCCGACAGCTACGCCCAGCGCCCCGGCTACGCGGGCTCCCGCGGCCCACGGTGCCCCCGGTGCCCCCGGTGCCCCCGGTGCCCCGGCTACGCGTACCCCGGTGGCGCCCAGCACCCCTGGTGCCCCTGGTGCCCCTGCCCGGTCAACAGCGGTTCGGGCTGCTGCTCCCCTGCCCGAGGACTGGCCTCAGGAACCGTCGGAACCGGCTGACATGCCGGAAAGCAACGCGTGGGAAACAGCAGCCGTCCCGGAAGACATCCACGCGACCAGTGCAGTCAGCGACGCGGAATGGTCCACCACCAACTGGGCCGGCACCACTGCGTCCCGTCCCGGCGGACGGCCGCAGGGCTCCGGCTCAGGGCCTGCCAATGCCGCACCGGCAGCATCAGGCCAGATGAGTTCCGCGCCGGGCTCCGGTAACGTCCAGCTGGCTGAAGCGCCGGGTGCACGCCCGGCCCAAAACAGCCCGCGCCAGTCCAGCCCAGCGCAGCCCGGCCCGGCCCAGTCCAGTCCCGCTCAGCAGGCCCCTGGAAATGACGGCCGTCCGCTGAGCCGCTACCAGAAACTGCTCAACGAAGCTGCCGCGCGCAACGGCTCGGCGCCGTCGTCCGCGGCCCGCGGCAAAGTAGACTTGGTCGAAGACGTTCCCAGTGCCGACGACGTGACCCTTGAGGATTCCGGCCTGGTCGGCCGCAAGGCGATCGAACGGATCCTGGGCGGCCGGCTGATCGAAGAACGCGGTCTCGACGGCCACGACATCCGCCGGTAAACCGGTACAACCACTATTCTCCAGAAGAAGGCCACGTGTACGAAGGTGCGGTTCAGGAACTGATCGACGAGCTGGGCCGACTCCCCGGAGTGGGTCCCAAGTCGGCTCAGCGGATCGCGTTCCATATCCTTGAGTCCAACGCTGAGGACATGTCCCGGCTGGCCTCGGCGATCACGACGGTCAAGGAAAAGGTGAAGTTCTGCCAGGTGTGCGGCAACGTCACCGAGCAGGAAACGTGCAACATCTGCCGTGATCCGCGCCGAGATCCCACGATGATCTGCGTGGTGGAGGAGTCCAAGGACGTCATCGCCGTCGAACGCACCCGTTCCTTCCGCGGCCGCTATCACGTGCTGGGCGGCGCCATTAATCCGATTGCCGGCATCGGCCCCGACCAGCTGCGCATCCGCGAACTGCTGAGCCGGCTCTCCGACGAGCAGATCAGCGAAATCATCATCGCCACCGATCCGAACCTCGAAGGCGAAGCCACCGCCACCTACCTGGTCCGCATGCTCAAGACCCTAGGCATCACGGTCACACGCCTGGCATCGGGCCTTCCCGTGGGCGGAGACCTGGAATACGCCGACGAGATCACCCTCGGCCGGGCCTTCGAGGGCCGCCGCAGCCTCAACTAGGCGCGCGGAGTCCAAAGCCTGCGCGGAGACCGCTGCACGGCACCTGCGCTCGGCACCATTCGTTAAGTCGACGTTGAGCGCCGTGTCTAGGGCATTTCGGCGCCGCTGCGGGGGAGTTATAGACTCTTGACCATTGGCCGCCGCGATGCGGCCTTTTCCACGGATAGCCTGAGCTGGGGCGGCCCCGAGCCGCCTGACAGCCACTGAGAACAGTTCCAGAGAGCGTGTACGCATGAGCCTTGTAGTGCAGAAATTCGGCGGTTCCTCCGTATCGGACGCCGAAGGCATTAAGCGCGTCGCCAAACGGGTGGTCGACACCCAAAAGGCCGGGAACGACGTCGTCGTTGTGGTCTCCGCGATGGGCGACTCCACCGATGAACTGCTGGACCTTGCCGGCCAGATCACCGTCGGGACGTACCCGCGGGAAATGGACATGCTGCTCAGCTCCGGAGAACGCATCTCCATGGCGCTGCTGGCAATGGCCATCAACGAACTCGGCGCGTCTGCACAGTCCTTCACCGGCAGCCAGGCCGGCATGATCACCGACGCGATCCACGGCAAGGCCCGGATCATCGATGTCTCCCCGCACCGGATCAAGACCGCCATTGAGAAGGGCGACGTCGCGATCGTCGCGGGCTTCCAGGGCATGAGCCGTGACAGCCAGGACATCACCACCCTGGGCCGCGGCGGTTCCGACACCACCGCCGTCGCCCTGGCCGCCGCACTGGATGCCGACGTCTGCGAAATCTACACCGACGTCGACGGTGTCTACACCGCTGATCCGCGCGTGGCCCCCACGGCCCAGAAGATCGACAAGATCTCCAGCGAGGAAATGCTGGAGATGGCTGCCTCCGGCGCTAAGATCCTGCACCTGCGCTGCGTGGAGTACGCCCGGCGCTTCGGGGTGCCGCTGCACGTTCGCTCCTCCTTTAGCCAGCATGAGGGAACCTGGGTCCTGCCCAGCCCCGATGACAAGATCAAGATTCAAGAGGGAGAACCCTTGGAACAGCCCATCATTTCCGGCGTTGCGCACGACCGTTCCGAAGCCAAGCTCACGGTGGTCGGCGTCCCCGACATTCCCGGCAAGGCCGCGGAAATCTTCGGCGTCGTCGCCGGCGCGAACACCAACATCGACATGATCGTGCAGAACGTCTCCACCAAGGGCTCGGGCAAGACGGATATTTCCTTCACCCTGCCGATCGTGGACGGCCAGGCTGCCATGGCTGCGCTGAATGCCGCCAAGGCTGAGGTGGGCTTTGACAGCATCGATTATGACGAGCAGATCGGCAAGCTCTCCCTGATCGGCGCCGGCATGCGCTCCAACCCGGGCGTTTCGCACCGCTTCTTCGAGGCACTGCACCTGGCCGGGGTGAACATCGACATGATCTCCACCTCGGAAATCCGCATCTCCGTGGTTACCAACGCTGCCCTGCTCGACGACGCTGTCCGCGCGGTCCACGCAGCATTCGGACTCGACGGCGAAGCCGAAGCAACCGTTTACGGCGGCACCGGGCGCTAACAGCACGCAGCTTTTCCCAAGGACGTCCGGGCAACCGGGCGTCCTTGGCTGCTTAAAGGCAGCTTAAAGGCAGCGCCTAGTACATATCCTCTGTGAACTTAGGGGCGTGGAAGTAGTCCTGGTACACCACCGGTTCAGCAGGCTCGCGGTGGGGCTTGCCATTCAGGAATTCGCGGTCCACCCCGTAGTGGTGGCCAGCGTCGTCTGTTTCGACGACGATCTCTGGCAGGTCCGCTTCCGCAGGCCGGGGAATCTCGTCCTCGGGCAGTCGCGGTTCGCCGCTGCTGCCAGGATCCGGAACATTTGCTGCCATCGGAACCCCTCCTTCAAGGGCCGGATTGAGGTTCCTTAAGGATAGGTTTCCGGCTTCGGAAGAAACCGGTCCTGCATAAAAAAGCTGTGTCAGTCCTGCTTGCGCGGCAGGATGTAGCTGCTGCCGTCGGCCCGTGTGACGGTTTCCCATTTGGCCTTTTCCTCGGCCTGCTGGGCGGCGAGCAGCTGCTTGTTCTCCTCGGTCATGTCATGGGTCAGCGAGGACGTCTGGGCCGGACCGAAAAACATCCGTGCCTTGCCCGTTGCGCGCATGAACTTTGCGGTGAAGCTTTCCCTGGCTGCCACTCTGACGTCCCTTCCGAGGTGTATCTGTGATTCATAGTACGCTAATCATTAGTGCACTAAGTATTTGTTGAGCCGCTGGGACCGGCGCTCAGGGAAGAAGGACCTCAATGGACACCGGCACCGCAGACGACGATCTGCTGCTCGAACACCAACTCTGCTTCGCCCTGTCCGTCGCCTCGCGCTCCGTCGTCGGGGCCTACCGGCCCGTGCTCGACGAGCTCGGCATCACCCACCCGCAGTACCTGGTCCTGCTGGCCCTCTGGGAAGAATCCCCGCGCACGGTCCGCAACCTCGGGGACACCCTGCTGATGGAACCGGCCACCCTGTCCCCCATGCTCAAGCGGCTGGAGAGTGCGGGCCTGGTGGAGCGCAACCGCGCCCCTGGAAACGACCGCGCCCTCGCCGTGAACCTGACCGGCAAAGGGCAGGCGCTTCGCCAGCAGGCCACGCAGATTCCGGCCACCATGCTGGAGCGGCTGCAGCTGACCCGGGAGGAAGTCCATCAGCTGAACACCACCATGCGCCGGCTCATTCAGGCGACCCAGCTTCCGGATCACCATACCGGACAGTGAATGTGCAAGTTGGCGGGTCGAAGGAGCACAATAGTGCGTAAAGAATAACGAACCGGTAACGATCAGCATGTGGTATGTAAGCCGGCTTATATACCAAACCGCAAAACGAATCGAACTACTCTTCTTCGCGTCCCGAATAAAGCACCCGATGGGCGGGCCGGATGTCCGCCCCAAGGAGAAGATTCCCGTGGCAACACCGCCTTCATCACGGCACCAAGCGCCCTCGGCGCAACCCTCCGGCAGCGGGGCAGCCGGACCCCCGAACGGTCCCGGGACCAGGGGGGAAACATCGCTGAAGGCCTCAATAAGCCAGCGCGCTGCCCGTGCCCTGCGCAGGGATAAGAAGGAATACCCGCACGACACGCATCCCGGACTGGTTCCGGGCATCGCCGTCGACGAGCAGCGCGTGCGCTACGGAACCGATCCCCTGGTTTTCGGCGTTGCTGCCGTGCTCATTCTGGGCTTCGTCGCCTGGGGCGTGTTCTCTACGGAATCGCTGAAGTCGATCTCCGATGTGGCCCTGGGCTGGGTTGTGACGAACACCGGCTGGCTCTTCAGCTCACTTATCGCCGTGATCCTGGTCTTCATGCTTTTCGTCGGCTTCAGCCGCTACGGCAAGATTCCCCTCGGTGTTGACGGCGAAAAGCCGGAGTATTCAACCTTCTCCTGGGTCGCCATGATGTTCTCCGCCGGAATCGGCATCGGCTTGTTCTTCTTCGGACCGTACGAGCCGCTGACCTACTTCATGACACCAAACCCCGGTGAGGCAGCCGCTGAAACGACGGTGGCGCTGCACAAGGCCATGGCACAGTCCTACTTCCACTGGGGCCTTAATGCCTGGGCCATTTACGCCCTGGTCGGCGCCGCTGTTGCTTACGGCTCCTTCCGGCGCGGCCGCGTTCCCCTCATGAGTGCCATTTTCACCCCGCTGCTCGGACGCCGGAAGACCGAAGGTGTCGCCGGACGCCTGATCGACATGTTCGCAATCGTCGCAACCCTCTTCGGCACGGCGGCGTCACTCGGTATCGGCGCCCTGCAGATTGGCCGCGGCGTGGAGATTATCAGCGGCATCGGTAAGCTTCCCAACGCCGTCCTGATCGGCATCATCGCCATAATGACGGCAGCGTTCATCGCCTCGGCCGTCTCCGGAATCGGCAAGGGCATCCGCTGGCTTTCCAACATCAACATTTCCCTTGCCCTTGTCCTGGTGGCCTTCATCTTCCTGACCGGGCCGACACTGTTCCTGCTCAACCTCATTCCCTCTTCCCTGGCCGAATACCTGTCCGATCTCCTGCACCTGATGAGCAAGGGTCCGTCCTGGGGTGCCGAAGCAGCGGACTTCTCAGCCAACTGGACGGTCTTCTACTGGGCCTGGTGGATTTCCTGGTCCCCGTTCGTCGGCATCTTCCTGGCACGGATCTCCCGCGGCCGGACACTGCGTGAATACGTACAGTACGTGCTCGTGGTGCCCACCCTGGTCTCTGTCATCGCGTTCGGCGTCTTCGGCGGAACGGCTATCTGGATGCGCATGCAGGGCATGGATATCTCTGCCGACAGCGCTCCGGAAGCCCTCTTCTTCCAGGTCCTGGACGGCCTGCCGCTGAGTACCATCACACCGATCCTGGCGATGTTCTGCATCGCCATCTTCTTCATTACCTCGGCTGACTCCGCTTCCCTGGTCATGGGCAGCCTGTCGCAGCGGGGCAAACCGGACCCTGACCGGAAAGTCACTGTCTTCTGGGGCCTGGCCATGATGGGTATTGCCGTGGTCATGCTGCTGGTGGGAGGAAACCAGGCCCTGTCCGGCCTGCAGAACCTGATCATCGTCTCGGCCCTGCCGTTCGCCGTGATCCTGCTGCTGATGATGGTCGCCCTTATCCGGGACCTGCAGACCGACCCGATGATTATCCGCCGGGAGTATGCAACGGCCGCCTTGGAGAATGCAGTCCGCGCGGGCATCGACGAGCACGGCGACGACTTCGCCTTCACGGTGGAGAAGACAGCCCATGGGCAGGGAGCCGGGGCCGACTTCGATTCCCATGACCGCACCGTCACGGAGTGGTACCAGCGCACCGACGAAGACGGAAAGCCCGTGGAGTACGACTACGAGTCGGGGGAATATGCCGACGGCTGGACGTCCGAGGACGACTCCGCTGCCGCCGCGGAATCAGCAGCGGAGTCAGGCACCGGCAACGCGGACTCCGACCAGGACGGTGGCAGCGGGGCGGCCGGGGATCACCGCTCTGCCCCCGTCGGCTAGGACCCAGGGCAGCACGGCGGGATAATGGGGCCGTGAGCCTCCCTTATTCCGCCGTGCTGACCGAGGACCAGTGGCTTCCCCGGCAGGCCGCCTACCAGGAACGGGTCCGCCCGTTCACTGACGGCTTCCTGTCCCGCCGCTCCGCCGGCCGGAAACATCCGGTAGAGGATTTCCTCTTCACCTACTACTCCCAGAAACCCGGCCAGCTGCTGCGCTGGCACCCGGGCGCCGGCGTCGTCCTGGCAGGAACGGCCGCAGCCGAACGCACTGACTGGAAGTTTTACCGGCTGCTGGACGCGGCAGAACTGCATGCAGCAGGGCTCGACGCCGGAACTGCCGCCGTCGCCGTCGACCTCCCCGCTTTCGCTTCCGCCCGCGGGCCCGCGCTGGAATTCACGCAGATGCTGCTTTCCCGGACCGCCGGGCGTAAAGCGTCGCTGGGCTGTTTCGGCATGCACGAGTGGGCCATGGCCTACAAGTCGGAGGTCAACGGTATCCGGCACGAATACCTGGGACTGCGGCTGGGCTCCGGGGGCACGGACCAGCTCGTGGAGCAAAGCCGGATCCGCTGCACCCACTTCGATGCGTTCCGCTTCTACGCCCCGCAGGCGGTGGGGCTGAACGAGCTCAGGCCCACCCGGGAAAACCAGCGCGACCTGGAGCAGCCGGGTTGCCTGCACGCTAATATGGACCTCTATAAATGGGCCTACAAGCTGGTGCCGGTGCTCCCCGGGGAACTGGTGATGGACTGCTTCGAGCTCGCCTGGCGCATCCGCGAGATGGACATGCGCGCTTCCCCGTACGACCTGCAGGACTGGGGATATGACCCAATCCCGGTGGAAACACCTGCCGGGCGCGCGGAGTATGCGGCCGCGCAACGTGCCTTTAGCGAAGAATCGCAGCAGCTGCGGGCCCGCATCCTGGACCTGCTGGCACCTCTTCAGGAGCAGCTGTGTACCCAGAACCAACCGGCGGCCCAGGCCCAGGCTGCCGTGGAGAGCGGCGCGGGGTCCTGACGGGCCGTCGGCACTTCAAGCCAAGGATTGGCTAGGCTGGACCGCATCCAACGTGGGAGGTCTCACCATGCAGTTCCAGTTCCGCCCTGTCCGTACCGCCATGCTCCTGGTTGCCGCAGGCCTGGCCCTGGCCGGATGCACCGACTCCTCCCCGTACTCGGCACCGACGCCTGAGTCTCCTGCTCCCTCGGCCTCCTCACCTGATGCTTCGCCGTCCGATGCTTCGCCGTCGCCGTCCACCGCGACGGGCAGCGCGGCCACCACCTCCCTGACCGTGGAGCTGATGGCTGACGGGGAAGCGGTCACGGACACCTGGACCCTGCAGTGCGAGGGCACCACGCCCGTGGGCCAGTCAGGCGCGCCGGATCCCGAGGCAGCGTGCGTTGCACTGGCGGAGGGCGGGCCCGGGCTGATGGCTGAATCCGGCGCCAACGTCTCCTGCACCATGCAGTGGGGCGGACCGCAGCGGGCCACAGTAACGGGAACGGTGGAAGGAGAAACCGTCGACGCCGAGTTCGCGTTGACGGACGGCTGCCAGATCAGCCGTTGGGAAGCCCTGGCCGCCCTGCTCGGTCCGGCGACGGCGGCACAGTAGCCGTCCCGACGGACGCGGGGACGCCCGCGGCATTCTCCCGCTTGCGGCGCACGTAAACCTGCTTGCGCACCCGGGCCACGACGTCGCCGTCGGCATCCTTGATGTCCACACTGAACCATTCCAGGACCTTGGAGCCGTCCTTGGCGGCCGCGCGGATCCGCTCGATGTCCTGCGCGCTGATGCTGAACCGTGCGTAGACCTCGCCTTTGCCCGGCTTGAGGAACTCCACCTCTGCGGCACGGTCCCAGATGACGTGGTCCGTGCCCAGATGGCGCAGCAGCAGCATCATCCAGAACGGATCCGTCATGGCAAAGAGGCTGCCGCCGAACGCTACGCCGGCAACGTTCTTGTTCCACCAGTGCTGGCGCAGCCTGACTGTGGCCGACATAAAGTCCGCGGGCAGTTCGGTGATGTGGATTCCGGAGAAGGCGAAGGGCGGCCAGATGTTCATGGACCGGCGGACTACCGAGGGTTTGGCGGCAACGAGTTTCACCGGATCACCCTAACCGAAGGTGACGTGCGCCATTACTTCCGTGACTCCGGATGCATGTTCTATTATTGAATCAGCTTGCTTACTATCCACGTACGGACAGCGTCCCTCCAGGGGCGCGCCGGGCTTTACCGGAGGAACCAGATTGTCGATTGAAGCAACACCCGAAGAACCACAGCTGTCCGCAGCCGAGACGGCAGCTCCCGCGGAGTACGTCCCCTGGTGCTCCTACTGCGGCACCGATGAATATCTGATCATTGAATCAGTCGAGCCGTCGAAGGCGGCGAACTCGGCCGAGTTCCTGGAAATCAGCTACACCTGCGCCGAATGCGACCGCTTCTACGGGCACCCCGTCCGGCATTCTCCGGTTTGGGCGCGGAACGCCGTCAGCGAACCCGCGGAGACCGAGTACCTGCACTGCGGGGAACCCATGCAGCCCAAGGACAACCGCACGGTCTCGCTCTTTGAGCCGCTGAGCACGGAGCCGGAGGCCGCCACGGCGGACGTTGTCCTGGAGACCAGCATCCTGCGCTGCTCCTGCGGTTTCCAGATCGAACTTCCCGCGTAGCCCAGCCCCCTGCCGGGTTCCACCCACCCATATCGAGATAGCAGAAAGTGCTCGTTTCAGCTCTGTAACGGGCGCTTTCTGCTATCTCGCGGTGCAGCCGTAGAATGAAGGAGCAAGCTCGCGGAGCGCTGAATCAGCGTGAGACGGCACGGTCCGCGGCCACCCCTTTCACTCACAGGAGTTACCGGATGCCCCGGATCGTTGTTGACGTCATGCCCAAGCCTGAGATCCTGGATCCGCAGGGCAAAGCCATTGCCGGCGCACTCCCCCGACTCGGCCTGACCGGCTTTACCGGCGTCCGCCAGGGCAAGCGCTTCGAACTTACGGTGGACGGCGACGTCACCCCCGAGATCCTCGAACAGGCCCGCACCGCCGCCGCCACGCTGCTCTCCAACCCCGTAATCGAAGACGTCACCCGCGTCGAAGTTATTTCGGAGGCTTAACCTTGAGCACACCCCTGATCGGCGACTACTCCGCCGCCGAAGAAGACGCTGCCCTGCGCGCAGTGCGCGTCGGCGTCATCACCTTCCCTGGAACCCTGGATGACCGCGACGCCGCCCGCGCCGTGCGCCTGGCCGGCGGCACCGCCGTCGAGCTCTGGCACGGCGAAGCCAACCTGCACGACGTCGACGCCGTCATCATCCCCGGCGGTTTCTCCTACGGCGACTACCTGCGCGCCGGGGCTATCTCCCGCTTCGCGCCGCTGATGGAAAAGGTCGTGGATGCATCCAAGGGCGGCATGCCCGTCCTCGGCATCTGCAACGGTTTCCAGGTCCTCACCGAGGCGCACCTGCTGCCCGGATCGATGATCAAGAACGACCACCTCAAGTTCATGTGCCGCGACCAGCTGCTGCGCGTGGAGAACAACACCACCGCGTGGACCTCCGGCTACGGCCAGGGCGAAGGCATGGTCATTCCACTGAAGAACCAGGACGGCCAGTACGTCGCCGACGAAAAGACCCTGGATGAGCTCGAGGGCGAAGGCCGGGTGGTGTTCCGCTACGACGGCTTCAACCCCAACGGCTCACGCCGCGACATCGCCGGCATCACCAACGCCGCCGGCAACGTCGTCGGCCTGATGCCGCACCCCGAACACGCTGTGGAAGCCGGCTTCGGTCCGGATTCCTCCGCCCGCGGGGATGTCGCCCTGGGCGGCGGCACCGACGGAATCGGCATTTTCACCTCAGTACTCACCTCGCTCGTTGCCGGAGGCAAATAATGACCGCGTCTGCCAACTCCACTGCCGAGCAGAAGAAATTCAACATCGACACCGTCGAGCACGCGGCGTCCACCCCGGACACCCCGCTGCCCTGGGCTGAACTGGGCCTGAAGGAAGACGAATTCAACCGCGTCGTCGAGATCCTGGGCCGCCGCCCCACCGCGGCCGAGCTGGCGATGTACTCGGTCATGTGGTCCGAGCACTGCTCCTACAAGTCCTCCAAGGTGCATCTGAAGCAGTTCGGCGACAAGGTCACCGAGAAGATGAAGGAACACCTGCTCGTCGGCATCGGCGAGAACGCCGGCGTCGTTGACATCGGTGAAGGCTGGGCAGTGACCTTCAAGGTCGAGTCCCACAACCACCCGTCCTTCGTGGAGCCCTACCAGGGCGCCGCGACCGGCGTCGGCGGCATTGTCCGCGACATCATCTCCATGGGTGCCCGCCCGGTTGCCGTGATGGATCCGCTGCGCTTCGGCGCGATCGACCACCCGGACACCGCCCGCCTGGTGCACGGCATCGTCTCCGGAATCGGCGGCTACGGCAACTCGCTGGGCCTGCCCAACATCGGCGGCGAAGTCGTCTTCGACTCCGTCTACCAGGGCAACCCGCTGGTCAACGCACTCGCTGTGGGCGTCATGCGCCACGAGGACATCCGCCTGGCCAACGCCTCCGGCGCCGGCAACAAGGTGGTCCTGTTCGGTGCGCGCACCGGCGGCGACGGCATTGGCGGCGCCTCCGTGCTGGCCTCCGAATCCTTCGACGACGCCAAGCCCTCCAAGCGCCCCGCGGTGCAGGTGGGCGACCCGTTCGCGGAAAAGGTACTCATCGAGTGCTGTCTGGAACTGTTCAAGGCCTCCGTGGTCGAGGGCATCCAGGACCTCGGTGCGGCCGGCATCTCCTGCGCGACGTCGGAGCTGGCCTCCAACGGCGACGGCGGCATGCACGTTGAACTCACCAAGGTCCTGCTGCGTGATCCAACCCTGACCCCGGGCGAAATCCTGATGTCCGAGTCGCAGGAACGCATGATGGCCGTCGTGACGCCGGAGAACGTTGAAGCGTTCGAAGCGATCATGGACAAGTGGAACGTCGAGTACTCCTGGCTCGGCGAGGTCACCGGCACCGGCCGCCTGATCATCGACTGGGACGGCGAGACGATCGTCGACGTCGATCCGCGCACCGTCGCCCACGAAGGCCCGGTCTACAACCGTCCGTTCCACCGCCCCGAGTGGCTGGACGGCGTGCAGGCTGATTCTTTCAAGGCGGAGGACCGCCCGTTCGGCGGCGAAGCCGTGAAGCAGGCCGTGCTGGAGCTGATGGCTTCCCCGAACATGTGCGACAAGTCCTGGGTCACCGACCAGTACGACCGCTATGTGCAGGGCAACACCGCCCTGGCCATGCCCGACGACGCCGGTGTGATCCGCGTCGACGAGGAAACCGGCCTGGGCGTGGCCATCTCCACGGACGCCAACGGCCGCTACACCTACCTGAACCCGTACGAGGGCGCCAAGCTGGCCCTCGCCGAGTCCTACCGCAACGTCGCCACCTCCGGCGCACGTCCGATGGCGGTCACCGACTGCCTGAACTTCGGTTCCCCCGAGGATCCCGAGGTCATGTGGCAGTTCGCCGAGGCCGTCCGCGGCCTGGCCGACGGCTGCCAGGAGCTTGGCGTGCCCGTCACCGGCGGCAACGTCTCGCTCTACAACCAGACCGGCGGCGTCGCCATCCACCCGACCCCCGTGGTCGGCGTGCTGGGCGTGTTCGACGACGTTGCCCGCCGCACGCCGTCGGGCTGGCGCGAAGACGGACAGGCCATCTACCTGATGGGCGTCACCCGCGACGAGCTGGACGGCTCCGAGTTCGCGAACCTGCGCGGCCACCTGGGCGGCCAGCCGCCTAAGGTGGACCTGCAGGCGGAGAAACTGCTCGGCGACCTGCTGATCAACGCTTCCCGCGACGGCATGATCGACTCCGCGCACGACCTCTCGGAAGGCGGCCTGGCGGCCGCGCTGTCCGAGATGGCGCTGCGCTTCGGCGTCGGCGCCCGGATCGGGCTGGACGAGGTGGCCGAGCGCGACGGCGTGGACCTGTTCACGCTGCTGTTCTCCGAATCCCAGGCCCGCGCCGTCGTCTCCGTGGCCCGCAGCGAAGAGGTCCGGTTCAAGGACATGTGCACCGCCCGCGGCTTCGCACACTCCCGCATCGGCGTGGTGGATACCGAGATCGGCGCGCTGGACTTCCAGGGCCACTTTGTCTTGCCGCTGGATGAGCTGCGCGCCGCGCACGAGGGGACCCTGCCGAAGTACTTCGGCTAACCCTCCCTCCTCCCCCTCCGGGATCCCATCGAGAGGCCAGTTACGGCTCGTTTGAAGCGTCATACGAGCCGTAACTGGCCTCTCGTTCTTGGTTGGGGGGCAGGCGGTTGGGGGTCAGGCGGCAGGTCGTCCTGCGCGCCAGCCGGCAGTCCATAACGCCGCACGGACCTTCTCGACTGCCGGCTTGGCGTCATTGGCCAGGTGCCGCCGGGAGACCCGCACTTCTACCCAGCCGAGGGCGCGGGTACGCTCATCGCGGCTGATGTCCCGTGCCACCTGCTCCGGGTCCGAGTGACCGGACCCCTCATATTCAACGGCCACCCGGTACTTCCGGTAGCCCAGGTCCGGCTCGTGGTGCAGGACGCCGTCGTCGTCGACAATTGGCGCGTTGACCTCCGGTTCCGGCAGGCCGGCTTCACCCAGCGCCAGCCGCAGCAGGGTCTCGGGCGGCGAATCTGCACCCACCCGGCTCAGCGCCAGTGCCTCACGTGCGGTCCGGACACCGCGCTGGCCGGGGTGCCGCCCGAGGATTGCGTCAAGGGATTCCTGGGTCGAGTACGGCTCCGATCGGCCTTCGAAGGCTTCCCGCGGGAGACGAATTAGGTGGTCCGCCACGACCGTCAGGTCGTGGACATTCAGGATATTCGCCAGGTCCAGCCAGGTCCGTTCCCGCGAGGTGAGGACCAGTCCGTGCAACGTCGTCACCTCGCCAGCCTGCAACCGGGCCCGGTGACCGACGACGCCGGCCCTCCGCGGACGGGCGAGCCCGGCCGGACGGGTGATGTGCAGGTCTGCTGCATCGGCGAAGCGCAACGGAAGCGGGAATCCCCAGGCTTCGGCCGCCGTCGTGTGCGAAGCAACTGAGAACGAGGTGACCCGGGTGTACGCCGCAATGCGTTCCGGTGCCGTCAATTCACGGTGCGCCTGGTCCAGGTTATCCACTGCCCGGATAGCCCGGCTGATCCGCCGAATACGGACATGCCTTAACCGCTCCCTGCTCACTCCGAGGGCATCCGAGTCGTAGACAGTGAAGAACCGCGGGCCCAGCGCGTCTGGTAATTCCTTGGGGGTTCTCATGACCAGCATTATGGTTCGCCGGCCAAAACCACGGATCTGATTATCCACACCCCATCGAGAGGCCAGTTACGGCTCGTATGAGCGTCCATAAGAGCCGTAAGTGGCCTCTCGATGGGGGACAATATCTTCCGTGACCACACTTTCGCATGAGCAGACGCCGGCCAGCAGCCTTCTCACTGAGCGGCTCGAACTGGCTGAGATGACGGCGGCGGAAGTTGATGCCCTCATAGTCGGCGTCCGCTGCGCTGACTGGGCAGAGGACTTCCCCCAAGGCGTCGATGAAGACGCTGCCCAGCAGTACTTCCAGTCCGGCCTGCTGGACCCCCGGGCCGGCACGTTCGGCGCGCGGATGATACGCGAGCGCGACGGCACCGTGATTGGCACCATTGGATTCCTGGGTCCGCCAGTCGACGGCGCCGTGGAAATGAGCTACAACGTTGCCCCCTCCCGGCAGGGGCACGGCTACGCCACCGAAGCAGTGATCGCGCTCAGCCGGTTCGCCCTGGCCCAGCCCGGAGTCGAATGCGTCACCGCGTACACGGACGAGACCAACGAGGCATCCATATCACTGCTCCTGACAACCGGCTTTATGCCGGTGGAGTCTTCCGGCCCGGAGCTCGCCTTTGTGCTGCACAGTGAGGCCCAGCTGCCCGACGACGAAGACTGAGCGCCGGCGGGATTTGGCGGCTGGTGGCCTCACTCAGAGGGCCGTCAACTTTGTCCGCGGGCTCTTCGTTCCCCGCGGTGAGGCTACTCCTCCCCCAGTGCAAGCCTCCGGGCAGCCCGGAAATACCGCCGGGTGATCAGCTCCTGCGTGCGCCGGTTGAGTGGACCGCCGACGGCGATGAGCAGGTTCGCGGGGCGGCTGAACGCTGCGACCCGGAAGAACAGTTGCCCGTCTTCGCTGAGCTCGGCGTAAAACCCTTCCTCCCCGGCCTCCGGGTGTCCGCGCAGCGTCCCGTAGCCGAATCCTGCCCGCTGGCCGGGCACCGGGCGGCCGCTGCCGTCGACCACCGGCTCAGTGGTCCAGAGAACGCGGCACGGCGCGTGCCAGCGCAGCGGTCCGATGCCCACCCCGGAGGACATTTCGAGTCCCGGCCGGGCCCGGGGCGTGCCGGCATCCACCCACAGGCCGCTGCCGCGGTGCAGGTCCCAGCCCAGCAGACCATCCGCCAGGCGCAGGAATCCCAGTGCCGGATCCGGCACGGACACGCGTTCTTCGCGCAGCACCAGACGGTACCGCGGAGGCCAGCCGCCCTCCAGCGCCACCGGATACGGGCGCTCGGTAAGGCCGGGATCCGGGTAGGTCAGTTTTCGCTGCGTCATGACTCGGCCAGGCCCTTCCACGCCAGGGCTTCCCGATCCCGGCGCGGCAAGGACGCCACCACCAGGTCATAGGAGTCCTCGACGAGGTTCATCACCAGCTCGTCCTCAAGATTGCCGGTCAGGTCCAGCTGGTTCCAGTGGGTTTTGTTCATGTGCCAGGCTCCGCTGATCTCCGGGTGGGCGGCCCTGAGCTGAAGCGCCAGTTCCGGTTCGCATTTGAGGCTGATCATCAGGGGCTCGGAAGCGAGCGCGGTCAGCGCGAACATCTTGGCAGGCCTCCCGGCCCCGCCGGCACGAACCTTGAACACTGAAGATTCCGGCCCAAAGGGAAAGTCCTCATAAGCCCCGGTGAGCGACAGGCAGTACTTCCTCAGCGCTGCGGCATCCATGGATCGACCTTAGCCCGCAGTAGGCCGAACACACCACAGATGGCAGGATGGAAGGAATTAGTAAGCACACGAAGTTCTGGGCGGCCCCCACTGGCCGCCGCCAACCCTTGGAGGACGTATTGGCCATGGACCGTACACACGGCAGCGGAGGTAAGTTCACCCAGGCCGCAGAACGCGCCGCGGATTCGAAGGGGTTCGAACGGGCCGCACGCGTGGGCTACGTAGCCAGCGGGGTGCTTCACGCCCTGATTGGCATCATTGCGTTCCAGATCGCTTCCGGAGGAGGCGGCAACGCCGATTCCTCCGGCGCCGTCGCCGCCCTGTCCCAGCAGCCCGGCGGCATTTTCCTGATTTGGTTCTGTTTTGTCGGCTGCATTGCGCTGGCACTGTTCCAGGCATCGCGGGCTTTCCTGGACCGCGGAGGCGACAAAAAGGAAGTCTGGAAAAAGCGCGCCACCGACGCCGGAACGGCCATCGCCTACGGCGCCATCGGAGTCACCTTCGGAATCTTCGCCCTGGGCGGCTCGAGCGACAGCGAGCAGAGCCAGGTCACGTGGACCGCACGTCTCCTCAGCCAACCGACAGGCCAGCTGCTCGTCGGTGTGGGCGGAGCCGTGATTGCCGGCATCGGTCTCTACTTCATCTACAAGGGCTTGACGCAGAAGTTCCGGGAGGACCTGGGACCGATCCCCGGGCAGACCTGGCAGCGCACGGCGACTGTCACGGGGATCGGCGGTTACACCGCCAAGGGCATCTCGCTCCTCATCCTGGGCGGCCTGGTGATAGCGGCAGCAGTAACTGCGGACCCGGAAAAATCCACCGGGCTCGACGGCGCCCTCCGCACCCTGAACGAAGCACCGCTGGGCTGGCTGGCGTTGGGCGCCGTCGGCGTGGGACTGATCTTCTACGGCTTGTACATGGGACTCATCCGGGCACGCTTCGGGAAGCTCTAGGCCTCCCACCAGGAGCTGAGGTCCTCCAGCGGATCAGCGTCCCACGGGGTGGGCAGCACGCCGTGCATGTAGCCCGCGAACCATTCCCGGACTTCCGGCGACTGGTAGGCCTCCTGCAGGGCCTTGGCCTTCTCGGTCTCCGCGAACTCCGCGGTGCCGGCCACCACGCAGCGGAACGGAATCTGGTCTGCTTCCTTCTCGAAGGCCAGCGCGTCATCCGGGGAAAGGCCGATTTCCGCGGCCAGCCGCACGAACAGCACTCCGGCGTCCACATCCGGCAGGGTTTTGGAGAGGGACTGCTGGTCCACCTCCACGAACTCGAAGTTCTTCGGGTTAGCCGTAATGGTTTCCTGCGAGGTGTGGATAACGCCCACTCCCTCCTTGAGTTCCAGCAGTCCAGCGTCGCGCAGCAGCACCAGCCCGCGTCCATTGTTGGCGGGGTCCACCGGCAGGGCGATGCGCGCGCCGTCGGGCAGGTCCTGCAGGCTGGAGTAACGCTTGGACCAGATCCCCGCCGGTGACCCGTAAACGTAGAACAGCGGCTGCACCTCGAGCAACTGATCCACGTTGAACTGCTGCAGGTAGGCGCCGTGCTGGAAGTAGTTGGCATCGAACTCGCCGTTGGAAACCGCCAGGTTCGGCTGGATGATGTCCGTGACGTAGGTTGCCTCCAGCGTCCAGCCCTTGGCCTTGAGCAGTTCGGCGGCGATCTTGGTGGGCTCCTGGTACGGAGCGGATTCGGTGGCGATAATCTTGATGGTTTTGTCCCCTGAGGCTGCTGCGCCGCCGGTGAGGCCGCAGCCGGTGGCGGCGGTCAGTGAAGCTGCGCCGGCACCGGCGAGGGCAAGCTTGAGGAAGTTCCTGCGTTCCATGGGATGGTCCTTTAAAGGTCGGTGAAGAAAGAGGTTGGGTTAGCGGTACGCGGAGGGAACCGGTTCGGCCCCGTTGAGGAAGTACCGGCCGAGTTCGTTGTATTTGTAGGCCACCGGGTCATGCAGGGTGTGGGTGCGGACGTCCCGCCAGTACCTGTCGAACCCGTATTTGCTCCCGGCGGCACGGGCACCGGTGACGTCGAAGATCCGCGCCGTGACATCCAGGGACACCTCGTGTGCGGTGATCTTCGCGGCTGCAATCTGCTCCGCCACCCCCGCCCGCTCCGCGGCAGTCAGCGTCTCTCCGGCGTCGAAGGCCCATTGCAGGGCGGTGGTGGCCTGCTCGACGACGGCGGCAAGCGCCTGGAGTTTCGCAGCGAAGGACCCGTAGTGGTTCTGGATAAACGGATCGTCCGACGCCGTTTCCACCTCCGCGTGGAACCACGGCCTGGCGGTGGACAGCGTGTAGTCCCGGGCGGTGAGCACCGCGCCTTCCGCGGCCGCCAGATAGGCGTGCGCAAAGAGCAGCTGGAACGCGGGGGTGGTGAGCACCTGGTGCGGTTCCCGCTCGCCGTCGTGCGCTCCCAGGTTGGTGATCACGGCTGCGTCCGGCACAAACACGTCCCGGAACTCGATGGTGTTGGTGGCGGTCAGCCGGGAGCCCAGCACGTCCCAGTCGTCGTGGCGGAGAACGCCGTCGGAAGCGGTGTCGATCACCAGCGCCAGCCGGTCCCCGCCGTCGAGCACTGCCCGCGCGTAGATCTTCTCCGCAACCCGGCTGCCCGTGGCAAAGGGTTTCCGGCCGGTGACCAGGTGACCTCCGTCAGTGCGCCGGGCGGTGGCCTGCGGTCCCTGGGGCGTCCCTGTGGAGGACCAGAGCCACTGGTGGTCCAGGCACTCGTCCGCCAGGGCCTGACCGCGGGATTCGTCCAGGTCAATGAACGGGAAGGCCTGGAAAATGTAGTGGTAGCCCAGCAGCTGACCGATCGAGTTATCCGCGCGGGCCACCCGCTGCACAATTTCGAAGGCGGTGCTCCAGCCGATTCCCGTACCGCCGAAGCGGGCCGGAATGGTCAGCGGAAGCAGCCCGGACCGGCGCAGGATTTCAACTTCCGTGAACGGCGGCTTGTTGGCGGCGTCGCGTTCCAGCGCGTCAACGCCGAGGATCGCGGCAACCTCGTCTGCGACGGCGAACCAGCGCGCCGCGTCCGGGGCGGGGCTGTAACCGTAGCGGGTGAGCAGGCTGGCGGTCATTGGGTAACTCCTGACGCTGAAAGGGTGTTTTCGGACGTGAAGGCGCCGCGGAACTGAGCGGCCCGGTGCCGCTCGTTGAGGAGCGGGCCGGCTCCGAAGAGCTTTTCGCGCAAGGTGCCCGGGGCGTATTCGCTTTGGGCCAGGCCGCGGCGGCGCAGTTCGGGCAGTACCCCCTCGATGAAGTCCGTGTAGGAGCCGGGCAGGATCGCGTTGATGATGTTGATACCGTCCACGCCGGCATCCTGCCAGCGGTCAAGCTCGTCGGCGATCTGTTCCGGGGTGCCGGTGACCTGCTGGGCTTCGGTGCGGTAGCGGGCCACGTCGGCCAGGGTGGGGTTGCCGCCGGGTGTGGAGTCGATGATGGCCTGCAGCACGCCGCGGCCGCCTTCGGTCTGCACGTCACCAAGCGGGGTGTCCAGGTCCAGCCCGCCGAGGTCGATGCCGAGGCCCCCGCCGATGTGCGCGATTACGGCATCGAGGTCCAGGTATTCGTCCAGTTCGGCCTTCTTGCGCTGCGCTTCGGCTTCGGTTCCGCCCACTACGAAGGACAGCCCGGTGAAGACTTTGATGTCATCTGGAAGCCGCCCGGCCTCGGCGGCGCGGGCACGGACCCCGGCGGCAACCTTCGCGGCGTGGGCGTGGTTGGGCGCGAAGATGAACGTGGCTTCGGCGTTGGCGGCCGCGAACTGCTGCCCGCGGCCGGAGCTGCCGGCTTGGAACAGCACCGGTGTGCGCTGCGGGGAGGGCGAGCTCAGGTGCGGTCCGTCGATCGAGTACCGCTCGCCGCGGTGATGGATCTTGTGGACCTTGTCCGGGTCGGCGTGGACGCCGCTGGCTTTGTCCTGGACCAGCGCGCCGTCGTCCCAGGATCCTTCCCAGAGCTTGTAGACCGCGTCGGTGTATTCATCCGCCCAGTCATAGCGGCGGTCGTGCCCGGTCAGCCCGTCGCCGTCGAAGTTGCGGTGCGCGTTGTCCAGGACGGAGGTGACGATGTTCCAGCCGGCACGGCCGCGGGAGAGGTGGTCCAGCGTGGACATCTGCCGGGCGAACTGGAACGGATGGCTTTGTACAACGGACGACGTCGCGGCCAGCCCAATGTTCCGGGTGGCACCTGCCAGCGCGGCGAGGAGCAGGACCGGATCGTTGGCCGGCACCTGCAGCCCGCGGCGCACGTGGGAAGCCCAGCCGCCGTCGTGGTTTCCGTACAGGCCCACCACATCGGCGAAGAAGAGGGCGTCGAACTTGGCGTCTTCGAGCTGGCGGGCCAGGTCCGTCCAGAACCCCAGCTCGTTGAAGCGGTGCTGTCCGGCGTCCGGATGGCGCCACTGGCCGCCGCGGATGTGGCTGGTGGTGTTCATCAGGAAGGCGTTCAGCAGCAGGCGCGGACGCGGCCCGGAAAAACGGGTACTCGGAGTACTCACGGTGGTTCCGTTCTGTAGAAGTCGGTTGGAGGAGAAGCTAGAGGCGCTTGTCAGCGCGGCGGGAGAACCAGGAGCCGCCCAGCTGCACGGCCTGGACCAGCAGGACCATCAACACAATCGCGGTGAGCATCAGCCCGGTTTCGTAGCGGTAGTAGCCGTACCGGATGGCGAAGTCGCCGATTCCGCCGCCGCCCACCAGGCCGGCCATGGCCGAGTAGGAGATGAAGCTGACGGTCATGATGGTGACGGAACTGATCAGGGCCGGACGCGCTTCGACCAGCAGGACATCGCGGACGATCTGCCCGCGGGTGGCTCCCATGGACCGGGCGGCCTCCACCACGCCGCCGCCGAGAGCGGTGATGTTCTGTTCCACGAACCGGGCGAAGTAGGGGATGGCGTTGATGGTCAGCGGCACGATTACCGCCGCGGTGCCGATGGTGGTGCCCACCACGAACCGGGTGAACGGAATGATGGCGATCAGCAGGATCAGGAACGGAAAGGACCGGACCAGGTTCACCAGTGAATCCAGCACCCGGTGAAGCCGGGGTTTGTGGACCAGTCCGTCCGGTCCGAGGGCGAAGAGCAGGACACCCAGCGGGGTTCCGATCAGAACCGCCAGCGGAATGGCGACGACGAGCATGGTTCCGGTCTGGCCCAGTGCCGCGAGCAGTTCGGGCCAGACTTCGGCAATGCGCTCAAGCAACGCGGGCTCCTTCCCGGCGGGCAGCCCGGTCCAGGGTGATCTCGTCGGAGATCAGGTACCGTCCGATCGAGGTGGCCGGGGTGAACCCGGGCCGGACAAGCTCCGTGAGCGCAAACTGTTCCACGACCCGTCCCTCCTCCATGACGGCCACGTTGTCCGCAATGGCCTTGATGACGTTCATTTCGTGCGTCACCACCACGATCGTGATGCCGAACCGCGCGTTGACGTCGGAAAGGTACTGCAGCACGGACGCGGTGGTGCGGGGGTCGACGGCGGAGGTCGGCTCATCGCACAGCAGCACCTTGGGCCGGGTGGCCAGGGCCCGGGCGATGGCAACCCGCTGCTTCTGCCCGCCGGAGAGCTTGGCCGGGTAGGTTCCTGCCTTCTCCGAGAGGTCGACGACGGCGAGCGCCTCCAGTGTGCGGCGCCGGCGCTCGGCAGCGTTCTTCACTCCCGCGAATTTCAGCGAGAGCTCCACGTTCTGCGCGGCCGTGCGGTTGTTCAGCAGGTTGAAGTGCTGGAAGATCATCCCGATCTCATGCCGTGCTGCGCGCAGCTCGGCATCCGCCAGGCCGGTCAGGTCCCTTCCGTCGACCAGGACCCGGCCCGAGGTGGGACGTTCCAGGAGGTTGATGTTGCGCAGCAGCGTGGATTTGCCCGCACCGGAAAACCCGATGATGCCCTGGATGCTGCCTTTGGGGATGTCCAGGGACACGTTGTCCACGGCGGTGAAACTGGATCCGCCGGTGTCAAAAACGGTCGAAACATTCTCGATCCGGATCATGCTCTCCTCCTTCAGGTTGTGAAGGCGCGCGCCGCGGAGTCCACAGCTTCAGCGCGCCGGAGCACGTTTGAAGGGGACCAAAAGATAGCGGGTGCTTCTCCATCGGTCCTGGCGGTAGCACCCCTCTGCTCCGAATGAATTACGGAAGGGGTTGCTGCGGCGTCACGGAGCCAGGTCTCTCAGCCGCTCTGGATGGTTACGGGTTCATGCTGACCGCTGGCGGGAGCCCGCGCAATGTTGTGACCGCACATGACGCAGTGCGTCCGTGCGTGACGTGCATCACCTGGGTCACCAAGAGTTTCCTCGTCTACGGCGCGGGCTGGGGCCTGCGGCATCTTCGTCGGGCAGGATGGAAGGCGTGATTCCGCCGCAGCGCCCGCCGCTTTCCACCGATCTCAGCGAGACGCAGTTCCTCCGCTGGTATTGGCTGAAGGAGGAATTGCAGGGCTTCGCCCGGGCAAACGGCCTCAGCGCCGCCGGCTCAAAGGCCACTGTCAGCTCACGCGTCGCGGCTTGCCTGGCCGGACGCCCCCGGGCGGAAGCGCCCGCCCGCCCACCGCGCAGGCCTGCGCCGTTGGTCCCGCCGCTGACGATTCATACGGTGGTTCCTGCCGGGCATCCGTGCAGCCAGGTGCTCCGGGAGTTCTTCGTCAATGCGCTGGGGCCCGGTTTCCGGTTTGATGCGCCCATGCGGGCGTTCTTCGCCGACAATGACGGAACTGCGACGCTGGCCGCGGCGCGGGACCACTGGCATGCCACCCGGTCAGGGGATGCCCGGCCAATCGGGCCGCAGTTTGAGCTGAACCGGTTCTCCCGGGACTGGCACGCCTCCCACCCCGGCGGCACCCGGGACCAGATGCTCACGGCGTGGAAAACCCACCGTTCACTGCCGGTGGACCTGCGCCCGGCCGCTCCGGCGGGGCCTTAGAGCCCGTAGCGTCCCGCTTCAATGACGGGGCAGGTATCCATGACGACGTCGAGCCCCGCTTCGGCGGCGCGCTGGGCGGCCGCCTCATCCACGACGCCGAGCTGCAGCCAGACGGCCTTGGCACCGATGTCGATGGCCTGGTCCACAATGTCCCCCACCCGGGCCGAATTCACGAAACAGTCGACGACGTCGATCTGGCCCGGGATCTCGGCCAGCCTGGTGTAGCCCTTATTGCCGAAGACGTCGTCGCCCGCCAGGTTCACCGGGACGATCTCCATCCCCAGCGAGTCCTGGACAAATCTGGAGACGCCGACTGCCGGACGCAGCGGATTGTTCGAGAGACCTACCACTGCCCAGCGTCCCTTGGATGAGAGCAGGCGGGATATAACCTCGGGATCATTGCGGTGTGCCATTCTGGCCCTCCCTCCGGTTGGAACTCAACGGGTCTACAGCGTACGCGCCGTCCTGCGACTGGTCGATCAGGCGTCCGCGGCCTTTATTCCAGGAAGTCGTTGACCGCCTCGGCAAGCACTGCATCGTCCAGTCCGTGCCAGGATCCCTCGAGCAACTGGAAAGAACCCTCCGGGAGGATTTCGGCCGTCTCGCGGGCCCAGCCCTGCAGCCGGGCATCGCTGCCGCTGCTGGCCAGCACCAGGACCGGAACATGAATGCCGGTGAGGGATTGGATGTCGGTTTCCAGCATGAGGGTGAGATCGTAGGAGATGGTGTGCGCCGCCGGCTCGAAAGGTGAGGGTTCGGATTGCTCGATGAGTTCCTCCGGAACACCGATGGACTCCTGGAACAGGCGCACGGCTCCCGCCCGGTCCTCGGCGTCGATCAGGGCTTCAAGCTGCGGCCGGATGTCAGGCCCTGCCGAGCCTTCCTGGGAGAGCGGCGGTTCGACGGCAATGACGCTGGAGACAACCGCTGATTCCGAAGCGGCGCGGAGGGCAAGGATCGCTCCCGAGGAGGTTCCCAGCAGGTCCGCCGATCCACCCGCGGCCTGCACGACGGCCAGCAGGTCATCCACCTCGGATTCGGGGGTGTATTCCTCCCCGTCCCCGCTTTCGCCCTTACCCCTGCGGTCATACGTGTAGACGGTGTGGCCCTCTGCCAGCAGTTCGGCAACCCCGGCCAGGCCGGAGGTGGTCCGGTCCATCATGATGGGATCCACCACCACCAGCGGCGGACCCTGGCCGTGACGTTCCCAGGCGATGGGCGTTCCGTCCGCGGACAGTACGCGTCCCGATGCGTCAGCTGCTGGATCCATGGGATTCTCCTTCGCCGGGGCGGGCCGCCGCTGGCCCTGCCTCCACCGTAGGAGCGCGTGCAGGCTGGGTCAATGCTCCTAAAGATACGGTCATCAAGCGCTCGTGCAGGCCTTGAGGTATACACTGTAAACACGCTACGGAAGGGACGGTCGTGCCCCACAAGCAACCGCAACCACTGAACGCCGCCGCCATCACGGAAGCCGGCGTCCGGATTGCCGACGCCGACGGCCTGGACGGCGTCTCGATGCGCCGGGTCGCCGCCGAGTTCGGGGTCTCCGCAATGGCACTTTACCGCCATGTGGCTGACCGGCGGGCCCTGTTGCTGCTCATGGCCGACGCTGCCGCCCGCGACTATGAACTGCTCCCCACCCCGAACGCCGCCTGGCAGGAGATGCTCCAGCACATGGCCGATGCCCAGTGGCGTGCATTCCAGGCACATCCGTGGCTGCTGCGCATCATCCTGACGCCGCGGCGGCTGGTGAACGTGGCAACACCCGAAGAGATCGAGCTGCTGCTCTCCCGGCTGCGGAAGGCAGGACTAACCAGCGAGCAGGGCTTCGATTGCCTGCTGGGCGTTTCTGCCGCCGTCATCGGCACCGCTTCCATTACCGCTGCAGCTCTCACGGGCCCCGAGCGCACCGGAACGGAACGCGACCAGCGCTGGGGTGACGACGCCGTCGCCCCCTACCCGCAGGCCTTGGGTTTCCGGGACCAGGGCATCAGCTACGCCGCGTCGCGCCGCTCCTTGGATTTCCTCGTAGCGAACTTCATCGCCGGGGTTGAACAATCCCTCACCCACCCGCCGGATTCCGAAAGGGCACCGGCATTACGGAAGGAAGACCATGCAACTGCAAAATAAGACCGCGATCATCACGGGCGGCGCCGGAGGGATCGGGCAGGGAATCGTCCGCCGCTTCCTGGCCGAAGGGGCCAAGGTTGCCGTCGTCGACATTGACCAGGCGCAGGGAGACAAGCTCCTGGCTGAACTCGATGGCCAGGGCGACGTTATTTTCATTGCCAAGGACATTTCCAAGGAGGAGAGCACCAAGGAGATTGTGGCGGAGACCGTGGAGCGCTTTGGCGGCCTGGATGTCCTGGTCAACAACGCGCATGCTTCCAAGCAGGCTCCGATTATGGAGACTACGCAGGAGATGTGGGACCTGTCCTTCAATACCGGGACCATGGCCACGTTCCATCTGATGCGCGCTGCCTATCCAGAGCTGAAGAAGACCCGCGGAAGCATCATCAACTTTGCCTCCGGCGCGGGCATGAAGGGCCTTCCCAACCAGGTCACCTACGCCGCCGCGAAGGAAGCCATCCGCGCCATTTCACGCACGGCGGCCAACGAATGGGCCAAGGACGGCATCCGCGTCAACGTGGTCTCCCCGATCGCGCTCACCCCGGGCATCGCCCAGTGGAGCCAGGCGTTCCCGGAGGCCTTCCAGGAAGTGGTGGACGGCATTCCCCTGGGCCGTCTGGGCGATCCGGAGACGGACATCGCTCCGATCGTGGTGTTCCTGGCCAGCGAACAGTCCCAGTACATGACCGGCCAGACGCTGATGGCCGACGGCGGCTCGATCAAGATCTACTAGATCCTGCCGGCAGGAAGCGGCGGCTGCGTGCCGCCGCTTCCTGCTGTCCTGGCTAGAGCTCCGCAGCCACGGCGTTCAGCACCTCGGTGACGTCGGCCTTGCCCTGCCCGTAGTCGAAGATGGTGGTCGGAACGTGGGGTGTGCTGGTGGCCACCACCCGTGTGGTTGCAGCGTCCACCGGCTCGAAGGTGAGCACAATGTCTTCGCCGAACGTCTTCCACGTGGTTCCCGCCACCAGCTCTGCCCGCTCCTGCCAGATCCCGGTGAGGGTCATCCGTGGAAGCCCCGCCCCGGCCCGTTCGACGGCAGGAGGGAGCGCCGAGACAGGCGCCGCGACCACCATTTCCCCGCGGGCCCGGGCGCGCTTGGAGGTGACGTTGAGACTGAGAGCTTTGGTGTTCCCCGCATTTGTCATGCGCACGAGCCTAACGGAACCCCCGCAGGGCCGGCCTAGCGGCGGACCGCTGGGTCCAGCCGGAACCGCGCGCCGCGGTGGTCCTCCGGAAGCTTGTCACCGGCACCGAAGAGCTTCTGGCGCAGGGTTCCGGGGGCATACTCCGTAGGGTACGCGCCGCGCTTCTGCAGCTCGGGCACCACGAACTCGACGACGTCCTCGAAGGTTCCGGGCGTGACCGCGTAAGCCAGGTTGAAGCCGTCGACGTCGGTCTCCTCGACCCAGCGGATCAGCTCCTCGGCCACCTCCGCACCGGAGCCGACCAGCCGCGGGCCCAGTCCGCCGATCCCGGCGGTCTCGGCGATGTCGCGCACTGTCCAGGGCTCGCCGTCGTCGTTCACTTTCTGGAAGTTCGCAGCCGCCGACTGGATGGCGTTGGATTTCACGGCGCCGAGCGGCTGGTCTAGTTCATAGGTGGAGAGGTCCACACCCATCCAGCCGGACATCAGCGCCAGGGCACCTTCGTCGCTGGTGTAGCTCTGGTAATCCAGGTGCTTGGCTTCGGCTTCCTCGGAGGTGGCGGCCGTGATGATGGTCAGCAGGGTGTAGATCCGGATCGAGTGCCGGTCCCGGCCGGCGGCTTCCGCGGCGTCGCGGATCTTCGTGACCGTGGCCTTGAGCTTCTCCACTGTGGACGCGCCCACGAACACTGCTTCAGCGTTCTCCGCCGCCAAGCCGATGCCGCGCGGCGATGCGCCTGCCTGGTAGATCACGGGGGTGCGCTGCGGAGACGGCTCCGAGATGTGGATGCCGGGGACCTTGAAGTATTTGCCCTCATGGTTGATGTCATGGACCTTGGACGGATCCGTGAAGACGCCGGTTTCCCTGTCGCGGACGACGGCGTCGTCTTCCCAGGAACCCTCAAGCAGCTTGTAGACGACTTCGAGGTATTCGTCGGCGTGGTTGTAGCGCTCGTCGTGCTCGAGCTGGTCCTCCTGGCCCATGTTGCGGGCGGCCGAAGGCAGGTAGCCGGTAACGACGTTCCAGCCGACGCGCCCGTTGGTGAGGTGGTCCAGCGTGGAGAGCCGGCGGGCGAACGGGTACGGATGCTCATAGGCGGTGCCGGCGGTGACGCCGAAGCCCAGGTTTTCGGTGACCAGGGCCATCGCGGAGACCAGCAGCAGCGGATCATTCACCGGCACCTGCGTGCCCTGGCGGAGGGTGGCTTCGTTGGAGGAACCGTAGACGTCGTAGGTGCCCAGCACGTCGGCAATGAAGATTCCGTCGAAAAGCCCGCGTTCGCAGGTCTTCGCCAGGTGGGTCCAGTAGGAAAGCCTGGTGTAGTCCGCCGACCGGTCTTCGGGGTGGCGCCACAAGCCGGGTGACTGGTGTCCGACGCAGTTCATGTCGAAGGCGTTGAAGCGGATCTGGCGGGGAGCGCTGGTCATCGAAGAATCCTTTCCCAGGCGACGCACCGGGGACGGAGCGCCGTACTTGCCGCCGACGGATTCGCCGGGCGACCGGATCGTCATCTGGGGCACCCCGCTACGGAAAGAGGGTTGCCGCCCAACCAGCCAGAGCTTTGCGTTGGGACTCATGATCCTGCGGCTCCAGTATGGGCCCCTGAGCCGGGGCCGGCGCAACCCCGGCCGTGTCACGCGGCGTAACGCCCGGCGTCGTACCTCCAACTCCGCCCGCCTCCGCGCCGCCTCTCCGACCACCGAGAGGCCACTTACGGCTGGTTTGGGCGCTCAAAAGAGCCGTAAGTGGCCTCTCGGCGGGAAATAGGGCCGGAGGGACCCGGATTCGGAATGTTACGCGGGGACTTGCCCGCAGGCTGTCCGAGGGCGTTTAGTTGCACTTGACCATCCCGAGCGGCTGAGAGACCTGGATCAGTGAAGCCGCAGCAACCCTGGTCGGAGTGCTTCCTCCTTGAGGCACTGCGATAGCGAGGTGGACGTCGCAGGAGGCCGCTAACCCGGCCCAGGACGTTTTCCGTAGGGTGCTACTGCCAGGACCGATGGAGTGTTCACATGACTGCAGTACTGTCCTCCGGCTCCCATGCCGTTTCCACTGCCCCGCGTCCCACGCCAGACTCTGCCCTGCCGGTAACGTTCGACGGCGTTGGCCGCGCCTTTGGTTCGGGCGCAAACGCCCACGTGGTGCTGCGCGACATCAATTTCGAGGTCCGTCCGGGCGAAGTCCTGGCCATCCTCGGCTCCAGCGGCTGCGGCAAGTCCACGCTGCTGCGCGCGACCGCCGGACTCGACGCCGCCTCCACCGGGCAGGTGCTGATCGACGGTACTGCCGTCCGCGGCATCGATGACCGGTGTGCCGTTGCCTTCCAGGAACCGCGGCTGCTTCCGTGGCAGACCCTGCAGGCCAACGTCGCCATCGGCCTGCCCAAGAGCACCAGTGCGTCCGAGGGCAAGGCCAAGGTCGCCGAGCTCCTCAAGCTGGTTGAGCTGGACAGCTTCGCGAAGCACCAGCCCCGCGCCGTGTCCGGCGGCATGGCCCAGCGCGCGTCGCTGGCCCGGGCGCTGGCCCGCAAGCCCGGCGTGCTGCTGCTCGACGAACCGTTCGGCGCCCTCGACGCCCTGACCCGCCTCAAGATGCAGGACCTGCTGCTGGACGTGCACCGCGCAGCTCCGGCCACTGTCCTGCTGGTCACGCACGACGTCGACGAGGCGCTGCAGCTCGCGGACCGGATCATTATCCTCGGCCGGGAACCGGGCAAGCCCGGTGCCACCATCACGCAGACCATCACCGTCCCGGGCGCCCGTCCGCGGGACCGTGCCTCGGCTGAACTGGCACGAATGCGCGGAGAGCTCTTGGCGAGCCTCGGCGTCGACCGCCACTAGGCGACCCCTCCTCCCCCACCGCCGCGGGCATTCCCGCGGCGGATGCCGCGGGCGATCCGTGCCCGCACCGCCCTTCTTCCCTGCCCTCCACTTCCTGAAGGAATCCCCATGAACCGCCGTTCCCGCTTCTCCCGCCGCCCGCCCAGCTTCTCCCGCCGCCCCCTCGCCGTCCTGGCCGCCGCTGCCGCAGCGTTCTCGCTGGCCCTCACGGGCTGCGTTGCCGGCGAAGACTCCTCCGGCGCTGCCGCCAATGATGCAGCCGACGGCGGCACCCTGAACATTGACTTCGCCACCTACAACCCGCTCAGCCTGGTCATCAAGGACCAGGGCTGGCTGGAAGCCACCCTTGAAGAGCAGGGCGTGGACGTGAACTGGGTGCAGTCCGCCGGATCGAACAAGGCCAATGAGGCACTGCGTGCCGGAGCGATCGACGTCGGCTCCACCGCCGGTTCGGCTGCCCTGCTGGCCCGGTCCAACGGCTCCCCGATCAAGACCATCAGCATCTACTCGCAGCCGGAATGGGCCGGACTCCTCGTCTCTTCCGACTCGGACATCAGTTCCGTGGCTGACCTGGCCGGCAAGTCCGTCGCCGCCACCAAGGGCACCGACCCGTACTTCTTCCTGGTCCAGGCGCTGGAAGAGGCCGGGCTGAGCACCTCCGATGTCACGGTTGAGAACCTGCAGCACGCGGACGGCCGCACTGCCCTTGAAAACGGCGCCGTGGACGCCTGGTCCGGCCTGGACCCGATCATGGCCGGCGCCGAGCACGCTGGTGCCGAGTTCCTTTACCGCAATCTGGACTTCAACACCTACGGCTTCCTGAACGCCACCGAGTCCTTCCTGGAAGAGCAGCCGGAAGTAGCCCAGACCGTGGTCAACGTCTATGAAAGGGCGCGTGCCTGGGCAGCCGAGAACCCGGAAGAAACCGCGCAGATCCTCGCCGACGTCGCCGGCCTGGACCTCGAAGTGGCCCGCACCGTCATTCTGGAACGCAGCAACCTCGACGTCGACGCCGCCCCGGGCGACGCCCAGCGCAAGGTCCTGGAAAAGGTGGGACCCGTGTTCGTCGAGACCGGCGACGTCGCCAGCCAGAAGGCGATCGACGACGCCGTCGCCTCCCTGCTGGATGCCTCCTTCGTGCAGAAGGCCGATTCGGCAGCCGTTAAGGAATCCTGATGAGCAGCAATTCCCAGCAAGCTTCCGTTCCCGTGGCCGTGGGTCCGCAGGGCCCGTCCGCGGCTGTCCCGCCCGTCACCGGGCGTCCGTCCGCCGGCGCCCTTTCCCGGACCTGGGTCCGCGTGTCCCTGGGCCTCGTCGTTCCGGTACTCCTGCTGGCCCTCTGGCAGCTGGTGTCCGTGCTCGGCCTCTTCAGCGCCGTGCAGCTGCCCTCACCCGGCGCGGTCCTGACCTCCGCCGCTGACCTGATCGAGCGCGGCGAGCTGGGCACGCACATCGCCATCTCCACCCAGCGGGTCCTCACCGGCTTCGCCCTCGGCGCCGCCCTGGGCCTGGTCCTGGGCGCGGTACTGGGCCTCTCGAAACTGGCCGATGTGCTGCTGGGCCCGCTGTTCGGCGCCGTCCGGGCCGTTCCGTCCCTGGCCCTGGTTCCGCTGCTTATCCTGTGGATGGGCATCGGCGAGGACTCCAAGGTCACGCTGATCACTATCGGGGCGTTCTTCCCGGTCTTCACCACCGTGTCCCTGGCTCTGCGGCACGTGGACAAGAACCTCGTGGAAGCAGCCCGTGCCTTTGGCCTGAACGGACTGAAGCTGCTCACCACGGTGCAGCTGCCCGCCGTCGTACCCTCGGTCTTCTCCGGCCTGCGCCTTGCGCTGGCCCAGTCCTGGCTGTTCCTGGTGGCCGCGGAACTGATCGCCTCCTCCATGGGGCTGGGCTTCCTGCTCACCGACTCGCAGAACAACGGCCGCACCGACCGGATGTTCCTGGCAATCGTGCTGCTGGCGGTCATCGGTAAAACAACGGATGCCCTGCTGGGCGTCGCAGAGAAGTGGGCAGTGAAGAAATGGGCGTAGGCACAGCAACCCAGACAGCAGCCGAACCGGAGTTCGCCAGTGAATCAGAGCGCATCGCGTTCTGGGAAGAGGCTGCCCGGCGGCTGCAGTGGGAGACGCCGTGGCACACCGCGCACCGCTTCACCCCGCCCCAGCGGCTCAGCGGCCCGGACGTTCCCGAAGCCGATGCCGAGTACACCGTCCCGGAGATCGAATGGTTCGCCGGGGGCCGGCTGAACGTCGCAGTGAACTGCGTGGACCGCCACGTTGCCGCGGGCCGCGGCAACAAGGTTGCCCTGCACTGCGAGGGCGAGCCCGGGGACCGGCGCAGCATCACCTACGCGCAGCTGCAGAAGGAAGTCTCCAAGGCTGCCAACGCGCTGCTGGCCCTGGGCATCGAAAAGGGCGACCGGGTGGTCATCTACCTCCCCGTCATCGCCGAGACCATCATCATCACGCTGGCCTGCGCCCGGATCGGCGCGGTGCATTCGCTGGTGTTCGGCGGGTTCTCCGCGGAGGCACTGAAGTTCCGGGTGGAAGACACCCGGGCCAAACTGCTGGTCACCACGGACGGGCAGTTCCGCCGCGGCACTGCCGTTCCGGTCAAGGACAACGCGGATGAAGCAGTGTCCGGTGAAAACGCGATCGAACATGTCCTGGTGGTGAAGCGCACCGGCTGCGACATCGCCTGGACCGAAGGGCGGGATGTCTGGTGGCACGACACCGTGGACACGGCCTCCGACGTGCACGAGCCGGAATCCTTCGACGCCGAAACGCCGCTGTTCATCATGTACACCTCCGGCACCACGGGAAAGCCCAAGGGCCTGGTCCACACCATGGGCGGCTACCTCACGCAGGCGTCCTGGAGCTACGAGTTCCTCTTCGCCAATCCGGACGAATCCGCGCGCGGGCAGGACGTCCACTGGTGCACTGCCGACCTGGCCTGGGTCACCGCGCACACCTACGAGATCTACGGCCCGCTCTCCAACGGCGTCACCCAGGTCATCTTCGAAGGCACCCCGAACACCCCCCACCCGGGCCGGCACTTCGAAATCATCGAACGGTACAAGGTCACCAGCTACTACACCGCCCCCACCCTGGTCCGGTCCCTGATGGGCTGGTTCCCCGACGGCGTCCCGGACACCTGGGACCTGTCCTCCATCCGCTTGCTCGGCACGGTCGGCGAAGCGGTGAACCCGGAAGCGTGGCGCTGGATGCGGGAGAACATCGGCCGCGGTGAGGTCCCCGTGATCGATACCTGGTGGCAGTCCGAAACCGGCGCGACGATCCTGTCTCCGCGCCAGACCGACACCGCGTTCAAGCCCGGCTGCGCCTCCCGCGCCCTGCCCGGCGTCTCCACCAGGATCGTCGACGGGGACGGCAACGACGTTCCGCCGAACGTGCAGGGCTTCATCGTGGTGGACCGGATCGGCCCGTCGATGGCCCGCACCTGCTGGGGCGACCCGCAGCGCTACCTCTCCTCCTACTGGCGGCAGTACGCGCAGCAGGGCTGGTTCCTGGCCGGGGACGGTGCACGGTACGACGACGACGGAGACACCTGGATCCTGGGCCGCGTGGACGACGTGCTCAACGTCTCCGGCCACCGGCTCTCCACCATCGAAATCGAATCGGCACTGGTCTCCCACCCCTGGGTCGTGGAGGCCGGGGTCTGCCCCGTCGCGGATCCGAAGACCGGGCACGCGATTGCCGCGTTCGTGGTCCTGACGGATGCCGCGGCCACGGACGGGGACGCCGTCACGAAGGCCCTGCGGGACCACGTCGCCAAGGAGATCGGGCCGATCGCCAAGCCGGCCGCCGTCGTCGTGGTTCCCGATGTACCGAAGACCCGTTCCGGGAAGATCATGCGCCGCCTGCTCACGCAGCTGTTCGAGGGCAGCACGCTTGGAGACACCACCAGCCTGCAGAACGAGCCGTGCATTCCCGCGATCCACGCTGTGTGCGAGGAACGGCGTGCCGGGAGCGCTGCCTAGTGAACGCGCGCCAGCGTCACCCGGTCCAGCTCCACCGCGCCGCCCATGGCACGGTGCAGGCGCACGAACTCCACCGGAGACACTTCCAGGATGGTGGTGTTGTGCTTCGGCGGCAGCAGTTCCGGATGCCGGCTGTCCATCATTTCGGTGAACATCTTCTGCGCCTCGACCCGGTCCATCGGGTCCGTGGGTGTGATTTTGTGGTTCGCCGAGGCCAGTTTGTATCCCGTTTCGACCACGATCACGTACTGTTCCATGCCGGCTCCCCGGGTCGCCTCGTCGCATCTGTTCTTCACATTGTTGGTTTTCCGCACCTAATAAAGCAACCATCGGAGAACCGCTTACCCGCGGTTCCCCCAAGGAAGGAGCACTCAGTTCCATGAGTGACCGCCAGTTCGGCTTCCGCACCCGTGCCCTGCACGCCGGCGGAACCCCCGACGCCATCCACGGCGCCCGTGCCGTGCCCATCTACCAGTCGACGTCGTTCGTGTTCAAGGACACCGCCGACGCCGCGAACCTGTTTTCGCTGCAGAAGTACGGCAACATCTACTCCCGGATCGGCAACCCCACGGTCGCCGCGTTCGAGGAACGCATCGCGTCCCTCGAGGGAGGAATCGGAGCCGTGGCGACGGCATCGGGCATGTCAGCGGAGTTCGTGACCTTCGCGGCCATCTGCTCCGCCGGGGACCACATCGTGGCCGCTTCCCAGCTCTACGGCGGAACGGTCACGCAGCTGGACGTCACGCTGCGCCGCTTCGGGATCGAAACCACGTTTGTTCCCGGAACGGATCCTGCGGACTACGCGGCGGCAATCCAGGAAAACACCAAAGCCGTGTATGCCGAGGTTGTGGCGAACCCCAGCGGCGAGGTCACCGACATCGAGGGCCTGGCCAAGGTGGCGCACGACGCCGGTGTGCCGCTGATTCTCGATGCCACGCTGAGCACTCCCTACCTGGTGCAGCCGTTCAAGCACGGCGCGGACATCGTCATCCACTCCGCCACCAAGTTCATCGGCGGTCACGGCACCACCCTCGGCGGCGTCGTCGTGGAGGCCGGCACGTTCAACTGGGGCAACGGCAAGTTCCCGGCCATGACCGAACCGGTGCCCTCCTACGGCAACATCTCCTGGTGGGGGAACTTCGGTGAATACGGCTTCCTGACCAAGCTCCGCTCCGAGCAGCTGCGCGACATCGGGCCCACGCTGAGCGCGCAGTCCGCGTTCCAGCTGCTGCAGGGCGTGGAAACCCTGGCCCAGCGGGTGGATGAACACCTGCGCAACGCCCAGGCCGTGGCCGAATGGCTGGAAGCGGACGAGCGCGTGGCCTGGGTGTCCTATGCCGGGCTGCCGTCCCATCCGCACCATGAACGGGCCAAGAAGTACCTGCCCAAGGGACCCGGTTCCGTGTTCAGCTTCGGCGTGAAGGGCGGCCGGACCGCAGGCCAGACCTTCATCGAGTCGCTGCAGCTCGCCTCGCACCTGGCGAACATCGGCGACTCACGGACCCTGGTGATCCACCCGGGTTCCACGACACACCAGCAGCTCTCCCCCGAACAGCTGGCTGCTGCCGGTGTGCCGGAGGACCTGGTCCGGATCTCCGTGGGGCTGGAGGACCTCGACGATATCCTGTGGGACCTGGACCAGGGCCTCACCGCCGCTGCGGCCGCCGCAGCGTCCCCGGCTGCCGCCGTCGAACCGGCGTCCTGCTCCGTGCCCGCCGCGACCGCTGCCCAGACCCAGGAGTCCGCCAATGTCTGAAACACCCGATACCCGCACCTGGCAGAGCCCCAGCGCCCCGGAACGCCTGGCCCTGCTGCGTTCGGCGAAGTCGATCGCGATTGTCGGAGCATCGGACAAGCCCTCCCGTGCGTCCTACTTCGTGGCGACGTACCTGCTCTCCTCCTCGCCGTACAAGGTGTACTTCGTGAACCCGGTGGCCAAGGAAATCCTGGGCCAGCCGGTGTACGCGTCGCTGGCGGACCTTCCGGAGACCCCGGACATCGTGGACGTTTTCCGGCGGCACGAGGACCTGCCGACGGTTCTCGAGGAAGCGAAGGCTGTGGGGGCCAAGACGCTCTGGCTGCAGCTGGGCTCCTGGCATGAGGACGTGGCCCGCGGTGCCGAAGCGGCAGGAATGAACGTGGTGATGGACCGCTGCGTGAAGATCGAGCACGCCCGGTTCCACGGCGGCCTGAACCTGGCCGGCTTCAACACCGGAGTGATTTCCTCCAAGCGCCAGCTGACGGTCTAGCCCTCTCCGCCGCCAAAACCACCGAGAGGCCAGTTACGGCTCGTTTCACGTCTGAAACGAGCCGTAACTGGCCTCTCGTGTGAAAAAGGACGGGGTTAGCCGAAGTCCGCGGCCCGGTCAGTCATCATCCCGGCCGCTCCTAGCCCGGTTTTCCTGGCTCTTGCCGCGCTCACCGTGGTCCTTGCCGTACCCGTCTTTCGACGTACCGGAACGCTTTTCATGCTCCCAGCCGGATTGCCTTTGGCCATTCTCTGAACCGTTGCCCGGGTTCCCCTGGTTCCAGTCCCGGCCGCTCCGCTGCTCTGAACGTTCGGGAGCACGTTCCGGAGAATCTTCCGAAGGGCCTTCCGCAGCGCCATCCGTAGGCGCGGCGGGCACGGCCGGCACTGACGGCACGGACGGATCGGCTTCGGCTTCGGCTTCGGCTTCGGCTTCGGCGGACGGAACCGCCTCCGGGTCCGGGATGGTTTCGGCAGCAGGTGCAGGATCGGCGGAGGAATCCGGAAGGTCGGTTGGCGCCGGGGTCTCCGGAGCCGGCGCCGGGGCCGGGATCTGCTCGTAGTGCACGGGCGCGGGCAACTCGTGCGAGTTTTCTGCGGTCACCCAAAAGTCGCCGTTCGCAGCGACGCCGGTAGTGCCGGCAGCCATGGCCGCAATGACCGCTCCGCCCAGGAGGAAACCACGGCGGCGGGACTTGCGAAGAGGGGTGACTCCTGCCATGAAGAGGGCCTCCAGTTCGGCGCACGGCGCCGGCGCCTCGCCGCGGGACTCGGTGCGCAGCTTCCGGAGCGCGTCTGTGAGCTCCGGTGTTGCTTCGACACCTGATTCATCCAAGAGGCGCCGGATTGCTTCTTCGTCGCCGGGGTTGCTGGACATCCCGTTCATAGTTCCGCTGCCTCCTTTCCTGCGAAGCGTTCCTTGAGGGCCGCCAGGGCCCTTCTTTGAAGTTGTTTGACGGAGTTTTCCGTCTTCCCCATGATTTGCGCTGCTTCCTCCAAGGAGAGATCCGCGACGACGCGCAGGAGAATCACCTCGCGCTGCTGGTCCGTGAGCCCTTCCAGCAGGGGGGCAACCATGTGGGAACTCGCCATCACGGTGTCCTCAGCCGATTCCGAATACCGGATATCCGCCAGCGGGTCATAGGGGGCGGGGGCGGGCTGGCGCTCACGCCGCCGCTGGTCATCGACCATCCGGGCGTGGGCAACGGAAAAGGTGAAGGTTCGCAGACCTGCGGCTCCGCCGGTGATTGTCGATAGCTTGCCGAATACCGTCAGGAAGACCTCTTGTGCCAGGGCTTCAGGATCGTCACAGCCCTTGGACTTCAGGTAGCCAAGGACGGCTGGCGCCAGGGACTCGTATACGGCCCGGAGTGCCGCGGGGCTGTTTGCACGCGCCTCAGCGACCATCTGCTCTGTGAGCGGGTCAGCCAAGGCGGGGTCCTTCGATCCAGAACGTTGGGGCGAACCAAATCGTACCCCGCCCAGGCTGATCCTGCAGGGAAATGGCCGCGCCGAAGCTTTTTGGGGGGATAAACCCCGGCGCGGCCATTACACAGAGGTAATCGTCCATAGACCGGGAAAAGTTACGCGGTTGCGAAAAACTTTTCCCTTCCGTTCCGGGCCGCTTGTCACTTCGGTCCGGACCTGCACGCCGCCGGCCGTTCGGCCCCTGCGGGACGGTCCGGAGAGGTCTCCGGAGAGGCGGCGGCGCCGCTGAATGTGGGAGACTTGAGCGGCGCCCGCCCCCGTTGGTGCGCGCCGCGCGGCAAGCGGGATCAACAAGCCTCCAAGCCCCGCACCGGACCAGCAACCCCGGCGGCCGAGTGCCCCGGCACAGGAAGACCATGCCCCTCACCACCCCCCTTGACCGCCGCAGCGACACCGGGCTCCAACGCAGCCTGTCCGTAAGGCACATCCGTTTCATTGCGCTTGGTTCCGCCATCGGCACCGGGCTGTTCTACGGCTCGTCCCAAACCATCCAAGCGGCGGGACCAGCCGTGCTGATCGCGTATCTCATTGCCGGCTGCGCGGTGTTCCTGGTCATGCGGGCACTGGGAGAAATGGCCGTACGCCATCCCGTCGCCGGCTCGTTTTCGCAGTACGCCGGCCGCTATCTTGGCCCCCGCATGGGTTTCCTCACGGGCTGGACGTTCGCCTTCGAGATGATCATTGTTGCCATCGCCGACATGACTGCCGTGAGCATGTACATGGGTTTGTGGTTCCCGGACACCCCGGGCTGGCTGTGGATGGTCGCCGCGATGCTGGTGATCGGCGGGTTGAACCTGATGCGCGTGAGTGTCTTCGGGGAACTGGAGTTCTGGTTCACCCTGATCAAGGTCTCCACCATCATCGCGATGGTGGCCGGCGGCCTGTACCTGATCGTGTTCGGCATCAGCACCGGCGGCTACGAACCGGGCGTGCACCATTTGGTGGACCACGGAGGTTTCGCACCCTTTGGAGTGTGGGGAGTCGTCATGAGCCTGGGAATCGTGGTGTTCTCCTTCGGCGGTATCGAGACACTTGGGGTGACCGCCGGCGAAACCGGGGACCCGCAGCGGGCCATCCCCAAAGCAGTCAACACCGTACCGGTGAGGATCCTGCTCTTCTACATCCTCTCCCTGGGCGTCATGCTCTGCCTCCTGCCCTGGGACCGGATCGGTTCCGAGGGCAGCCCCTTCGTGCAGGTTTTCGCGGGCCTGGGCATTCCGTTCGCTGAACACCTCATCAACGCCGTGGTCCTGACGGCCGCACTGTCGGCGATGAACTCGATCTTCTACGCCGCCGCCCGCACCATGTACGGGCTCGCCGAACAGGGCCACGCCCCGAACAGCTTCACCCGGGTGTCCCGCTTTGGTGTGCCCGTCTGGCCGGTAGGCATCCTCATGGCCAGCCTGGTCGCGGGGCTGGGGCTGTATCTGTGGATCCCGGACCAGCTGTTCCTGGTGGTGGCCTCGATTGCCACGTTTGCGACGCTCTTCACCTGGTCTTCCATCCTGCTCAGCCACCACCGCATGAGACTGGAAATGCGCCGGGAGGGGACGCCATCGGCCGGCTTTGCGTTCCCGGGATGGCCGGTGCTGAACTATGCCGCGCTGGCCTTCATGGGCGTGGTGACCGTCATTCTGGCCTTCACCGGACCCGGCCGGACAGCCCTGGCCGTCGGCGGGGTGTGGCTGCTGCTGATGCTCGCCGCTTACCGGTACCTCGTTAAGGGCCCGGGGCGGCAGCCGATCGAACTGCCGGAACCAAACGCGCGCTAGCCGTCCAGAATCTGCTCATTGGCGGCAAACCGGCGGTTTTGCAGCACCGGAAGGAATTCCCGGACCTCGTCAATGCGGCTGCGCACGACGTTGGCAGTAACAACGCCGGACGGCTCCTCACCGAGGAAGACCTGCGGGATGCCCAGGGGATCAAGCACCACGGAGTGGCCAATCGTGTGGGAGCTCGAGGTGCCGGCAGCTGCCACCCACACGGTGTTCTCGATGGCCCGGGCCTTCAGCAGCGTCTCCCAGTGGTCCACTTTGTGCTCACCTTTGAACCAGGCGGCAGGCACGGCAAGGAGGTCCGCTCCCTGGACGGCCAGGGCGCGGGCCAGCTCGGGGAACCGCAGGTCGTAACAGGTCATGAGCCCCACCCGCAGGCCGCCGATCTCCACCACCTGAATGCCGCGGTCCCCGGCCTTGATCCGGGTTGATTCCTGGTAGCTGAAAGCGTCGTACAGGTGCAGCTTGCGGTACGTCGCGGCAATCCTGCCGTCGTTATCGATGGCGACCAGGGTGTTGTAGGGCCGCTCTTCCCCTGAGGATTCATACCCGCCGGCGACGACGGCGATACGCAGTTCTGCGGCAATCAGCGAGAGCTGCTGGACGAACCTGGTCCAGCCGGCGTCGACCGCTGATGCGAGGGTCCCCTCGACCTTGCCGATGCTGAACATGGACTCTTCGGGGAAGACGATCAGCTCGGACCCTTCGGCTTTTGCCTTCTCAGCCAGCGAGCGCATCGCCGCAAGGTTTTCCTCGACGTCTCCGCCGGGGCTGAACTGACCTACGCTGACCAACATCGGATGACCGCCTTGCTCGGGACCGGATTTTTCTCCAGCCTAGTGCAGGTCCTCGAAGTGGAGCACAGGTTTCAGCACCTCTCCGGCCTTCGCGGCGGCGGCGGCATCGTTGATTTCATTGAAACGGTAGGGGGTCACCAGCTTCTGCAGCGGGAACCGTCCCTGCTGCACCAGGTCCACCAGCGCGGGCAGGAACAGCTGCGGAGTGGAGTCCCCTTCCGTAATGCCGAGCACCTGGCGCCCGTTGAGCAGGAAGTTCACGTCCAGCTCCACGGTTGATCCGGAGGCGGGTGCGCCAATCAGGCCGAGCTTGCCCAGCGGAGCCAGGGAGTCCGCTGCAGCCGCCGCGACGTGGGTGCTTCCCGTTGTCTCCAGTGCGTGCGTGACACCCGCGCCGTCCGTGAGTTCCAAAAGCGCCTGCAGCGCATCGGTACTGCCGGAATTGACGACGTCGGTCGCTCCGAGTTGCCGGGCCAGCTCCAGCCGCGAGTCCACCAGGTCCATGACCACGATCCGGGTCGAGCCGCTGAGGGCCGCAGCCATCACGGCGGAGAGACCCACGGGACCGGCCCCGAAGACCGCCAGGGTGGAACCCGGCTCGGGGCGCAGCACGTTCAGGACAGCACCGGCTCCGGTCTGGATTCCGCAGCCCAGCGGCGCGAGCAGGGTCAGGTCTGCGTCGGGATCCACCTTCGTGACGCCGCGCTCATCCGCGAGGACCAGGTTCGCGAAGGAGGACTGGGCGAAGAAATGTCCGTGGACTCCCTTACCGTCCTTGGTGATGGTGGCACTGCCGTCCATGCGCGAGCCGCCCAGGAGGTTGAGGTCCAGGAAGTCCACACAGTAGGCGGGATGGCCGCTGCGGCAGTTCCGGCAGGTGCCGCAGCTGGTGAAGCTGAGCAGGACGTGGTCGCCGGGAACCACGGAGGTCACGGCACTGCCCACCTCCTCGACGACGCCGGCTCCTTCATGGCCCAGGATGCCGGGCAGCGGGAACGGAATGTGGCCGGCCTGGACTCCGAGGTCGGTTCCGCAGACGCCTGCTGCGACCATCCGGACCACCACCTCGTCAGGACGGGGGTCGTCAAGAACGACGTCGGTGATTTCAAACTGTTCATGGACGCCGCGCAGGATCGCGGCACGCGCCTGGGTAGTCATGTGCCCACGCTACGCGGCCCGGTGCCCGCGCGTCAGTGCCCGGACACGGATCGGGGCGGCAGACGCGAACTCCGCCTGCCGCCCCGAATGGACATGGTGCTTCTAGGCGCTGACCGCCTCGGCTTCGCGGTGCTCGCCGCTGGTGCCCAGCGATGCCGAGGAGCCGGACTGCACCTCGATACGGCGCGGCTTGGCCTTTTCACTGACCGGGATCAGGACAGTGAGCACACCGTTTTCGTAGTGGGCGGTGATGCCTTCGGTGTCGAGACCCTGGCCAAGGCTGAGCTGGCGCAGGAAGGAGCCGCCCTCGCGCTCACGGGTCAGCCACTGCACGCCATCGGCGCCGCGCAGGGTGCGCTCGGCACGGATCGTCAGGAGCTGGCCGTCGACGTCGATGTCCACGGAGCCCGGATCGATGCCGGGAAGGTCGACGCTGAGGACATACCGGTCGTCCTGCCGGTAGAGGTCCATCGGCATCCCGCGCAGGGTTTCGCTGCGCAGGGTCTGGGCAAAACGGTCCAGTTCACGGAACGGGTCAAATCGGGTAGCCATCACACAATCAACTCCTTCACGCCTCCGCTGCTCCATTCAGCGGGCTGATCTGCTGTTTGAGGAAAGTTGAGTTGGATTCGCTCAACTTTCGGCAGTAGATTAGCACTCGAAGCATGAGAGTGCCAGTCTTAGTTCGGGCCCCTTATGATTTCCCCCGGGCGGATCACTCCGTCCCGCCGTCTTTCATTCGGAACTTGTCTGGAAGCAGGTCAACGTGTCCGTCCCCGCAGACTTCCGGCGGCGCCATCCCGGCGCCGCCCGGCTCCTGTCCCTCCCCAGCCGGGTTGCCGGCTCCCCTCCCTCCCCTGTGCGGGCCGCCGCCCGGGGGGTTTGGGGTCTGTGGGGTTCGGGCGCC
>NZ_JAJJOD010000009.1:0-335830 GCF_020907385.1 Arthrobacter sp. zg-Y916 | reverse complement strand
TCGGACGGTTGGTGCAAGGGGGACTCGGGGGCCGCCCCCCCCCCCCCCCGCCCCCCCCCCCCCCCCCCCCCCCGGCTCCTGTCCCTCCCCAGCCGGGTTGCCGGCTCCCCTCCCTCCCCTGTCCTGGACGCGACCTGCTGGTTGAGCGTTCTCTGGGTAGCTGCCGCCCTGCTGGGCCTCGGCTTCTTCTCCGGCGGAACCACGTCTTTGGTCCTGGCAGCGGTGCTGCTTTACGGCACAGGGACCTGCCTGGCTGTCGTGGGCTGGCTGGCCTTTAGAGCGCTGCGGTTACGGGCCGCCCGCCGGGCTGCAGAGAAGCGGGACGCCGCAGCTGCCCGGGATTTCCTCGCCGCGGCGGAGTTCGCCCGGGCTGAGATTCGTGCGGCGCTCTTCCCCGAGGGGGCAACCGGCAGGCCCGCCCGCTCGGCCACAGCCCCGGCCCCGGCCCCGGCAGGTCCCCGGAGTGCCGCGCGGCCATCCACCAAGTCGCCGATCTGCAAAAAGGCCAGACGTAAGTCTGCGCCCAGTAAGTCCACCCCCGGGAACTCCGTCAGGAACACCGCCAGGAACACCCCCGCGAAGACCGCGGCGGTACAGGATGACTTCGCCCAAGCCGCCTAGACTGTGGCGCCATGGACGAAATCAAGGAACCCGTGCAGCTTGCCCTGCCCGGCGGGAAGCTCAACCCCGCGGCGACAGGCTACACACGCAGTCCGCTGCACGCCTTCGGGCACCTGCCGTCCGGCCTGCGGCACGGCTGGCGGAGCAAGCGGTGGGAGTACTGGGGCGTCGTGACCCCGGAGCTGGTCGTCGGCATGACGATCGCGCACCTGGACTACGCCGCAACGCTTCAGCTGTACGTCCTGGAACGCGCCACCGGCAAGGAAATCCGCTGCGACCCGCTGGCCCTGCCTGCCGGCTCGGCGGCCCTCCTGCCGGACACGCTGCCGCCCCTTACAGCCGTGGGCTCCATGGGCGGGCTGCACCTGCGGTTCCATGACGACGCCGGCGGCACGCACCTGCGCGCCGAAGCGGAGCGTGTCGCCGTCGAACTCTTTGCTCCGCTGGGCGGGGACGTGCTTGGCGTGGTGGTGCCGTGGTCGGATACGCGGTACCAGTACACGCTGAAGGACGTGGCTCGGGAGGTCAGCGGGACCGTGACGGTGGACGGGCAGGAGTATTCCGTCGGCGGGCCGGAGTCCTTTGCGGTACTGGACCGCGGCCGCGGCCGCTGGCCGTATTCCAAACGCTGGAACTGGGCTGCCGGGTTCGGGACCGTGGACGGCACGCGGCTGGGCCTGCAGGTCGGCGGCCTGTGGACCGCCGGAACTCCGGCTACCGAAAACGCGCTGATCGTGGACGGGGTGCTCCACCATTACGACGGCGAACTGGAGTTCAGCTACGACCTGGCGGATCCGCTGGCTCCCTGGCAGGTGCGCGGGGACTGGATCGACGCCACGCTGACGCCGTTCCACCGGCGCCTGGCGGCAACGAACGCCGTCCTCGTGGCCGCGAAGACCTGGCAGGCGTTTGGCTCCTGGTCAGGCTGGGCCGTGGCCCCGGACGGAACGCGCCACCGGCTCGACGGCCTCCAGGGCTGGATCGAAGAGGCCCGGAACCGCTGGTAGGTTGCCAGCAGATGCCCCGACCAGTCCCCGCGGCCAGGGGTGTTCCATTGCGTAATCCGCTGCTAGGTTCGTAGCGACCTCGCCCGAGCCGAAGGAGTCTTCCGTGAGCAGCAGATTTTCCTCCCTTGCCCTTGATGCCGTCGACGTGGAGAGCCAGGCCAAGTTCTGGACCCAGGCCCTCGGGTACCGGATTGCCGAAGAATTCGACGGCGGGCTCGGCCTGATGCCCGAAGACGGCGTGCTGGGACCGCCAATCGACATCATTCCCGTTCCGGACGCGAAGACCGCGAAGCTCCGCCTGCACATCGATCTGGTTCCCGAAGGCTGCACCCAGCAAGAGGAAGTGGACCGGATGCTTGCCCTCGGCGCTGTCCGCGCCGACGTCGGGCAGGGCCCGGATGTTCCCTGGGTTGTCCTGGCAGACCCCGAAGGCAACGAGTTCTGCATCCTCTCGGCCAGGGACTAGGACCGCGGATAGCCCTGGCATGGACACAACGGACATCACGATCCGCCAAGCGGTCGGCCAGGATTCCGAGTTCCTCGCCGAGCTCCACGTTGCTGCATGGCGTGCTGCCTACCGGGGAATCATGAGCGATGAATACCTTGACGGAATGGACGTGGCACGCGTGGCTGACGGATGGCGCCGCAACCTCGGAACACCGGATTCGGGCACCACGTACCTGGTCGCCGCTGTTGCCGGCCGCCCGGTAGGTTTCGCCGCTTTCGATCCCGCGCCCGAGGACGACGCCGGCACGGGAGAGCTCCGCGCCATCAACGTCCACCCCGGCTGGTGGAACCGGGGAGCAGGTTCTGCCCTCTTCGCGGAAGCGGAACGCGGCCTGGCCGAACTGGGCTGCTCGCGTGCCTTCCTCTGGGTGGCCAGGGAGAACAGCAGGGCCCGGCTGTTCTATGAGAGACACGGCTGGATGAACGACGGCGGTGTCCTCGAGGACACCCGGTTCACCCCTCCGGTGTTCGAAGTCCGGTACAGCCGGGACTTTCCTGCAGACTGGCCTCACTCCCGTCCGTGAACCTACCGGCGGGGAAATTACCGGCCGGGAGGCTGCAGGGTCTCCCAGAAATCCAGGACCGATTGGGTCAGCTCGTCTGCGGCTACGAATAACGGTGCCACATGTCCACCGCCGGGGAGGGCTTTGAACCCGCCACGGGACATGAGGGAGGCCAGCCGCGCCGCTTCCTGTGCATCGTTCATGGGGTCATCTCGTCCTGCCATCATGAGCGTAGGCACCTGTTGACTCTCCAGGACGGCGCGCAGGTCCGGGCGGCGCAGCATGAGCGAACGCATGGCCCAGTACTTTCCTTGCCTGTCCCCCCTGCGGAATGACTGATCCACGGATTCGGCCGCGGCGATTTCCTCCTCCGTGGCCTTCTCCGACCCCACCAGTGCATTCACCACGAGCGGGCTCAACCGGTCGGGCCCCAGCACCCGGTAAAGAGCCACCAGCAGTGCTGTCTTCCGGCGCTGAGCCGTTGACAGCGGGTAAGCCGGCGTCCCGATCATCGTCAATGTCCGGCACCGGCCGGGCCATCCCTGGGCAACGAGAATTCCCACATGCCCTCCCCAGGCGTTTCCGACCCAGTCCACCGGGGAATCGAGCTGCAACCCGTCCAGAATCTGGATGGCTGCCACCGCGCAATCCTGCAGACTGTAGATTCTTCGCGGCCCGGGACTGCTGCCGTGCCCCGGCCCGTCCACCAGGAACAGGTCACGGTGCCGGCCCAGCTCATCGACCAGGGGGCTGAACGTCTCCGAATCGACAAACATGCTGTGCCACAAAATGGCCGGCGGGCCGGACCCCATCCTCCGAACAGTCAAAGGCCCTACGGTTGTCTCGACCACTGAAGCTGCTGAGTGCTGCATACTCATGCCGGGCCTCCAAGACGCTTGAGTTGTTTCGCTGTCCGAAGCTGCGGGGCACAGAACCGTTTCGACACGGCGACGCTTACAAGACATCGTGAACGCGACCACGGATCCGGGCAAGGGTTGTACGGAACGTGTCCGGGCGGCAGCTGCAGGCACCCGGAACGGCCGTGCCTTCCGGGCAGACGAAAGCCCCGCAGCCAGGGGGCTGCGGGGCCTTCGGAAGAGCGGGACTACTCGTTGATCAGGTCGCGGATCACGATGGTCTGGTCGCGGTCCGGACCGACGCCGATCGCGGAGAACCGGGTGCCGGACATCTTTTCCAGGGCCAGCACGTAGTTCCGGGCGTTCTCCGGCAGGTCCTCCAGGGTCTTGGCCCCGGTGATGTCCTCGGTCCAGCCGTCGAAGTACTCGAAGATCGGCTTGGCGTGGTGGAAGTCGGTCTGCGTCATCGGCATCTCGTCAAAACGCACGCCGTCGACGTCGTAGGCCACGCAGACCGGGATCTTCTCGATGCCGGTGAGCACGTCCAGCTTGGTCACGAAGTAGTCCGTGAAGCCGTTGACGCGGGAAGCGTGGCGCGCCAGGACGGCGTCGTACCAGCCGCAGCGGCGCGGGCGCCCGGTGTTCACACCGAACTCGCCGCCGGTCTTCTGCAGGTACAGGCCCATGTCATCGAAGAGTTCGGTGGGGAACGGACCGGCACCAACACGAGTGGTGTAGGCCTTGATGATGCCCACCGAGCGGGTGATGCGGGTCGGGCCAATACCCGAACCCACAGAGGCGCCGCCGGCGGTGGGGTTGGAGGAGGTCACGAACGGGTAGGTGCCGTGATCGACGTCCAGGAACGTGGCCTGGCCGCCCTCCATCAGGATCACCTTGTCCTCATCGAGGGCGCGGTTCAGCTCATAGGTCGAGTCGATGACCATGGGCCGCAGCCGGTCCGCGTAGGAGAGGAAGTACTGGACCATCTCTTCAATGTCGACGTCGCGGCGGTTGTAAACCTTCAGCAGCAGCTGGTTCTTCTGCCGCAGCGAACCTTCAACCTTCTGGCGCAGGATCGATTCGTCGAAGATGTCCTGGACGCGGATACCCAGGCGGGCGACCTTGTCCATGTAGGCCGGGCCGATGCCGCGGCCGGTGGTGCCGATGGCACGCTTGCCCAGGAAACGTTCGGTAACCTTGTCCATCACCTGGTGGAACGGTGCCACGAGGTGGGCGTTGGCCGAGATGCGCAGTTTCGAGGTGTCCGCGCCGCGGGCTTCGAGTCCGTCGATTTCAGCGAAGAGTGCTTCCAGGTTCACCACGCAGCCGTTGCCGATCACGGGAATCGCGTTGGGGCTCAGGATGCCGGCGGGCAGGAGCTTCAGCTCGTACTTTTCACCGCCGACGACGACGGTGTGGCCGGCATTGTTTCCGCCGTTGGGCTTGACGACGTAGTCGACGCGGCCGCCGAGCAGGTCGGTGGCCTTACCTTTACCTTCGTCGCCCCACTGGGCGCCGACGATGACAATTGCTGGCATGGGATCCTCCCCCATTAGTTACGCTAGGGAGCCGCGCCAGGCGCTGAACCGCTACCGTGCATGAGAACGCCCCTGCACTCATGCGAGGTAGGCCACAAAGGCACCGGCGCAGAGCTGCGGGGCTCTTACCTGTCAAGTTTAGCCGATCTGCGCCGAACCCGGTTTGGAAGGCCTGATCCAGGCGTACGGTTGGACGATGGAGCGCTTCCGCGGCTATATCGCCGGGCTGGGCACTTCCTCGGGAACCCGCCTGGTTGTTGGACACTGGCCGGACTCCCCCTTTGGTCCGTTTACCGACGTCATGGTCGAAAACCGCTTCGGTTCCCGGCTTCTCCTGGCCCCCAGCGAGGCCATAGCCCGGTACGTCTCCTCCACCTACACCTTCGACGCAATCGACGTCGTCCCGGTGAGCGCGTACCTCGCCGACGGACGGCTGACGGTCGACGGCGGCCCCCTGCGGCTGAGTGCGGAACTGGGCGGTGTGACGCTGCTCGGCAGGATGCTGGGATCCGTTCCGGCGCCGCTGGCGGTGCACCCGCTGTGGCTGCAGGCCGTCAATCCGCTGGCCCGGGTGATCGTGCGCGGGGTGCGGACAGCGGGCACTACGGGGGACCGGCTGGAGTTCTACGGGGTCCGCTCCATCCGCCGGATCGCCGCGGCATCGTGCTTCTGGAACGGCCGGGACCTCGGCCCGCTGGCACCGGTCCGCCCGCCGGTGAGGTTCGGTTTCTCCTCAGTCCCGGCCCGCCCCCAAATTCTTGCCGTCACGACTACTATCGCGGCGAGGCCCGCCGCCGGTGAAAGAGGAACCGCATGGAAAACCGCTATCACCCGCAGGCCGAGTCCGTCTGGTCCTACCCCCGTCCGCCGCGCGTCGAACCAAGCAGCGAACTCGTCCAGGTCTGGCTTGGCGGATCCCGGATAGTCGAAACCCGGCAGGCCCTGCGGGTGCTGGAAACCAGCCATCCGCCGGTGTACTACCTGCCGTTGGAGGCATTCGCTCCGGATACCCTGCACCCGGTCTCCGGTGTCACCCACTGCGAGTACAAAGGCACTGCCTCCTATTACGACGTCGTCTCCGGATCATCGCGGGCCGCCCGCGGCGCGTGGACCTACCCGCACCCCGCGCCGGGGTACGAGGCCCTTGCAGCCACCGCCGCACTGTATCCAGGGCTGATGGACTCAGTCCTGGTGGACGGCGAAGAAGTCCAGCCCCAGGAGGGCGACTTCTACGGCGGCTGGATCACCAGCCGTGTGACCGGCCCCTTCAAGGGAGCACCCGGCACCTGGGGCTGGTAGGCCGCCGCCGGACAGCGAAAAGGCGCCGCCCCAGCGGGAGACGCCTTTTCGGATCAATCCGTGTGAGCCCTAGCCGGCTTCGATAGCAGCCTTGGCAGCCGGGTCGGAAGCGTCCAGGAACTTCTCGATGCGGTCGACCTCATCGGCCTCTCCAATAGCGGCGGCCGCACGTCCCAGGGCGTAGAGGGAACGCAGGAAACCGCGGTTCGGTTCGTGCTCCCACGGGATGGGTCCGGTACCGCGCCAGCCGGCCCGGCGCAGCGCGTCCAGGCCGCGGTGGTAACCCACCCGGGCGTAGGCGTAGGACTCCACCGGACGCCCGTCGGCAAAGGCCTCATCAGCCAGTGCCGCCCAGACCTGCGAGGACGTGGGGAACTTGGCGGCCAGGTCCACTGCCTCGTCACCGGCGGCGAGGCGGGCGACGACGTCGGTCTCCTCGGGCAGGTACGTGGGCTCGGGGCCGAGCAGGTTCTTGCGGAATTCGTCTGACATTAGAGGTGCTTTCCTGCTGATCCGAGGGACTGCGCAGCTTCGACCACGCGGGCGGCCATGCCCTTTTCGGCAGAGGCACCCCAGACGCGCGGGTCGTACTGCTTCTTGTTGCCGACTTCGCCGTCCACCTTCAGCACGCCGTCGTAGTTGCGGAACATGTGGTCCGCGACCGGGCGGGTGTAGGCGTACTGGGTGTCTGTGTCGATGTTCATCTTCACCACGCCGTAGGACACGGCGTCGGCAATTTCCTGGGCGGAGGAGCCGGAGCCGCCGTGGAACACCAGGTCGAACGGGCGTTCCTTGCCGATCGAGCCGCCGACGGCGCGCTGGATTTCCTCGAGGATCTCGGGGCGCAGCTTCACGCCGCCGGGCTTGTAGACGCCGTGCACGTTACCGAAGGTCAGGGCAGTGATGTAGCGGCCCTTGCTGCCGTCACCGAGAGCTTCGATGGTGGCCATGCCGTCTTCAACGGTGGTGTACAGCTTTTCGTTGATTTCGTTCTCGACGCCGTCTTCCTCGCCGCCGACAGTGCCGATTTCGACTTCGAGGATCATCTTGGCAGCTGCCGTGCGGGCCAGGAGTTCCTGGGCGATCCGCAGGTTCTCTTCCAGCGTCTCCGCGGAGCCGTCCCACATGTGGGAGTTGAACAGCGGGTCTTCGCCGCGCTTGACCCGCTCCTCGGAGATGGCCAGCAGCGGAAGGACGAAGTCGTCCAGCTTGTCCTTGGGGCAGTGGTCGGTGTGCAGGGCGATGTTCACGTCGTAGCTCTTGGCTACCTCGCGGGCGTACGCGGCGAAAGCCACCGAACCGGTAACCATGTTCTTCACCGATGCGCCGGACCAGTAGGCAGCACCGCCGGTGGAGACCTGGACAATGCCGTCCGAGCCGGCCTCAGCGAAACCTGCGAGCGCAGCGTTGAGGGTCTGTGAAGACGTGACGTTGACAGCCGGGTATGCGAATCCCCCCGCCTTGGCCCGGTCGATCATCTCTGCATAGATCTCGGGGGTTGCAATAGGCATGCTGACTCCTTAGCGAAGATAAAAATGCGGCAGGGCCGGGCCCTCTGTGGCTTCCCCCATCCTAGCCACAAGTCACCGGCGTAGAGCAGGGTGTGCCGGTTCTTGACGTCTCCGGAAGCGTTCACCGGCGGTCCCGGCCGCCGGAGCGGACACCGGAGGCGAAAAGGGTCAGGACACCTTCTGGCCGAACACGTGCCGGCGGACCCAGCCGTGCATGGCGATGGCTGCCGCCGCGGAGGCGTTCATGGACCGCGTGGAGCCGAACTGGGCGATGGACAGCGTTGCCTCGGCGGCTTCGTGCACCTCGGGCGTGAGTCCCGGCCCTTCCTGCCCGAAGACCAGCACACAGTTGCGCGGCAGGTCGTAGGTTTCCAGCGGAACGGAATCCGGGAAGTTGTCGATCCCGATGATGGCCAGCCCCTCGGACCGGGCCCATTCGGTGAAGTCTTCGACGGTGGGATGGTGGCGGACATGCTGGTAGCGGTCGGTGACCATGGCACCGCGCCGGTTCCACCGGCGTCGTCCGATGATGTGCACTTCCTTGGCCATGAACGCGTTGGCGGTCCGGACCACGGAACCGATGTTGAGGTCGTGCTGCCAGTTCTCGATGGCGACGTGGAACTCGTGGCGCTTCGTGTCGAGGTCCGCGACGATCGCATCGTGTTTCCAGTAGCGGTACTCATCCACGACGTTGCGCCGGTCTCCGGCGGCGAGCAGCTCGGGGTCCCAGTGATCACCCTCGGGCCACGGCCCCTCCCACGGTCCGACGCCGACCTCGTGTGCCGGGAGCTCCGGACCGGGCTCCGCTGCGGGCAATGTTTCAGGGCTCTCTATCACCCTTCCAGCCTAAGGTGAAAGACTGGGCCCGCCCGCATCCGGGCCCGGGAGGAGACTGCCGCCGCCCCGGACTGCTGCAGCGGGCTGCCGTGCCGAACCAGACCTGGAAGAGGACACCGTGGGCGAAAACGAAGACATCGAGTGCTGGCTGACGGACATGGACGGGGTGCTGGTCCACGAGAACCAGGCGATCCCGGGAGCGTCGGACCTGATCAACCGCTGGGTGGACACCTCAAAACGGTTCCTGGTCCTGACCAACAACTCGATCTACACACCGCGCGACCTCGCGGCCCGGCTGCACGCCTCGGGCCTTGATGTGCCGGAGGAAAACCTGTGGACCTCGGCCCTGGCCACCGCCGAGTTCCTGAAGGACCAGCTCAAGAATGCTCCCTCCCCCGGCCGCGCCTTCGTCATCGGAGAGGCGGGACTGACGACGGCGCTGCATGAGGCCGGCCTCATCCTCACCGACACAAAACCGGACTACGTTGTCCTGGGCGAAACGCGGACCTACTCCTTCGGCACCATCACCAAGGCCATCCGGCTCATCCTGGACGGCGCACGCTTCATCGCCACCAACCCGGATGTCACCGGCCCCTCCCCGGAAGGGCCGATCCCGGCTACCGGAGCCATCGCGGCACTGATCACCGCGGCGACCAACCGCGAACCGTACATCGTGGGAAAGCCCAACCCCATGATGTTCCGGTCGGCCATGAACAAGATCGATGCCCACTCAGAAACCACCGGGATGATCGGGGACCGGATGGACACCGACATCATCGCCGGCATCGAGGCGGGGCTGACCACCGTGCTGGTGCTGACCGGGATCACCCAGCGCGAGGACATTGCCCGCTATTCCTTCCGACCCACCCAGGTCCTCGACTCAGTCGCAGACCTGATCGGGACCATCTGAGCCCGTGCGCTAGAAGGGCTTCTTCTGCCCGTCGCCGCCCACCGCCGGGAGCGGGGCGTAGGCAGTGAGCACCCGATCCACCACCTCCTGGTAGACCAGCGGATTCCACTGCGGACTGGCATGTGCCGGAAGGGCTCCCCGGGTGATCAGCGAGTTCTCCACCATGTTCGGCCCGAACAGCTCCGTCCAGCGGGCCCGCGCGGTGTAGTAGTTCACTGTCGCGTCGTCCGGGTTGCCTATGTACGCGAGGTCGGCGTTCCCGATGGCACCCGCGTAGGCCGCGGCGTCGTAATGGTAGATATAGGACGATTCCGACTGGATCAGGGTGCTCGACGGCGCGAGCGGGGAGAGCTGCTCCAGCGTCTGGTCCACCACGGTGTTCCAGCTGCGTTCATCCTTGTGCAGGATCCGCTCGCCCAGCTCATAGCCGCCGCGCAAGGCGCTGGGGATGCGGTAGCCGGCCTCGTACAGCAGGACGACGCCTTCGATCATCCGGGCATCCAGGACGTCGAAACGCCCGGAGGGGCTGGAGTCCAGGATGATGAGTTCCACCTGCACTCCGCGGGCCAGCAGCCGCGCGGCCATCTCCACCGCCAGCATGCCGCCGAAGCTGTGGCCGTAGAAGTACACCCGGTTGATCCGCCGGGTGCGGATGTAACGGAACACTTCCGCTTCCATGACATCCACGTCCAGGCCGTTGTTCGAATAACCGACTGCCGCCATCTGGCCGCGGGTGGCCAGCGCGGGGCGCAGCGAATTCAGGACCCAGACTGCCTCTTCCCAGCTCGTTTTGTAGCCCGGAAAGAGGAACCACATGGCCCGCGGAAAGCGCGAGGCCGCCGCGTCGTCGCGCACTGGAATGATCTCCAGCCGCTCACGCTGCTCCTGGATCAGCCGGGTGACAAAAAGGTCGGCCGCCAGCGCCAGGCCTGCGCCGGCCCCGACAAGGAACCGCCGCCGGGAGAAGCGTCCCAGGCTCTCCGCAGTGCGGAGGAGCTTAGCTGGATCGTCGGTCATAGGCTCCCGTTACCGCGTCTAGGAATTAGTCGAGTCCGAGCTCGTCCTTGCCGAAAGCGAACAGGTACGGAATGCCGGCTTCGGCTTCGATGCGCTCCTTGGCGCCCGTGTCGCGGTCCACGATCACGGCCACCGCCACCACGTTGCCTCCGGCGTTGCGCACACCCTCCACGGCGGTCAGCGCGGAGCCACCCGTAGTCGAGGTGTCCTCCAGCACGACGACGTCGCGGCCGGCAACATCCGGACCTTCCACCTGTCGGCCCATCCCGTAGGACTTCTGCGCCTTGCGGACCACAAAGGCGTCGACGGTGCCGCCGGCACGGACGGACGCGTTCATCACGGCGGTGCCCACGGGATCGGCGCCCATGGTGAGTCCACCGGCGCTCTGGAAGGAAATCCCGGCGGTGTTGATCATGTCCAGCATGACTTCGCCAACCAGCTGGGACGCTTCGTGGTGCAGGGTCACCCGGCGCAGGTCAATGTAGTAGTCGGCTTCCTTTCCGCTGGAAAGGATGACCTTTCCCCGGACCACGGCAAGCTCCTTGATCAGTTCCAGGAGGCGGGCACGGGAGGCGGCAGTCTGCGGCGAAGTCATGCCCGTAATCCTATCGGAGCGCCCGGCGGCGGCCCTTGTCCGGGAGCCCGCAGCACGTCACAGAGTGCAGAAGGCCTCCCCCGCAAAAGGCCGACCTGTATAGGCTGAACGCCATGCGCGAACTACAAGCACAGATCATTGCCGAAATGGGCGTGCGTCCCAGCATCGATCCGCAGGCTGAGATCCGCCGCCGGGTGGACTTCCTCAAGGACTACATGCGTGCCTCCCGCACCGAAGGGTTTGTCCTGGGCATCAGCGGCGGGGTGGATTCCACCCTGGCCGGACGCCTGGCGCAGCTCGCCGTTGAGGAACTCAACGCTGAGGGCATCGACGCCGATTTCATCGCCCTGCGCCTGCCCTACCGGGTACAGCACGATGAGGACGACGCGCAGGCCGCACTCGACTTCATCCAGCCCAAGACCCTGCGGACCTTCAACATTGGAGATGCAGTGGACGGCTTCGAGAAGGCCTATTCCGCCATGGGCGGTGAGAGCATCAGCGACTTCAACAAGGGCAACATCAAGGCCCGGGTCCGCATGACGGCGCAGTATGCGCTCGGCGGAGAGCACAACCTCCTGGTGATCGGCACCGACCACGGCGCCGAATCCGTGACCGGCTTCTTCACGAAGTACGGCGACGGCGGCGCGGACGTCCTGCCGCTGTTCACTCTGGATAAGCGGCAGGTGCGGGAAGTGCTCGCGGCCCTGGGTGCTCCGGAGAAGCTGGTCGGCAAGGTGCCCACGGCCGACCTGCTCGACGGCGTTCCCGGCCAGACCGATGAGACCGAGCTCGGCATCACCTACGAAGAGATCGACGACTACCTCGAAGGCCGTGAAGTCGCCGAGGAAACCGCGGAGAAGATCGAGAAGCGGTACCTGGCGACCCGCCACAAGCGGACGACGCCTGTTTCGCTGCTTGACGGTTGGTGGAAGTAGGCGTCTGAGGGGGCAGCTGTCCCCGGAACGGCGGCAACGAAACTCCTCGCTCGCAGAGCTCGCTTGGAGTATTAAAGCCGCCTAACCCGGGGCCAGCTGCCGACTCGGTGGGTGCGCAGGGCGGGTCGCCGCCTAACCCGGGCCGGTCCGGACCCGGTGTCGCTTGAGCGCCTAGGCCGGGCTGAGGGACTCCAGCTGGGTGGTGAAAGTGGCCGCAGTGATGGCTTCGACGTCGGACACTTCCAGGCCGGGCGCGAGGCGGCGGAGGATCAGGGTGCCGTCCTCGACGTCGAAGACGGCGCGGTCGGTGATGATGCGGTCCACGACGCCGACGCCGGTCAGCGGGAGGTCGCACTCCGGGACGATCTTGGAGGACCCGTCCTTGGCCAGATGGTCAGTGATGACGATGACCCGAGGGGTGCCGGCGACCAGGTCCATGGCGCCGCCCATTCCCTTGACGAGCTTGCCGGGAATGGTCCAGTTCGCCAGGTCTCCGGCGGCGGAAACCTGCAGCGCTCCGAGGATAGCCGTTTGCACATGCCCGCCGCGGATCATTCCGAAAGACGTCGCCGAGTCGAAGAAGCTGCCGCCAGGGAGCACCGTGACGGTCTGCTTTCCTGCGTTGATCAGGTCGGCGTCCTCCTCACCCTCATAGGGGAAGGGGCCCATGCCGAGCAGCCCGTTCTCGCTTTGCAGGAAAACGCTGACGCCGGACGGCAAGTGGTTCGCCACGAGGGTGGGAATGCCGATGCCGAGATTGACGTACTGCCCGTCCTGCAGTTCTGCTGCGGCGATGGCCGCCATTTCGTCCCGTGTCCACATGATGATCTAGGCCTCCACCCGGACCCGGACGGTCCGCTGCTCGATGTGCTTATGGGTATCCTCGACGGCCACTACACGCTGCACGTAGATGCCGGGTGTGTGGATCCGGTCGGGCTCAAGATAGTCCCGGCTGATTTCTTCCGCCTCGGCTATGGTGACGCGTCCGGCAGCAGCCACCAGCGGATTAAAGTTCTGCGCCGTCATCCGGTACCGGAGATTCCCCTCTGGATCCGCCCGGTGCGCACGGACCAAGGCCAAGTCCGCCACGATCCCGCGCTCCAGAATCGCCCGCCTGCCGTCGAACTCCATTTCGGGCTTGCCCTCAGCCACCGGCGTGCCGACTCCGGTAGGAGTGTAAAACGCCGGAATGCCGGCCCCTCCGGCACGCAGCCGCTCCGCAAGGGTGCCCTGCGGAACAAACTCCACCTCCAGATCGCCGGAAAGGTACTGCTCCGCGAAGAGCTTGTTCTCCCCCACGTAGGACCCCAGGACCTTTCGGACCTGCCGGTTTTCCAGGAGCAGGCCGAGCCCCTTGCCGTCCACACCCATGTTGTTGGAAACGATGGTCAACCCGGTCGCCCCGCTGTCCCGCAGCGCCGCGATGAGGTTGCCGGGGATGCCGCTCAAACCGAACCCGCCGACGGCGATCGTCATACCGTCACGGACGGTGCCGCCCAGGGCCTCCGCCGTGCTCTCATACACTTTCGACCCCATAGGACATCCTTTCGACCATAATGTGGACCACTGACCGTGGATCCTTGGACGCTAGCCTGACGTGGAAATCAAGGTCAATGGATTAGTGTCTGGGGAGCGAAAGTGCTCAGATGGTGACCACCACCGGGGAGGGTGTTCATAATATGGACAAGACAAACGGCATCCAGGGCGCACAGGTCGTCCGGCGCCTTTCCGAGGTGCTGCGCACGGTGAGTGCGGCCATGCCGCACGGGATCAGTACCAGCGACGTCGCCCGCTCCACCTCCCTGCCGCGGCCGACCGTCCACCGGCTCCTGGCGTCCCTCGCCGAGGAGGGCTTCCTGGATCACGACCATTCAGCCGGCCGCTGGCTTCTGGGTCCGGAACTGTACCTGATGGGGTCTGTGGCAGCCGAGCGCTACGACGTCACCGGCGTCGCCCGTGAACATGTGAAGGCACTGGCTGAAGCGACCGGGGAGAGCGCCTTTTTCTCGGTGCGCCGCGGTGACGAGACTGTTTGCCTGCTGCGCGAGGACGGCGCGTTTCCAATCCGCTCGTTCGTGCTGTTCGAGGGCAAGCGCTTTCCCCTCGGTGTTGCGTCGGCCGGGCTTGCGATCCTGGCGTTCTTACGCGAAGACGCCGTGGAACGCTACCTGTCCACTGCCGATCTCTCCCGGGAGTTCGGCCCGGCCCACGGCAGTGAAGCACTGAGGGACAGGATCGCCGAAACCCGTGCCGCCGGCTACGCAGTGAACCCGGAACTCATCGTCACAGGAAGCTGGGGCATGGGTGCCGCGGTTTTCGATCGTGCAGGCCAGCCAGCCTGGGCCCTGAGCCTCACCGGGATCGGCTCACGCTTCACCGGGCAGCGCCGCCCCGAACTCGGCCGCCTCCTCCTGAAGCACGCCCACGCTCTCACCACGCAGCTCCGTTCCCACGGCGCTCCCTGAGATGCCGAGACAACCGGGGGGGGTCGGGCCACCCGGGGGGGGTCGGGCCACCCGGGCGATGCCTTGGCGCAAGCCGGTCATCCATTGGGGAGATAACGCTCTTTAGAGGGGTCCTCCGTCATCCTTTGGGGAGATAACGCTCTTATTCGGCCCCCTAAGGGACGTTATCTCCCCAATGGTTTTGCGGACCCCTCCCCATCCAGCGTTATCTCCCCAAAGGATGCGCAACCAGAGGATGACTGCCACCCGGCATGCAACCTACAGCTAGCGGACCAATCGCCGACCGACCCCTCCGGCGGACCGTTCGGGTTTCCACAAGTGGGCACCCACTTGGCCCGTCACGCACCCAAGCAGTCCGGCGGACGGGCCGGGTTAGGCGGCTTTAATATTCCTTGAGAGCCCTGCGAGCACAGGAATTTCGTTGCCGCCGTTCCGGTCCGCCCGCCGGGCGGCGCCCGGGCGGCACCCGGGCGGCACCCGGGTGCCGCACGAAGCACCTACCAGGGCAGCTACCAGCACCACCCACAAGGGGTAAACGACACATGCACTCCCGTAGGACCCCCTTGCCCTGATTGGGTAACGTAGCAAGGGTGAAGATTGCTACCTGGAACGTGAACTCCATCCGCGCCCGTGCCGACCGCGTTGAAGCCTGGCTGCAGCGCTCCGACGTCGATGTCCTGGCCATCCAGGAGACGAAGGCGAAGGATGAGAACTTCCCGTGGGAGGTCTTCGAGTTCAACGGCTACGAAGTGGCCCATTTCGGCCTGAACCAGTGGAACGGCGTCGCCATCGCTTCCCGGGTGGGACTCGAGGACGTCGAGCGGACCTTCCCGGGCCAGCCGCACTTCGGCAAGACCGAAGAAACCACTGTGGCCGAAGCCCGGGCCATTGGCGCCACGTGCGGCGGAGTGCGGGTCTGGAGCCTGTATGTTCCCAACGGCCGCGCTGTCGGCGATCCGCACATGCCCTACAAGCTGGAATGGCTGAAGATCCTCAAGGACCAGGCTGCCTCATGGATCAAGGACGATCCGGAGCTGAACCTGGCGCTGATGGGCGATTGGAACATCGCTCCGCGGGATGAGGACGTCTGGGACATTGACTGGTTCCGCGCCCAGAACGCCACGCACGTGACCGAACCGGAACGTGCTGCTTTCCAGTCGTTCCTGGATGCCGGCTTCCACGACCTGGCCCGCCCGTACACCGAGGGTCCCGGCGTCTACACCTACTGGGATTACACCCAGCTGCGCTTCCCGAAGAAGGAAGGCATGCGCATCGACTTCGTGCTGGGCTCCCCCGCGCTGGCGGCCCGGGTCACGGGCGCCAGCATCGACCGCGAGGAACGCAAGGGCAAAGGCGCTTCCGACCATGCACCCGTGATCGTGGAACTGGACTAGCGATGGCAGGGGCGCCGGAGGCTACCGTGTGGCGTACCTTCCCGTACGTGTCCTATCTGCGCGTCTACGAACCGTTGGATGCGTTCGACGACGCCCAGCAGCTGCGCATCCTTGACCAGCGTTCCCGCGCCAGGCATGAGACCGAAGTCCTGGAGCGCAGCGACGCCGTACGCCGGCTCGTCCGCCCGGTGTCGGATCCTTTTCCCCACACCTCCGGTGACCTGGTGCGGGTGCTGCACCATCCGCGGCCGGACGGCAGCACCACGCGCCTGTACTGCCCCAACCAGCTGGCCGTACGGACCTCGCTGGCTGCGGAGTCCCTGGGCGAGACGGTCAACGGCCCCCTGGTGGATGTCCTGCTGCCCGAAGTGGCCCGGGAAGCCCACGCCGCGCGCATCGACCCCGACTCGTTCGCTGATTCGCTGGCCAAGCTGCACACTCGGTCAGCGACCTGGGGAGTGCCGTTCGGCTGGTTCATTTTGATCCACGAGGACGACGCAACCGATGTCGTGGAGGACGACGGCAGGGTGCTCACGGTGCGGATGTCCGCGCCGATCCCGCAGTGCATTGACCGGGCACGGCACGCTGCGGCCGCCCTGGCGCTGGCAGCACCCGAACTGGACCTGCTGGATGAACTGACGGACCTGGTCACCTGGCTGGAAGTCTTTTCGCCGGATGCCGTTCTGGAGCTGGACTACGGGCCCGTTGCCGAGCTGGTCTATCCGGACGATTCACCGTCCGATGTGCGGCTGGGCATCGAATCACTGGCCGACGGCGACATGACAGGTGCCGCTGCAGCCTACCGCCGGCTGGCCGGCCGCTGGATTCCCATCCGCCAGCTCGCCCGCGCCTCCTAGCCTTCTAGCCTCCACAACCGCACAACCCGAAGCGGGCCCCGCGGACCAGCCCCTAGCGGACCCGCTCCTCGCGGCCGAGGCGGTAGCGCCGTCCTGCATCCAGGCTGATCAGTACGGTGGAACTTCGGCCGAGGGCGCTGTCCAGTGCGTCGACGAGGTTCGTTGCGTCGGCGGCAATCAGGTGCGGCGCGGCCCCCTGCCGCGGAGTGATCCGTACGCGAAGCCCGTTGCCGCCGCGGCCCAGGGACCAGGTACTGACGGCCACCGAGGTGACGTCCGGATCCTGCAGCAGGGCAGCCCTCAGCGCCTGCTCCGGGACCGCACCGCTGATGGCGATCCGGCCCGGGGCGCCGTCGTCGTCGTACTCTTCCACCAGCGTGTCCACCCGTCCCCTGCCCTGGGCGGAGATCCACAGCACCAGCAGGACCACGGATACAGCCATGGCCAGCGCCAGGAGCGGCCAAAGCCAGCTCTGGGACTGACCGGGCATGGCCGTGTCTGCAAGGACCCGGCCGCCGTCGGCCATCAGGGCAGGACCGGTGTTCCACCACCAGCGGGCCGCTGCCGGATCGGTGCTCAGGAGAATCAGGCCGGTGCCGAGCGCAAGCAGGACCAGCCCGGCGAGGCCCAGCAGGGCACGGTTCAGGGTGCGGGGTGTGCGGTTCACTGCCCGATCGCCCCCATAGTCGAGACCTGGACCTGGACGCTGGGCTGCGGGTCCAAACCTGTCAGCGCGAGTTCGTCCTCTACAGCGGAGCGCACGGTGTCAGCATCAACCGGAATACCGGAGGTCGGCCGGATGCGCACTTCGACCCGGGTGCGGCCCACCGTCACCAGCACCTGGCCGGCGGCGACGCCCGCAGCCAGACGGCTGCGGCGTGCCAGCGAGGCCGCGAGCACCTCGGCATCCACCACGACGGCGGCACGGGGATTGGGAATGGAGTACCGGGCACGGTGTCCGGGCATCACTGCCATCAGGAAGAACCAGAGTCCGCAGAGGAAGATCAGGGCGCCAGACAGGCCGAGGATGAGCGGATCGGAGTCCCGCGGCAGGCCCGCCAGCCAATGGGCGAACGTGGGCGGATCGATCAGCCATTCTTCCTGGCCGAGTGACTGGAGCACCGATTCCAGGAGCACGTACAGGCATAACAGGATGCCGAGGACGGCTGCAATGACTGCAGGCACGGTGCGGGCGGCATGGGTTTCGCGGCGAACGATCCGCTTGGCAGCAGCATCGGAGGGAGCGTTGGAGAGAGTGTTGGGACCGGCGTCCGCCAAGTGGCTCATCGAACCCGGCTCCCTTCCTGAACGCGGACACCCGTGACCCGGATATCGACCAGGGAAAGAATCGAACCGGTGAGGTAGGTAATCCGCTGCAGCAGGACCGGTTTGGCGCCGTGCACGCGATCCCAGACGGACCCGCCGGTGCGTGCCACGAGGGATGGATCCTTAACCACTGCTTCGAGCGGCGGCATGGTGACGGGCAGGCTCAGGGACAGGGCAAGCAGGCCCTCGTCGTCACTCCATGTGACGCGCACCAGGGACGCCGGGACGCCGAAGTGCTCTGCAGCAACTGCCTGGGCCGTGCTGGTGAGGGCCTGGGTGCTGATCCGGTTGTGCCCGGCCAGCCCCCGCGCCGTGCGCTGTGCTGCCCGCGGCGTCATGACGGAAGCGCTCACGAGGAGGAACGGCGTCCGGTCAGGGCGTCCCGTACGCTGCGGAAGTCAACCTTGCCTTCGGCGGCGCGCCCGAAAAAGGCCCCCACAGCGATGAACAGGGCCATGAGCAGGAAGCCCCAGAAGTCGAACAACAGGGCAGTGAAGGCCAGCACGGCGCCTACGGCCATGCCCACCACAGTCGGTTTCATTGTTCCTGCCTTACTTCGTTCGTCGTTATTCAGCACTGGGGGAACCGGCGGGACGCTTGGTTCCGCGGTTTTCCAGGGATTCGGGCAGGTGCACGTCGGCAATGGAGACGTTAACCTCCACCACGTTCAGCCCCACGAGGTCCTCTACCGCTGCGTACACCGCGGTCCGCACCGCGTCGGCGATCCCGGTCAGCGGCTGGCCGTAATCCGCAACGAGGGTCACGTCGACGGCGGCTTCCGTCTCCCCAACCTCAACGTGCACGCCGGCGGTAGCGCTGCTGTCAGAACCGGCGACGGCGTCACGCACGGCACCGAGGGTCCGCGCACCGCCTGTGCCAAGGGCGTGAACGCCCGGCACGGAGCGCGCGGCTATGGCGGCGACCTTAGCCACGGCCTGCTCGGCGATGGCCGTTCTGCCGCCGCCTGGGGAGGCCACCTCCGTGGCACCCGTTCCCGTGCCCTGGGCGGCAGGGACCGCGGAGGCGGGTTCCTGCCGCTTGGGCCCGGGGCCAGGCGGCGGAGCGGATACGCCGGACCCTGGGTGCGCACCCGACGGCGCGGGCGGCATCGGCACAGCGGGGATTCCTGCCGGATCGGCGGGACCGGACCCGGGATTCTTCTGGGCATCATCCATAAGAGCCAAGCCTAGCCCCTCACCTGCTTCGTTGGGCAGGGAGGGGTCAGCCCATCCGCACCCGGCGGCCGGTCAGCACGGACGGCTCAATGCCAACGAACATGTTGCGCGCGCCTCCGCCGTAGGGTGCCTGCGCACGGAGCCCCCACAAAGTCGTGAGCAGCGTTTCGTCCTGCACGCGGTTGGCCGGCCCGCTCACCAGCACCGACCAGCCCTCCATACGGCCGACGTCGTGCGAATCGGTTTGGAAAGATGTGTTCAGGTCCCCCGGAAGCAGAGCCAGTCCGCTGTCGGCACTGGTGCGGAAATACACGCACTGGTCATGCACAAGGTAGCTCACCGGGAAAACCATCAGCCGGCCGTCCTGCAGGAACGCCACACGTCCGGTGTCCGCTCCCGCGAGCAGTGACCAGCACTCGGCTTCGCTGAGTTCCAGGTTTTCGGGCGGGCCCACGGAATCCCATTCGTATCTTTCGGTGCTTGGAAACATCTTTGTCCTCCAATTGATCGGACCTACCAGTGAACCGGGGACGGCACGCGAAGGAAAGGGCTCCGCCGGATACTCCCCCGCAGCGGACCGCTTTCCTCAGTCCTGGACGGTTCCGCCGCCTTTGGGCCCGGGGTCCCGGAGCCGCTGCATCCGGAAAGACGTAAGCAGACCCAGGGTGCCGGCGAGTATCGGGATGGACAGCGCGATCTGCAGGGCAAGGGGCCTGGCCTCCGTGTTGATACGGAGGATTTCCTCCCGGATCTGCTCCGGCTGGCCGGTGAGGAGCTCCTGGAGCTGGGTGTCATTGAGGAGCTGCGCGTCGTCTTCGAGCACCCGGGCCACCTGCTGCTGTTCAGCGGCCGGGAGTACCGTGCTGGACTCCGCCAGGCCGGTGAAGATGATGGACAGAGCCGCCAGCATGATGCCGCCGGCAAACGCGAGCCCGAAGGACAGGCCAAAGGAACCGGCGGCGGAGTTCACGCTGGCCGCCTCGCTGACCCGTTCGTCGGAGATCGGAGACAGGGTGTAGTTGTTCAGCTGGGAGACCAGCAGCCCCAGCCCGGCTCCGGCGATGAGCAGCGGGAGAAGGAGCCACCACCCGGAGTCCGCACGCGGTATCACCGGAAGGAGCAGCACGAGTCCGGCAACCAGGAGGAGGAAACCCCATCTGATCAGGCTGGCAGGGCGCCGCTTCGCCGCCCGTTTTCCAGCAAGCAGTGCGACGGCGAACATGGTCAGTGAGAGCGGGGCAATGGACAGCCCCGATTCCATGGCGTTGTAGCCGAGCACCATCTGCAGATAGATGGGCAGCACAATCATGGTGCCGCCCAGGGCAATCTGCTGCTGCATTTGCCCGGTGGCGCCAAACCGGAAGCCTTTCGACCGGAAAAGGCCGGGGTCCAGCAGGGTGGGCCTGCCCCGCCGCTTGCGCCGGACCAGCCAGTAGACGAGCGAGCCCAGCCCGACGACGCCGGCGGCCAGCAGCGCCCCTACCGCTTCACCGCCCTCCTGCCAGACGAGGATGCCCAGCACGATACCGCCCATCCCCAGGATGGACAGCAGCGATCCAACGGCATCCAGGGTCCGCGGCCCCTCATAGGGAACATCGTGAACGAGCTTGATGCCGGCCAGCACGACGGCGATGACGAGGGCTTCGAGCAGGAAGGCCACACGCCAGGACAGGAACGTGGTGATGAAGCCGCCCAGCAGCGGCCCGACCGCTGCGGCGATCGCCGCCGAGGCGCCAACCAGGGCGTAGACCCGCTGCTGCGCGGCTCCCTCGAAGTTGCCGTGGATGAGGGACTGAATGGAGGGCAGCAGCAGCGACGCCCCCAGTCCGCCGATCACGGCCCAGAAGATAATGATCGGCAGCAGGCTCTGGGCCAGGGTCATCGCCACGGCTCCGACCGCGTAGCAGACCAGTCCAATGAGGTAGGCCCGCTTGCGCCCGAACAGGTCGCCGATCTTGCCGCCGATCAGGATGAACGCAGCAGACACCAGCGCTTCAAGGGCGATGGTCGACTGCAGCCCGCTGACCGTGGCGCCGACGTCGTGCACCACCGCCGAGATGGAGACGTTCATGATTGAGGTGTCGACCACGAGCACGAACATTGCCATGGCCAGCAGCAGTGCAAGCCGCCCGTTAAACGGTGCCTCCTGTGCGCCGTCGCCGTGCGCCGGTTTCATGGCTGGAACTTTTCCGGGCCCGGTGTGCCGGGGGCCGCCTGCAAACCGGGCATTTCGCCTCCTCTGGCGGCCCTGTCAGGCCCGCCGGCGGTTTGATTCCCCCTTCGCATAAAACCACAGCCGCCAACGCGAAGGAAGAAGAATCCAGGACTCGTCCCGGGCAAAGAAAAACCCCGCACTCACTGAGTACGGGGTTTTTAGCTGGTGGCTCCGACCGGCGTCGATCCGGTGACCTTTCGATTTTCAGTCGAACGCTCTACCAACTGAGCTACAGAGCCGGGCATCATCGAAAAGATGATCACCGAGATCTTCCAAATCGCTTCAGAAAATCTGAGCGACCCTGACGGGACTTGAACCCGCGACCTCCGCCGTGACAGGGCGGCGCGCTAACCAACTGCGCTACAGGGCCTTGCATTTCACGAGTGTCAACTCTACCAGCTTTTCGGCCGGTGATTTACCACTTCCGTGAGTACCCCCAACGGGATTCGAACCCGTGCCGCCGCCGTGAAAGGGCGGTGTCCTAGGCCGCTAGACGATGGGGGCTCAGAACACGCAGCGTTCAACTTGGCTGGCTCCGAGGCTTCTCGGTACCAGTCGCATTTCCCGGCTGCGGACCTATAAAACTATAGGGCCTACTTCGGCGATTTCCAAAATCGTGTTCCGGCAGCGCCGAATGACGGTGCACAGACCCGGGCCGCCCAGCGCAGACTACAGTGGAAAAGTGCCGATTGAGATGAGCCTTGATGACTTCGAAGCCGCGGTCGACGACGCCCTGGAATCCATTCCTGAGGACCTCGCCAAGGCGATGAACAACGTCGCGGTCTTCATTGAGGACGAGTACGTTCCTGGCCCGCACGAAGACCCGGGTACGGAACTGCTGGGGCTCTATGACGGCACGCCCCTGACCGAACGGGATTCCTGGTGGGGTGCGGGTTCCCTTCCGGACCGGATCGTCATCTTCAGCGGCCCGCTGACCCGCATGTGTGAAACGCGGGATGAGCTTGTGGATGAAATCCGTATCACCGTCATTCACGAGGTAGCCCACCACTTCGGGATCGACGACGCACGGCTGCACGAACTCGGCTGGGGCTAGCCTGTAAGTATGGGCGATCATTCCGGCCACAGCCACGGCCTGCCTTCCGGCACGGCAACCGGCAGGCACCGCCGCCGGCTCCTTGCCGTCTTCCTGATCACGATATCGGTGGTGCTGATCCAGACCGCCGGAGCCCTTGCCTCCGGCTCCCTGGCCCTGCTGGCGGATGCTGGGCACATGCTTTCCGACGCCGCGGGCGTCTCCATTGCGCTGCTGGCTGCCTGGATCGCGGGCCGGCCCGCAACTGACAGGCGGACCTACGGTTATCAGCGTGCCGAAGTGCTGGCCGCCCTGGCCAATGCAGTGCTGCTGATTGTCATTGCCGTCGTGATCTTCACCGAGGCGGTCCGCCGGATCGGGGACGCACCCGAGGTCCAGACCGGGATCATGCTCTTTGCGGCGATCGTCGGCGGGCTGGCCAACCTGGTTTCGCTGTTCATCCTCCAGGGCGGGCGGAAGGAGAGCCTCAACGTACGCGGCGCCTACCTGGAGGTCCTGGGCGACCTGCTGGGCTCGGCCGCTGTGGTGGTCTCCGCCGTCGTGATTATGCTCACGGGCTACCAGCAGGCAGATGTCTGGGCTTCGTTCCTCATCGCGCTGATGATCCTGCCGCGAGCCTGGTCACTGCTGCGGGAGGTTATCGACGTCCTGCTGGAGGCGACACCGCAGGGGGTGGATGTCGCGATGATCCGGGAGCACATTGTCCGGGTTGACGGCGTGAGCGATGCCCACGACATCCATATCTGGACCATCACCTCCGGCGTCCCGGTGTTCTCCGCGCACGTGGTGGTGGACGAGGCGTATCTGACCCCCGGCGGGATGGATACGATCCTGGACCGGCTGGGCAGTTGCCTGGCCAGCCATTTCGATACCGAGCACTGCACCTTCCAGCTGGAGCCGGAGCGGCATGCCGTCCACGAAGGTGAACGGCACGCCTGAGGACTTCGGCTACTCCTCGGCCATCGGGCCGAACGTCTCCCGGTCCGCCAGGCGGGAATCATCCCGGTCCGGAACCACCATGACCGGCCCCTTGGCGTGGTGCAGCACGCTTTGGCTGGTCGAGCCGAGCAGCATGCCCGTGAAGCCGCCGCGGCCCCGGGTACCCAGCACCACCAGTTCGACGTTGGCCGTCCGGGCCACCATCACCTCGGCCGGCGGTCCGTCGACCAGTTCCACGCTCATTTCCACGTCCGGGAAATGGCTCTGCAGCCAGTTCCGCCCCGCGGAGAGCTGTTCCATCACTTCCGCGTGAAGTGCGTCAAGATCCAGTGGGGCGGGAACCCACGCCAGCGAGCCGCTGAACGGCGGGAGGGCGCACACGATCCGCAGCGGCAACCCGGTGCTCCTGGCCTGTTCCGCCGCAACCAGTGAGGCGGCGCGGCCCTGCTCCGATCCGTCGACGCCCACCACGACCGCCTGGTGGACATCATCGGCCACCGGACTGCCTGCGGGGGCCTGGACACCGGATTCGGGCAGCCTTCCGGCAGTGCGGAGCGGGACGACGACGGTGGGGCACTTGGCGTGTGCGGGCAGGGCACTCGAGACGGAGCCCAGCAGGCGGCCCACAAAACCGCCGCGGCCGCGGGAACCGACCACCATCAGGTCCGCGTCCTCCGAGAGTTCCAGCAGCACGGCCGAGGCATCACCGCTTTCAACCCGCGGCACGATTTCCAGGCCGTCCCGTGAAATGCGGGCCAGCGCCTTCTCCTGGACCGAGCGTGCACCGTCACGGATCACGGCGTCGTCCACGGCGGTGTAGCCGGCGTCCATCGAGGAGGCGGCAAAAATGGGAACTGTGTACGCGGTGACAACGTGCAGGGGAACGCTGCGGCGCCGGGCTTCGCGCGCTGCCCAGGTCAACGCGCAGATGCTTTGGTCCGACCCGTCAACTCCCACGACGATCCCAGCCCGGGCCGAGGCCGCTTCCCATTCAGAATCGGACATACCGGCTCCCTTCGGATGCACGTGCCCAGCCTCCGTCGGCTGCGCTCCTAGTGCCAGACTACTCGTCCGACGCGCTCGGTTGCTGCAGATTTCTTTCACGCGCCCAGCCGGTTAAAGCCCAAGCCCCCAGCAGGACTACTATCGAAAATGCAGGATTCTCCCGTCCCAACCAGAACATATTCAGAGGGAAAGCCGTCATGCTCAAACAAGGTTCCAGGCTGGACCGGTATTTCGAGATCTCCAAGCGGGGTTCCACGGTAGCTACCGAGGTCCGCGGCGGTCTGGCCACGTTCTTCGCGATGAGCTACATCGTGGTGCTGAACCCGCTTATCCTCGGCGGCGAGGACGGTTCCGGCCGTGCCCTTGGCGGGCCGGCGATTGCCGCGGCCACCGCACTCGTGGCAGGTGTCCTGACCATCGTCATGGGCGCCTGGGCCAAGCACCCCTTTGCCATGGCCACAGGCCTCGGCGTCAACGCCTTCGTAGCCGCTACCGTTGCCACCAACGAGAACCTCACCTGGCCGGATGTGATGGGCCTGGTGGTCCTCGCCGGCATCACCATGTTCATCCTGGTGCTGACAGGGTTCCGGACGGCGGTGTTCAAGGCAGTCCCCGCGAGCCTCAAGACTGCCATCGTGGCGGGCATCGGCCTGTTCATCGCCCTGCTCGGGTTCGTGAACGCCGGCTTCGTCCGCCGCATCCCCGACGTCGCCGGGACCACCGTTCCGGTCGAACTTGGTGCAGGCGGAGTGCTGCTTGGCTGGCCCACGTTCGTCTTCGTCTTCGGACTGGTCCTGACCATCGTGCTGATGGCCCGCAGGACACGCGGCGCCATTCTCATCGGCATCCTGGCCTCCACGGTCCTGGCCGTCATCATCGAAGCCGTCGCGCCTCCCGGAAACCAGGGCGCAGGCGTTGCCACCGGCTGGTCCCTGGTCACCCCCAGCATGCCCGAATGGGCTGCTCCGGACCTGTCCCTGATCGGCAACTTCAACCTGTTCGGATCGTTCGAGACGCTTGGCGTCATCGGCGCCTCCCTGCTGGCCTTCGTCATCCTGCTCAGCATCTTCTTCGATGCCATGGGCACCATGGTCGGACTCTCCACCGAGGCCGGCAGCATCGACAAGGACGGCAACATCCCGAACACCGAGCGGGTGCTGCTCGTGGACGCAGCCGGCGCCATCGTCGGCGGCGGTGCCAGCGTGTCCTCCAACCAGTTGTTCGTTGAGTCAGGCGCCGGCATCGGTGAAGGTGCACGAACCGGGCTGGCCTCGATCGTCACGGGCCTGCTGTTCCTCGCAGCAATGTTCCTGACGCCGCTGATCTACCTGGTGCCGTTCGAAGCCGTGGCACCGGCGCTCGTAGTCGTCGGTTACCTCATGGTCTCCCAGGTGGCCAAGATTGACTGGACCGACATTGGCCTGGCGCTGCCGTCCTTCCTGACGATCGTGCTCATGCCGTTCACCTACTCGATCGCCAACGGGCTGGGCGCCGGATTCGTCTCCTACGTGCTGATCCGCATCTTCCAGGGCCGCGCCAAGGAGATCCACCCGGTGATGTGGGTTGTCTCCGCTGCCTTCGTGCTGTTCTTCTGCGTCGGACCGATCGAAGCCGCACTCGGCATCATCTAGTCCCTGCCGGACACAAAGCGCAGACAAAGCGCACAAAAAACGGGTGCCCCGGCCAATGCGGCCGGGGCACCCGTTTTTGCAGGCAGGGAGCTACGCCGGCCGCACCGTGCGCGGGGCCTCGGCGTCGTGGATCACCTTGGAGCTGCCGGCGAAGGACCGGACCAGCTTGTCGTCCCAGAGCTGCGCAGGCAGGGCGCCGCCCAGCAGGCGCCGCGGCAGTGACGCGTCCTGGGCGAAGGGGACATCCGAGCCGGCGATGATGATGTTTCCGTAGCGGCGGCCCTTCAGCATCGCCGGATCAGCGACGATAGCCGTGTGGCTGAAGGCGGCGGCAATGGTCGCGGCTTCGCGGCGGGCCATCCGCAGGTCCGGGGAGTCACCGCAGTTGACCACGTACAGGCCGTCCGCTGCCAGCACCTTTTTGGCATGGACCAGGAATTCGGCTGAGGTCAGCGGCAGCGGGGTCTTGTCCCCTGCGAAGACGTCCCGGATCAGCACATCCCGGCTGTCTTCGCTGAGTGATTCAGTGACTTCGCGGGCCTCTCCCACGCGCAGCCGCATCAGCGGAGCCCTGGGCAGGTCGAACCACCCGCGCACCAGTTCAGCCAGCTTGCCGTCCAGTTCGACGACGACCTGCCGGGCTTCCGGATAGACGGCGGCGAAGTAGCGCGCCAGGGAACAGGCTCCGCCGCCCAGGTGCAGGGCCCGCAGCCGGATCTCTTCGGGGAAGCGGGACTCCACCACCGCCGCAATCCAGCGCATGTACTCAAAGTCCAGTTCGCGCGGGTTCGCCAGGTCGATGTGCGAGGAATGCACGCCGTTGATCTTCAGCAGCCAGCCTGTGGCGGAATACTGGTCAGGCAGCAGCTCGCAGGTCCCGGTATCGATTTCGTGGCGGCCGGGCACCGGCCCGGTGCCGGCATCCGGCACCTCATTCGGTGCCGCCTTGCCGGGACGTTTCCTGCCCATTCAGTTCTCCGCCGGCCGGACGCGCATAAAGCTCATGTATCCAGCTTAGGCTTCGGGAGAGCCCGTTGTTTCCGGTCCGGCGGGCTAGGAGTGCCCCCGGTATTCGTCCTCCTCGGCGAGGACCTGTTCCAGCCGCTCCACCTTGCCGGTCAGTTCCCCGGTGTGCCCCGGCCGGATGTCCGCCTTCAGGACCAGGGAAACGCGGCTGCCGTACCGGCCCACCGCTTCCGTGGCGCGGCGGATCACATCCATGACCTCGTCCCACTCACCTTCGATGGTGGTGAACATGGCGTCCGTGCGGTTCGGCAGGCCGGACTGGCGGACGATTTTCACGGCCGCGGCAACGGCGTCGTGGACCGAAGCGTCGGCCGAAGGACCGCCCGGGCCGGTTTCCGGGCCGGTGCCGGAGGGAGCAACTGAGAAGGCTACTAGCATGCGCCCAGTCTGCCACTGACGGCGGAAAACCAGAACATCGCAGGCTCCGGGCGCAGACCTCCCTAGTCCGTGATCTGCTCCCCGGGCTTTCCATCGGCAGCCGCTGCGGGGACCTGGTTCTTCGGGTTCAGGCGTGAACGGCGGCGGCCGTAGACAAAGTAGAGGGCAAAGCCGGCCGCCAGCCAGAACATGAAGTAGATCCAGGTTTCCACGGACAGGTTCGTCATCAGGTACAGGCACAGCAGCGTCGACAGGACGGGAAGCACGGGCCCGAAAGGTACCCGGAAGGCGGGCTTCAGGTCCGGACGCTTGCGGCGCAGCACCAGGACACCGGCGCTGACCACAACGAACGCGGACAAGGTGCCGATGTTGATCATTTCCTCGAGCAGGTCCACCTGGGTGAATCCGGCTACAAGGGCCACCAGGACGCCGCAGAGGATCTGCAGCCGGGCCGGGGTGGCGTGCTTGGAACTGGTCTTGGACAGCGCGCGCGGCAGCAGGCCGTCGCGCGACATGGCCAGGACCACCCGGGCCAGGCCCATGAGCAGCACCATGATGACGGTGGTGAGGCCGATCAGCGAGCCGATCGCGATGATCTGGGCTGCGCCGGTATTGCCGACCAGAGCGAATGCCGTGGCCAGGTTCGGGGCCTCCACGGACGCGAGTTCCTTGTAGGACACCATGCCGGTCAGCGCCAGCGAGACGCCGATGTACAGCAGGGTCACGACGGCAAGGCCGGCGAAGATGCCGCGCGGAAGCGTGCGTCCCGGATCCTTGACCTCTTCAGCGGACGTAGCAACGACGTCGAACCCGATGAACGCGAAAAAGACGACTGCGGCTCCGGCGAACACACCGAGCATGCCGTACTGCGCTGGCGCGGCCCCGGTGAAGAAGGAGAACAGCGACTGCGCCATCACGCCTTCGGAACCGGCGGCCTCAGTGGAAACGGAGTCCGGGATGAACGGGGTGTAGTTCGCAAAGTCGATGTAGAAGAAACCGGCGACGATCACGAAGAGCACGACGCCGATCTTGATCAGGGTGAAGACGTTGCCGACCCGGGCGGAAAGCTTGGTTCCCATGACCAGCAGGACGGTGAACAGCGCCACGATCAGGAACGGGCCCCACGTCATGTCTACCGGGCCAAGGGAAATCGTGGCCGGGATGTTCCAGCCGATCAGCGCGAAGACTTCACTGAGGTAGATGCCCCAGTACTTGGCGATGACTGCCCCGGCCGTGAACAGTTCCAGGATCAGGTTCCAGCCGATGATCCAGGCGATCAGCTCACCCATCGTGGCGTAGGTGAACACGTAAGCAGAACCGGCCACGGGGATGGCCGTGGCGAACTCGGCGTAGCACATGATGGCCAGCGCGCAGGTGATCGCGGCCAGGATGAAGGACAGCGTCACTGCCGGTCCGGAGAACTGTGCGGCTGCCTTGGCGCCGACCGAAAAGATGCCTGCGCCCACCGCGACGGCTACGCCCATGATCATCAGGTCCCAGGTGGTCAGGGACCGTTTGAGCCGGCGGCCTTCCTCATCGGCGTCGGCAAGCGATTGCTCAATGGGTTTGGTGCGGAACAGACTCACTGCGTTTCGTCCTTGCTGTGTTGCTTAGCGGTTGCTTGGGAGCGGCTCGCGGGCCGCAAGAAGTGCGGACGATACAAGTGTAGGCGGAAGGCCGGTAGCGAAGTGCACTTCGCTTTGGGAGGATGGGGACAGCCCGTGCAGAAGTCCCCGGTGCGGGTGCCGTCCTAGAGATCGGACAGTTCCATGGCCCGAGGTATCTATGTAAGCGCCATGACTCCCGGATCCGGCAAGTCTTTGATCAGCCTGGGCCTGGCCGACATGCTGCACCGGCACGCAGACCGGGTGGGATTCTTCCGCCCGATCGTTGAGGGAACGGACCGCGACGACGATCCGGTGGTCCGCCTGATGCAGCGCCGCTTCAACCTCAGCACTTCCAACTGCCGCGGCGGGCTGACCCGCCCGGAACTCCGCGCCCTCCTGGTAGCCGGTGAACGCGGCGAAGTGGACGCGCGGTGCATGGCAATTTACAGCGAAATCGCAGCGAATTGCGACGTCGTCATCGTCGAAGGGACGGACCTCTCGGGGCACGACGTCGCCCTGGAGTTTGACCTCAATGCCCGTCTCGCCAACAACCTTGGGGCAGTGGTCATCGCCGTCGTCAACGGCCTGGACGTAGGCATCGAAGAAGTAGCGGACGCGGTGGACGTGGCACGGCGCGAGCTGACTGCCGCGAAATGCGACATCCTGGCGATGATGGTCAACCGGGCCGCGGAGTCCGCCGTCGATGAAATCCGGGCACATGTCCGGCCCGGGGCGTCACACCGCCCGGTCTACGTGCTGCCCGAGCTGAACGAGATCTCGCAGCCATCCGTCTCTGAGGTCTCCAAGGCATTGAATGCCCGGCAGGTTGCCGGCAGCACGTCGCTGGAGCGGGACGTGACCGGCGTCAAAGTCGCAGCCATGACCGTGGGGAATTTCATCACCCAGCTAGCGGACGGTTCGCTCGTGATCGCCCCGGGCGACCGTGCGGACGTCATGGTGGCCGCCCTCGCGTCCTCCTTCTCCTCCGAGTTCCCTGTTCCCAGCGGCATGATCCTCACCGGCGGGCTTCCCGTGGATCCCGGCATCCTGGCCCTGCTGGCGCAGGCACCCTTCCCGGTGTTCGCTGTGGACAGCGACACCTATGCGGCGGCCCGCGACGTGAGCCAGGTACGCGGGGAGATCGCCACCGGGCAGCGGCGGAAGGTTGCTGCCGCACTCGGCGTCTGGTCGCGCTACGTGGATGAGAAGGAACTCCTGGAGCGGCTGGAGCTTCCCCGCCCGGAGAAGACCACTCCTCTGCGTTTCCTGAACGAGCTCATTGTCCGCGCCCGGACAAACCGGCAGCATATAGTCCTGCCAGAGGGCCTGGACCTGAGGATCCTCCGCGCCGCGGAGATCCTGCGCCGGCGCGATGTCTGCGCGCTGACCATCCTTGGCCCGGAGATGCAGGTCCGGGAATTGGCTGCCAGCGAAGGCATCGACCTGAGCGGAATAACCTTCATCAATCCGGCAACCAGCGGACTGCGGGACGACTTCGCCCGGGAGTACCAGCAGCTGCGCGCCAATAAAGGCGTCACGCTGGAGGACGCCCACGAACGTATGCTCCAGGGGGCATACTTCGGAACCATGATGGTGAAGCTGGGCCGCGTCGACGGAATGGTGTCCGGTGCGGCGCACACAACGGCCAACACCATCCGCCCGGCGCTGGAGTTCATCCGCACCAAGGACGGAGTGAAGATTGTTTCCTCCGTCTTCCTGATGCTGCTGCAGGACCGGGTCCTGGTCTACGGCGACTGCGCAGTGAATCCGGAGCCTGATGCCGAACAGCTTGCTGACATCGCCCTGGCTTCCGCTGCGACCGCGGCACAGTTCGGCATTACCCCGCGGGTAGCCATGCTTTCCTACTCCACCGGGTCCTCGGGGAAGGGCGGCGCTGTGGAAAAGGTCCGGCAGGCAACCGAAATTGTCCGCACGCAGCGCCCGGACCTGCCGGTGGAGGGTCCAATCCAGTACGACGCCGCGGTGGACGCGTCCGTGGCGGCGTCGAAAGCACCGGGATCGACCGTCGCGGGCCAGGCGACGGTGTTTATCTTCCCGGACCTGAATACCGGCAACAACACGTACAAGGCGGTGCAGCAGTCGGCCGGCGCAGTCGCCGTCGGACCGATCCTGCAGGGCCTGCGCAAACCGGTCAATGATCTCTCCCGCGGCTGCACGGTTGAAGACATCGTGAACACCGTGGCTATTACAGCCGTACAGGCACAGGAGGACTAAATGCTGATTCTGGTGGTCAATTCAGGTTCATCTTCACTCAAGTACCAGGTCCGCGACACGGACACCCGTGAAGTCCTGGCCAAGGGCCTCATTGCCCGGATCGGCGAAGGGGACGTTCCGGACCACCACACGGCAATGCTGCTGTTGAGCGAGCAGGTGCGCGATGCCATGGGTGACAAACGGATCGATGCGGTAGGGCACCGCGTGGTGCACGGCGGCGAGCGCTTCAGCCAGCCGGTACTGGTAGACAACGAAATCACCCGCGCAATCGAGCGCCTCAGCCCCCTGGCGCCGCTGCACAACCCGGCGAGCGCCATGGGAATCCGTGCAGTCGCCGAACAGTACCCGGGTGTCCCCCAGGTCGCCGTCTTTGATACGGCGTTCCACCGGACACTTCCGGAGCGCGCGTGGCGTTACGCCATTCCGCAGGCCCTCTACCGCCGGTACGGCATCCGGCGCTACGGCTTCCACGGCACCAGCTGCGCGTACGTCAGTGAAATCGCGGCGGGATTCCTCGGCATACCGGTAGACCGGTTCGACGGCATCGTGGCGCACCTGGGCAACGGCGCGTCCGTTACCGCCTTGAAGGAGGGGCGCAGCATCGACACCTCCATGGGCTTCACCCCGCTGGCCGGACTTGTGATGGGAACCCGCAGTGGGGACATCGACCCCTCGGTCCTGGTGTTCCTGGAACGAGAGGGGTACACGGCCGAAGAGCTGGATGACCTGCTCAACCGCGAGTCGGGGCTCCTGGCCCTGGGCGGGGCGGCGGATATGCGGGAACTTACGGCTGAGGCTGACGGAGGAAACGGGCAGGCTGAGCTAGCGCTGGAAATCTCTGCGTACCGGCTGGCCAAGTACATCGGCGCCTACCACGTGGCCGTGGACGGCGCCAAGGCGATCGTCTTCACCGCCGGAATCGGCGAGAACGACGACCCCTACCGGGCCAGGGTCCTAAAGCATCTTGGTGCGCTCGGCGTGCGGCTGGATGAAGAGGCGAACGCCTCGCCCTCCAAGGACACCCGGCGCATCAGCACAGCGGACTCGGCCATTGAGGTACTGGTGGTCCCCACCGATGAGGAGGAAGCCATTGCCGAGGCAACAGCGGAGACAGTCCTAGCAGCGGGCCGGGAATAAGAACCACGCTTTGACCAGCGGATCAAACCTACCGGCGGGTACTTAGGCAAAGACTCCCGAAGGCCTCCCGGGGGGCGACAGGTGACCATAAGCATTGCTATATTTCAGGACAGGTTAAGCAGAAGCCGCGGAATCCCTCGTGCGTGGAGTTGGCATGGAGCACAGCCTGCGGGTACTGGTAAGAATCGACACTAAGAGCTCAACAGCGTGCGTCGAAGTGCGCGGTTGCCTGGCCGCGGAGACGTGCCTGGACCTGTTCGACATCCTCCGGAACACCGCCTCGCTGGGTGCCCATGTGACCGTCAACCTGTCCAAGGCGCACCATTTGGACGCGTCCGCACTGGATGAACTGCTTGTCCTAGCGGATAAAATCCCCTCAGTACCCCTGGGCACCGGACACACCACCGTCTCGATCCAATTGCCTGCCCGCCTGCCCGCCTGCGGGCATGCCGCCTCCCCCGAGCAGGGCCCGCCGCTCACCAACGACCAGGCCTTCGACATGGCCTTCCTGCAGCGCGATCCGAAAGCGTTCCGCCGACTGAGCTAAGGGCGCAGCCTGCCTTCTGCAGTCCCCCCGGGTTTCCGCACGCCACGCCGCCTAATTGTCAGCAGCCTTATAAATTTGGCAGGATGGGGCAACGTATCCCGCAGCAAACGAGCAGGAGGCAGCATGAAGGCAGTCACATGGCAGGGCAAGCGCAAGGTCAGCGTCGAAGAAGTACCGGATCCGGTGATCGAACAGCCGACGGACGCCATCATCCGCATCACCTCTACCGCACTCTGCGGTTCGGACCTTCACCTGTATGAAGTCCTGGGCCCGTACATGAACGCCGGGGACATCGTGGGCCACGAGCCCATGGGCATTGTCGAAGAGGTCGGCAGCGCCGTCACCAACCTCAAGCCCGGCGACCGCGTGGTCATCCCCTTCCAGATCGCCTGCGGCCAGTGCTTTATGTGCCGCCAGGGCCTCCAGACCCAGTGCGAGGTCACCCAGGTCCGCGAAAAGGGTTCCGGCGCGGCGCTTTTCGGCTACTCCGAACTCTACGGTTCCGTTCCGGGCGGGCAGGCCGAGTACCTGCGCGTCCCGCACGCCGACTACGGCCCCATCAAGGTCAGCTCCGAAGGCCCGGACGACAAGTACCTTTTCCTTTCGGACATTCTTCCCACCGCCTGGCAGGGCGTGCAGTACGCCAACGTGCCCGACGGCGGCACCCTTGCCGTTTACGGGCTGGGCCCGGTGGGCCAGTTCGCGGCGCGGATCGGCACACATCTGGGCTACCGGGTCATCGGCATCGAACCCGAGGCGGAGCGGCGGGAACTGGCAGCACGCCACGGCGTTGAAGTGCTGGACTTCTCCAAGGACCTTGGCGATGAGCTGAGGGAGATGACGCAGGGCCGCGGCCCGGATTCCGTGGTGGACGCCGTGGGCATGGAAGCACACGGCTCCCACGTGGGCGCTTTCGCCCAGGCAGCCGTGGGCCTGCTCCCTGATGCGCTGGCCCAGAAAGCCATGGAGACTGCGGGAATGGACCGCCTCTCCGTTGTGCACAGTGCCATCGACGCCGTGCGCCGCGGCGGCACGATCTCGCTAAGCGGCGTCTACGGCGGCACGGCAAGCCCCATGCCGCTGATGACCATGTTCGACAAGCAGCTCAACTTCCGCATGGGCCAGGCCAATGTGAAGCGCTGGGTGGATGACCTGCTGCCGCTGGTCGAGGACCCCGCCGATCCGCTGGGGGTACTGGACCTGGTGACCCACCGGGCAGGGCTGGAGGCAGCCCCTGAGCTGTATGAGAAGTTCCAGAAGAAGGAAGACGGCTGCATCAAGGTGGTCTTCCAGCCGGGGCTGAACTAGCTCCCCACCGCGTTTCCCGCCCGTCCCTTCCAGGGGCGGGCGGGAGCATTTAAGCCTTCCTGAGGCTCCAGGCCCAGCGGATAAGCGGAAGCTGGAGGGGCAACCGCAGGCTGTGGATGACCCGCTCTCGGTCCGAGCCCCGCTCCCCAAAGGCACGCTCAAGCGCACTGACGTGGCCGGCAATAAACGCGGCGAACATCAGTGCCGTGCCTGTGGCCGCGGCCCGGCGGGTGGCCGGAACCAGCAAACCCGCTGCGGCGGCAATCTCTGCCGCACCGCTGGTGCTGATCCACTGGCTCCGCGTCAGGACACCAAACCGGCCCTGCTTGTCCCGGCAGAGGCTCCGCGGCACCACCTGCGCGTAGAACCCCGGGCTGCGGAAGTGGTTGACGGCGCTGACGCTGAGCAGCGCGGCCAGGGCAGCGGCTGAGGCGGACTGCTTGTTCATAAGCTTCTTTCCATCGGTGGAACCGGCTGGTGGCTCGGCTGCTGAGCGGCGGCCGGCGCCGACTGGATCGCGTCGGCAGCGCGCACCAGGGCCAGATGGGAAAACGCCTGAGGAAAGTTCCCCGCCATGCGGTCACCGCTGGTGTCATATTCCTCGCTGAGCAGCCCTACCTCGTTCGCATACCCTACAAGCTGGTCCATCAGGGCCCCGGCATCGGCGCTCCGGCCAGTCCGGGCATACTGCTCCACCAGCCAGAAACTGCAGGCCAGGAAGGGGTTTTCGCCCGGCTCCAGACCGTCGACGCCGGACTCGCTGCGGTAGCGAAGCAGCAGCCCGGCAGGATTGAGAAGTTCCTGTTCCAGGAATTCCACGGTCCCGAGCATCCGTGGATCGTCATAGTCCAGGAACCCCACCTGCGGCAGCTGGAGCAGGGCGGCGTCCGGCAGCGAGCTCCCGTAAGACTGCACGAAGGTATTGCGGCCGGCGTCGTAGCCCTTGTCCATGATCTCCGCCCGCAGTCCGTCCCGCAGGGCTTCCCAGATTTCCACCGGCCCGGACAGCCCGTCCTGGCTGGCAGCGCGTGCAGCCCGGTCGAAGGCAGCCCACATCATCACCCGCGAATGGGTGAAGAAGCGCGGCTCCCCCCTAACCTCCCAGATCCCGTGGTCCGGGTCCTCCAAATGGCGTTCCAGGAACCCGAGCAGGGCCCGCTGCAGCGGCCAGGAGAAACCGTCTTCCTGGATCCCGCGGTCCCGCAGGCGGGCGAGGGCCACCATGACGGTGCCGACGACGTCGGCCTGGTACTGGTCAACTGCTCCGTTTCCGATCCGCACGGGGACGGCACCGGCATGGCCCGTGAACTGCGTCAGGATGCGCTCGGGGAGGTCCCGGCCGCCGTCCACCGCGTACATGATCTGCAGGTCATCCGGATCCCCCGCCACCGCCCGCAGCAGCCAGTTGCGCCAGTGCAGGGCTTCCTCCGAGTACCCGTGGGTCATCATTGCTTCGAGGGTGAGGGCCGCATCCCGCAGCCAGCAGTAGCGGTAGTCCCAGTTCCGCGTACCGCCAAACTCCTCCGGCAGTGACGTGGTGGGAGCAGCGACTATGCCGCCGGTGTCCTCATGGGTCAGCGCCCGGAGCACCAGCAGTGAGCGCAGCACCGGTTCCTGGTAGCGGGCGCTGTCAACGCAGAGCCCCGACCAGTTCCGCCAGTAGGCAGTTGTGGAGGCCAGGCAGGCGTCAATGTCGTTGCGCTTGGGGGCGGGCCGGTGGGAGGGATACCACACCAGCTCCAGGTCCACCTGCTCCTTTTCTCCGACGATGAAGCTTCCTGTGTGGTGATGGTCGCTGCCGTGCGGAATGTTGCCTCCGTGGAGCACCATGGCACCGGGCCCGGCAATGGCCAGCAGCCGCTCGGCACCGCCCTGCCTGTCGCGGCGCATCCACGGGACGGTGGTGCCGTAATTGAAGCGGACCTCGAGCTCCTGGCGCATCTCTACGCGGCCGCTCAGGCCCTCGATCCGCCGCACCACGGAGGCCCTGCGGTCCTTGACCGGCATGAAGTCCGTGACGAGGACTTCCCCGGAGTCCGTCCGCCAGTGGGTCTGCAGGATGAAGGTGGAATCCAGGTAGGCCCGGTGCAGCACCCGTGCGCCCGGAGCGGAGGGGGCCACCAGCCACCGGCCGTGGTCCTTGCTGCCGAGCAGGGCACCGAAGACGGAGGGCGAATCGAACCGCGGAAGGCAGAGCCAGTCAATGCTTCCGTTCCGCGACACCAGGGCGCCGGTGTGGAGGTCCGAAAGCAGGGCGTAGTCCTCGATTGGAGTGGCCATTGCACCACTCAACCACACGCTCCCGGCAGCCGCCTATGGGTCCGGTGCGCAGCCTTAGTGTGCCTGCACGGCGGCGTCGAGCCTGGAAAGAACCTCCCGCAGGCGTGCCGGATAGTTCGTCGTGAACTCGCGGACTCCCAGCGCGAAGGCGGCGGTGGCATCGGCTTCGGTGTCCACGGTCCAGGCCCGTACGGTCCGGCCGGCGTCCGCCCAGGCCGCTACCCGCTCGGGGTGGGCCCGCAGGTACTCCACGCCCGGCCCGGCGATGCCGGCACTGCCGTCCGTGAGCAGCTGCTCGCCGGCGGCCAGCGCGCCGTGCAGCACGCCGGCAGCATCCGATCCTGCGGGAAGCAGCGCCGCGGCCTCGGCAACAGCGGCGTCGTCGACGTCGGACAGCAGCTGGCATACGAACCCTGCGGGAACAATTCCCAGCAGATACTGGACGGATTCGGGACTGAAGCTCATGAAACTCACAGTGACCGATCCCAGCCGCGAGGTTTCAGGGTCCCAGCCGCGTGAGCGGAGCAACGCCAGGACGGTGTCCTCCAGTTCCAGGCCAAACGGACCCGGCTGCTTGAACTCGATGGCCAGCCCGATTTCCCGCTCGACGCCGGAGAGCAGGTCCAGCAGATCGGACAGGGACAGCAGCTGCTCTGCTGCCGTTCCGAACCCTTCCGGCAGGACAACGCCCTTCCAGGCGCTGAAGTCCAGCAGCCGCAGCTGGTCAAGGGTGATACCCGCGACGGCGCCGGAGCCGGACGAGGTCCGGTCCACTGTGGAGTCATGGATGAGCACGGCCTGCCGGTCACTGCTGAGGTGGACGTCGCACTCCAGCCCGTCAGCGCCGTCGGCCAGGGCCTGCAGGTACGCGGCGCGGGTGTGCTCGGCGTACTCGCCGCTGGAACCCCGGTGGGCATAGATGAGGGATCGCATGCAGGACCTTCCGGTGCGCTGTTCGGGAACTGGATCCAGCCTACGCGAGATCACCGACAGTCCCCGGGCGGTCCGCACCCCGGCGCGATGCGTGGCGCGCAGGGACCCGGGGCTGGTTAGATGGCAGTGCCGGTCCACACAGGCACCGCGGGAAAAACCCCGGTGCCTGGACTTCGCAGGACCGCACCTAAGTTTTGGGAGTTGCCTGAATGTCCGCTTGCCTGACGTCCTTGAACCCTACTGCCCGGCGTGTTCTCCCGCCCCTGCGGTGCCGGTTTGTTCCGGAGGTGCGCCCATGAGCACGCCGCTGCTGGAAAAGGACGCCGTCAAAGCCGCTGCCCTGCGGCGGATGAAGCTGGTGGCCACCGGCCTGCTGGTGATCCTGGGCATCATTTTCGTTTTCGCATTCGCCCTCCAGGACCAGTACCCCTGGCTGCAGTACGTGCGTGCCGCCGCCGAGGGCGGCATGGTGGGTGCCCTGGCGGACTGGTTCGCCGTCACTGCACTGTTCAAGCATCCCCTGGGCCTGAAAATCCCGCACACGGCCATCATTCCCCGCAACAAGGACCAGATCGGTGCCACGCTGGGCGACTTCGTGGAGGACAACTTCCTCTCGGACGAGGTCGTCGAAGCGAAACTGGCCTCGATCGGAGTTGCCGAACGGGCCGGAGCCTGGCTTTCCCGGCCGGAGAGCGCCGCGCGGGTGGCCGCTGAAGGCGCGGCGGCGATCCGCGGGCTCCTGCGGGTGCTCGACGACGAGGCAGTCCGGGAAGTCCTTGAGTCCATCTTCCGCAGGCACGTGGTTGACGTCCCGTGGGGGCCTCCGGTGGGACGGATGGCTGAGAAGGTACTCGATGAAGGGCACCACCACAAACTGGTCGATCTGCTCGTGGACAGCCTCACCGAATGGGTTGAACAGAATCCCCACGTAGTTTCGCGGCTGGTGTCGGAACGCTCGCCCTCATGGGTTCCCGGCTTCCTGGACGACCTGGTCGGTGAGCGTGTCCAGGTAGAGCTCACCCGCTTCCTCGAAGCTGTGCAGGACGATCCGAACCACCAGGTACGGCGGGCGCTCGATGACTACCTGCGCGGCTTGGCCAACGACCTGCAGCATGATCCGGAAGCCATGGCCAAGGCCGAGCGCATCAAGGAACAGGTGCTGGATGATCCGCGGGTAAAGGAACTGGTCACCCAGACATGGAGCACCATCAAGAACGCCCTGGCCGAGGCCGTTGACGATCCGGCCAGCGAACTGACCACCAACTTCAAGTCAGCCGTGCAGGACTTTGGCACGCGGCTGGTCAGCGATCCGGAGCTGGCCGCCAAGGTCAACGCCTGGGTGGCTGATGCCGCGGGTTACCTGGTCCGGACCTACCGCAAGGACATTGCCGGCGTCATCACGGAAACGGTGGAACGCTGGGATGCCGAGGAGACCTCGGAAAAGATTGAACTGCAGGTCGGCAAGGACCTGCAGTTCATCCGCATCAACGGCACAGTGGTCGGCTCACTCGCCGGCCTGGCCATCTTTACCGTCGCGCACGCGGTTTTCGGCTAGGCCGGCCGCTTGTCAGGGAGCGCCTGGATTTCCTCGGCAAGCTCTCCCGGAATGGACTCGGGTGCCTCACCGAACGCGCGGTGGGCTGCCTTGATGACGGACCGGCCCATCGTGTAGTTGCCGGCCCCGCCAATAACGGCGCCAACCCCCAGTGGCAGCGCCCGCCCAATGATGACGGATCCCTGGCGGGCAAGCATCTTCTTCATGAACTGGCGCCGGATGGTCGCACCGAGGCTGCCCAGCATCCCGGAGGAGGCGCCGCCGAGGGCGTTGCCCCACGGCTGGCCCTTGCCGAGCTGCTGCATCATGGCAGTGCCCTCTTCACCGAGCATGATGGCCATGACCACGGTCCGCGAGCGCTCGGGGTCCTGGAGCCTAACGCCGTGGATCTCAGCGACAGACTGGGCATACAGGGCCGTGGCTTCGAGGAAGCCAACGGTCGCGGCTGCGGAGAGGCCCAGCGCGGCAGCAGTACCAACCGCCGGGATTACAGCCGTCGCACCCACTGCCGCTCCGCCTCCGGCGACGGCTGCGAGGTAGTGGTGTTCCAGGATTTTCACGAGTTCCGCGGCGGACGCGTCGGGGTGCCTGCGCTGCAGCCTGCGGATGTTGGCAAGGACCAGTGGCCGCTGGACTTCCACGGCCCGTTCGATGCCCCGGGCAATGTGTGATTTGGGCCTGCCGTCACGGTCGAAGACGGCACCGCCTGCAAGCCGCAGTGCACTGTTGGTCTTGAAGCCCATGAACGCTCCTTACAATCGCCGATGTCCGCCCATCAGCCTACGCGAGCGGACTTAAAAGAGAACGGGCCCACGGAAGCAAATCCGTGGGCCCGTTTCCTGGCTGCGGGCAGAACCCGCAGCCGTGCCTTACTAGGCCCGAGCACCGCGCTTGGTGATCATGCCGTAAACCAGCAGGACGATCACGGAGCCGAGGATGGCTACGAGCCACGTCTGGATCGAGAAGAATTCCTCAAGACCAATGCCGAAGATCGCGTTACCGATGAAACCGCCCAGCAGGGCGCCAACGACGCCGAGGACCATGGTGATGATCCATCCGCCGCCCTGGCGTCCCGGAAGCAGAGCCTTCGCAATGGCGCCTGCAATAAGTCCCAGAATAAGGAAAGCAATGATACCCATGTGAATACTCCTTGCTGTGTGAGTGACTAGTGAAAGTCCGCGCTGCCTGTGGGCAACGCTTTCCCTAAGCCTACTTCATAAGTAACCTTACGCGAACTCGAATAGCCCCAAAATAACCGCCGTTAGGAACATCGTGCCTAGTCAGAGGCTTAATCAGGGAGCTTATATTTTTTTGTGTTCCGCACGAATCTGTTCAGGAAAACACCTATGTCGCGCACTTCGTCCGCACCTATCCGGTGCCCCATGCCGGGGTAGGTGCGCGCAGTCAGGAAGGTGTTGGCAGCCAGCCAGGATTCGGCCGCAAGCACGGCGTCGGGATGGATGACCCAGTCCTCGCGGTCCCTTCCCCAGAAGAAGGGCACGGGGTCCGCCAGGGGTTCCGCCATGGCGAGCAGTTCACTGGGAACCACAAACCCGGACAGGCCGACAACGCAGGTAAACGCCGCAGGCCTCAACCGCAAGGCTGTCACGGCCATGGCCATCCCCTGTGAGAAGCCCAGCAGCGAGACGCCGGTGAACGTTCCCTGCTGCTGCAGCTCCGTGATGGTCGCCAGCAGTGCGGATCCGGCCGCCAGCACCTCAGCCGGTTCCGACGCCAGCAGCGGATCCAGCAGGAACCAGCCGAAGCGCCCGCCGACGTCGAACGGCCCGCGGAGCGCAGCACAGGTAAATCCGGCGGGCAGCCGGCCAAAGAGCCCGGCCATGGCAGCCTCGTCAGAGCCGTACCCGTGCAGCATGACCAGCAGGTGGGTGCCCGTGCGCTCGTTTTCGGGAGCGGACCAGAGAACGTGGTGCATGACTCCAGACTAGGGGGCGCCAGTGCTCGCCGCGGCGTTTGGGGACGCAGCGGACCGGCCTTCCGGGAAGCCATTGCAAATGGGTTGGACAGGAATCTACCGTTGCAGGACAGCGCATACCCGTGCGCCGCGGCCACTGATTACGGGGGCACATGTACGCAGCAATGAACCGGGGCGCCATAGTGACGCTCACCGCCAACCCGAGCCTCGACAGGACGATTGAACTCGCCGGCACCCTGATGCGCGGGGCTGTCCAACGGGCCGCTGGCAGCCACGAGGAATCCGGCGGCAAGGGCGTAAACGTCTGCCGGGCGCTGAAAGCCTCCGGCACTGACTGCATTGCAGTCCTGCCCGGTGACGACTCGGATCCCGTCATGGCCGGGCTCCGTGCGGCGGACATTGATTACCGCAACCTCCCCATCGGTACTGCCCTCCGGGCTAACCTGACGCTGACCGAGCCGGACGGCACCACCACGAAGGTCAACCTTCCCGGACCGGCGCTGGACACGTCCCTGCTGGAGAGCCTTGTGGCCCTCACAGTGGATGCCTGCGCCGGCCCCGGGGATTCCATGCCGGCAAGCTGGCTGGTGCTGGCCGGCTCGCTGCCGCCGGGTCTTCCGGCGGACTTCTACGCGGTCGCCGCCCGCGCCGTCCGCGAACGGTTCGGTGCAGCGGCACCACTGCTTGCCATCGATTCATCCGGCGTTCCCCTGCTGGGAGCGCTGCTCCATGATGCCGCCCCGGACCTGCTCAAACCCAACGGCGAGGAACTTTCCGAGGTCACAGGCATCGCCTCCGGCGAGGAACTCGAAGCGAACCCTCCCTTGGCGGCGAGCGCCGCCATGACACTGATCGAGCGCGGAGTCGGCGCTGTCCTGGCCACGCTGGGTGCAAAGGGCGCCCTGCTGGTAACTCGCGACGGCGCCTGGCTGGCTACCCGTCCGCCCGTGGCTGCGCGGTCCACGGTCGGTGCGGGTGACTCTTCGCTGGCCGGGTACCTCCTGGCGGCGACGGCGGGACAGGCTCCTCCTGACTGCCTGCGCCAAGCTGTCGCCCACGGCGCGGCAGCTGCGTCCCTTCCTGGCTCCACCGTGCCTTCGATGGAGCAAACCGAACCGGGGGCGGTGACGGTCAGTCCACTCGAACTGCATCCGGTTCCGCCCGTAATTCCCCGGGGCGGTCCTGCATCAACCATGCCTAAGGAGCAAGACTGATGTCAGATTTGATCATTCCAGACCTGGTAACCCTCGACCAGGACCTGGGCACAACGCGTGAGCAGGTCATCCGCCACCTTGCCGAAAAGGTCGTGGCCACCGGCCGGGCCACCAGTTTTGACGAGCTCTTCGGGGATGCGATGGCCCGTGAGCAGAAAACCGCCACGGGCGTACCGGGCGGGATAGCCATTCCACACTGTCGATCCGCCGCCGTCACCCAGGCGAGCCTGGCCATGGCACGGCTGAAACCTCCGGTGGACTGGGGCGCCAAGGACGGCCCGGCTGACATCGTGTTCTTCATCGCCGCTCCTGAAGGCGCCGACCAGGAACACCTGCAGCTGCTGGCAAAACTTGCGCGGTCACTGATCAAGAAGGACTTCACATCAGCCCTTCGCAACGCAGCAACGCCCCAGGCGGTCGTGGAACTCGTGGACGGTGCACTGGGGCTGGGACCGGCACCCCGGACAACCCCGGCTCCCGCCACCGGCTCCACGGACGCCGGATCCGGTGCATCCGCCGCAGACCATCCAGGCGGAGCATCTGCAGCGGCTGCCGGAGGTGCCGCAGCAGGCGCCACCCCCGCAGGCGCCGGAGCAGGCTCGGAAAACTCCGCGGGGACCGTGAGCGGCGGCGGCGGAACCGCAACAGCAGGAGACGAACCGGCGTCGGCGTCCGGTCCCAGGCCGGAGAGCCTCGTGGCAGTCACAGCCTGTCCCACAGGAATTGCCCATACCTACATGGCCGCGGATTCGCTCGCTGCAGCCGCAGCTGAACGCGGCATAGACCTGCAGGTCGAGACCCAGGGATCGGCAGGTTCCACCCCGCTGGACCCCGAGGTGATCAAGAACGCCTCGGCGGTGATTTTCGCCGTTGACGTGGATGTCCGGGACAAGGGCCGCTTCGGCGGAAAGCCTGTGGTCAGCGGCCCCGTCAAGCGAGGCATCGACGAGCCCGGCGTGATGATCGACGAAGCCCTGGCAGCCGCCAAGGACCCCAATTCCCGGAAGGTTTCCGGAGGCGGAGGCGGCGGCGAGGAGCGGGCATCTTCGGGCGGAGAGAACTTCGGCGGGCAGCTCAAACGGGCCCTGCTCACCGGCGTCAGCTACATGATCCCCTTCGTCGCCGGCGGCGGCCTGCTGATCGCCCTCGGCTTCCTGCTCGGCGGCTATGAGCTCTCGCTCTCCGACGACGCCGGGGTTGCCAACGGCGATAACATGCTTGACGGAACTGGGCTCTTCAACCTTCCGCCCGAGGGGCTGGTGGCCTATCTGGGAGCGGTTTTCTGGAAGATCGGCAACATCTCCCTGGCTTTCCTTGTCCCGGCCCTGGCCGGCTACATCGCCTACGCCCTGGCGGACCGCCCGGGCATCGCACCCGGGTTCACGGCAGGCGCCGTGGCCGTGTACATGGATGCAGGCTTCCTCGGCGGCATCGCCGGCGGCTTGTTGGCCGGTTACGTAGCCATGTGGGTGGGGCATTGGAAGGTCCCAAGCTGGCTTCGCGGACTTATGCCGGTGGTTATCATTCCGCTCCTCGCCTCCCTCATAGCGTCCGGTTTGCTGCTACTGGTCCTTGGCGGACCCATCGCCGCGCTGACACTGGCCCTGAACGACTGGCTGTCCGGCCTGACCGGCGTCGCCGCTGTGGGGCTGGGCGTGATCCTGGGCCTGATGATGGGCGCCGACCTCGGCGGACCGATCAACAAGGTGGCCTACGCCTTTGCCGTAGCCGGGCTGAGCGAGGGCGCCTTCGACAACCAGGCACCCTGGCAGATCATGGCCGCGGTCATGGCCGCAGGCATGGTTCCGCCGCTGGGCATGGCACTGGCGACCGTGCTGGACAAGAGCCAGTTCAGCATGGCCCTCCGGGAGAACGGCAAGGCCGCCTGGCTGCTGGGCGCGGCATTCATTTCGGAAGGCGCGATTCCCTTCGCAGCCTCCGATCCGCTGCGGGTTATCCCCTCCACCATGCTGGGCGGAGCTACTGCCGGTGCAATCTGCATGGCCGCGGGAGTAACGTCGCAGGCACCCCACGGCGGGATCTTCGTCTTCTTTGCAATCGGGAACATCCTGATGTTCATCGTCGCAATCCTCGCCGGCATGGTCGTCAGCGCGCTTGTCCTGGTCGGCCTGAAACGGGCAACATCGCCAAAGAACACGACGGAACCCATTGTTGCCTAGGAACCGCGGGACCCACAGAGAGGTACTTTAATGCGCACCATCAAGGGAATCGGAGTCAGCCCGGGCCGGGTGCTGGGCCCGTCTCTGCGGATGCCGCCGCCCGTTCCGGAACCGGATGCCGGCCTCAAGTTCGGGCCCGGCAGTTCCGTGGACGGGGAAAAGGCACGCCTGAAGGACGCCGCGGAAAACGTGCGCGAAGACCTCAAGCGCCGGTCTGCAGCGGCTTCAGGCGATGCCAAGGCCGTCCTTGATGCGACCGCGATGATGGCAACGGACCCCATGCTCCTCAAGGCAGCCGGGAAGCACATCAACAACGGGATGGCAGCCGACCGGGCCATCTGGGAAGCAGGCCTGGAGGTCGCTTCCATGCTTCAGAGCCTGGGCGGGTACATGGCAGAGCGGACCCAGGACGTGCTGGACGTGCGTGCCCGCATCGTCGCCGAGCTGGACGGCCTGCCGGCGCCCGGCATACCGGCGTCGGACGTTCCCTTCATCCTGACCGCAGAGGAACTGGCACCGGCGGACACTGCGACACTCGACCCGGCACTGGTGATCGGACTCGTCACCAGCGGCGGCGGCCCGCAGTCGCATACCGCCATCCTGGCCCGGTCCCTCGGCCTGCCCGCCGTCGTGGGAGCAGCGAGCGCTGATTCGATCGTTGACGGTGCAGAAATCTACCTGGACGGCGCCACAGGGACAGTCGTCGTGAACCCCGGAGTTGCCGAACGCGAGGCAGCACAGAAGTACGCCTCACGGGGCTCCCTTCCAGCCTTCAACGGAGTGGGTACGACGTCGGACGGCCACCGCGTCCCCCTGCTCGCCAACGTGGGTTCGGGCAAGGATGCCGTAGCGGCAGCCGCGGCCGGGGCGGAAGGCGTGGGACTGCTGCGGACGGAGTTCTGTTTCCTTGGCCGCGACACCGAACCAAGCATTGAGGAGCAGGTCGCCGCCTACGGCGCAGTGTTTGAGGCCTTTCCGGGCCGCAAGGTGGTGATCCGGACACTGGACGCCGGGGCGGACAAGCCGCTGCCGTTCCTGACGGACGCCACCGAACCCAATCCGGCACTTGGGGTCCGCGGGTTCCGTACGGACCGGCCCTCCCCCGGAGTCCTCACAAGGCAGCTGGAGGCGATTGCCGCGGCGGCCGGTTCCCATGAATCGGATGTATGGGTGATGGCACCGATGATTTCCACCGCCGATGAAGCGGCCGACTTCGCGGTGATGTGCGGCGCCGCAGGGCTGGCAACGCCGGGCGTCATGATCGAAGTGCCTGCCGCTGCGATCATGTCCAGGGCAGTCTTGTCGCGGGTTAAGTTTGCGTCCCTGGGCACCAACGACCTGACGCAGTACACCATGGCGGCCGACCGGCAGCTCGGAACACTGGCGTCCCTTAACGACCCCTGGCAGCCGGCTGTCCTGCAGCTCATTGCCGCAACCGTGGCCGGCGGTGCCGCAGCGGGGGACGTGGACGGAACTGTGCGCAGTGTGGGTGTCTGCGGGGAAGCAGCGGCAGACCCGGCCCTCGCCGTCGTGCTGACCGGGCTGGGCGTGAACACGTTGTCCATGACTCCCCGGGCTCTTTCTACCGTGGGTGCGGTCCTGGCCTCCGTGACCCTCCCCCAGGCCCAGGAGCTGGCGGCACTGGCCCTGGCCGCCGAAACCGCAGCCGAGGGGCGTACCCAGGTGAGGCGCAAGCTACCCATCCTGGAGCAGCTCGGCCTGTAAAGCATTCCTGATGACCTAATGGAAGGACATACCAATGGCTGAACGCCAAGCAACCATCGCCAGCAGGGTGGGACTGCATGCCCGCCCCGCCTCACTTTTTGCGGAAGCAGCCGCGGCCCAGCCGGTGGAGGTAACGATCGCCATGGAAGGCGATTCTGCGGAAGAGGCAATGGATGCCTCGTCCATGCTTTCCCTCATGAGCCTGGGCGCGTCACACGGAGACGTGGTTGTCCTGCGGGCGGAAGGCGATGGCGCAGACGCTGCGCTGGACGAGCTGGTCAAGATCCTGGAAACGGACCTGGACGCCCAATAGCCTGCGCGTTCCAACAGGATGGAAAAGGTGAAGCCAGCGGCCTGTTGGGCCGCTGGCTTCATTAGCAACTTCACGCTGACCCCCCACAGGCAGCGGACGTTACATATTCATTAGTCTGGCACACCAGCATGAATATGTGAACAAAATCTGTGAAATTCAACTCACGTTTCTGTAACTTTCGGCTAGCGGACTCGGCCGGGGCCGGATCATTTGCCGGCGGTGTGACGCCCACATGATGGCAAGACCCACCGTGACGAGGATGACCGCAGAAAATGGCAGGAGCAGCATGAAGGCCCCGAGATCGGCGACGAGGGCGAGCGCCGTGAAGACCACGACGATGGCGAGTCCGATACCCATGAGTCCGGCCCCGATTCGGTGCGGCAGGCGGTAGCAGGTATTGCGGGATGCGGCGAGCGCCGGAGCGCACACGCAAGCCGCGACATAGGCAGGGTAGAGCCGCCCCAGCATGGCGTAGACCTGGACGGAAACCTGGTCGTCATAGGCGTACAGGCTGGTAGACGTGGCAGGCAGGTCACTGGCGACGAAGAATCCGACGGTCAGCGCAACGATGATGCCCAGGACCACCAGCCCGACCGGCCCAATGATCAGCTTCTTCGCCCAGTCGGCACCAAAAGCCGCTGCGCCGCGCACGCCGAGGATGACGAAGACACCGTACAGCGCCATCCTTAGGAAAAGGTTGGCAATGTTCACGCCTCCCACCAGCGGGTCAACAGCGGTATAGATTGCGGGCAGACTCAAACCCACGGACACGGATATCAGCACCATGCACGCGAACATCATGCGGTTGCGCCCCCGGATTGCGTCCGGCAGGCGGAAAAGTGCGAAGAGGGAACTGATCCCAAAAGCCGTCATCTGGACGGCAACTCCTGCGGTCATCCCAAGTTCTCCAAAAGTGCGTGGTCATATTTTTCGTCGTGTTCGCGTTTCCGCAAAACTTTGGCAAGTGCATCCAGCCGGTCCCGCGCAAGGGTGACCAGTTCAACGTCGGACAAACCTGCGACAGCTTGTTCCCTGGCCCCCGGAGGCCAGCCGCCTTCTTCAGGCTGCAGCACGCCGGTGACAACCAGTCCGCTGGTAAGGGAAACGCCTGACAGGCGCGCCGCCTGGACTGCGACGTCAGGCGCCAGCCGTTCCGCGCTTAGCTGGGCAGAAATATTCTGCGGGGCGATCCCCGTGGCGGCCGAGAGCCGCTGGCGCAGGTCCCCTGCATCGATGGCTTCGAACCACAGACGCACGGAACCGGCATACGGAAAAACGCACTGTTCCAGCTGGAGGCCGGATTCTGGCTCTGATGCGGCCCTTGACAGGAGGGTGCGCAGAATGCAGGGATAGGACACCTGGCTGATGAGCTCTGCATCAGTGGGCGCACGGCGGCCCTCAGCCAGTCCCTCGAATTCGGGAAAAGCAGACAGGGCGATGACCGGATCCTCGTCGAAGGCGCGGGCCACGCGGACCACGGTGTCTACCGACACTGTTCCGCGCACCAGCTGCTGTGCGAGGGTCGAGCGCTTGATTCCGGTCTTCCGGCAGAGGTCGCTCGTAGATTCCCCTGGCGCCACAGAGGTGCGCCAAGTCTGGAATGCCTTGGCGGCAATCCCCATTGCTTCCCCCTGATTGGATTCTTCGAACAGGCATCAGTATACTGTGATGACTGGCTCCCCTCTCTGCGTTCCCCCCATATGCAGAGGCGGGAGCCAGCTCCAATTAACCCCAATTAACTCCGGTTAACCGGTGCTGCGATCCGAATTCCTGCGTTGAACAGCCGGCCCGACGCTACCCGGCCCGCCGGCGTGCGGCAGCGCGTGCCTCTTCCCAGGCTTCCTCGAGCTGATCCACGGCCGAGGCACAGAGCTGCACTGCTTCGTCGCTCCCGGGCTCTGACTCCGCCGCCGCCTGCGCAGCCTCTGCCGCGGCGGCTGCCCGGGCAAGCCTGCTGGTCTCAACTTCCCGCACATCCGAGATCCCCGGATACTCACTGCCCTTCCAGGGATCGAGTTCGTAGGAACTCCAGTCCAGCAGCACAGCCTGGCGCCGCTGCGCCAGCGCTTGGATCCGGGTTTTCCGCAGTTTCCTGCGGCGGGCAGCCAGCCTTCGCACGTGCCTGCGCCGCAGCCATAATCCTCCGGCTGCTGAACCCGCCATCACGGCCAGCCCGGTGACGGCAGCAGCACCCGGACCTGAGACCCCTGCCCACGCCACGGCGGCGACGGCAGTGAGCACACCCGTGAGGCCAATCCAGAAGAGCCGTTCGCCGTCGCCCCTCCGAAGTGCCGAATCCATCGCAGGAACACCAAGGAGGACAGCCGCGGCAGCCAGCAGGAGGGCGGGGAAGGCGGCCAGGAAGCCGTTATCCATGCCTGGCATAGGCGGAGTGCTCCCTTCACGGTGCTGACTGAGCGGGCTGAGCGGGCTGCGAACTGTGCGGCGGACAGTGCCGCAAAATACCAAGTATGCTGATGGACGACGTTTTCGGAAGTCTTCTTCGTAAAAATCAAGCATCGCATGACGCCTCACACCTAAGGAACTACATGTTGGTACCTGCTCCGCGGGGAGAGCTCACCTCCGCACTCTTGGATGTCCTTCAGTCTGGCCCGGAGGCTTCTCCGGACACGTACCGGAGGCTGGAGGCGACCGCCCGTGGCGTCCTCGACGCGGCCGGGGACATCCTTCGGCACGATGATGTGCAGCTGGCGCTGTTCTGCTTGTTTGAGCTCCACTACAGCGGCCTGGACGGGGTGGATCCCGACATGGAATGGCAGCCGGAGCTGATCAAGGTCCGGCGCTTGCTCGAAGCGGCCTTCGAGGCGGCCCTGCGGGAGGAAGTGCACGTACCCGCCCTGCCCGCCCCCGAGGCAGAGCAGGTGGCCCAGGCCCTGTTCGCCATGGCCGCGGATGACGACGGACCGAGCGTTTCCCGGTTCATCGCCCGGCACGCGACCGAGGACCAGCTGCGGGAGTTCCTGGTTTTGCGTTCTGTCTATCAACTGCGCGAAGCGGATCCCCACAGCTGGGCGATTCCCCGCCTGGCGGTTGGGCGGGCCAAGGCTGCGCTGGTAGAAATCCAGGCCGATGAATACGGCGGCGGGCGGCCGGAGCGGATGCATTCCCTGCTGTTCGCCCGCACCATGGAGGGGCTGGGACTGGATACGCGCTACGGCTACTACCTGGACCGTGTTTCCGCCCTGGTCCTGGCCTCATCGAACGCCATGTCCCTCTTCGGCCTGAACCGGCGCCTGCGCGGTTCGATCGCCGGGCACCTGGCTGCGTTTGAGATGACCTCCTCGATTCCCAACTCGTTCTACGCCAGGGGATTCAAACGCGCGGGCTACGGGGAGGACGTCACGTTCTACTTCGATGAGCACGTCGAGGCAGATGCGGTCCATGAGCAGATTGCTGCCCGGGACCTGGCCGGAGGGCTTGCCGAAGCGGAGCCGGAACTCCTGGCGGACATTCTGTTTGGCGCCTCGACCGTGCTGACGCTGGACGCCCTCCAGGGCGAGGAGCAGCTTGCCGCCTGGACGGAAGGCTGCTCGGCCCTCCGCGAGCTCCCGGGGCAGGGTTCCGGTGCCGCGGCCGCCCTCGCGGCCGATGCCGCCGCCGTCGGGGTCCCGGCATGAGTGCCGCGCCGTCCGGCCCGGCTGCGACCATCCCGGCTGCGACCATCAAGAGCACTGGAATCAGGGTCGTGGCAGCAGGGGACAGCGCGGACCATGACGCCGTGAGCCTGACGTCCTGCCCCGGAGGGCCGCTGCTGGTCCGTGGAGACTTCGAGGTGCAGGCCGACGACGGAACGGTGATTCCGAAGAACCGGGAAACCGTGGCCTTGTGCCGCTGCACCGGATCCAAGATCAAGCCGTGGTGCGACGGCACCCATAAGCTCCTCAAGCGCCCGGCGGCAGAGGCTGAGGAATAACGCCCCGCAGGTGGACAAAAGCAAGAAGCACCCCGGTTCAGATGAACCGGGGTGCTTCTTCGCCGTTCGGCGCAGGGTGGGCCCTGTGGGGCTCGAACCCACGACCCACGGATTAAAAGTCCGATGCTCTACCAACTGAGCTAAAGGCCCCCCGCCAACTGGCCGCGGAATACTCCGGGCGTGTCGACTTTTCCACTTTATCGCACGGCTTACGAATCGTGGAAACCCCTCGCAGGCCGTGCTGGGCCAAGGCGCGGCTGGCAGCGTTTCCGCCTGCCGGAAGCCGCCTCGATTCCCGGTTCCGGCGGGAGTATTCTCAAAATATGACTGAGTCGAATGCATCGGTTCCCCGTCACCACAAGCCAAAGCTCTACGCGCCCATGGACTTCGCCAACCACCCCGGCGGCGCAGACCCGGCCCGCGTCTCGGAAGCTGCCCATCTGGCCGCCCAGGCACTGGTCCACCATGGCAGGCAGAGCGATGATCCGGAGGTTACACGGCGCCTGGTCGAGCTTGCTGACCAGCAGGGCCTGGAAGCCATTGCCGAGATCTGGGCCACCAGTCCGGCACGGTCACTTCCGGGCGCGCTCTGGCGCCTGTACGCACTGCGGGCCGCGGTCCAGCAGAATCCTGAGCGGGTCGCGTCCTACTATGCGGCCGGCAAGGAAGCCGCGCAGGTGTCCAAGGTCGTGGCAGGAGTCGCCGAGCCCCTTGGCGCTGACGAAGTGCGGGCCATGGCCGACACGATTCTCTCCGGTGCCTTCGAGGGAGATTTCGACGTCGCCCTGGAACGCTTCGCCGCTTTCTGCCGCGTGGTGGCCCTCGGTGAAACGCATCACGCGGACTCCACTGAGACGGCCAACAGCGAGCGTGCCACCGAGCTGACCCGCAACGCCCGGCAGCTGGTTTTGACCGCTGAAGACCTGGAACATTCGGCTGAAGCGTGGCGCCGCGGCGAGCTGGACTGACCATCGACCCGCTGCTCCGGGCCTGTGGACAGCGCAGTTGACATCGGAGACGGGGAGTAGAAAACTGAAACTGGTGTCGGACCGCGGAACCCCCGGGCTTCAACTTAGAGCCGCTTCGAGCGGCCTTCCGCCGAGAGGCGCTCCCGGTTCGGCACCGTTACTCTTTCCTCCATCGGATATTCTTACCGGTGTGACGACCCCCCAGCAGCCCAGGTCCATCCGATGAAGCTCCGCCTTTTCCCGCAGGAGAATGCCGGCCTGGACCTGCTGTCCCGGATGGCGTCGCAGGCCGTGCGCGGTACGGCCACCCTTTCCGAGGCCCTTGGTGCCGAGCCGGCGGAGTTTCCCCGGCTGGCCGAGGAACTCCACGCGCTGGAAGCGGAGACAACGGAGCTCCATTTCGCGCTGATGACGCAGATGCGGACCAGCTTCATCAACCCGCTCCCCCGCGAAGACCTGTACGACCTCTCCCTCATTCTGCTGGCGGCAATGGAGCGCCTCGACAGTGCGGCGGAGATCATTTCCCTCTACAAACTGACGAACGTCTCCCGCAGGGCGGCCGAACAGCTCGAAGTCGTTGGCCGGCAGTCCGAGCTCACGGTTGCCGCCATGCGGACCCTCGCCTCTCTGGAGGACCTCGAGGACTACTGGATTGAGATGCTGCGCCTGAGCAAACGCGTGGAACGGACCCACCGCATGTGGCTGGCGGAGCTCGCCAACGACCACAAAGCCCTCTCCTACATCCGCCACCGGGACCTCGCAGACCAGCTCGCGGCGGCGTCGAAGGAACTGCGCCGCGTGGGAACCTACGTAGGCAACATCCTGGTGCGGGAATCGTAGGTGACCACCGCCCTGCTCGTCGCCGTGATCGCCTTTGCGGGCTGCTACGCCTTCATCAACGGCTTCCACGACGTCTCCAACTCCGTTGCGGCCGCGCTGCGGACCCGGGCATTGACCCCAGGCGCCGCCGTCGTCTCGGCCAGCGTCTTTAATCTCCTGGGCGCGCTGATGAGTACCACCCTGGCATTGGTCCTGGCGGATCTGTTCATCAAGCTGCCCGCCGGAAGCAGCGGGCTGGGGATCCTCATAGCCGGGCTGGCAGCGGCCTGTGCGTGGGGTTTATGGACGTGGCTGCGCAGAATGCCATCCTCCTCCACACACGCCCTTGTAGGCGGCATTGTGGGTTCCGGAGCGGCATCCACGCTCGTTGGCGGGCAGAGCATCTCCGAGTCGTTCCGGGTGCTCTGGGACCAGATCGCCCTGCCCCTGCTGCTCTCCCCCGTGATTGCCTTTGTTCTGGCCTATCTGCTGGTGTATCCCGTGATGTGGCTGATGCGGTACAGCTCGCTGCGCCGGGGGGACGCCGGCAACCGGATTGCGCAGTCCGTGCTGTCCGCGGCCTTTTCACTGGGTCACGGCATGCAGGACGGGCAGCGGACCATGGCAGTGATTGTCCTGGGTCTGGTGGCTGCGGGCTACTCGACCGGCGGCCAAATCCCCTGGGGGGTGCAGCTGTTCGCCGGAGGCGCCCTTGCTGCGGGCGCACTGTTCGGCGGATGGCGGATCACCCACACCCTTGGCTACCGGCTGGTGCGCATTGATCCGCTGCGCGGCATGAGCGCGCAGGCCGTAGCCACGGCGATGCTCTTCCTGGGCGGGCTGTGGCTGCACATTCCACTCTCCAGCACCCAGACCATGACGTCCGCGATTGTCGGTGCGGGAGCCAACCGCCGCTTTGCCGCGGTACGGTTCATTCCGCTTCGCGAGATCCTGGTCACGTGGCTGATCACTGCACCGGCTGCAGCCCTGCTGGGCGGGATCTTCTTCCTGGCGCTCAGTCCGCTGCTCTGAGGCCGGCCTCCGCCTGCAAAAACTCCGGGTTACCCGAAGCGGCCTGAGACGTAGTCCTCCGTGGCCTTCACTGACGGATTGTTGAAGATCACCGTGGTGTCGTCATACTCAATGAGCTTGCCGGGCTTGCCGGTGCCGGCGATATTGAAGAACGCCGTCTTGTCCGAGACCCGTGCGGCCTGCTGCATGTTGTGCGTGACGATCACGACCGTGTAGTCGCTCTTGAGCTCCTCGATGAGGTCCTCGATGGCCAGCGTTGAAATGGGGTCCAGGGCCGAGCAGGGCTCATCCATCAGGATCACCTCGGGTGAGACCGCAATCGCCCGGGCAATGCACAGGCGCTGCTGCTGGCCGCCGGAGAGGCCTGAGCCGGGCTTGTTCAGCCGGTCCTTGACCTCGCGCCACAGGTTCGCGCCGGTGAGGGACTTCTCCACCAGGTCATCGGCGTCGGACTTGGAGATCCGCTTGTTGTTCAGCTTCACGCCGGCCAGCACATTGTCACGGATGGACATGGTGGGGAACGGGTTCGGGCGCTGGAACACCATGCCGATGTGGCTCCGGACGGTCACGGGATCGACGCCGGGGCCGTAGAGGTTTTCGCCGTCGAGCAGGACTTCACCCTCCACGCGGGCACCGGGAAGGACTTCATGCATCCGGTTCAGCGTGCGCAGGAAGGTGGACTTGCCGCAGCCGGACGGGCCGATGAACGCGGTCACCGAGCGCGGTTCCATCTTGATGCTGACGTCTTCGACGGCCAGGAAGTCGCCGTAGTAGACGTTGAGGCCCTTGACGTCGATTCGCTTGGACATGTGTTTCCTTCTGTTCTGTTCCGGTGGACATCCGTACGGATGTCCTGTGCCGCAGCAGCGGCCGGGTCGGTCTGGAGGTCAGCGGCCGGTCTTCGGCGCGAAGATTCGCGCGACCAGCCGTGCGGCAAGGTTCAGCAGCATGACCATCACGATCAGCAGCAGGGCGGCGGCCCAGGCACGCTGCGTGCTCGGGTCGGTGTTGGTCGGTGAGGTCGGGCTCATCAGCTGCCGGTAAATGAAGGTCGGAAGGCTGGCCATCCAGCCGGCAAACACGTTGAGGTTGATGGTGTTCACAAAGCCAGCCGTCACCAGCAGCGGTGCGGTCTCGCCAATAACGCGGGCTATCGCCAGGGTAACGCCGGAGGCAATGCCGGAGATGGCAGTGGGCACCACGACCTTGAGGATGGTCCGCCATTTGCGCACGCCCAGTGCATAGGCGGCCTCGCGCAGCTCGTTCGGGACGATCTTGAGCATTTCCTCCGTCGAGCGCACCACCACGGGGATCATCAGGACGGAGAGCGCGACGGCGGCAACAAAGCCGGTGCGGGTGCCCGGCCCGAACAGCAGGCCGAAGAACGCGGCGGCGAACAGGCCCGCGACGATCGAGGGGATGCCGGTCATCACGTCGACAAAGAACGTGATGGCACGGGCAAGGGGGCCGCCCTTGCTGTACTCGACAAGGTAGACGGCGGTGAGCAGGCCGATCGGCACGGAGATGACCGTCGCCCACAGCGTGATCAGCAGGGTGCCCATGATCGCGTGGTAGGCACCGCCGAGGACCGGTCCCCCGGTCTCCACGGTGTTGTTGTCCACGGTGCCGGTCATGCCGCCCATGGAAGTAAACAGGAAGTCCGGGCTGAGGCCGGGGATGCCGCGCACCAGCACGGTAAAGATCACCGAGACCAGCGGGACCAGCGCCAGGATGAAGGCGCCGTAGATCAGGTTCGTGGCGAAGCGGTCCGCAGCCCGGCGGCTGCCTTCGACGACGCGGGTGAGGATTGTTCCGGCAGCCACGAAAAGGACGGCGGAGAAGATCGCGAACGATGCGATATGGAAGCCGAGGAGAGCGGAAAGCGCAGCGCCCAGGATGACCGAGGCCGCCAGGACGGCCCACATGGCATAGCCCGGCAGCCGGTTCTTGGTCAGTGATGAGGAGCGGGTCAAAGTGGTGTCAATCATCAGTTGGCTCCCGAGAATTCTTTGTGGCGGCTGATGATCCAGCGGGCAATGACGTTCACGATCAGCGTGATCACGAAGAGGACCAGGCCTGCGGCGATCAGCTCAGAGAGGCGCAGGCCGTACGCCTCGGGGAAGTTCAGTGCGATTTCCGCGGCGATCGTCTGGTTGCCGGGCCGGATCAGGCTGGCGATGAGGCCGCCGGAGGACAGCACCAGGGCTACGGCCATGGTCTCTCCGAGGGCGCGGCCCAGTCCCAGCATCACGGCGCTGATAATGCCCGGACGCGCGAAGGGGAAGACGGACATGCGGATCATTTCCCAGCGGGTGGCGCCCATGGCCAGGGCTGCTTCCTCATGGAGCTTGGGAGTCTGCAGGAAGATCTCCCGGCTCAGCGAGGTGATGATCGGCAGGACCATGACTGCAAGGACGATGCCGGCGGTGAGCATGGTCTTGCCCGTCTGGCTCGCGGGTCCGGTGAAGAGGGGGAACCAGCCTGCGTTATCGGCAAGCCAGTTGTACGGGCCCACGAGTGCGGGTGCCAGCACGGTCATGCCCCAGGCTCCGTAGACCACTGACGGAATGGCGGCCAGCAGGTCCACGACGTAGCCAAGGGTCTGGGCGAGCCTGCGCGGCGCATAGTGGGAAATAAACAGGGCGACGCCGATTCCCACGGGTGTTGCAATCAGCAGTGCGATGGTGGCGGCAATGACCGTGCCGATCACCAGCGGGAAGATATAGGCCAGGAAGCCCGAGCCGCCTGAGATGTCCGATGAGGATGCGGTGAAGGTGGGGAGTGCCTGCCACAGCAGGAAGGCTGCGACGGCGAACAGGACAGTCAGGATGAGGCATCCTGCCAGGAGCGTGATGCCGGAGAAGACTTTGTCCCCCGCGCGCCCGGCACCGCCGGTGCCCTGTATTGACTTGCTTGACACTGCACAACCCTTCGAACTTTGTTGGCACTTTTGCATTACGTTGTGGACAAGACACCGCACTCGCCAGTTTTCACTGTCCATCGATGAGATTCAAGCTGGGCCCGGACCGGGCGAATGCCCCGCGCTGCGCCCGCGGCGCGGCGCGGGGACTGTCCCTTCAGCTCTTGGTTTCAGGAAGCAACCTTGATGGAATCGAGAGCTTTCGAAGCCTGTTCCTGCAGGTTAGCGGACAACGGGGCGTTGCCTGCGGCATCGGCCGCGGCTGCCTGGCCCTCAGCACTGACCACGTAGTGGCCAAAAGCCTTCACCAAGTCCACAGTTTCCTGGTCCTCATACGCAGTGCAGTAGAGGTGATAGGAGACCAACACCACAGGGTAGGCACCGGATTCAGTGGTGTCCCGGGCAAGTTCCATGGCCATATCCAGCTCCGGACGTCCCTCTCCCTCTACCGGAGTCGAAGCCTCCACGGCCTTCGCCGCCGCATCAGGGGTGTAGGCAACGTAGTCATCACCCACCTTCACGGCTACCGTGCCCATGGTTCCGACGGCTGAGGCGTCCGCGTAGGTGATTGCGCCTTCTGTAGCGCTGGCTGCCGATACGACGCCGCTGGTGCCCTGGGCGTTTTCCTGGCCGCTTAGCGCGGCTGGCCATTCGCCGTCGGGCTCATCGGTCCAGACCGACGGAGCCGCAGCGGCGAGGAATTCAGTGAAGTTTTCCGTGGTTCCCGACTCGTCCGACCGGTGGACCACCGTGATGGCGGTGGCCGGCAGTTCCGTGCCCTCGTTCTGGCCGGTAATGGCCGGATCGTTCCACACGGTGATCTCGCCGCGGAAGATCCCGGCGAGGGTGTCAGCGTCGAGGTTCAGTTCCTCCACAGCCTCGAGATTGAACGCGATGGCGATGGGGGAAATGTAGGCGGGAATGTGGAGGGCACCGTCGGGACCGCAGACTTCAAGGGACGATGCGGCTTCCTCGTCCGACAGGTAGGCGTCCGTTCCAGCGAACTGCACCCCTCCCGCCAGCAGGGCTTCGCGGCCTGCGCCCGAGCCGTCCGGTGAGTACTGGACCGAGGCGGTGGGGTTGGCGGAGTTGAACCCGGCGATCCAGGCGTCCATGGCGGCAGACTGCGAGCTGGCCCCTGCCCCGGTAAGCGTTCCGGAGGCGGTCGAGGCGGAGGCCGCGGCATCTGTGCCGGCGGCGGCGCCGGTGGCGTTGTCAGAGCCACAGGCGGCCAGGGCCAGGGCGGATGCCGAAAGAACGGCCGCGGTGCGGCCCAAGCTCAATACCTTCACGTTGTTGTTCCCTTTCAAGGGTGTGGTGGCATTTCCGGCGCCAAGAGCGCCGGGAGACCGTGTTCCTGGGCGGATTTCCCGTCCCGCAACTGAGCGTGCCCTCCCAAAGTGAACAAAAAGTGAACTGGGGCCAAGCACTGGGGGAATTCCCGTAGCGTTCAGGCCTCCCGCTTGTTTCCACAGGGTCCGGAAACAAGCGGGCATAGATCCAGCCGGCCATCTGCCGGTCATAGTGACTCGCCGGGTCGGCACTTCGGCGGAGCCGTCCTAGACTAATCCCATGCCAGCCCGTAACCGTATCGCCGCCAGCCGCGGGTTCCTGCGGGACCGGTTCCGGGTAGGGGTGAAGCGCAGCGGAGCCTCGGTCATCCCCGCACTGCAGATGACAATCTGCGCGGTGGGTGCCTATGCCTTTGCTGAATATGTACTCGGCCACGAAGGTCCGCTGTTCGCAGCGACCGCTGCCCTGATATCGCTCGGCTTTTCCCGGGAACCGCGGACCCGCCGGGTGCTGGAGGTCGGAATCGGCTGCACGCTGGGCATCACGATCGGTGAGGCGCTGCTCCATGTCCTTGGCACCGGTCTCTGGCAGGCCGCCGTCGTACTCTTTGCTTCCCTGATGCTGGCGCGTTTCCTGGACCGCGGAGTCATCTTCACCACCCAGCTGGGACTGCAGTCCCTGCTCGTGGTGCTGCTTCCGGCGCCCGACGGCGGTGTCTTCACCCGCAGCGCCGACGCGGTGGTGGGCGGCATCTTCGCCCTGATCGTCACCATGCTGGCGCCGCGCGACCCCCGGCGCGAACCGAAATCCAACATTCGGGAACTGCTCAGCGAACTCTCCGCCGTGCTGCGCCAGACCGCTGACGCGCTGGTCCGCAGCGACTCGACCTTGGCGTGGCATGCATTGGTCCGGGCCAGGAATACCCAGCCGCAGCTGGACCTTCTGGCCCGCAGTATCCGTGATGCCCGCGAGGTCGCGAGGATTTCTCCGGCCTACCGGCGGTACCTCGCCGAGCTCGGCGACCTGCGCGGATCCGTCAGTTACCTGGACCTGGCGATCCGCAACAGCCGGGTCTTCGCCCGCCGGTCCACCTCCGTGATCAACCACGCAGCACTGTCGGATTCAGCGCTGGAGAAAGTCTCCGAAGTCATCAATGACACCGCCGACGCCGTTGATGTTCTGGCCCGGGCCCTGGGCGGCGGGGAATCCGCAGCCATGCGCGAACGCCACCTGCGCCAGGCCCGCAACGAACTTGCCGCCGTCGCGTCCCGGCTGCACCCCGCGAATTTGGAGGTCACCGATCTGTACGGCGATGCCCTGGTGATGCTCTTCCGGCCGCTGGTGGTCGATCTCCTCGAAGCCACCGGCCTGCCGCACGAAGAAGCGGTCAGCTACCTTTCCGAGGTCTAGCCTCCCGGCGGCAGCCGGCCTGCGTGGCCGGCCGTGTCAGTGCCGCCAGATAGCCTGTTGGCATGGCCACCAAGACATCCCGGGCAAAAACTGCCAACTACCGCTGCACCGAATGCGGCTGGACCGCCGTGAAGTGGGTGGGCCGCTGCGGTGAGTGCCAGGCCTGGGGAACAGTGGAGGAAGCCGGGGAAGTCCTGGCCCGGACCACGCCTGCCGCAACAGTCGCCCGCCCGGCGCAGCGGATCGCCGACGTCGACGCCACCACTGCCGCTTACCAGCCCACCGGGGTGGGCGAGCTGGACCGCGTGCTGGGCGGCGGCCTCGTCCCCGGCGCCGTCATCCTGCTGGCTGGGGAACCGGGTGTCGGCAAGTCCACGCTGCTGCTGGATGTCGCCGCACGGGTAGCCGGGCAGGGCAAGGACGTTCTCTACGTCACCGGCGAAGAATCCACCGCTCAGGTAAAGCTGCGTGCTGAACGGATCGGCGCGGTGTCCCAGAGCCTCTACCTCAGTGCGGAAACCGACCTGGGCCAGGCGCTCGGCCAGGTCGAGCAGGTCAAGCCAGCCCTGCTGATCGTGGATTCGGTGCAGACGCTGAGCAGCTCTGCGGTGGACGGCAGCGCCGGCGGTGTCAGCCAGGTCCGTGAGGTCGCGGCGTCGCTCATCAATGCGGCCAAGACCAGGAACATGACCACCTTGCTGGTCGGCCACGTCACCAAGGACGGTTCAATCGCCGGCCCCCGGCTGCTGGAACACCTGGTGGACGTGGTCTGCCAGTTCGACGGCGACCGCCACTCGCGCCTCCGGCTGGTCCGTGCGGTCAAGAACCGCTACGGCCCCACGGACGAAGTGGGCTGCTTCGATCTCACTGAAGACGGCATCGAAGGACTGGCTGACCCGTCCGGCCTGTTCGTTTCCCGCACCAAGGAACCCGTGTCCGGAACCTGCATCACGGTAACCCTGGAAGGGCGGCGTCCGCTCGTTGCCGAGGTCCAGGCCCTGCTGGCTGAAACCGGAAATGCCCAGGCCCGCCGGGCCACGAGCGGCCTGGACTCGGCCCGAGTGGCCATGCTGCTTGCCGTGCTGCAGCAGCGCGCCTCCATGAACCTCGCCAAGGACGACAGCTACGTGGCCACCGTTGGCGGAGTGAAACTGTCCGAACCGGCAACCGACCTCGCCGTCGCCCTGGCCGTTGCTTCGGCCAAGATGAACAAGCCTCTTCCTGCCCGGCTCATAGCCTTCGGGGAAGTCGGCCTGGCCGGGGAGGTCCGTCCGATACCCGGCATAGCCCGCAGGGTGCAGGAAGCCGAACGGCTGGGGTTCAGCCATGCCGTGGTTCCGGCATCCCCCAACGGTCCGGGCCAGGTTCCCGCCGGCTTCAAGGTACGTGAGGTCACTACGCTCTCCGAGGCACTGGAACTGCTCTTCTAGGGCGCGCCTGTCCCGCGGGTGTGAGCTTTCGCTGTCATACTGCGGGAACAATGGGGCCAATGTGGCATGTTGGCGCATTACTATGGTGAAGTGTCTGCGCACCCCACGCCCAGAACGCCCGTGGGCCGGACTGGCCGGAAGGAAGTGACAATGGCACGCACCCCCGAGGATGCGCTGAAGGCCACTCTGGCCAGAGTGGCGCCCGGAACCGCCCTGCGCGACGGTTTGGAACGGATCCTCCGCGGCCGGACCGGCGCGCTGATCGTCCTCGGCTTCGACCGCACGGTGGACTCCATCTGCTCCGGCGGCTTCGACATCGGTATTGAGTTCTCCTCCACGCGCCTGCGTGAGCTGGCGAAGATGGACGGCGCAATCGTCTGCGACAAGGACGGGGCGAACATCCTGCGTGCCGCTGTCCAGCTGGTGCCGGACCACACCATTGAGACCCACGAGTCCGGAACCCGCCACCGCACGGCGGAACGCGTTGCCATCCAGACCGGCTTCCCCGTGATTTCCGTCAGCCAGTCCATGCAGATCATCCAGCTTTACGTCGGAGGCCTGCGCCACGTCCTGGAGGGATCCGAACCCGTCCTGGCCCGCGCCAACCAGGCTCTGGCCACCTTGGAGCGCTACCGCACCCGCCTGGACCAGGTGACCAATTCACTCTCCGCACTGGAGATCGAGGCGATGGTGACTGTCCGCGACGTCGCCGTCACACTCCAGCGCCAGGAAATGGTGCGCCGGATCTCCGAGGAGATCTCGCAGTACGTGCTTGAACTGGGAGTCGACGGGCGCCTGCTCTCCCTCCAGCTCGAAGAGCTCACAACCGGGTTGGGCCCGGGAAGCGAAATGATTGTCCGCGACTACGCCGACATCAGCAGCACTCCGGGCAATGTGGACGAACAGGTCGCAACGCTGCAGAACCTCAGCTCTTCCGACATGGTGGACCTGGGCAAGATCGCTGCCGTTGTCGGTTTCCAGCCAGGCCAGGATTCCCTCGAAGCAGTGGTCCAGCCCCGCGGCTACCGCCTCCTGAGCAACATCAAGAGCGTCCCGCCGGCTGTCTCGAACCGCCTGGTGGACCACTTCAGCGGCCTGCAGAACCTCATGGCCGCCAACATCGAGGACCTGATGCAGGTTGACGGCATCGGCGAACAGCGGGCGCGGACCGTGCGCGAAGGACTTTCCCGGATAGCGGAGACCAGCCTGCTCGACCGGTTCATGTAATCCCCTCAGGCTCCGCGGCAACGGCCGTCAATCCAGCTGGAAGACAGCTTTCTCGCTGGTTTTTCCGCCCAGGCTCGCCGTGAACACGTACCACCCGGGGTTGGGATTGCTGGCTACGGCCGTGCAGCCGGGCGCCGAGCGCAGCCGTTCCCACGTGAAATTGGCCGTTTCGGACGCACCCGCCGCGAACTCCTTCACCAGGTCTTCGCCGCCGTCCTGGCAGTCCACCGAGGAGAAGATGCGGTCCGAACCGCTGGTGACGGTGAACTCCATTTGTGTGGTCCCTACATTGATCTCGCAGGGCTCCGGACCCGTATTCGTCACGGTGAGGCTCAGCACCGGATTCACCCCGGCGGCATAGACCGGCGCGTCGGTGGCTGCTTCGACCTTGACTGCCGCGGCCGGACAGGCGGGATCCGCTTCACCCTCGGCAGGTGCGTCCGGCTCCTCCGGGGCCTTGCCGCCGTCGTTCTCCGCAGCTGACGGCGAGGCAGTCGGCGCGGACTGAAAAGGTTCTGCGGCATCCGCGTTGCCGGGACGCGAAAGGGCTCCGGCGAGTGCTGTGGCTCCCCAGACCCCGCCCGCTATGACGAGCAGCAGGGCCAGGAGCAGCACCAGGCGCCGCCTGCGGTAGACAGCCTTGCTGGGACGCGCAGGCATACGGGAGCCGCTGCCGCCGCGAGGCTTGGCCTTCGCGCCGGCAGTGCCTCCCCGGCCCGGCTTGCCCTGGGGCTTTTTTCCCGCCATGCGTTAAGGCTAGGGAGGCAGCGGCGGATTACTGCGCACACCACGCCGGTCAGTAGAGTATTGGTGGTCAGACAGAGGGAGCAGCGGATGGAACCGGAGCACAAACGGAAGCTCCATGCCCGCATTAACGGCTGGTTCGCCGAAAATGCCCGTGACCTTCCCTGGCGCGATCCGGAGTGCAGCCCATGGGGCATCCTGGTAAGCGAGGTCATGCTTCAGCAGACGCCCGTAGTGCGCGTCCTGCCCGTGTGGCACGAGTGGATGGAACGCTGGCCCGAGCCTGCCGCCCTCGCGGCTGAACCCAGCGGCGAGGCCGTCCGCGCGTGGGGCCGGCTGGGGTATCCGCGCCGGGCGCTGCGCCTTCATGCAGCCGCCGCAGCGATCACGGAAGTGCACGGCGGCAAGGTCCCGGATACCCATGCCGCCCTGCTCACCCTTCCCGGCGTCGGGGACTATACAGCCGCCGCCGTCGCGTCCTTCGCGTTTGGACGCCGGGAAACCGTAGTGGATACGAATATCCGCCGTGTCCATGCCCGGCTGATCACCGGCAATGCCCTTCCTTCCCAGTCCCTGACAGCTGCGGAAATGCGGCTGGCTGACTCGCTGCTTCCCGACGCCGACGCTGAAGCTGTCGCCTGGAACGCATCGGTGATGGAGCTGGGAGCCATGGTGTGTACCGCCCGCAGTCCCCGCTGCGAAGAGTGCCCCGTGCTCAGTAACTGCGCCTGGGTGCAGGCCGGGCGCCCGGAGCCGCACTACATCCCCAAGGGCCAGGCCTGGCACGGGACCGACCGCCAGGTGCGCGGCGCCATGATGGCGGTCCTGCGGCAGGCCGAGGGTCCGGTGCTCCGCGAACTGCTGCTCACCGGTCCGGTGGATCTCGGCGCTCCGGCCGCAGACTCCTCCTTGAGCCCGCTGGGCGCACTGCATGCGCTTTCCGCACCGCAGGAGCAGCTGGAACGCGCTCTGGCAGGTTTGCTGCGCGACGGACTGGCAGAACTTTCAGACGCGGGTGTCCGGCTGCCGGCGTAGGGGCTCTGTTTCCTAAATCTCGGCTTCCTAGATCTCGCCGAACCCGTTGCGGACCTCGAGTCCGAGCATCTCGATGGCCCGCTCGGCGTCCGGCCCGTGCGCCGAAACCGTCAGGGTGTCCCCCGCTTTCAGCCCCAGCGTCATCAGCATCATCACGGATTTAGCGTCCACGCCGTTGATGGTGATCTCTGCGTCCAGGTCGGCCATCGCCTGCGCCACGGCCGCTGCCGGCCGTGCATGCAGGCCCATCGGGTTGATCAGTTCCCAGGAGGCTTCCTGCACCCCGGTGTCGTCCTGGTCTATGTCGTCCAGCGTGTCGGCAGGCGCCTGACTGCTGTCCTTCGGCGGGGCGGCCGCTGCCCCGGCCATGGAGGCCGCTGTGGCCTCTGCATCCCGGATCACGGTTTCCAGCGGCTGGCCGGTCTGGGCAGCCACCGCTGCCGCCACCGCACCTTCGACCAGCGGAGCGTCAGCCAGGCGCACCCTCTCCGACTGCTCGGGATCCAGGAACTCCAGGGCCATTTCCGTGGTCATGACCGCAGACCCCAGGTCCGCCAGGATGGCGGCCCCTGCACCGCCGTCGGCCCGGGCTATGCCTGCCGTGATCTTCTCCAGGCTGGTGCCAATCCCGCCGTCATCCGTTCCGCCCGCAGCAATGATCGCCACATCGGGCGCCATCTGTCCGGCAAGGTCGCAGACGCCCTCAGCGAGCTTCTCGCTGTGGGAGACGATGACCAGTCCTACCTTCATGCCTGCTCCCCCGCCGCACGGGCAGCGGCCTTGAGGATGAGCGCAGTCGAGGCGGCACCGGGATCAAGGTGCCCGGCGCTGCGCTCACCCAGATAGCTTGCCCGGCCTTTCCGGGCGATGAGCGGTTCGGTGCCCGCCAGCCCCGCCTCGGCCGCGTTGGCAGCTGCATCCAAGGCCTCCGGGCCGCTGGCCTCTGCTGAGGCGGCTGTCTGCGCAGCTTCCACCGCCGGAGAGAAAGCATCCACCATGGTCTTATCCCCGGGCTCGGCCTTCCCCCGGCTCACGATGCCGTCGCGCGCCGCTGCAAGGAAAGCTGCGACGTCGTCCGCGGTCAGGGCGTCCTTCCCGGCCACAGCCGCAGCTCCGCGCAGGAACGCCGTGCCGTAGAGCGGCCCGGCGGCGCCGCCCACTTTGGACATGAGCGTCATCGCGGCAGTCTTGAAGACGTCCGAGGGCGTGGCCGGCACGCCGTCAGCGTCGAGCTTCTCGACGATGGCACTGAATCCCCGGTCCATGTTCTCGCCGTGGTCGGCGTCGCCGATCGCGCGGTCAAGGTCGATCAGCCGCTGCCGGTTGTCCGAGAGGGACACAGCCGCGTCCCGCATCCATGCTGCAGCCCACTGGGCATCGAGTTCCATTCCTACACCCCCCACCGCAGGGCCGCGGTATGAACCGGAGAGTCCCACAGATCGATCATGTCGTCGTCGAGTTTCAGCACCGTCACCGACGCGCCCTGCATTTCCAGGGCCGTGATGTAGTTGCCCACCAGGGACCGCTCAACATGGATGCCCCGGTCCGCCAGGACCTTGGCTGCATGCCGGTACACGATGTAGAGCTCACTCAGCGGAGTGCCGCCCATTCCGTTGACGAAGAGCAGCACACGCTCACCCGAGCCTGTACCTAGATCTGAGAGAACCGGTTCGAGGAGCTGGTCCGTGATGGCGTCAGCAGCGGCCATCGGCATGCGACGGCGGCCGGGCTCGCCGTGGATGCCCACCCCCAGTTCGATTTCGTCCTCGGCCAGTTCAAAGCTTGGCTCACCGGCGTGCGGAACCGTGCAGGCGCTCAGGGCGACTCCCATGGACCGCACGTTGGCGTTGACGCGTTCGGCAATGGCCGCCACTGAGTCCAGCGAGTCTCCGCGTTCCGCCGCCGCACCCGCAATGCGCTCCAGCAGCACAGTGCCGCCAACCCCGCGCCGTCCGGCGGTATAGAGCGAATCCTCCACCGCGACGTCGTCGTTGACCACCACCGTGCGGACCTGAATGTCCTCCATCTGGGCCAGTTCTGCTGCCGTCTCGAAATTCAGGATGTCCCCGGTGTAGTTCTTGACGATCAGCAGGACGCCCGCGCCGGAGTCTGTCCCCGTGATGGCGGGGAGGATCTGGTCCGGTGTGGGGGACGTGAAGACGGCCCCGGGCACGGCGCCGTCCAGCATGCCTTTGCCGACATACCCGGCATGGAGCGGTTCATGGCCGCTGCCGCCGCCGGAAACGAGGGCAACCTTGCCGTGCACGGGAGCATCGGCGCGCAGGACATAGGCAGGATCTGCGTGCACCTTCACGATGTCGCCGTGGGCCTGCGCGAAACCCTCCAGGGATTCAGCGACCACCGAGCGGGGATCATTGATGAGTTTCTTCATTGTCCGAACTCTCCTTTGCCCACAAAACGGGGTAAGACCGGGACCGGCATCCACGCTGGCCCACGCCCGCTGACTGAGAGCCACACTACCGCTCTGCAGGGACGCTGCACAGGCTTGGAAACTTCCCCCGGACGCACTGAAGGAAGGGCGTTACGCCCTTCCTTCAGTGTTCCCCGGCCAGCAGCGACAACAGCGACCGGGAGCGTCGGCGGGAGGTTATCCCGAGAGCGGGCTACTTGCCCTTGAAAGCGTCCTTGACGTGTTCGCCGGCCTGCTTCATGTTCGCCTTGGTCTGGTCCCCCTGGCCTTCAGCCTCCATGCTGCGGTCGCCGGTGACTTTGCCAAGGCCTTCCTTGACCTTGCCGCCGATTTCTTCGCCCTTGTTCTGCATCTTGTCGTCTGCGCCCATAAGAGGTACCCGCTTTCTGATCGGCAGGCTGTCCTTCCGGATAAGGAATGACCGCCTGCATTTGTGATGCTAAGTATGCTTAGCTTAGCGGTTTGAGGGTAGTGCGGCCACTTATCAAGCTCAGTTCTTCTATGCGCGAACAGTGCGGATCATGCGCGTATTACCGAGGGTATTCGGCTTCACCCGGGCCAGGTCGAGGAATTCCGCCACACCTTCGTCGTGGGAGCGCAGGAGTTCCGAATACACCTCGGGATCCACGGCGGACTGGTTTTCCATCACGACAAAGCCATGGCGCTTAAAGAAGTCAACTTCAAAGGTGAGGCAGAAAACCCGCGTGACACCAATTTCCGCGGCGTCCGAAAGCAGCTGTTCAAGAAGGATGTGCCCGACTCCGCGCCCGCGCCAGCCGGGGTGCGTTGCCAGCGTCCGGACCTCGGCCAGGTCCTCCCACATCACATGCAGGGCACCGCAGCCCACGACGTTGCCTGCAGGGTCCTCCGCGATCCGGAATTCCTGGAGCCCTTCGTAGTACGCCACCGCTTCTTTCGCGATCAGCACCCGCTCCTCGGCCAGCGGCGCCACCATTTCGCGGATCTTAGCGACGTCCGAGGTGCGGGCTCGGCGGACGGTGACCTGTGCTGTCTGTGCGGTAAGCGTCATTTGTTCAGTCTAGGACTTCTGCAACGGACTCCCTTGCGGGCGGGCAGGGAGGAAGACACAAAGAAGCCCCCGGAATCCCGGGGGCTTCTTTGCTTTAGTGCTCTAGTTTGCGTTGCCTGCGTCGCCCACACCGGCTTCAATGGCCGAGGGGGCCTCTTCGATGGCGCGGGGGGCTCCGTGTCCGGTGAAGGTGAACGTTGCTTCGTCTCCCTCGCCTTCCACGTCGACCGAAACCAGTTCGCCGGGCTTCAGGTCCCCAAAGAGGATCTTCTCGGAGAGCTGGTCCTCAATCTCGCGCTGCATGGTGCGGCGCAGCGGCCGGGCACCCATGGCGGGATCGTAGCCGCGCGTTGCGAGCAGAACCTTGGCAGCCGGGGTGAGCTCGATGCTCATGCCCTTTTCTGCCAGGCGCTTGCCCAGGCGCTCCAGGAACAGGTCCACAATCTGGACGATCTCTTCCTGGGTCAGCTGCGGGAAGACCACGGTGTCATCGACACGGTTGAGGAACTCGGGGCGGAAGTGCTGTCGCAGCTCTTCCGTAACCCGGGCACGCATCCGGTCGTAGCCGGTCTTCGTGTCGGTGCCGGACTGGAAGCCGGTCATGACGCCCTTGGAAATGTCCTTGGTGCCAAGGTTGGTCGTCATGATGATGATGGTGTTCTTGAAGTCCACCACCCGGCCCTGCGAGTCGGTCAGGCGGCCGTCTTCCAGGATCTGCAGCAGCGAGTTGAAGAGATCAGCGTGTGCCTTCTCCACCTCGTCGAACAGGACCACGGAGAACGGACGGCGGCGTACCTTCTCGGTCAGCTGCCCGCCTTCTTCGTAACCGACGTATCCGGGAGGAGCACCGAACAGCCGCGAGACCGTGTGCTTCTCGGAGTACTCGGACATGTCCAGCGTGATGAGTGCCTCTTCGTCTCCGAAGAGGAACTCAGCCAGTGCCTTGGCCAGCTCGGTCTTACCGACGCCGGTGGGACCGGCGAAGATGAACGAGCCGCCCGGGCGCTTCGGATCCTTCAGGCCGGCACGCGTACGGCGCATGGCCTGCGAGATCGACTTGATGGCCTGGTCCTGGCCGATGACCCGCTTGTGCAGCTCATCTTCCATCTTGAGCAGCCGCGTGGATTCTTCTTCGTTCAGCTTAACCACGGGGATGCCGGTGGAGTTGGCGAGAACCTCTGCGATCAGCTCCTCGTCCACCTCGGCGATGTCATCCAGGCCGCCGGACTTCCACTGGCGCTCCTTCTCCGCACGCTGGTCCTGGAGCTTCTGCTCCTTGTCCCGCAGCGAGGCAGCGCCCTCGAAGTCCTGCGCGTCGATCGCGGATTCCTTCTCCATCTTCAGAGCGGAGATGCGCTCGTCGATTTCCTTCAGCTCAGGCGGAGCCGTCATGCGGCGGATGCGCAGCCGGGCACCGGCCTCATCGATCAGATCGATGGCCTTGTCCGGCAGGAAGCGGTCGCTGATGTAGCGCTCGGCGAGGGTCGCTGCCGAAGCCAGTGCGGCATCCGTGATGGAGACGCGGTGGTGGGCTTCGTAGCGGTCACGCAGGCCCTTGAGGATTTCGATCGCGTGGGCAACAGACGGCTCGTTGACCTGGATCGGCTGGAAGCGGCGCTCAAGCGCTGCATCCTTCTCGATGTGCTTGCGGTACTCGTCGAGCGTGGTGGCACCAATGGTCTGCAGCTCACCGCGGGCCAGCATCGGCTTCAGGATAGAGGCTGCGTCGATGGCGCCTTCTGCGGCGCCTGCGCCCACAAGGGTGTGGATCTCATCGATGAAGAGGATGATGTCGCCGCGGGTACGGATTTCCTTGAGGACCTTCTTCAGGCGTTCCTCGAAGTCACCGCGGTAACGGGAACCGGCCACCAGTGAACCGAGGTCCAGGGTGTAGAGCTGCTTGTCCTTAATGGTCTCAGGGACATCACCGCGGACGATCGACTGCGCGAGGCCTTCGACGACGGCCGTCTTGCCGACGCCCGGCTCACCGATCAGGACGGGGTTGTTCTTCGTGCGGCGCGAAAGCACCTGCATTACCCGTTCCATCTCGTGCTCGCGCCCGATGACCGGATCAAGCTTTCCTTCACGCGCCGCCTGGGTGAGGTTGCGGCCGAACTGGTCCAGGACCACCGAGCCTGCCGGCTGGCCTTCGGCCTGCTGGCCGCCGGCCGAGACGGGCTCCTTGCCCTGGTAGCCGGAGAGCAGCTGGATGACCTGCTGGCGGACGCGGTTCAGGTCGGCCCCGAGCTTGACGAGGACCTGCGCCGCAACGCCTTCGCCTTCACGGATGAGGCCGAGCAGGATGTGCTCGGTGCCGATGTAGTTGTGCCCAAGCTGCAGGGCTTCCCGCAGCGAGAGCTCAAGTACCTTCTTGGCCCGCGGGGTGAAGGGGATGTGGCCGGACGGAGCCTGCTGGCCCTGGCCGATGATCTCCTGCACCTGTTCGCGCACAGCACCCAGGGAAATACTCAGGGATTCAAGGGCCTTAGCGGCTACGCCTTCGCCCTCATGAATGAGTCCAAGCAGGATGTGCTCGGTCCCGATGTAGTTGTGGTTGAGCATGCGGGCCTCTTCTTGGGCAAGCACGACAACGCGACGGGCACGGTCGGTAAATCTTTCAAACATGAGGCACACTCCTAGCTAACGCGTAATTCGATGCTACGGCGCACGGCCCGGGTTAAGGGCCGTGTTCGCCATGGGCGTGACCTCTGGGGGGCAGTTAGCCCTGGGCTGCGCGGTAAGCCTCGATGATCTCGCTGTTGACGCGGCCGCGCTCCGAAACGGTGTAGCCGTTGCTGCGTGCCCATTCCCGGATCTGTGCGGCTTCGTTGCTCCGGGATGCGCCGGTGCCGCGGGGACGGCCTGTGCGTCCTCCGGTCTTGCGTCCGGCATCAACATAAGGCTTCAAAGCAGCCCGCAGGTTCTTCGCATTGTCAGTCGAGAGGTCAATCTCGTACTGTGACCCATCCAGGCCGAAACGCACGGTTTCATCCGCACTTCCACCGTCAACATCATCAACCAGAATGATTTTTACCTTTTGCGCCATGTCAGGCTCCTATGCAGTACAAGCGGCGAATGTCGTTAAAATAACGGGACCGCTTTCGAGTATGGCGCAATTGGCAATGTCTCGTCAAAGCCGGGGAGGTAATTTTTTACTTTTATTGTTTATCTGCTCCGTCGGCAGCATCATTCTTGGGTTCCGCTGCCAGCTGGGCCTGCTCGGCTTCACGTTCCGCTTCCGCAAGTGCTTTTCGCTCGGAGCGGTCCGCGTTCAGTACTGCCTTCATGACGAAATAAAAGAGAGCTGCAACACAAATTGACGGCAGCAGGACTTCGACGTATTCCATCTTCTAACCCATTTCCGGCTTGAGCAGGGGGAACAGAATTGTTTCCCTGATTCCTGCGTTCGTGAAAAGCATCACCAAGCGGTCGATGCCGAGGCCGATGCCGCCCATGGGCGGAGCGCCGTACTCGAGTGCGCGGAGGAAGTCCTCATCCAGTGCCATAGCCTCATCATCGCCGGCGGCAGCGCGGCGGGACTGTTCAGTCAGGCGCTCACGCTGGATGACCGGGTCGATCAGCTCGGAGAAGGCAGTTCCCCGCTCCATACCGCCGATGATCAGGTCCCAGGCTTCGATCAGGCGGGGGTCCTCCCGGTGCGGGCGGGCCAGCGGCTGCGCCGACGGAGGGTAGTCGTACACAAAAGTCGGCTGCAGCAGTGTGGGCTCAACGATCTCACCAAAGAGCTCGATGACCAGCTTCTCGGCGTCCCACTTGGGGTCGACCTTCACGCCGCGCTCTTCGGCGATGCGGCGCAGGGTCGCAGCGTCCGTGTCCGGAGTGATCTCCTCCCCCACAGCCTCGGACAGGCCGGGGTAGACGGAGAGCCAGCGCCACTCACCGTCCAGGTCGATCACGCCTTCGGCAGTCTCGATCTGCCGGCTTCCAGCCGCATCCGCGGCGTTAAGGATGATCTCCTTGATCCGGTCCGCCATCACATACTGGTCGGCGTAGGCCTCGTAGCACTCCAGGGTGGTGAATTCTGGGCTGTGAGTGGAATCCACACCTTCATTGCGGAAGATCCGGCCCAGCTCGTAAACGCGCTCGATCCCGCCGACGACGGCGCGCTTGAGGTAGAGCTCGGTGGCGATGCGCAGGGTCATCGGCTGGTCGAACGCGTTGAGGTGTGTTTCGAACGGCCGTGCGGCCGCACCGCCGTGGATGAGCTGGAGCATCGGGGTCTCGACCTCGACGTAGCCGTGGTCATGCAGGGTGTCGCGGACGGCACGGATAATCGACGCCCGCTTGTAGACCATCTCCCGGGCTTCGTCACGGACCATCAGGTCCACGTACCGCTGGCGGACACGGGTTTCCTCGTTCAGGCCGGCGTGCAGCACGGGGAGCGGCCGGAGGGCCTTGGAGGCCATGGACCAGGACTCCGCCATCACAGACAGCTCCCCGCGGCGGGAAGAAATCACTTCGCCGCGGATGAAGACGTGGTCACCCAGGTCTACGGTGGCTTTCCAGTCAGCCAGGGCTTCTTCGCCGATCGAGGCCAGCGAGAGCATGGCCTGCAGGCGCGTGCCGTCGCCTTCCTGAAGGGTCGCGAAGCATAGTTTTCCGGTGTTGCGGATGAACACCACGCGGCCGGAGACGCCGACAGTTTCGCCGCTGGCCTCGTCTGCCTGCAGGTGCCCGAACTTTTCCCGGACCTCGCGCAGCGAGTGCGTTCGTGCGACTCCTACGGGATAGGCTTCGTCACCGCGCTCGAGCAGCTTGGCGCGCTTTTCAGCGCGGATGCGCATCTGCTCGGAGGTGTCTGCTGCTTCGGGAACGGGATTAGAGGAGGTCACGGTCCTTAAGTCTACCCAGCCGTGCGCGCTGCGCCGGACCCGCAGCGGGCAGCCCCGGTCCTTAGCCGCTAAGTTCCGCGTTGTCGATCAGGCGGATACTGCCCACACGGGCCGCGACCAACGCCAGCGCCGGGCCGGAAAGGGTGTCCGAGGGGCCGGCCGGCAGTGCTGCGAGGGTAAGCGGATCCACGACCTCGAAATAGTCGAGTTCGACGCCGCCGCGTGAAGTGATGAGTTCGACGGCGGCAGGCAGGTCCAGCGGCCGGCCCGCGGCTGCGCGTTCCTGCAGCTGGAAAAGCGCCTGCGAAAGCACCAGGGCGTCTTTGCGCTGTTCCGGGCCCAGGAAAACGTTGCGGCTGGACTCTGCCAGTCCGTCTTCGGCCCGGACAATCGGGACGGGAAAGACCTGCACGGGGAAGTTCAAATCAGCGACCATGCGCCGGATGAGGGCTACCTGCTGCGCGTCTTTCTGCCCGAAGTAGGCCCGGTACTCCGCCGGGACCGCCGGCTGGGCGCAGTGCAGCAGTTTCGCGACGACGGTGAGGACGCCGTCGAAATGGCCGGGCCGGAAGGCTCCTTCAAACCGGTTCCCCAGGTCCCCGGAACTGACCCGGACCAGGGGCGCCCCTCCGGGGTACATGGTTTCTTCGGCCGGCGCGAAGACGATGTCCACGCCCGCCTCCCCCAGCAGCGCGAGGTCCGCTTCCAGGGTCCGTGGGTAGCGGGCCAGGTCATCGGGATCGTCAAACTGGAGCGGGTTCACGAAGATGCTGGCGACGACTACGTCATTGTCTGCGCGGGCGGCCTGCGCCAGGGCTGCGTGCCCCTGGTGCAGGGCTCCCATGGTGGGAACCAGTCCGAGCGCGGGCCGGTCCTTGCCGGTCGCCTCGAGGAGTTCCGTGATTGCCTTGCTGAGCTCTGCTGGGGTTGTTGCCAGCCGGGGGTGGTTCACCGGGGTCCTTCGGGTTGGGAATTCAATACTTCTATGATGGCCTCTCCCTGGGCCTCGGTAAGAAGTCCGCGGGCAACAGCCCGCCGGGCGGTTGCGGTGGAGAGCGCCTGGTAGGCGGCGGCAAGGTCCGGAGCAGCGCCGGAGCGCAGGGCAGCCGAGTGCGCGGCTACGGTTCCAGTGTCTCCGCGGGCTACGGGACCGGTCAGTGCATGTTCCCCGGACGCCAGAGCGTTCTCCAGCGACGCGCGCATCAACGGTCCGAGCAGCCGTTCGGGCTGTTCCACGCCGAGGCCCCGCAGGAGTTCCGAGGACTGCGCGGCGATGGTCACCAGATGGTTCGAGGCGTGGGCCAGGGCTGCGTGGTACTGCACCCTGTCGGCTTCATCGATGACCACGGGCTCGGCACCCATTTCCACGACCAGGGCCTGGGCGATGGGCAGCACAGCGGTCGGAGCGGTCACGCCGAAGGAGCAGTCCGCCAGGCGGGTGAGGTCCAGGCTCATGCCGGTAAACGTCATGGCCGGGTGGATCGCCAGCGGAATCGCTCCGGCCTGCCGTGCCGGTTCCAGGACTGCCGTGCCGAAGCGTCCGGACGTGTGTGCCACGAGTTGGCCTGCCTGCCAGGCACCAGTTGCGGCGAGGCCGGAGACCAACGGCTCCAGGGCGTCGTCGGGCACGGCAAGCAGCACGAGTTCCGCGCGCTCAACAATGTCTGGAATCTCCAGGATGGGAACACCCGGCAGGAGGTTCTCCGCCCGTTCCTTGCTCGCATCAGAAACGGCCGAAACGCCTACTATGGCGTGCTCGGCCGCCCGCAGTGCGGCTCCCAGGACGGCGCCGACCTTGCCTGCGCCGATGACGCCGATTCCCAGCCGTCCGCGCCGGCGCTGATCAGCGGTGTTCATTCCAGTTTTCCTCCATCTGTGGTGCGGGATGCGCTGCCTCGCCAGGCTGCTCCGCTTCCGCCGGTGCTGCGGGTCCTGCGGGTGCTGTCGGTGCTGCCGGAGTCGGCAGCCCAGCTCCGGGACCTGCCGGTCCGGTTGCCGTTTCGCGGTGCAGCCAGCGTTCGGTGCGGTCCCGGCGGCGGGCATCGGCTGCCCGTACAGACTGCTCACTGAAGAGCTCCAGCAGCACGGAGTCCTCCAGCTGGCGGATCCGCGGGGAAACGGGCCCTGGCGTCGAATGCAGGCGCAGGTCTGCGATCCGCAGTTTCCGGGCCAGCGGGCCCTGTTCCAGTGCCATGGACTGGATGCGTTCATGCGGCACGACGGCGAGGCTGCGCCAGAGCCGGCCGCTTCGGCTGAGCAGGGCTGTCTCGGTTAGGGCATAGCCGCTGCGCCGCCACTGCAGGGGTGCAACCCAGCGGGCGCGGCGGGGTGAAACCGTAAAGCCGTAGTCCTCCCCGCTGCCCTGGATCCCGGCGGTGAAGAGTCCCACCGGGTCCGCGGTTCCGGGGTTCGGCAGCACCAGGGCGAGGATTCGAAGTGTTTCATCGAGGGTTCCCACCGGCAGGAGGCGGGTCCGGGCGGCGTCGTTCCCGGCCGCGGCGCCGTATCCGGCCACGTTAATCGAGATCCGGTACCAGCCGGTCAGGCGCCAGAGCAGGGGCTGGTTGACGGCCACCGCCTGGATGCGTCCCGGTGGAACAGTCTGGGTGCGGGTATCCAGGAGTCCGTAGCGGATCCGGACTCCATCACGGGAGATCGCTGCGCGGAAGTTCCAGGCACCGCTCAACGTCGACCAGTAACCGCCGGCGACGGCCAGCCCCACCGGGATGAGGGCCGCCAGGGAAATGCCTTCCCCGGTCAGGGCAGTGACGACGGCTATGGCCGCTGCCGCGACGAGCAGAAAGACGGTATTTCCGGACAGGAGCGTGGCGCCGATAACCCGTCCCGGGGTCAGCGCCAGGACCGGCTGTTCCGGAGCTTCCGAGGGCATGCCGGGCTCACCGGGCGCGGCTTCGGAAGGCTCGGCGCCGGACGCACGGTCAAGGATGGTTGCCCGCAGGGCGCGGGCGTCGTCCAGGCGCAGGAAGGCCAGCCGGACGGCTGACTCACCGGCGTCCGCAACCTCGAACCGGAGTTCGGCCAGCCCGAAAAGCCGGGCAAGCAGCGGCTGGCTGATGTCGATGGCCTGCACCCGGTCCAGGCGTGCCTGCCGGTGCTGGCGGAAGAGCACGCCGGACCTGACCCGCACATGTTCGGCCGTGACCTGGTAGCGGGTGAACCACCAGGAGAGGAAGAAGACGACCGAAATGACCACAAGGACGGCGATGAGGGCCAGGACACCCCAGAGAAGGGGGGTTCCCGGAGGCAGCGGCCCGGAGGACTCCTCCCGCAGGAAAAGTCCTTCGACCTGGTCGCGGCCCACGAAATAGGCAATGGCCGCCAGTGCGATCCAACCGCGGACCAGCGGAGAGACAGGGTGGACCCGCTTCCATTCGGCTCCGGGACCCGGTGCGGGCAGCTCCTGGCCGTCCGAAGCGCCGGGGTCCTCCGGGGAAGTCACAGTCCCGCCAGCTGCGCCTCGCCGCGCGCGGAGAGGTGCTCGCGCAGCCGGGCGCCTTCAGGGCCGGGGATGCCGGGGATGGTGGCGTTGGTACCCGTGGACGCAGTGTGCAGCTTCAGCGTGCAGAGCCCAAAGAGCCGCTCGAGGGGTCCCACGGCGACGTCGACGTACTGCATCCGCCCATAGGGCACCACCAGAGTGCGCTGGAAGAAGATTCCGGAGCGCAGCAGCAGGTCCTCGTTCCGTTCCGCGTACCCAATGGCGCGGACCTGGCGGGGCAGCAGGACGCCGCGCCACACGAAACCGGCCAGGAACACGGCGGGGAGTCCCCAGGCGATCCAGGCGGGGAAGCCGCCCCAGATGTCCAGGCTGCGCAGCACCAGGGGAACACTGAACACGGCCAGCGTGATGACGGCTTCTATCGCGAGGGAGAGCAGGCGCAGGGTCAGGTAGCGCGGTGATACCCGCTGCCACTGCAGTCCCTCCGGATCAATTGCTTGGCTATGCATACTCTCCCCCGCCGTCAGGCATATTGTCTTCTCGGCCGTCCTTGTCCTCGGGCGGCAGCTTGCAGAACCGTTCAACCACCAGTCCTGTGGCGATCATGACCATCCCGCCGGCTGACATGGCAAGCGAAGCCCACGTCGGCGCGTGGTTTGGCCGCATCTCCCAGAGGCCAAGCTGGTCCAGGAAGATTCCTCCGTGCCATCCCAGCAGCAACGCTCCGGCATAGGCCGTGGCCTGCGCCAGCACCAGCGTGCGGGCTGCGGCTATGGGGTCAAGCGGTTTCTCGCGGTCACCGTCCCGCCAGCGCCGCACGCGCAGGCCCAGGAAGAGGGTGAATCCCACGATGAAAGCCAGCGTGAGCAGGGCGGAAAAACCCAGGACCGGTGAAGGGAAGCCGTTGCGTGTGGCCCAGGCATTGACCTGCCAGCCGGCGATTCCACAGACCACCGCTACGACTGCCAGCCAGCGGTACCGAATGGTCCTCACGTTTGGGTTCACTCCCCCTCGAAAAGCTCTACTCCGGAATGGTCCTGCGCCCGGCTGGCCAATTCTGCCACCGGTTCCCCTTCCAGCACCGCGTCCGGATCCATCCACGCCCATGGCTGCAGCACAAAAGCCCGCTCTGCCGCCCTTGGGTGCGGAATCACCAGGTCGTCGTCGTTAACATGCTCGGTGCCGTACGTGATGATGTCGACGTCGAGCGTCCGGGGACCCCAGCGCACCTCTCGGGTGCGCTGGTGCAGGTTTTCCACCTGGTGACAGTGCTCAAGGAGCTGGTGCGGGTCCAGCGTTGTCTCGAAGGCCGCAACAAGGTTCAGGTAGTCGGGCTGCTCGGGTCCGCCCACCGGCTTGGTGCGCGCCACGGGGGAAACTGCCACAAGCTTCATGGCCGGATGGTCCGCGAGGGCGGCGACGGCGTCGGAGAGGGTGGTGCGGGATTCGCCCAGGTTGCTGCCCAGCGCCAGCACGGTCCGCACTGCTGCGCTCATGCCCGTTCCCGGTGGATGAGGATCTCGACGTCGCCAAAGGGAACCGTGATCGGAGCGTGGGGCTTGTGAACGGTAACGTCCACCGCGTCGATCACCGGAAAGGCCTCCAGGACATGGGATGCAATGCGTTCGGCAAGCGTCTCGATCAGGTTTACCGGATCACCCGCAATGATGGCGCAGACCTGCTCCGCCAGTTCGCCGTAATGCGCTGTCAGGGTGAGGTCGTCTGCGGCGGCCGCCGGACGAAGATCCGTGTGCAGCACCAGGTCAACGGTGAACTCCTGGCCGTCGCGCCGTTCGTGGTCGAAGACTCCGTGGAAGCCCGTTGCCTTCAGCCCGGTGAGCCGGATCCGGTCGCGGAGCGCGTCGGCCACGGGTTAGCCCTGCCAGGCTGCGGCGACTTTGACGGCGTCCGCGTTGGCTGCGACGTCGTGAACCCGGACAGCCCAGACGCCCTGGCTGGCGGCCAGGGCAGTGGTTGCCAGGGTCGCGTTGTCCCGCTCGGCCGGCTTCGCGGCCTTGCCTGCCGTTGTCAGCAGGGAGCCCAGGAAACGCTTGCGTGAGGCTCCGATGAGCACGCGGTGGCCCAGCAGGGTAAGGCGGTCCACGTTTCGCAGCAGTGCCCAGTCGTGTTCGGCGTTCTTTGCGAAGCCAAGTCCCGGATCCAGGATGATCTGCTCCGGAGTGACGCCGGCGTCGTAGAACGTATCGCGCAGTGTGGTGAGCTCAGCGATGACGTCCTCGACCACGTCGCCGTAGTCCGCCTTCGGATCCTGGCTGCGAACGCTTCCGCGGCTGTGCATCAGGACGTAGGGAACCTTCGTGCGCGCAATCAGTTCCGGCATCTCCGGGTCGAGCTGCAGGCCGGAAACGTCGTTGATCAGTCCGGCTCCGGCTTCAATGGCCTTTGCGGCGGTGGAGGCGTTCATGGTGTCGACGCTGATCAGCGCACCGGCTTTCACCAGCGCCTGGACAACGGGCAGGATCCGCCGCTGTTCTTCCTCGGGGCTGATCCGCTCGGCATCCGGACGGGTGGATTCCCCGCCGATGTCGATGATGTCAGCGCCGTCGTAGTGCATTTTGAGTCCCGCGCGGATCGCCGCGTCAGTGGTGGCGTGGTCTCCGCCGTCGCTGAAGGAATCCGGGGTCACGTTCAGGATCCCCATCACCAGGGTCCGTCCCGTGGGCAGGTCCTCGAAGCGGCGCTGCTTCGCAGCGGGGCGAATCACCGGCAACGGGTTGGTGGCAGGCCCGGTTCCGGGAGTGGCGGCTAGCGAATCCATGGAGTCGTCCTATCGTCCGAGTATCAGGCTCATTGCTTCAGCACGCGTGGCGGTCTCGCGCAGCTGGCCGCGCACGGCCGAGGTTACCGTTTTGGCCCCCGGCTTCCGCACTCCACGCATGGACATGCACAGGTGTTCACATTCAATGACGACGATCGCTCCGACGGGCTGCAGGTTGTCCATCAGGGCGTCAACAATCTGGGTGGTGAGCCGTTCCTGGACCTGCGGGCGCCGGGCGTAGACGTCCACCAGCCGGGCGAGCTTGCTCAGCCCGGTGACCTTGCCGTCGTGGGAAGGGATGTAGCCGATGTGCGCAGAACCGTGGAAGGGAACCAGGTGATGCTCGCAGGTGGAGTAGAACGGGATGTCCTTGACCAGCACCATTTCCTCATGGTCCAGGTCGAAAGTGGTGGCGAGCAGGTCCGTTGGGCTCTGGTGCAGCCCGGCGAAGATCTCCGCGTAGGACTTGGCCACCCGGGACGGCGTCTGCTTGAGGCCGTCGCGGTCCGGATCCTCTCCAATGGCAAGGAGAATTTCGCGCACCGCCCGCTCAATGCGGGGCTGGTCCACTTCTGAGGCGGCCTCATTCAACTCGGCCAAAGTCAGTTCGTCGTCGAAATCCGTCACTGCACGATCCTACCGTGGACGCTGAAGGTACCCTGACGGCCGGAGCAGGTGCCCCGGCCGTCAGTTCTTGCGCTATTCGCTGCGGTTGGAGGAGCCGGTATGACTGCCCCGCCCGCTGTTCTCGGGCTCGGGAAGCCCGTTCGCGGAAACATCGAAGTCCTGCGGAATTTCGGCGTCCGCAATCTGGTCCTGCGGGGCCACGGTGTCCGGGTCGGGTTCGCCGGCGGCCGCCGCCTGTTCCCGTTCGCGCGGAGAGACCACCGGGGGAATGTCATGCACCGGACGGGTGGGCTTGGAGAGCCAGACTTCCCGGAGGTCACGCTTGCGGACGTCCTTGAAGACCTCCGCGATCTCGGCCTGGTTCAGGGTCTCGCGCTCGAGCAGTTCCAGGGCCAGACGGTCCAGCACATCCCGGTTCTCGGTAAGGATCTGGTACGCCTCGTCGTGGGCGTTATCCAGCAGCCGGCGGACTTCTTCATCCACCACGTAGGCAACCTGGTCGGAGTAGTTGCGTTCCTGGCCCATGTCCCGGCCCAGGAACGGTTCCCCGCCGCCGGAGCCAAGCTTCACGGAGCCGATCCGCTCGCTCATGCCGTACTGCGTGACCATCTTGCGGGCCGTGGAGGTGGCCTTTTCGATGTCATTGGACGCGCCGGTGGAGGGATCGTGGAACACGATTTCTTCGGCGACGCGCCCGCCCATGGCGTAGGCCAGCTGGTCCAGCAGCTCGTTTCGGGTGATCGAGTACTTGTCATCCTGCGGCAGCACCATGGTGTAGCCCAGTGCCCGGCCGCGGGGCAGGATGGTTACCTTGGTGACCGGATCGGTGTTCCGCAGCGCCGCGGCTACCAGTGCGTGTCCGCCTTCGTGGTACGCGGTGATCTTGCGCTCGAGTTCCTTCATCACGCGGCTGCGCTTCTGCGGCCCGGCGATCACCCGGTCGATTGCCTCGTCCAGGGCGCGGTCGTCAATCAGCTGCGCATTGGAACGCGCAGTGAGCAGGGCAGCTTCGTTGAGCACATTGGCAAGGTCCGCGCCGGTGAAACCGGGGGTCTTCTTCGCCACGGTTTCCAGGTCGACGCCCGGAGCCATGGGCTTGCCCTTCGCGTGGACCTGGAGGATGTGCAGGCGGCCCTGCATGTCCGGGGCTTCCACGCCGATCTGCCGGTCGAAGCGGCCCGGGCGCAGCAGCGCCGGGTCCAGGACGTCCGGGCGGTTGGTGGCGGCGATCAGGATGACGTTGGTGTTGCCGTCAAAACCGTCCATCTCCACCAGCAGCTGGTTCAGGGTCTGCTCGCGTTCGTCGTTGCCGCCGCCCACGCCGGCACCGCGGTGACGTCCGACGGCGTCGATCTCATCAACGAAGATGATTGCCGGCGCGTTGTTCTTGGCCTGCTCGAAGAGGTCGCGGACGCGGGAGGCGCCCACGCCGACGAACATTTCCACGAAGTCCGAACCGGAGATCGAGTAGAACGGAACACCCGCCTCGCCGGCCACGGCGCGGGCCAGCAGGGTCTTGCCGGTGCCTGGAGGGCCGTAGAGCAGGACACCCTTGGGGATCTTCGCCCCGACAGCCTGGAACTTGGCCGGTTCCTTCAGGAATTCCTTGATTTCGTGGAGTTCCTCCACGGCTTCATCCGCCCCGGCGACGTCGGCGAACGTCACCTGCGGCATGTCCTTGTTGGTCAGCTTGGCCTTGGACTTGCCGAACTGCATGACCTTGGACCCGCCGCCCTGCATACGGGTAAGCAGGAACCAGAAGATAACGCCGAGGATGATGATGGGCAGGAAGAGTCCAAGGAAGCTCGTGAACCAGTTGGTCTGGACCGGCTGGTCGGTGAAGCCGTCGACGTCGGAGTCGTTCACCGCCTTGACGATGTCCTCGCCGCGGGCCGTACCGAAGAAGAACTGGACGTTTTCGCCCTTGTCTTCATAAGGCTCGCGAAGGGTCAGGTCCACGCGCTGTTCGCCGTCGTAGATCTTTGCCTGTTCCACCTTGTTGTCAGCCAGCAGCTGCAGGCCTACGTTCGTGTCAACCTGGGAAGCGCCGGAGGGGGCAAGGTTGGGAAGGATGATCAGCAGTGCGGCAAGAGCCAGCACAATCCAAATGATCGGTCCCTTGAAGAAGTTCTTAGATTTCATTCGTCGTCAGGGCCAAAGCCCCGTCCCTCCTGATCAACAACGCTTGTCTTGCGCGAGAATTTGCTGCCCCTGGCACCGTCTTGATGGCTGCAGCAATGTCTAGCTATACACCGTCTCCCCAAAAGACACGGTCGGAAAGATGCTTTAGTTCCCTCAGGGCGTAGCCGCCGGCCGTGATTCCGCTCATGCCGGCGGGAACAAAAAACCCGCCGTCCCCCGCTGCGCGGCCCCCAAAGGGGAATCGGCACCAGGGGCGGCGGGTCAGGGCACCTGCGTGCAGGTTACTCGTAGACGTGCGGAGCCAGGGTGCCGATGAAGTCCAGGTTGCGGTACTTCTCAGCGAAGTCCAGGCCGTAGCCAACCACGAATTCGTTCGGGATTTCGTAGCCGACGTACTTCACGTCGATTTCGACCTTGGCAGCATCGGGCTTGCGCAGCAGGGTGCAGATTTCCACGCTTGCCGGTCCGCGGGACTGCAGGTTGGTCCGCAGCCAGGACAGCGTGAGGCCGGAATCGATGATGTCTTCGACGATGAGGACGTGCTTGCCCAGCAGGTCGGTCTCCAGGTCCTTCAGGATCCGGACGACGCCGGAGGACTGGGTGCCGGAGCCGTAGGAGGACACTGCCATCCAGTCCATGGAGACGTGGCTGTGCAGGGCGCGTGAGAGGTCCGCCATGACCATGACGGCGCCTTTCAGGACGCCAACCAGCAGGACATCGCGTCCGGCGTAGTCGCGGTCAATCTCCGCCGCCAGCTCCTTGATCCGATCGGCAATCTGTTCCTTGGTGTAAAGAACGTGTTTGAGGTCTGACTGGACGTCGTGTGAATCCACGAATGGCTCCCGGGTACGAGATGTTGCAGCTGGTCTTAGGCGCTGCTCTTTTTCCTAAAAACAAGATTGCCATAGCTTGAGGCACCTTGGGGAACCGGTTTGCCGCGCACCTGGCGGTAAGCGCTGACCTTACCCACCAGCTGGACGGGCCCGGCCGAGCCCTCCCGGCGCAGCAGTGCCTCCACTGCGCGCACCCTTTCCCAGCTGGGACGGGCGGCTCCGAGCTCCGCGGCGGCCAGGGCCAGCACCCGTTGCCTCAGTGCCGGGGGCAGCGCCCGAAGGCCGTCTTCCGAGAGCAGGATCTCATCCGGGCTGCCCGAATCCGGCGCTTCGCTGCGCAGCCGCGCATAGGTTTCGGTGGCCTGCCCGTCCAGGTAATCGGCGTCCTGTGCCAGGATCCGGGAACTGCGGTACAGCGCCTCCGCAATGCCCGGCCCCAGCGCCTGTTCAAGGAACGGAAGCACCTCGGTCCTCACCCGGGACCGTGCGTAGGCCGGGTCCGCGTTGGTCGGATCGTGCCAGGGGTCAAGGTCCTGGGCGGCGCAGATCTCTTCAACCTCATCGCGGCGCAGCCCCAGGAACGGACGGAGGTAACGGCCGCGGCGGGGCGGAATGCCGGCAAGGGACCTGGTCCCGGATCCGCGGGCCAGGCCAAGGAGCACCTGCTCGGCCTGGTCGTCCAGGGTATGGCCGAGCAGGACGGCGCCGGCGCCGGCCGCCTCGGCGGCGGCATCAAGTGCTTCATACCGGACGCTGCGGGCGGCAGCCTCGGGTCCCATGCCGGATTCGGGAACCCGGACACGGTGGATGGTGACCGGGTGCAGTCCCATGGCACCCAGCTTCTGAGCAGCTTGCGCGGCAACCTCGGCAGATCCGGGCTGAAGCCCGTGGTCAACGACGGCGGCACCGACCCGATAGTCCCCGCGCCGGTTGAAGAAGGACGCCGTCTCGGCGAGGGCCAGGGAGTCCGGGCCACCGCTGCAGGCGACCAGGAGCACGGGCGGGGCCTCGCCGCCGGGGGACAGGCCGGCGTCGAGCAGGAATTCCCGCAGCATGGCCCGGGCCTTGCCCAGCGTGGGGTTCAGCCGCTTACGGGCGCGTACTGCGGGAACGAGGGGATGCGTTTGGGAATCATTCACGTGCGGGTTACAGCCCCATCCGCTGGATCCAGAGGTCCGGGTTGTGGATCTCCGCTTCGGTGGGCAGGTTTTCCGCACGTTCCCAGACCCGGTTGAAGCCCTGCATGCCGGCTTTGTCCACCACGGACCGGACAAACCTGGATCCGTCCGCGTACTGGCGCATCTTGGCGTCCAGCCCCATCACCCTGCGGAAGAACTTGTCCAGCCAGCCCCGGTTGGCACCGCGGTCATTGAAGCGGCGGCGGATGGTCTTCACGCTCGGGATGATGCTGGAGTCGACTGCGTCCATCACCACGTTGGCGTGGCCCTCCAGCAGGCTCATGACAGCCGTGATGTGGGAGAGCCGGGCTTTGTCTTCCGGATCCTGCAGAAGGGTCAGCACGTCCATCTGCCGTGCGGGAACGCCGTCCGAAGATTCAACGGCCTTCCCTGTTCCGGCAGCGGCGGAAAGCTGCTTGGCCAGCTGGTTAATCCGCTCCGGCAGGCCCTGCGCCTTGTCCATCAGTCCGTTGCTGAGCTGCCGGATCTGGTCCAGCATGTGGTCGCGCAGCCACGGGGCCGCAGCGAACTGCACCCGATGGGTCTGTTCGTGCAGGCAGACCCAGAGCCTGAAGTCCCGGGGCTCAACATTCAGTTCCCGCTCGGTACTGATGATGTTCGGGGCCACCAGTAGCAGCCGGCCGCCGGTCTTGGACGGGTTATCCGCTGCCAGCGCTGCGAATGGGTCGTACTGGCCCAGCACCTTGCTGGCCAGGAATGCCAGCACGGCACCGAGTTCGGCACCGGTCAGCGTCCCGGCGACGGCGGTATTCGTGGCGTTGACTGCCTCCGGGCGCGTCTGGGCCAGGTGCTGCAGCATGGGGTTCATCAGGGCGGCGAAACTCTGTGAGTTCGCTTTGGCCCAGGACGCACGGTCGACAATCAGGACCTGCGAGTCACGCAGGTCCTCCGCTGCATCCAGGCCCGTAATCCGGTGGACGTGGGTCACGGATTCATCCGCGAGGCGGCGCAGGTCAGTTACGGCGGCCTGGATTTCGCGGCGGCTCATCTTGGGTCCGGGGGCCACCAGGGCAGCGGCCGTGGCAGCTGCGAAGTCCCAGTTCACCAAACGGCTGGCGGTTGCGGCACTCAGGTGCTGCTGGTTGCTTTCCATGGCACCATTCGATCACAGGCGCAGCTCAAAGTGTTCCGTCCGGTTCCAATTGCGCGGGTGTTCAGCGGCAGCCGCAACCGGCCAGAACCGCTGCAGCGGCGTCAACGGCTTCCCGGGCCTCGAGCGTGTTTCCGTCCAGTCCCCGTGCCACCAGCGCGAACGCCAGAAGCCGGCCATCGGCGTCGGTGACGTACCCGTTGAGCGCGGTGACGGCAAACAGTGTTCCGGTCTTCGCCCGGACCAAGCCGGCTGCGGCGCCGCCGTCGTCATACCGCCGCTCCAAGGTTCCGCTCAGCCCGGCGACCGGCAGGCCGCGGGCAACCGCACGCAGCCCCTCGTCGCTGGAGGTCAGGACCAGCCGGACGGCGTCCGCGAGCTGCCGCGCGGTCAACGCGTTTTCGGCCGCGAGTCCGGACACGTCCGCCAGCACCATGCCTGCGGTATCGATCCCCAGGGCTGATGCCTGGTCAGCCACAGTGTCCAGTGCGCCTTCAAACGACGGCTCGTGTCCCGTTGCCGCAGCCGCCGAGCGGGCCAGGGCTTCTGCAAGATAGTTGTCCGAGACCATCAGCATCTGCTGGATCTGGTCGGAGACCGTGGCCGACTCGACGACGGCAAGCCGGCGGGCTCCCGCCGCCACGGTTCCCCGTTCCACGCCGTCGGCCACACTGAAGCCGGCTTTCTCTCCGGCCTGGGCCAGGGCGTTCCGGAAAGCTTCTGCCGCAGCCATCGCCGCGTCCCCGGTACGCGGACCGCCCTGCCGGGATTCGTCCGTCCAGGCGGAGTTCACGGCCAGGGGGTAGACGGGAGCGATCTCCCCCGCGTCGATGTCCGCTTCGTTCCAAGCGGAGGAGAGCGCAGGACCCGTGAAAAAGGAATCATCGACCTGGACCCGGACAGTCCCGGCGTTGGAACCCAGGGCCTTGGCGGCAGACTGGGCAAGCGTCGCCAGTCCGGCCCGGCCGACGACGGCATCGTCGGCGGACTCTCCCGTGCCCAGCAGCACGTCCCCGCCGCCCCTCAGGACCACGACGGTCTCTCCCGCGGCTGCCGGCGCCGCATGGACGGTGGTTTCAAAGCGGGACCCGGGGTCCAGAGCCGAGGCTACGGCAGCCGCGGTCAGGACTTTCAGGGTCGACGCCGGCATCCCGGCCACCGCCGGATTCCGCTCGTACAGAACCCGCCCGGTAAGGGCATCAGTGACTACGGCGGAAAACGATCCGGCACCTTCCAGTGCGAGCTCGGCGTCAAGCAGGCCGGCCAGGACCGCCGGATCCGGAACCGGGGCGGCAGGGTCGAGCGGGCTGACGAAGGAATTCTTCGTCAGTGCTGCGGGGGGACGCTGGTAGGAAGGCGTCACGCTCTGGCGTTCGACAGCGGAACCGTCCAGCTCCCGGAGCAGGGGCGGACCGGCGTAGACAGCCAGGGGCACCAGCAGGACGGCAAAGGCCAGCGCCAGCGCCAACCCGGAGAACATCCTCGCCAAGGGCCACCATCTTCTGTTTCGTCGCTTCCCTGATGCCTCAGGTCCCGCCCCAGCGGCGGCCGTCTGCAAGGCTTCCAGCGCCGGGGCGGACCCGGCAACGCCTGCGGACATATATCTTTAACACTAGACCGGCGCGGTGAGCCAAACGGACATTCCCAAATGGACGGGGAATTCCGGCTGCGCCCATTGTCCATCTGCGCACTAAAGTGCACTAAACCGTCTGTCCGTTTGCGCGGTCCGCCCGGGCCGTTTTCAAGGAGCCGATATGAAACTCGACGTAACGATCGAGATCCCCAAGGGATCCCGCGTCAAGTACGAAATTGACCACGAGACGCACCGCCTGCGGCTGGACCGCGTGCTGTTCACCTCCATGCAGTACCCGACCCACTACGGCTACTTCGAAAACACCCTCGGCGAGGACGGCGATCCGCTGGACGCCATGGTCATGCTGCAGGACTTCGACCTGATCCCGGGTGTGCTGGTTGAATCCCGCCCGATCGGCGTCTTCAACATGGTGGACGACGGCGGCGGAGACGCCAAGGTCCTCTGCGTTCCCGTGGACCCGCGCTTCGACCACATCCAGGACATCTCCGACGTGTCGGATTTCCTGCTGGACGAAATCAAGCACTTCTTCACCAAGTACAAGGACCTTGAGCCGGGCAAGTGGGTAGAGGCCGCTGACTGGGAAGGCCGCGAAGCCGCCGAAGCAGAGGTCGAAGCTTCCCTCGAGCGTTTCAAGGCGCAGGGCGAGGCCAGCGAAGAGGACGAGCCGCAGGGCCGCGACGTCGACGCGAACCCCGAAAACAACTAGGGACTTCCTCCCCCAACGAGATGACAGAAACTGCACGTACCAGCGCTGGTACGTGCAGTTTCTGCTATCTGGACGCGGCACGCCCAATCAACCCCTAGCGGTTGTTTCGCCGGTTGCTCTGGCATGCTGAGGCCATGCATTTTGTGCTGACCATCAACCAGCGGGACTCCCGCGAGGTGGGCGACCAGGTTCCGGAGCTGCTTCGCTCCCTGCGGCACATTCCTGCTGCCGCTGGATTCCAGCGCTCCGTGGGGGATGAGGTCCAGGGGATCCTTGCTGATCCCGCTGCAGCGGTGGACGCCGCCCTGATTGCCGTGCGGGCCCGGCGCTGGCACGTTGGCCTCGGCGTTGGTGAAATCCGCCGTCCCCTGCCGCAGGATGTACTCCAGGCTGAAGGATTCGGGCTGGTCTACGCCAGGCGCGCGGTGGAACGGGCGCAGCGCACCGGAGACCGCATACCGCTGGCCGTTGAAGGACCCGATACCCAAATTGCTGCCGAAGCCGAGGCTGTCCTGCGTCTGCTGGGGCAGCTGGTGGCCAGCCGCACCACCGCGGAATGGAACGTTCTGGACCTGCTGACGCCCGGAGCCCGGGGGCAGCAGAAGTACGTGGCCGAAGTACTGGGCATCAGCGCACAGGCGGTCAGCAAGGCAGTGGTGCGCGCCCACTGGGTCGAGGAGTGGGCAACCCGTCCGGCTGCTGCCCGCCTGCTGGACCTGGCTGCGGGGCCTGCTGCCCTCCCGCCGGCGCCGCTTCCCTATCTGCGCTGAACATATCCGTACTGAACATATCCGCACTGCCCCACATATCCGTACTGCCCCGAAGCGCCACTGACCAGAACCTTGCGGTCAGCGTGTGGTGGCAAGGCGCGGCCGGTCAGCGCGGGGCGAGCAGGCTGCGGATGACCTTCGCGGCGCCGTCCTCATAGACCGAGCCGGTCACTTCGGAGGCAACGGACAGCACTTCCTTCGGGGACTGGCCCATAGCGACACCGCGTGCGGCCCAGGAGAGCATTTCAATGTCGTTGCGGCCGTCGCCCACGGCAACGGTGTGCAGGGGGTCGATGTCCAGACGGCGGCGGACCTGTTCCAGCGCGGATGCCTTGGTGACGCCTGCTGCGGCGATGTCCAGCCAGGCGGTCCAGCCCACTGAATACGTCACCCCGTGCAGGCCGATGGCGGCCACGGCGTCGCCGAATTCCTCGGCAGTGCTGTCGGTGCTGAACACCACCACACGCACGGCTTTGCTTTCGCGCAGGTATTCGAAGTCCACGGCCTGTGCTTCCGCGCCGAAGCTGGCGTCCTGGAACCGTTCGGTGGACAGGAAACGTCCCTCGTGGTCTTCCAGGGCGAACTTGGCGGTAGGCAGTGACACGCGCAGGGCGTCCAGCGCGGGGCGGGGATCAAAGACCACCCGGTCCACAATTTGGTAGCCGTCCGGCAGGGAGGTGTCGATCTGGAGGGTGACGCCGCCGTTGGAGCAGACGGTGAAGCCGTCAGTGAGGCCAATGCTCTCAAGGACCGGAAGTGCGGCGCCAAAGGAGCGGCCAGTGGAAATCACCAGGTGGTGGCCGGCGTCGATCGCGTCCCTGGCCGCGGAGCGGACATTGGGGGACATGTGCCCGTCGTGGTCCACCAGGGTTCCGTCGACGTCCAGGGCGATGAGGTGCTTGCTGTCTGTGTTGAACCGGTCTTCGATGCCGGCGGAGGTGAGAGTTGTCATCGACTCATATAAACAGACGTAGGTAAATAGCGGTAGGACGCGGTTCACACTCCGGGTGAACCGCGGGTGAACCGTTACCGGCCCCCGCCGCTGCACCGAATGCGGCAGCAGGGGACGGGCCGGATCAGAGGACCGGAAGGACTTCCAGGCCACCCATGTAGGGCTGAAGCGCCGCCGGCACGTTGACCGAACCGTCCGGATTCTGGTGGTGTTCGAGGATAGCGACGATCCAGCGGGTGGTTGCCAGCGTGCCGTTCAGCGTGGCCACAGCGCGGGTCTTGCCGTCCTGGCGTTCGCGGATGTTCAGGCGCCGGGCCTGGAACGTGGTGCAGTTCGACGTGGAGGTCAGCTCGCGGTAGGCGTTCTGGGTGGGCACCCAGGCTTCGCAGTCGTACTTGCGGGCTGCGGACATGCCCAGGTCTCCGGCTGCAGTTTCAATCACCCGGTAAGGCAGCTCGACCTTGGCCAGCATTTCCTCTTCCCAGGCCAGCAGCCGCTGATGCTCGGCCGCTGCTTCCTCAACGGAGGTGTAGGTGAACATTTCCACCTTGTTGAACTGGTGCACGCGGATGATTCCACGGGTGTCCTTGCCGTGGGAACCGGCTTCGCGGCGGTAGCAGGAGGACCAGCCGGCGTAACGTACCGGACCACCCGTGAGGTCCATGATCTCGTCGGCATGGTAGCCGGCCAGCGGAACCTCGGAGGTGCCCACCAGGTACAGGTCATCCTCGGCCAGGCGGTAGATCTCGGCGTCGTGGGCCACGTCAAAGCCCGTGCCCTGCATGGTTTCCGGGCGCACCAGAGTGGGCGTGATCATCGGCACGAAGCCGGCTTTGACTGCCTGGTCCATGGCCATCTGGAGCAGGCCCAGTTCCAGCCGGGCGCCGACGCCGCGCAGGAAGTAGAAACGGGAGCCGGATACCTTCGCACCGCGCTCCATGTCGATCGCCCCCAGGAGCTCGCCAAGTTCGAGGTGGTCGCGTGGGGTGAAACCTTCCGCCGCAAAGTCGCGGGGCGTACCTACGGTCTTGAGGACGGTGAAATCGTCTTCGCCGCCTGCGGGGACGCCGTCTTCAACGACGTTCGCAACGCGCCGGACCAGCGCCTCCTGCTCCGCCTGGACGGCGTCTGCCTCGGTTCCGGCGGCCTTGACGGCTGCAGCCAGTTCCTTGACCTCGGCGAGGAGCGCCTGCTTCTCTTCGCCCTTGGCCTGGGCGACACGCTTGCCGAACGCATTCTGCTCGGCCCGCAGCGTCTCGTAGCGGGTCCGCGCCTCGCGCCGGCGGGCGTCTGCGGAAATGATCGCGTCCACCAGCTCGGGTTCAGCCAGCCGTGCCCGTTGGGAAGCTCGGAACTTGTCAGGGTTTTCTCGCAGCTCATTAACATCGATCACGGTTCAAGAGTACCGAAAACCACCTTGCCGCCCCGCACGCAGGGCTGGACTAGTCTGGAAATCACCATGCCTGCCGAAATAGCCGTCATCCTGCTGCTGACAACTGCCGTTATCGCGTCCGTGTCGACCTGGCAGGTGATGTCCCGGCGGGAGCGCCGCCTGCTCGCCGCACGCGTCACCCGCCCGGTAGCCGCAGCTGACCAGCGGGTGGCCATGGTCATCAACCCGATCAAGTCGCAGGCAGATTCCGCCCGCACCATCCTCGCCGCAGCCTGCGAAATCGCAGGGTGGGAACCTCCGCTGATTTTCGAGACAACGGTGGAGTCCCCCGGCCACCAGCAGGCGCAGCAGGCGCTGGAAGCCGGAGCCGACGTCGTACTGGCAGCCGGCGGGGACGGCACTGTCCGCGAGGTGGCCCGCGCACTGGCAAACGCACCCGCGGCCATGGGCCTGATTCCGCTTGGCACCGGGAACCTGCTCGCCCGGAACCTCGGCCTGCCCCTCAATGACCTGGCCGGCAGCGTCCAGGCGGCGCTGCACGGTTCGGAGCGGCGGATCGACATGGGCCGGCTGGTGCTGGAGGACGCCCGCACCGGGGCCCGCTCCACCAGCAACTTCCTGGTCATGGGTGGAATCGGCCTTGATGCGGAGGTCATCGCGGCTACGCGTGACGAGCTCAAACGACGCGTGGGGTGGCTGGCCTACAGCGAAGCCGGCGTGCGGCTCATGCCCGGCCCGCGGCGCCGGATGCGCATCCAGCTCGACGACGAGCCGGCGCAGGTGCGCAAGGTCCGGAGCGTACTCTTCGCCAACACCGGCCGGCTGCCGGCAGGAATCGACTTCATCCCGTCAGCCGCGGTTGACGACGGCATGCTGGACATCGTGGTGCTGAGCCCCCGGACGGTCCTGGGCTGGGCAGCTGTGGTGGGCAAGATCGTCACCCGCAACCGCCGCGACCTTCCCCTGATCGAATACCGCCGGGCGCGCAGGGTCACCGTCAGCACCGAGGAACCCACGATCACCCAGCTGGACGGAGACCTGACGGGCGCAGCAACCAGCGTCAGTGTGACGGTGGACCCGCGGTGCCTTCGCGTCCGGGCTGCTGACCCCCAGCCGCCCGGCGGAGGGGCCGGAAGCACAGCGGCCGCCTCCCCAGCCCGGTCAAGGCTGCGGAGACGGCCGCCAACCGGCTGATTCCCGCCGGAAAAGGTCCTAAAGTGCTAGTCCTGGGTGCCTTCAGAGTCGGTGTAACCGCCTTCTTCGTCGCGGGCCCCGCCGCGGGACGGCGGCTCCTTTGAGCCGTCTGCGTCCGTGTACTCGCCTTCATCCTTCTTCAGCGAAGCAGGGGAGGCCTGCTGGCGGATGAGTTCCTGCTCCTCAGCGAAGCGGATGTCGTTACCCTGGTCGCCGACGTCACCGCGCCAGTTATCGTCGCCGGTGGACTGGCCGCTTGGCTTGGGATCCGTCAGCTGCTCTTCTTCATTCGGGTGCTCGCTCATAGTCCGCCTTTCGTTTCGATGGCTTGCCCGGCTGCCTTGCGGCACGGGTCTATAAGCATACTTACCATAAGGCGGGAGCAAATGCTCGGCTAATCCCCGAGCATCTCGCGCACTGCCGTCTCCGAGGCTGAGTAGCCGGCCACTGGAATCACTTCCCCGGCCAGGAAACGGTCCACCACGCGCGGGTCAATGTAGGACTTGCGGGCGACGGCGGGGGTGTTGCCCAGGCGCTCCGCCACCTCACGCACGGTCCGGGCCACGGCCTGCTGCTGCGCCCGCCTGGTTGTGGCTTCGGAGTGCGCCCGGGCCAGCCCCATTGCCGCAGAGACCGTTGCCTGCCAGGTCCTGAAGTCCTTGGCGGTGAAATCTCCGGCCGTCGCCTCGCGCAGGAAACCGTTCAGCTGGGAGGCGTCGATGCTGTGCCACTGCCCGTCCACGCCGATGTACGCCAGCGCGGTGTCCGCATCCGGCCGCTCCAGCATTGGCACCAGGGCAGCGACCAGGTCCTCGTCATCCAGCTCCACGTACCATTCCTGGCCGTGCTTGCCCGGAAATTCCAGGATCAGCCGGGTGTCCTGGACCGTGACATGTTCGATCCGCAGCGTGGTGGTTCCGTAGGAGCCGTTCATTTCGGCGTACCGGGAACCTCCGACCCGCAGGGCTCCGGAGTCTATGATCCGCAGCGCTGCCGCAAAGGCCCGCTCCGGTGTGCTTTCGCTGCTCCGCAGGTATTTCGTAATGATCCGGCGGGCGGCAGGGAGGGCCTGGGCCAGCTCCAGGGCACGGTCAAACTTTTCCCGGTCCTTCATCTCGCGCCAGTGCGGATGGTAAATGTACTGCCGCCGCCCTGCCGCGTCCTGGCCCGTGGCCTGGATGTGCCCGTTGGGGTAGGGACTAATCCAGACATCCTGCCAGGCGGGCGGGATGGCCAGTGATCGTATGCGCTTCAGTTCCCGCGGATCCCGCAGCACCTCGTTCCTCAGGCCGCGGTAGCTGAACCCCTTGCCCCAGCGGCGGCGGGTGTATCCGGGATGTTCGCAGTTGCTGCGGCGCAGGCGGGGCACGGCTAGCCGTCAATCAACGATGCGAGCCACTGGTCCGCAGCCTCGAACGCCTCGTCGGAGGTATGCGGCGGCACCTCCGCACGGCGGTGGTCCGCCCGTGGATAGGAGCCCAGGAACCTCAGCCCCGGCGAGACCCGGTGCAGGCCCTTCAGTGCGTCGGCCACCCTTGCGTCAGAGACGTGCCCGTCGGCGTCGATGCTGAAGAAGTAGTCACCAAGGAAGGCTCCGGTGGGCCGGGACTCAATCCGGCTCAGGTTGACCCCGCGGGTGGAGAAGTGTTCCAGGATTTCCATGAGTGCGCCCGGACGGTCTTCGGGAAGCGGAATAACCACGGTTGTCTTGTCCGCGCCGGTCGGTTCCGGCAGGAGTCCGGGCAGGCTGATCAGGATGAACCGCGTGACCGCGTCCGCTACGTCCCCTATGTCCCGGGCAATAACGTTCAGCCCCAGCCGCGAAGCCACCAGGGGCGCGCAGATGGCGGCATCGAAGCCGGACTCCGGATCCTGGAGTCCGACGGCGGCTGCCGCCGTCGACGAGGCGGGCAAATATTCCGCATGTGGAATGTTTTGTTCCGCCCAGTCCCGGCACTGCGCCCAGGCGTGGCTGTGCGTGGAAACCCGGCGGATGTCTGCCAGTTCCATGCCGGGCCGAACCGCCAGGACAAAGGTGATGGGAACCAGGATTTCGCGCAGGATCCGCAGCGGCTGACCTACGGAGATCGCATCAAGCGTGGCGCTGACGCCGCCTTCTACCGAGTTCTCGATCGGCACCACAGCGGCATTGGCGTGCCCGGACCGCACCTTTTCCAGGGCCGAGCTGACGCTTGCGGACGGAATGCGCACCGCCTGGTCGGCTCCGGGAACCTGCAGCAGGGCCGCTTCGGTGAACGTTCCCTCCGGGCCCAGATAGGTGTAGACCATGGTGCCGGGCAGCCGCGGCGTCCCGGCGCTGCCGGAGCCGCTCATACGACGGTGGGTTCTTTCCCGTTGTCGGAGACCATCGGCTGGCCGGCCTCCAGCCAGGCGCCCATGCCGCCGGTGACGTTGACGGCGGAATATCCATGGGCTTCGAGCCACTGGGCAGCCCGGGCGCTGCGGCCGCCCGAGCGGCAGATCACCGCAAGGTCGGTGTCCGGGTCAAGGTCATCCAGGCGCTCCGGAAGCTGGTCCAGCGGAATGTGCAAAGCGCCGGGGGCGTGCCCTGCTTCCCATTCATAGTCCTCGCGGACATCAAGGATCCGGGCACCTTCAGGAATGGCCGTCACGGACACGTTTTCCATCTCGCTCATTGCTTCCTCGCAGTTGTCATAGCCGGGTCTGACAAGGCACGCGATAGCCTGCCGTCAGGTCTTTCCCACATTTTCTTCAAGCCTATAGTGGGACGCACCGCCAGAGAACCGAAGAGCCCCGGCCCCGGAGGTAACAAATGTCCATTGGTCCTACTACCGGCAACAGCGCCAACTCCTCCGCCGGAGAGTTGGGCGGCATGACCGCCGTCGCGCTGCGGGACGCTCTTGCCGCCGGCGAAATATCGGCGCGGGAAGCTGCCGAGTACTTTCTGGGCCGGGTCGCCGAGCTGAATCCGGAGCTGGGCTCCTTTGTTGAAGTCACCGCCGAGCCGGCCCTCCGCGAAGCTGCACGGGCCGATGTTGAGCACGCCCGCGGCCGGAACCTTGGCCTGCTGCACGGCATGCCGCTGGCGCACAAGGACCTCACCGACGTCGCGGGTGTTCCCACCACCATGGGCAGTGCCGCGGTACCGCGCGAACCCGCGGCGCAGGACGGCCCGCTTCCCGCCATTCTCCGGCGGGCCGGCGCCATCAGCCTGGGCAAGACGCAGGTGCCCGAGTTTGGCCTCAGCAGCTACAGCGAGAACCTCATCGGCCAGCCTGCGCGCAATCCCCTCGATCCTTCACTGAGTCCGGGCGGCTCATCCGGAGGCAGCGCGGCTGCGGTCGCTGCGGGAATGCTGCCGTTTGCGCCTGGCACCGACGGCGGCGGGTCAGTTCGGATCCCGGCAGCGGCGACCGGCCTGACCGGCCTCAAGCCGAACCGCGGACGGGTGCCTTCCGGCGGGGGCCAGCGCGACCTCGGCCAGTTTGTGGTCGCCGGGCCGCTGGCCAGGACGGCTGCCGACGCCGCCCTGCTGCTGGATGCCATGACCGGCGAGCCGAACTTCCACGCCACGAGTGCACCCGCCGTCCCGGGCAGTTTCCTGGCGGCCGCACAGCGCGCCGAGGGCCGCTTCCGCATAGGGGTCAGCGCACGCTCACCGTTTGAGTCCCGGCTGGAGATCCGGCTGGACCCTGACGCGCGGCTGGCCCTGGAGGCGGGCATCGTGGCACTTACCAACGCCGGCCATGACATCTCCGAAGCCGAGGTCCGATATGACGAGCGGTATCCGGATGCCTTCGGCCTGGTCTGGACCGCACCGCTGGCGAACATTCCGCTCCCGCCGGGCGCCGAGGAGCTGCTGACCCCGCTCACGGCAACCATGCGGCGCCGGGCCCTGCAGCGGTCCGCAGCAGACTTGGCCGCCGCCGTCGACATCCTGCGCGGTTTCGAGGAGGACACCATCTCCCAGTATTCGCAGTGGGACATGGTGCTCACACCGGCACTGGGCATGACGCCGCGTCCCATCGGCTGGTACTGGACCGGCGACGCCGACGAAGATTACGCCCTGCAGTGCCAGTATTCTCCGTTCACCTCCATGGTGAATGTGTGCGGCCTTCCCGCCATCACAGTGCCCACCTACCGGAATGCGGACGGACTGTGGATGGGCATCCAGCTCATCGGGCGTCCTGGAGCGGAAGCAGAGCTGCTTTCCGTGGCGGCGCAGCTTGAGGCCCACTAACAGCACGACGCTTAATGATCGGCAGTTTTGTCCAGCATGTGGACAAAACTGGCCATGACACGGTGATACCTGTCACAGACCCTTGATTGTTCTTCCACGGATCACCCCGGTTTTGGCGGAAATGTGCCGTTAGGGCCCCTTGGCCCTTTGGGATTATTGGACAATGAGTCCAAGTCCCACCACTACCGAACCCGCTGCCGCACTGCCGGCACGCAAGGCGTTCTTCGGCCACCCCCGCATGCTCGCGAACCTTTTCAGCGTTGAGCTCTGGGAGCGGTTCTCGTTCTACGGCATGCAGGGAATCCTGCTCTACTACATGTACTACTCCGTCACAGACGGCGGCCTGGGCATGGACGAAGGAGTCGCAGCCGGCCTCGTCGGAGCCTACGGCGGCGGCGTGTACCTCTCTTCCATCGCCGGAGCCTGGCTCGCGGACCGTATCCTCGGCTCGGAACGGACACTCTTCTACTCGGCCATGATCGTGATGATCGGCCACATCTCCCTGTCGCTGGTTCCCGGCTACGCGGGCCTGGCCATCGGATTGGTCCTCATCGCACTCGGTTCGGGCGGCTTGAAGGCAAATGCCACCGCACTGGTCGGCTCGTTGTACGAAAAGACCGACGAGCGGCGTGATGCAGGCTTCTCCATTTTCTACATGGGCATCAACATCGGCGCCCTCATCGGCCCGATCCTGACCGGCCTGCTGTGGGATTCCTTCGGCTTCCACGTCGGCTTTGGCCTGGCCGCGGTAGGCATGGGTATCGGCCTGGCACAGTACGCCGCCACCCGGAAGTACCTGCCCGAGTCCGCCCACCTGGTGGCCAACCCGCTGCCCAAAGCCCAGTTCGCCCGCGTCGGCGGCCTTGCCGTACTCGTCCTCGCCGCCGTCGGCGCCGCAATTGCCTTCGGCCTGATCAACAGCCAGAACCTTGTTGCCCTGATGGCCGTGGTGGCGCTGCTCTCTGCCATCGCGTACTTCGTGGTGATCCTGTCGAGTAAGCGGGTCAGCGCCATCGAGCGCAAGCGGGTCTTCTCTTTCATGCCGCTCTTTGTTGCCAGCACGGCCTTCTGGGCCCTGTTCCAGCAGCAGTTCACCGTCGTCGCGCTTTATGCGGATACCTCACTGAACCTTGACCTGTTCGGCTGGGAGATGCCGCCGAGCTTCGTCCAGTCCATCAACCCGGTGTTCATCATCGTGTTCGCCGCGATTTTCGCCAGCATGTGGACCAAGATGGGCACACGCCAGCCCGGCACACCGCTGAAGTTCGGCATGGGGCTGGCCGTCATGGGACTCGCGTTCCTGGCGTTCATCCCGTTCTCCGGCGGCGGCCCCGCCAGCACGCCGCTTCTTGCCCTGGCAGGCATCCTGCTGCTCTTCACGTTCGCGGAACTGACACTGTCCCCCACGGGGCTTTCCGCGGCGACCAAGCTCGCTCCGGCGGCGTTCCCCACCCAGATGGTGGCCCTGTTCTACCTGTCGGTATCCCTGGGCAGCACGCTTTCGGGCTGGCTCGCACAGTTCTATAACCGGGAGACCGAAGTCGGCTACTTCTCCTTCCTGGGCCTCACTGCCATCGCACTCGGCATCATTCTCGCGGCGTTCGCTCCGGCGATCAAAAAGCTCATGGGCGGCGTTCGCTAACAATTTTATAAATCGATACAAAAAGTGCCCGCTTGGTTACCAAACGGGCACTTTTTGCTATCCGGTCATACCCTCGAAGCGTCTGCCCGCACTAGACACTATGACGGCGGACCTCCCTATCTGGTGCAGGTTCGTCGCCGGAGAGCGCCGTTCCCGGAACAATTGTCTTCGCAGTGACGTAACCATTAGACAATGTGACTGTCCTCACAGTTAGTATCGGTAAACCAGCCGGTGCGAAACGACACCCGTGCATCCTCCGGAACGACGCCGACGTCGGCCCCCGAGGAACGGGCCAGGGAAGCCCGGCACCACGTCACCCTGCCCCCGGCGCCGTCCGCCGCTGGGCAGCGCATTGAAAGGGCAACGATGAAGCGTTCTACGACAGGGGCACTGGGGGCCCTTCTGCTGAGTGCATCACTCGCAGTCACCGCCTGCGGCGCCGACGCTGAAGCCGGCGATTCCGAAATGATCAAGGTCGGCATCACGCAGATCGTCGAACACGATGCGCTCACCTCCGCCAAGGAAGGGTTCAAGCGGGCCCTGGCGGAAAACGGGTACACCGAGGGCGAGAACATCACCTACGACGAGCAGAACGCAGCCGGTGAGCAGGCAACTGCCACCTCGATTGCCTCAAAGTTCGCCTCGGACGACCTCGATTTGGTGCTGGCAATCGCCACCCCGACGGCTCAGGCCGCCGCACAGGCCATCACGGATACTCCCATCCTCATCACCGCGGTCACCGAACCGGAAGAAGCAGGACTGGTCGATTCCTGGGACGCCCCCGGCGCCAACCTCACCGGAACCAGCGACCTCAACCCGGTCGCAGACCAGCTCGGGCTGATCAAGGAACTGGCTCCCGATGCCAAGACCGTTGGGATCGTCTACAGCTCCGGCGAAGTCAACTCCGAGGTGCAGATCGAACTGGCCCAGGAAGCAGCCAAGGAGCTCGGCCTGGAGCTGAAGCTCGCGGCTGTAAGCAACACCGCTGAGGTGCAGCAGGCCGCTGAGTCCCTGGACGTTGACGCCTTCTACATCCCCACCGACAACAATGTGGTGGCAGCACTGGACTCCGTGGTCCAGATCGCCGAGACCAAAAAGATTCCGCTGGTCACCGGCGACGCCGGTGCCGTCGAGGCCGGCGGCGTTGCCACCTGGGGCATCGACTACGAAGCACTCGGCTACCAGACCGGCCTGATGGCCATCAAGATCCTGGAAGAGGACGCCGACCCGGCCACCATGCCGATTGAAACCCTGGATGAAGTGCAGCTCGTGGTCAACAAGACCGCAGCCGCCAACATGGGCATCGAGATTCCCGCGTCGATGCTCGAAAAGGCCGACAAGGTCATCGAGTAATCCTCGAAGCTGCCTTTCCCACCCTGCTGTAAGGAACAGAACTTCCATGATCACTGCTGTTGAACTGGGGCTTATCTACGCCGTTATGGCCCTGGGCGTTTACCTCACCTTCCGGATCCTGGATTTTCCGGACCTTACCGTGGATGGCAGCTTCACCACCGGCGCAGCCGTGGCGGCCATTTCCATCACCAACGGGGTTCCGCCCCTGGCCGCCACGGCAGCCGCGTTCGGAGCCGGCCTCGTGGCCGGCTGCGTCACCGGCCTGCTGCACACCAAGGGCAAGATCAACGGCCTGCTGGCCGGCATTCTCACGATGATTGCCCTCTACTCCATCAACCTGCGGATTATGGGAACGTCCAACCTTTCCCTGCTCCGCGAGGACACCCTCATCACCCCGCTGCGTGAAAACGGCTATCTGGGCGGCGCCGTCGCCATTGCCCTGTTCGCGCTGCTGGCCCTCGGGGTGAAGCTCTTCCTCGACTGGTTCCTGCACACCGACCTCGGCCTGGCCATGCAGGCCACCGGCGACAACCAGGAAATGGTCAGCAGCTTTGGCGTCAGCACGGACCGGATGAAGATCCTCGGCCTGGCACTTTCCAACGGTTTCGTCGGTCTGTGCGGTGCCTTCGTGGCGCAGTACCAGGGCTTCGCTGACATCGGCATGGGCATCGGCCTGATCCTTGTGGGCCTGGCCTCGGTCATTATCGGGCAGGCCATCTTCGGCAGCCGCCTGATCGTGGTCTCCACCCTGGCCGTGGTCCTTGGCGCGGTTGTCTACCGCATCGTGATTGCCCTGGCGCTGGACCTCGGCTTCGAGCCCAACGACATGAAGCTGATTTCCGCAGTGCTGGTGGTGCTCGCACTCATCCTGCCGCAGTGGAAACTGTTCCGCCGGCTGCCCACCTTCAGCAGCCTGCGCAAGTCCAACGCCACCACAGCCAGCTAGGCCGGAAAGCAGAACAATGCTGAAAATCGACAACGTACAGAAGACCTTCTTCGCCGGCACCGTCAACGAACGTGTGGCCCTGGCACAAATCGACCTGGAACTGCACGCCGGGGAGTTCATCACCGTCATCGGATCCAACGGCGCCGGAAAATCGACACTGCTGAACATGGTCTCCGGCAAGCTCCGTCCGGACACCGGATCGGTGCTCATCGACGGCAAGAACGTCACGAAGCTGGCCGACTACCAGCGGGCCAGGTTCATTGGCCGGGTGTTCCAGGACCCCATGGCCGGTTCCGCCCCGCAGCTGAGCATTGAGCAGAACATGTCCATCGCCTACGAACGGGGCAAGCGCCGCGGCCTGGGCTGGGGTGTTTCCCCGAAGAAGCGCGAGCTGTTCCGCGAGGAGCTCAAGTCCCTGGAACTCGGGCTGGAGAACCGGCTCAAGGCCAAGGTCGGCCTGCTCTCCGGCGGTCAGCGCCAGGCGCTGTCCCTGCTGATGGCGACGTTCAGCGAGCCGAAGATCCTGCTGCTGGACGAGCACACCGCTGCCCTGGACCCGCAGCGTGCTGCCCTGGTTTCCCGCCTCACCGGGGAGATCGTGGCCCGCCACAACCTGACCACACTGATGGTCACTCACAACATGCAGCAGGCCCTGGACCTGGGCACCCGGCTGATCATGATGCATGAAGGCAGGATCATCCTGGACCTGGACAGCGCCCAGAAGAGCGCCATGACCGTACCGGACCTGCTGCACGAGTTCGAGAAGATCAAGGGCGGCCTGGACGACCGGACAATGCTCCAGTAACCCTCGTCCCCCTTTCCATTCCGCCGAGAGGCCAGTTGCGGCTGTTTTGAACGCTCAAACCAGCCGTAACTGGCCTCTCGCGTGGGCGGCGGGAACCGGAGAGGACGGCACGGAAGGCAGATGCCTGCCGGATCATCCGAATCTTTGGCATGCTTGGGTCTATGTCTAACCGCGCCGGAACACCTGCCCAACCATCCGACCTCGTTGACCTGACGGGACTGCTGGACGCCTATTTCGACGTCGCACCAGATCTGGACGACCCGGGGCAGCGTGTCGCTTTCGGAACGTCCGGCCACCGCGGGACTTCACTGAAGGGTTCCTTCAACGAGCCGCACATCGCTGCCATCACCCAGGCGATTGTGGAATACCGCACCGGACAGGGCATCACCGGCCCGCTGTTCATGGGCAAGGACACCCACGCACTGTCAGAGCCGGCACAGAACACCGCACTGGAAGTATTGGCCGGCAACGGCGTCGAGGTGCTGATCGACGCGCGCACCGGTTACACGCCGACGCCGGCGCTGAGCCACGCGATCCTCACACACAACGCGTCGCGCACGGACCAGGCGGACGGGATCGTGATTACCCCGTCGCACAACCCTCCGGCCGACGGCGGCTTCAAGTACAACCCGCCCTCGGGCGGGCCGGCGGACTCGGACACCACATCGTGGATCGCCAACCGGGCCAACGAACTGCTCGAGGACGGGCTGCGCGGGGTAAAGCGGATTCCCCTGGGGCAGGCCCGCCTGGCGGATTCCGTGGGCTCCTATGACTTCCTGCAGCACTACGTCGCCGACCTCGGTTCCGTCCTGAACATGGACGTCATCGCCTCCTCCGGCCTGCACATCGGTGCGGATCCCATGGGCGGCGCATCCGTGGATTACTGGGGCGCCATCGGCGAGCAGTACGGCCTGAACCTGACCGTGGTCAACCCGAGCGTTGACCCGCAGTTCGGTTTCATGACCCTGGACTGGGACGAGAAGATCCGCATGGACTGCTCCTCTCCGAACGCGATGGCATCCCTGATCTCGCAGGCCGGCCAGTACGACATCGCCACCGGCAACGACGCCGATGCCGACCGCCACGGAATCGTCACCCCGGACGCCGGACTGATGAATCCCAACCACTACCTCGCCGCGGCCGTCGAGTACCTTTACGCGAACCGGTCCGGCTGGCGCAGCGATGCCATGGTCGGCAAGACCCTGGTCTCCTCCTCGATGATCGACCGGGTCACGGACAGCCTGGGCCGCCGGCTCATGGAGGTTCCCGTGGGCTTCAAGTGGTTCGTTCCGGGCCTGCTTTCCGGCGAAGTGGCCTTCGGCGGGGAAGAATCCGCCGGCGCCTCCTTCCTGCGCCTGGACGGCACCGCCTGGACCACGGACAAGGACGGCATCCTGCTGGCCCTGCTCGCCTCGGAAATCACCGCAGCCACTCAGAAGACGCCGTCGCAGCATTACCGCGAACTCACGAACCGCTTCGGGGACCCCGTCTACGCCCGTGTGGATGCTCCGGCCACCCGCGACCAGAAGGCAGCGCTGTCCAAGCTGGCGCCGTCGGACGTCACCGCCACGACCCTGGCCGGCGAGGAGATCACCGCACGCCTAACCGAGGCGCCCGGAAACGGTGCTGCCGTGGGTGGCCTGAAGGTCACCACCGAGAACGCCTGGTTCGCGGCTCGGCCGTCAGGCACTGAGGACGTGTACAAAATCTACGCCGAGTCCTTCAAGGGCGAGGAGCACCTGCGGAAGGTCCAGGAGGAGGCCAAGGCGATCGTGGACGCCGTGATCTCCTAGGTCCATCGCACCGAGCTAGAGCAGGCGGCGCAGGATCCGGGACTTGAACCCGTTGTACGGCGGATACGCCACCCGCAGGGTGTCCAGCAGTGTGCCCTTGGAGAAGACCGGACGCAGCTGGCTGAACGTGTCGAAGGAATGCTTGCCGTGATAGGCGCCCATGCCGCTGGCACCCGCGCCGCCAAACGGCAGCTCCGGAACGGCCAGCTGCACGATTGCCGCGTTGTGGTTCACGCTGCCGGCACGGACTCCTTGTTCAAACTTCCGCTGGTTGGCGGCTGAAGAAGTGAACAGGTACGACGCCAGCGGCGAGGGCCGGGAGTTGATGATGTCCATGGCAGCGTCCAGGTCCGGGACAGTGATGACCGGCAGGATCGGCCCGAAGATTTCCTCCTGCATCACCGGGGATTCAAGCGCGACGCCGGTCAGGACCGTTGGCTCCAGGTACAGGGCCTGCCGGTCGCTGCGCCCTCCTGATGCCACGGTGCCGTCGGAAAGGTAGGCCGTGAGCCGGTCGAAGTGCCGTTCATTGATGATCCGTCCGAAGTCCGGGCTGCGGGACGGGTCCTTGCCCACGAATTCCCGGATGGCCTTGCCCAGGGCTGCCACCAGTTTCGGTGCCACGTCCCCGGTGGCCAGCACGTAGTCCGGCGCGACGCAGGTCTGCCCGGCATTCATCAGCTTGCCGTAGACCAGGCGGCGGGCGACGGCGGCCAGGTTGCCGTCCAGGACGACGGCGGGAGACTTGCCGCCGAGTTCCAGGGTGACCGGTGTCAGGTGTTCCGCCGCCGCGCGCATAACGGCTTTCCCGACCCGTTCCCCGCCGGTGAAGAAGATGTGGTCGAAGCGTTCCTTCAGCAGCGCCTCGGATTCCTCCTGGGCGCCTTCAATGACCACTACGGCCTCCGGGTCCAGGTAGTGCGGCAGGATCCTGGCCAGGGCTGCGGACGTGGCCGGGGCCAGTTCGCTGGGCTTGAGCACCGCGGCGTTGCCTGCTGCCAGGGCTCCGATCAGCGGCGCCAGCAGGAGCTGGACGGGATAGTTCCACGGCGAAATGATGAGCACGACGCCGAGCGGCTGGGGTTCAGTGCGCGCCGACGCCGGCTGCAGGCCCAGCGGGACGGGTACCTTGCGGCTCCGGGTCCACGCCGCCAGGTGCTTCAAGGTGTACTCCACTTCGGAGCGTGTGATCGACACTTCGGTGAGGTAGCTTTCGAGCGCGTTCTTACCCAGGTCGGCGTGCAGCGCAGCAGCCAGCTCTTCTTCCCGCTCGGAAAGCAGCCGCAGCATGGCCTGCAGCTGCCCGCGGCGCCAGGCCAGCTCCCGGGTCCGGCCGGAGTCGTAGGTCTTCCGGACGGCTGCGACCTGCTCGGGGATGGCCCCCATGCCCGCCTCGGCAGAAGCCAGATCCGCGCTCACGCGTCGCCTCCGGTTCGGGTGCCCTGACCCGCAGGGGCTGAACCCGCCGCCGGACGGCCGGTGAAATGGTCCATGGACTGGTAGACCTTGAAAACCCTGCCGGCCACAACGTCCCAAACCGGCTGCGGCAGCAGTCCGCGCAGGGCGCTTCCCAGCGGAACGGTCCAGGGCAGCTGCACGCGGGCCTTGCCGTCCAGCAGCGCCTTCCAGGCCTTGTCCACCACATATTCGGGTTCCATCAGGGGAGTCATCAGCGGGCCGCGGGCGCCTTCGAACATGCCGGTCTTGATGTAGCTCGGGATCAGCGTGGTCACCTGCACGTGCCCGTGACCGGCCTCTTCCAGCTCCAGCCGCAGCGAATCGCTCCACCCGATCACGGCCCACTTCGAGGCCGTGTAAACGCTCATCTTCGGAACGGACAGCGTTCCGGAAGCGGAAGCGACATTCAGGATCCGTGCCGGGGTCCGGCGGTCGATCATGCCCGGCAGGAAGGCCCGGGTGATATGCATGGGGGCCAGCGAATTCACGTCCATCACGGCGTCTATGTCGGCGTCCGAGTGCTCCCAGAAATACTTGCCGCGGACTATTCCGGCGTTGTTGATCAGGATGTCCGGAGTGCCGGCCTCAGCCAGGACGGCCTGGGCGGCTTCGGTGACCTCAGCCAGCGAAGAGACGTCAAGGCTCCAGGAACGCACGGTCGACGAGCCGAGGCCGCGCAGCCGCGCAGCCGCCGCCTCGAGCGCTACCGTGTTGCGGTCCCAGAGCAGGACCTCCCGGGCACCTTCGCGCACCGCCCGTTCGGCGTACAGGAGCCCCATGCCCATGGCAGCGCCGGTAATGAGGACCGTTCGTCCCGAAACTGTCATTCCCACGTGTATTCCGTCCGTCACAGGCCGCCTTCGGCCTCACAGCTTTCCCGGTAAAATTGGTCGTGCGTGCAACATAGCGTGGCACAGAAGCCCCGCCGGTAACATTCTCCACGAATCAATCCCCCAATGTCCCTTTGGAAGGCACACGCATGAGCAGGCTCGGCACAGACTGGAAACTCCACGGGAACGGCCGGACAGTTACTCCCGGCTCATTCGTCGCTCCGGATGAAAGGCTCAGCTGGCCGCGGACCATCGGCATCGGCGCCCAGCACGTTGTAGCCATGTTCGGCGCAACGTTCCTGGTACCCCTCCTGACCGGGTTTCCGCCCGCCACCACCCTCTTCTTCTCCGGCGTCGGGACGATCCTGTTCCTGATCATCACCGCGGGCAAGGTGCCCAGCTACCTGGGCTCCTCCTTCGCCTTCATTGCGCCGATCGCCGCTGCGGTAAACCAGCATGGACCCGGCGGCGCCCTGGGCGGTATCATCATGGCCGGCGCCACCCTGTTCCTGATCGGCCTCGCCGCCCAGCTGGCCGGCACCCGCTGGATCCAGGTCCTGATGCCGCCCACCGTCACCGGCGCGATCGTGGCACTGATCGGCCTGAACCTGGCGCCCACCACCCGGACCAACTACGAGGCCGGACCTATTACGGCAACGGTTACCGTCGTCGTGATCCTGTTGACGACAGTGCTGTTCAAGGGCCTGATCGGCCGCCTGTCCATCCTGGTCGGCGTCCTGGCCGGCTACGCAGCGGCCGTGATCCAGGGCGAAGTCGACTTCTCCACGATCAACGACGCCGCCTGGTTCGGCCTGCCGGAGTTCATGGCCCCGACCTTCCACTTCAACGTCATTGGACTGTTCGTCCCTGTTGTCCTGGTGCTGGTTGCCGAAAACATCGGCCACGTGAAGTCCGTGGCCGCAATGACCGGCCGCGACCTGGACCCGTACACCGGACGCGCGCTGATGGCCGACGGCGTTGCCACGGTCCTCGCCGGAGCCGGCGGCGGTTCGGGTACCACCACTTACGCGGAGAACATCGGCGTCATGGCTGCCTCCCGCGTGTACTCCACCGCGGCCTACTGGGTCGCCGGCATCACCGCTGTCCTGCTCAGCCTGTTCCCGAAGTTCGGGGCGCTCATCGCGACCATTCCCCCGGGCGTGCTCGGCGGGGCCGGCGTCGTGCTCTACGGCATGATCGGCATCCTCGGTGTCCGCATCTGGGTCGACAACCGGGTGAACTTCTCCAACCCGATCAACCTCTCCGTGGCCGGCGTCGCCCTGGTGGTCGGAATCGCCAACTACACCTGGAACGTCGCGGGCCTGACCTTCGAAGGCATCGCCCTGGGCACTGCAGCGACCCTGGTGATCTACCACGGCATGATGGCGATTGCCCGCTGGCGCGGCACCGTGCCGGACGAACCGCAGGAAGATGTCGGTTCCAAGCCTTCCAGCCTCGGCTAGGAACCGTTCGGGAGCCTAGGCCCCTTCAAGGGCCGCCTGCGTGGCGCGGGCAACGTAGAACTCTGCCCGCGCCATCGCGTCTTCCGGCCCCTGCGCCAGGTCCAGCACACTCACCGCAGCCTCGACGCCGTACTCGGCAAGAACTTTCGGGCTCAGCGTGATGGCTCCGGCCACCAGCACCACCGGGATGCCCCGGGCAGCCGCCAGGCGAGCCACCTCCAGCGGCGCCTTCCCGTACCGGGACTGCTCATCGATCGAGCCTTCCCCGGAGAGCACCAGGTCCGCCTGGTCCAGTGCCTGCACCAGCCCCACGAGGCCGGCAATGAGTTCAAAACCCGGTTCAATCTGCGCCTTCGTGAAAGCCAGGAACCCGGAGGGGAACCCGCCGGCCGCACCGGCACCGGGAACGTCGACGTCAACGCCGGTCGCTTCCTTGAGGACCCCGGCCCAGTTTCCCAGCGCCTCGTCCAGCAGCAGCCGGGCGGAGGAATCCGCGCCTTTTTGCGCGCCGAAGACGTGGGCGGCACCGTTGTGGCCGGTCAGCGGGTTGGTGACGTCCGCGGCGATCCGGATGCGGGTGTCCTTCACCCGCGGGTCCAGGCCCGAGGCGTCGACGGCGGCGGCCAGTGCGAGTCCTGCGCCGCCCGGGGGAACCGGGTCACCCGCAGCGTCAAGGATCCGCAGGCCCAGGGCGGTCAGGGCGCCGGAGCCGCCGTCGGTCATTGCTGATCCGCCGATACCCAGGATGATCTCCCGGGCGCCGGCGTCGAGCGCCGCCGTGATCAGTTCACCGCTGCCAAAGCTCGACGCCGCCAGGGACGTCTGCACGGACGGTTCCACGAGCATCAGGCCGGAGGAGCGTGCAGTTTCCAGGACCGCCGTCGTGCCGTCCATCGCCCAAACCGCGGTGACCTCGCGGCCAAGCGGACCCCGGACCCGCGCGGTGCGTTCCTCCGCTCCGGCGGCGAGGGCGGCTTCGAGGGTGCCTTCCCCGCCGTCGGCGACGGGAATTCGGGTGACGTCGGCGTCCGGGTAGACGGAGAGCACCCCCTGGGCCATGGCCGCAGCGGCCTCTTCGGCGGTGAGGCTGCCTTTGAACTTGTCCGGGGCTATGAGCACGCGCATGGACTACATCCTGCCAGCGATTGCAGCCGGCGGCACAGCTCCAGCGCCCGGCTTCAGCCCGGCCGCACTGCGCGGTGCGTTTGCACAGGACCTATAGACTTCCGGCAGGTCCGGCGGGCGCCGGAAGTCCAGACGATGGGGGAAGAGAAAATGATGGCTGTTTCAGGCGTGGGTGCGGTCTTTGCAATTCTGTACGTGCTGGTGATTGTCGCGGTGGCGGTACTCTCCGTCTGGGCGCTGGTCCTGCTGATCATTTTCCTTAGGCTCCGCATCGCCGAACTGCGCTCGGCAGCCAACGCCGCTCCCGCAGACCCCCTGGGCTAGGTGTACTGAGACAGCTAGGCGCTTCCGGAACCCTGCGGCCAGGCGCCGCGCGCAGAGAGCACCTGGGAGAGCAGGTCCGCACGGTCCGAAACGAGGCCGTCCACTCCAAGGTCCAGCAGGCCTTCCATCAGCGGGCGGGTGTTGACGGTCCAGACATGCACCTGGATGCCGGCGCGGTGGCAGCGCCGCAGGAAGGCAGGGCGGACCACCGGAATTCCGCGGAAGTTCAGCGGGACCTGCACGCAGCCAAACCGGCCCAGCCGTGCGACCAGTCCGCCCAGTCCCAGCGGAGAGAGCAGCAGCATCGCAGCGGTGCCGCCGGAACCGGCGGAGGAAGCCGCTGGACGGGAAAGCCGGCGCAGGCAATCCAGCCGCCTCCGGTCGGAGAAGGAGGTCACCAGCACCCGGTCATGTGCCTGGTGCTTTTCGATCAAGGCGGCCAGTGCCCCTGCTCCCGCAGCGTCCTTGATGTCCACGTTCAGGCGCACGTCCGGCCACCGGACCAGGACCTCCTCCAGCGTGGGGATCGGCTCGGTGCCGCCCACCCGGACCCCGCGCAGTTCACGCAGGCTACGGGCACTGATCGGGCCTGATCCGTCCGTGACGCGGTCCAGGGTCTCATCATGGAAGGCCATGAGCACCCCGTCACTGGTGGTCCGGACATCGGTTTCCAGGTACCCGAAACCCAGGTCCACCGCGGCTTGGAAGGCTGCCATGGTGTTTTCCAGTCCGGCTGGGCTGAAACCCCGGTGGGATAGGCCCAGCGGGGCCGCGGCGCCTGAGTGCTGCGGCAGGAAAGGCGGGGTGAAGTACGGCAGGGGTGCGCTCACAAGCTGTACTTTATCGCCTGCCGCAGGCCGACTTGCACTGCTGGCGGGTCCGCGGAAGCACTGCCGGAATTAGACTGGCTGCACCCGGGGGACGGCACCTTCGCCCACCGCGCCGGTAAGCCATGGAGGTGGCCGCATGCAGCACGGTTCTGCCCGGCGGACGGCGGGACGCTACCTCCGCTGGCCTGCGGACGGCCTGCGCGGCGCCCTGGCGAAGTCGCCGGTGACCCTCGTCTTCCTCACCCTGTTCTGGTTCCTGGGCATCCTGACCTCTTCAATCCTGCGGGGTCCGGAAAATCCCCTGCTTGGGTGGGTGAGCGTGTCAGTCCATACGCTGCCCGGCCACTGGCCTGCACTGGTGCTCTCGGCCCTGTGGGCCAACGGACTGGCCGGGTACATCGGCGGGACGGTCCTTGCCCTGGTGGTGGGCCTTCCGGCGGAACGGCTGCTGGGAAGCCTGCGCTTCCTGGCCGCAGCAGTGGGAACACAGGTGACCGGCGCGTTGGCCGGCATTGGCTTTGCGGCCGCCCTGCGGGGCGCCTTTGAGAACTGGGGACGTGAGCTCAGCACGGATACCTTCCTGGGGCCGGTGGCGGTGTTCTGCGGGGTCGCCGCCGCTGCTTCCGCCGGAGTTGGAACCCTCTGGCGCCGCAGGGTAAGGCTGCTCCTGTTTACCCTGCTGGTGGTGCTGGCGCTGTACTCCGGTGCACTGCGTGATGTGGTGGCCCTGGCGGCGGCACTGGCAGGCGGGCTGTGGGGACCATATCTGTTCGGGCGGCGGCCGCGCTTGCCCCGGAGCCTGGTTTCCAGCCGCCGCGAGGCCCGGGTGCTGGTTGCCCTGGCCGTGGTGGCTACCGCGGTGGGGCCGGTCATCGCCGCCCTGAACGTTCGCGCCGTCGGACCCCTGGCCGTCCTGGCCTACCTGTTCACCAACGCCGAGACGCTGGATCCGGTGGCACTCACCACCATCTGTGCCGATCCGGGCATGCAGGCGGAATGCCGGACTGCCAAGTTGGAGCAGAGCGCCGGACTGGCGGGCTTTTTCCTCGCTGTACTGCCGCAGGTACTGCTCGTCGTCTTCGCCGCCGGACTTCGTCGCGGGCGCAGGTCCGCCTGGATCGGTGCGCTGGTCCTGCAGGGGCTCATGACCCTGACCGCGGCCGTCCATACGGGTTTCTTCCTGGCCGGCCACACCGGCGGCGTGTACGGAGTGGACGGACGCGTGCAGCCCCTGGCGCTGGTGCTTCCCATGCTGCTGCCGCTGCTCATCTTCGTGCTGCTGGCCGCCACCGGCCGCCGCCTGTTTGCCGTGTCAGCCCCGCCGGGCACTTACCGGCAGCTGTTCCTGGTCTGCGTCACGGCAGGGGCACTGCTGGCCGCTCTCTGGGTGGCCGGCGGGCTGGTGCTGCGCACGGGCTTCACCCCGCAGGCCAGCCTGCCAACGCTGCTGGCGGATCTGCCGCTTCGCTTCCTTCCGGTCTTCGAGATCATCTCGGCCCCGCCGCAGCTGCTTCCGGAGTCCGTTCCCGCCATCATTCTGTATGAAGGCGTGGGCGTGGCGTTCTGGGCGCTGACCTGCGTGCTGCTCCTGCGTTCGTTCCTTGAACCGGCGTACAGCCGGTTCGCTGCGGATGAGGAACGGGCCAGGGGCCTGCTGGCCTCCAGCGGCGGCAGCACCATGGCGTGGATGACTCTGTGGAGCGGGAATTCCTACTGGTTCTCCCCCACGGGCCGCTCCTATGTGGCTTACCGCCTGAATTCCGGCGTGGCCCTGACCGTGGGAGACCCCGTTGGCCCAGCGGAGGAACTGAACCGCAGCGTGGAGGGCTTCGCCGCCTACTGCACCGACGCCGGGGTGACGGCCTGCTTCTACTCAGTGAATGAAGCAACACGGGACGCAGCGGCCGGGCTGGGCCACACCGACCTGCAGGTCGCGGAGGAGACACTGCTTCCGCTGGGGTCGCTCGAGTTCCGGGGCAGGCGGTTCCAGGACGTGCGGACAGCGTTCAACCGTGCCAGGAAGGCCGGGATCCGTGCCGAGTGGAGCACTTACCGCACCGCTCCGCTGTCCGTCCTGGACCAAATCAACGCCATATCCGAGGAGTGGGTGGCGGATAAGAAGATGCCGGAAATGGGTTTCACCCTCGGCGGGATCGAAGAGCTTGACGACGACGGCGTACGGCTTCTGCTGGCCGTCGACCAGGACCGTACGGTGCATGGAGTGACCTCCTGGCTGCCAATCTACCGGGACGGGCAAATCATCGGCTGGACGCTGGATTTTATGCGCCGGCGCGCACAGGGATTTCCTGTGGCCATGGATTTCCTCATCGCTTCGGCAGCACTGTCCCTGCAGGATGAAGGCTGCCGCCTCCTGAGCCTCTCCGGTGCACCCCTGGCCCGGAACGAGGCCTCCTCCCCGGCAGCATCCGGGGCCGGAACCGCTGCCGGGACCGGGGCAGACACCGCGGGGCGGCGGACCGCTGCGACGCCTCCTGCGCTTGAGTGGTTGATGGACCGGCTGGGAGCCACCCTGGAACCGGTTTACGGTTTCCGCTCCCTGCTGGCCTACAAGGCCAAGTTCCAGCCGCAGTACGTTCCGCTCTACATGACCTACCTTGATTCCGCGTCCCTGCCGGCGATAGCGAACGCGCTGGCCCGGGCCTACCTGCCACACGTGTCCATGGGCCAGACGCTCACGATCGCCCGCAGGATCATAGGCCCGCAGCGATGAACCTGGCGCTGACTACGGGAGCAGTCCCTCTCGCAGCCTTCGCTCTGGGAGTGCTCGGGCTGTGCTGGCTGTGCGCCGGGCCGCCGCGGTATGTCACCCGGGTGGTTCCGTTGGCGCTCATGGGCGCCCTGGCGGGAACCGTAGGGCTGTTCGTGGCCGCCGAGCTGCTGCTGTCCTGGTGGAATGCCTCGTTTCCGCGGTATCTGTACCTGTATTCCGCTGCAGGAATACTCGCTGTACTGCTTGTGGTCCCGCGCTGGCGGCTCAGCCGCGGCGTCACCGCGCGGATCCTGACGGTGCTTTCCACCGCCGCCGTGCTGCTTGGTTCGGCATCAGCCGCAAACGTTGCCTACGGGCAGTACCCCACGATCCAGTCCCTGGTGGAGCGGCCCGGAGAATCGAGCGGCGAGGTACCTCTTCGGAAAGCGGTTCCGGGGCAGGACACGACGCCAAGCACGGAAGCGAACTGGACGCCGCCGTCGGACATGCCCTCGGAGGGCGGCGTCTATAAGGTGCCGATCCCTGAGTCCGGCTCCGGGTACGCCGCCGGGCCCAGCCTGGTGTACCTGCCGCCCGCCTACCTGGGTACGCCCCACGCACAGAACCTTCCGGTGCTGCTTGCCCTGCACGGGCAGCCAGGCGGGCCTGCTGACTGGTTCGCGGGCGGCCAGCTCCAGCAGGTGATGGACGATTTCGCGGCGCAGCATCACGGGCTGGCACCCGTCGTCGTCATTCCCGATCTCTCCGGCGGATCCAACTCCAACTGGTCGCTTTGCCTTGATTCGAAACAGGGCCGCGGAGCCACTTATCTCGCTGAGGATGTGCCCCGCTGGATTCAGGAAAACCTTTCGGCCGGACTCAGCGGCCCGCGGCAGTGGGCCGCTGCGGGCTACTCCTACGGCGGAACCTGTGCCCTGCAGCTGGCCGTGAACTTTCCCGAAACCTTCCCAACGTTCATCGACATAGCCGGAGAGAACGAACCAACGATTCCCGGCGGAATGCAGTCACTGCTCAATACCTACTTTGGGGGCGACGCCGGAGCCTTCGCGGCGCAGAACGCCCTGGACGTGCTCAAACAGCAGTCCTTTCCGGATACTGCAGGAATAGTGGTCATCGGAAAGGACGACGGCGTGTACAAAGGGGAGGGCCGGCAGGTCTATGACGCAGCCCAGGCCGCGGGCATGGACATACAGCTGCAGGAACTGCCCGGCGGGCACTCCTGGCAGGTGTGGAAGGAAGGGCTCGCCGGCAACCTGGATTGGCTGGGCCACCGGCTTGGCATACTGGGACCATGAGCGACGCCCCTGCCGCCCGGCTCCAGCACCAAGTCTCCCGTGCTGCCCAGGCGCTGGGGAAGCACGGAGTCCTGCTCCTCACCTTGACTGCCGGCCTGGTGCCGGCCCTGCTGCTGGCCCTGCTGGCGGGAGGCGTATACGACGCCGTCGCGGAGGAGGACGGTGTGGCAGCCCTGGACCAGCCGGTGCTCACTGCCGCGCAGTCCATCCGTTCGCCGGGACTGGACACCGCGGTGACCTGGCTGACCAACCTTGGCGGGACCATCGGACTGCCGCTCCTGGCCGCAGCCGCAGTGGCCGTGCTGTGCCGGTGGCAGCGCAGCTGGACTCCCCTGATCCTTACCGCCTCAGCTGCTGCGGGTTCCCTGCTGATGACCATCGCAGGCAAGGCCCTGGTGGGACGGTCCCGGCCAGCGCTTTCCGACGCCGTTCCGCCGTATGAGTACTCCGCGTCCTTTCCCAGCGGGCATTCACTGAACTCCATGGTGGTAACCGGAACGGTTGCGTATCTGCTGTTCCTCTATCTGGACTCCCGGTGGGCCAGGATCATCACGCTGGTGCTGGCCGCCGGATTCATTGCGGCCGTGGGGCTGAGCCGGGTCTACCTGGGACATCACTGGCTGACGGACGTGCTGGTGGCCTGGTTCCTGGGACTCGCCTGGCTGGCCATCCTCATAACGGTCCACCAGCTGCTGCACGCCCGCCGGCTGCGGAACGTTCCGGCGCCGTAGCGCTACCGGCCGCTCAGCAGGTCCTCAAGCACCTGGGCTACGCCGTCCTCCTCGAACGGCGGCGCGGTGCGGGCCGCGGCAGCACGCACGGCAGGATGTCCGGAGGCCATGGCGTAACCCCGTCCGGCCCAGCCCAGCATCCCCAAATCGTTGGGCATGTCACCGAAAGCGACGACGTCCGCCGCCTCAATCTGCAGGGAAGCGGCGTACTCCGCCAGCGTCACGGCCTTGTCCAGGCCGGGAGCGGACATTTCCAGCAGCGGAACCGACGGGGCTGAATGGGTGGTGGAAACCAGATGCGCCACCTCGGGCTGGACCGTCCGGAGGAATTCGTCCGGATGGACGTCCTGGACCCGGGCGAGGAACTTCACCACTCGGCTTCCCGGCCCCAGCGACTGGACCAGCGGTGCGGGGGCGACTTCCCCCAGCAGGTCAGCACCGCCGTCCTGTAAAAACCCTGGCTCCAGGTGGAAACCTTCCACGGTTTCGGCGGCGAACCGCACGGCGGGATAAAGGCGGCGGATGATCCCTGCAGCCTGGAACATACCGTCCAGCCCGAGGGCCCTGGACCACGTCACCCGCGCGGCCTTGAGGTCATAGAGGATTGCCCCGTTGGAACAGATGACCGTGCCGGTGTGGCCCAGCTGGTCGCGGATCGGGCCCAGCCAGCGCGGCGGCCGGCCGGTGACAAAGACAATCTTGATGCCGGCGTCGGCGCACTTGCGGAACGCGTTGACGGTCCGGTCACTGATCCGGTTGTCCCGGCCAACTATCGTTCCGTCCAGGTCACTTGCTACCAGCCGCATGCCCCGCCTTTCCATCAGCTTCCAGATTAGCGGGAATGCACGCCCCTGCCGCCAGCCGCGGTTCGGCGGTCCCTTGTGGAACCGGGCGCTCTCCTAGAACAGCTCATCCCGCCGGGGCGGGTCTGCACCAGGACGGGACACGGTCATGGCTGCCGCCCGTGCGGCATAGGCGAGGATGGCTTCGAGGTCCCCGACGCCTATCTTCCGCAGCTCCGGGCGGCGGGCAGCGCCGTCGTAATTGCGGTCCATAAGCCCGGCAATCAGCGCCGACATAAAAGAGTCTCCTGCTCCAACGGTGTCAGCGACGGCGACGGCGGGCGCCGGCACCTCACAGCTCCCGGACGCAGCCACGCCCCAGGGTCCGCGGGAACCGCGCGTCACGACCACCACCGCCGGCCCCATGCCGAGCCATGCCCGGGCCGCGTCCTGGGCAGACTGGTCCGGGTAGAGCCAGGCGAGGTCCTCGTCGGAGGCCTTCACGACGTCGGCCAGGCGGACGAACTTTTCCGCCTGCTCCCGCGCATATGACACATCAGTGATGATGGTCGGCCGGCAGTTCGGATCAAAGGTGATGGTGGCCTGCGGATGCGCGCGTTCGACGGCGGCGAGCACCTCGTGCGCCCCCGGGGAGAGCATGGTGGCAATAGAGCCGGTGTGCAGCAGCGTGGTTCCCTCGAGCAGCCGCGGCAGCTTCTCCGCCAGGCCGGGCAGCGCCCACTCCAGGTCGAAGGTGTACCTTGCTCCGCCGGCTGGATCCAGGGTCGCCGTGGCAACGCTGGTGGGCCGGTCATCCGCCGGCAGGGCGGTGAGGACCGAGTTGTTCCTCAGGTGCTCGGCGATCAGCACGCCGTGGGCGTCACTGCCGTACCGGCCAACGAACTGCACCGGCCGGCCCAGCCTGGCCACTCCCACCGCGACGTTGAGCGGACTGCCGCCCGGGTGGGACCGGCGGGGCGCGGTATCACTGAGGACTTCGTCGATGAGGGCTTCGCCAATGACTGTGATCACGCCCTCAACCTACCGATTGCGGCACGGGCGGCGCTAGCCGGGATTCGCTTCAGCCGCGTCGTCGAGCGCACGCAGCACCTCCTCCCAGCCCGCCGTTCCCGGGGTGATCATCTCAAAGTGGTCCCCGGGAATGAGGCGCAGCTCCGCGGATCCGCCCGCCGCATGCGCAGCCCTGACGTAGGACTCGGCCAGTTCCAGGGGCACTGTTGCGTCCTCCTTGCCGTGCAGGGCGAACACCGGCACCGGCACCGGCACGGACCGGACCGGGTCGGCCGCCTGCCAGCGCTCCGGGTCTTCTTCCGAGCCCGCGCCCAGGAAGTTCTCCACTGCCCCGCTGCTCAGTCCCAGCTCGTGGGCACGGCGCAGATCCAGCACCCCGGACTGGCTGACGACGGCGTCCAGCGCCACCCGGGGCGCCTGCCGTCCCGCCGCCCAGACCGCCAGCTGCCCGCCGGCGGAATGCCCCAGGGCGATCACCGGTCCCGACAGGCCGGTGCCCCCGGGTTCGGGAAGGGCCGCCAGCGCATCGATGCCGGCGCCAATGTCAGCGAAGGTCTGCGGCCAGCCGCCGCCGTTTCCCGCGCGGCGGTACTCCAGGTTCATGGCAGCCCATCCCCGCCCCGCCAGGTCCGCGGCCAGCGGCCGGCCCAGTTCCAGCGAGTACGTTGAACGCCAGTATCCGCCGTGGATGATGACCACGGTTCCACGGACAGGCTGGCCTCCCGGCGGAAGTGTCAGCTCGCCGAACTGTTCAGGATGGCTGCCGTAAGTGAACCGCTGTGGCATGGATGGTCCTTCGTCAGGGAGAGGTGCCTGCGGCTGCCTGCACGCGGCGGGCCGCCGTCGTCCTAATCTGGAGATGAGCCTAACCGCCGCCGGACCGTCCAGTGTCTGCGGCGTGCCCTAGGCTGGCAGAAACTGCGAAAGGACAGAAGTGAGCGCGTGGGACACCCTGGATGACCGGCTGCGCCCGGTGGTCCAGGCCAGCACGGACGAGTATGCCCGGGTGCGCCCGGCACTGGAATCCGTGACGGCGGAAATGGAAGCCAGCCTGCGGGCCGTGTTCGAGGACACCCCGGTGAAGCCGCTGTTCATCGCTTCCCGGACCAAATCGGTGGAGTCGTTCCGGGACAAGGCCTCCCGCACGCTGCCCTCCGAGAACCCGGACGAAGTGCCGAGCCTGCTTTTCCCGGATCCGCTGCGGAACCTGACCGACTTGGTAGGCGTGCGCGTCATCATGACCCTGCCGCACGAGGTGGATGAGGCAGCGAACCTGATCAAACGCCAGCGGGCCGAGTTCGACTGCCGGGGGGACCGGGAGAAAGACATCGGCTCGATCGAGTCCGGAACCTACGGCTACTCCAGCCGGCACCTGATCCTGCGCACCATCCAGAACGAGACGGTGCGCAAGTTCCACCGCCTGCTCGAACCGGCGCAAAAACCCAACGGCAGTTACCTTTTCGAGGTGCAGATCCGCACTGTGCTCGCTCATGCGTGGTCTGAAATTGAGCACGACATCCGGTTCAAAGCCGGGGATCCGCGGGCCTGGAGCCCGTACTTCGACCGGCAGTTCATTGCCACGGCCGCCATGCTGGAGACTGTGGAGAACGAGTTCGCTGAGCTGCACGAACGCTATGAGGCGGTCACTGGTTTCTGGGACGACGAGGGTGAGGGGGCGGCGCCGCTGACTCCCAACCGGATCCGGCATGTCTGGATGACCCTGCTGCCCCATGTGAACCGCAAGGCCGGTGACGACTGGGGCTGGGCCGCGGAACTGCTGGCGGCGCATGGCCTGAAAACCACCATGGACCTGGCCGGGCTGCTCCAGGCCGAGGCCATCACCAAGGTCCGCGCGGCCTTGGACCACCGCTACTCTCCGGGACCGGACCGCCTGCTGGACGACCTTCTGCTCTGGAGGTTCGGCAAGAAGCACATCGACCTGACGGCCGAGCCGGAGGACGCTCCGTCCCAGCCGAGGCGTGAATCCCTGGGCCGGCGCTACCGGCAGATGCAGCTCTACCGCGCGCGGGAGAACTAAGGCCTGCTGCCGTTTGCAGGTTCTGCTGCCGGTTGTAACCGGCAGCAGAACTGCGAACCCGCCGGTTTCCTGCCAACCGGAGCCGACTCCTACGCGGAAGAGCGGAGGACCAGGGTCACGGGGGGCAGGCTCTCCGCCGGTTCCGCTGTGAGGCCGGCGGAACTATCGGTGGGCACCAGCGACGCAGTTGCCAACTGCGCAAAGAGGACCCCGATCCTGCGTGCATGCACGCTGACGGTGGTCAGCGGGGGGATAGCCAGCCGGGCGAGCGGAATGTCCTCTGCACCGACCACAGCCAGGTCCGACGGCGCAGACAGGTTGAGCATGGACAGTCCAGCCAACAGCGCAAACGCGTATTCATCGTCAAAGGCACAGACCCCGGTCACGGGTATGCCTGCCTGGCGCCACCGGCCAATGGCCGCGGCTGCAGCCGCCGGATCAAGGCCAATCCGCTCGACGGCAGGCGGCAGCAAACCATTTCGGGAGCAGGCCTCCTGGATGGCCGCCAGCCGGGCGTCCGCGCGCCACTGGTAGCCGGGGCCGGCCGGCAGGGCAACGCCAATGCGGCGGTGTCCGGCGGAGGACAGGTACTGCACCTGCATGGCGCCGATCCCCAGGTCCGCTCCCAGCGGATCCGCGTGGTCCTGCTGCAGCGACGCCATGGGCACACCGCTGGCCTGCAGCGAATCCAGGTCCTCGGCATTCAAGGGTGTCGCCACAATCAGCGCCGCGGGAACGAGTGACCGGACCAGCGGGGCGGCCGCACCTCCGTCGGGCAGCCGGTGCGCAATGAGGCGCAGACCGGCCTGTTCAACATATTCCGAGGCGCTGTCCAGCACCATCGCGAGGGCACGTCCCAGGGGTTCGGGCGGCAGCAGCATCAGAACCAGGTCGCTGCGCCCGCGGCGGAGCGTGCGGGCAGCCGTCGACGGTGAGTATCCCAGCTCCTGTGCGGCAGCAAGGACGCGTTCTCGGGTAGCCTCCGAGATGCTCTGCCCGGAACGTCCGTTGAGGACGTAGCTGACGGTGGCCCGGGAGACCCCTGCAACCCGTGCCACGTCCTCCGACGTCACCCGTGATGCCATTGAGCGCCCAGCCTTTCGTTTCACGGACCGGGATCCCGCGGTTCTTGCGATGGGGCCCCGGTATTGAGCTAATCTGACCTTACACGCGTTACTTACACGTGTAACCACGTGCGGCCTGTACCCCGGCCGCACCGACGAAAGGACTACCCTCTATGTCCACTACACCCCTAACAGCCCGCAACACGATCGAGGAATGGCTCAACCACCCCGTGGGCGGCCCGGTCCTGCGCGGCTTCCTGGCCCAGACCGGAAGCGACGAAGCTTCCCTCGGCCCGGCCAAGGCACTGAAGCTCCAGCAGCTCGTGGACCTGAGCCAGGGCCAGATGCCCCAGGCAGCGGTCGATGAAATGGTGAAGGCGGCCAATGGCGGCGTCATGCCGGAGCTCGAAGAGACTGCGCTTCCCACCGTTCCGGGCCGCTTCGAGAACAAGACCGTGATCGTCACCGGCGCCGGCTCCGGCATCGGCCGGGCGACCGCGTCCCGGATCGCCCGCGAAGGCGGCAGGGTGATTGCCGTGGACATCGCCGAAACGAAGATCAAGGAACTGGCCGAAGAACTTGGTGACGCCATTGTCCCGGTAGCCGCCGACCTCACGGACCTCGACGCCGTGGACCGGATCATCGCTGCAGCCGGCGGACAGGTCGACGGCCTGGCCAACGTCGCCGGCATCAATGACGACTTCAGCCCCCTGCACGAGGTCTCCGACGCCATGTGGCAGAAGATCTTTGCCGTGAATGTGGACGGCCTGGTGCGCCTGACCCGCGCCGTGCTTCCCGGCATGCTGGAGGCCCGCAAGGGCACGATCGTGAACGTCACCTCCGAAGCAGGCCTGCGCGGTTCCGCCTCGGGTGTGGCTTACACGGCCTCCAAGCACGCAGTTGTTGGCATCACCAAGAGCGCCGCCTTCATGTATGCCAAGGAAGGAATACGCATCAACGCGGTTGCTCCGGGCGGCGTTGCCACCGGCATTCCGATGGGCGGCAAGACCTCCGAGTACGGCGAGGCCCGCCTGACGCCGGCCCGCGTGATGATTCCCGGCCTGGCCTCCGCCGAGGACCTGGCAGCCTCCATCACGTTCCTGCTCAGCGATGACTCCGTGAACATCAACGGCGCCATCCTGCCCTCTGACGGCGGCTGGTCCGCGGGCTAAACCGCACCAAACACAACGGCGGCGGCCGGCTCCCTTCTCCGGAAAGGGAACCGGCCGCCGTCGTCATTCGAGAGGCCAGTTACGGCTCGTTTCACGCCTCATAAGAGCCGTAACTGGCCTCTCGGCGGGGGTTAGGAGCCGGAAACCGCAGCCGCGAGCTTGTTCAGCGAGGCTTCCAGCTCTTCCTTGCTGACCATCGGGAAGGACACCTTTTTCAGGGTCTCCTTGTCCGTGACCTTGCTCCAGTCATAGGTCAGGGTCACTTCGGTGGAATCCGGACCCATGGAAGCCAGCTCCCACATCCATTCCCAACCAGCGGGCTCCGTGCCCGCGACGGCGGTCTTCCAGGCCAGGAGCTTGTTGTGGTCGAAGCCTGTGACGTGGTTGTCCGTCTTGTACTCACCCATCTTGGAGTTGTTCATGTTCATGGTGAACACATCGCCGACCTTGGCGATGCGGTCGGTCTTCTCATCCGAAACCACCATGCCCGAACCGTCCAGCTCGTGGTGCCGCTCAGGGTTGGAGAGCAGGTGGAAGATGTCCCCTGCCGGTGCGTCGATGACGCGGGATACGGAAATGGTCGACTGTTCGTTGGACATAGTGCTCCTTCGTGTAGACGGATCATGCCATCCCGGCGGGCGGTAGCCCGCGGGAAATCTAGTCTTGCGTTGAACGCTGGGCCTCTTCGAGCGTCCAGCCGCTGATGAACGGCGGGTCCTGCCCCTCGTCCCGGGTGTACTGGCGGCACCGCTGCCGCTCGTCCTGCAGCCACTGCCGGAAGCCGGCCTGGGTGGACCCCAGCGACGGTACGCGGTCCAGCACGTCGATGGCCAGCTGGAACCGGTCAATCTGGTTCAGCATTGCCATGTCGAACGGCGTGGTGGTGGTGCCCTCTTCCTTGTAGCCGCGCACGTGCAGGTTGGAATGGTTGGTGCGGCGGTACGTCAGGCGGTGAATCAGCCACGGATAGCCGTGATAGGCGAAAACCACAGGCCTGTCCTTCGTGAACAGGGTGTCGAAGTCCCGGTCGGAGAGCCCGTGCGGATGCTCGGTGGAATCCTGCAGCCGCATCAGGTCCACTACGTTCACCACGCGGATCCGCAGCTGCGGCAGCCGTTCCTTCAGCAGTGCGGCGGCAGCGATGATCTCCAGCGTGGGCACGTCCCCTGCACAGCCCATGACGACGTCGGGATCCGGCTTCACGCCGGGGGACTCATCTTCGCTGCCGGCGAAGTCCCAGACGCCGATACCGCGTTTGACGTGCAGCTTGGCCTCTTCCGGATCCAGCCACACGGGCGCCGGCTGCTTGCCGGAGACCACCACGTTCACCCGGTCCCGTGTCCCGAGGATGTGCTGCGTGACGGCCAGCAGCGTGTTGGCATCCGGCGGCAGGTACACCCGGATCACGTCGGCTTTCTTGTTCACCACGTGGTCGATGAACCCCGGATCCTGATGCGAGAACCCGTTGTGGTCCTGCTGCCAGACATGGCTGGAGAGCAGGTAGTTCAGTGACGCGATGGGCTGCCGCCAGGGCAGCTCCCTGCTGACCTTCAGCCACTTGGCGTGCTGGTTGAACATCGAATCGACAATGTGGACGAAGGCTTCGTAGCAGTTAAAAACGCCATGCCGGCCGGTGAGCAGATAGCCTTCCAGCCAACCCTCGCAGAGGTGTTCGCTGAGCACCTCCACCACCCGGCCGCTGCGGGCCAGATGTTCGTCCACAGCCTCGATCCGCTGCTGCCACACCTTGTCCGTGACCCCGTAAACCTCCTGCAGCCGGTTGGAGGCCGTCTCATCCGGGCCAAAGATCCGGAAGTTCTCCGGGTTTAGCCGGATGATCTCTGCCAGGTACTTTCCGAGGTTCAGCATGGGGCTCACGCGTTCCCCGCCCGGCTCCTCAATCGCGACGGCGAAGTCCGCGTAGGCGGGCAGGCGCAGGTCCTGGAGCAGACGGCCGCCGTTCGCATACGGAGTGGCGCTCATGCGCAGGTTGCCGGCCGGGGCCAGGGCCGCGATTTCGCCGCGTAGGCGGCCGTCGCCGTCGAACAGTTCCTCCGGACGGTAGGACTGCAGCCAGTCCTGAAGCTGGGTGAGGTGTTCCGGGTTGTCGTGTACCTCGGACAGCGGCACCTGGTGCGCCCGCCAGGTCCCTTCCACGGGTTTGCCGTCCACTTCCCGCGGGCCGGTCCAGCCCTTGGGGGAACGGAGAACAATCATGGGCCAGCGCGGGGCGTGGGGGTCGACGTCGCCGGCAACCGGAGCGTCGGCCGGAACGGCCTGCTTCTCGCCGGACCGGTACGGCTCCTGGATCGCGTGGATCTCTGACAGGCAGGTGCGCAGCGCCGCGGCGAAGTCCTCATGCGCGGTCATTATGGCGTCCGGGTCCGTCACGGTCACGAAGTGCGGGCGGTAGCCGTAGCCTTCGAGCAGCTTCACCAGCTGGGATTCGGGCATCCGGGAGAGCACGGTGGGGTTCGCGATTTTGTAGCCGTTCAGGTGCAGGATCGGCAGGACCGCTCCGTCCGCGGCTGGGTCCAGGAAGCTGTTGGAATGCCAGGACGCGGCCAGCGGACCGGTCTCGGCCTCGCCGTCTCCAATGACCGTGGCCGCCACCAGGTCCGGGTTGTCGAAGACGGCGCCATAGGCGTGCGCCAGCGAGTAGCCCAGCTCGCCGCCCTCATGGATGGACCCGGGCGTTTCCGGCGCCGCATGGCTGGGCACACCACCGGGATAGGAGAACTGCTTGAACAGCGTATGCAGCCCGTCCTCGTCCTCGCCGACGTGGCTGTAGATCTCCGAGTAGGTCCCTTCCAGCCAGGCGTTCGCAACATTGGCCGGGCCGCCGTGGCCCGGGCCGGTAATGAACAGGAACTGCTGGCCGGTCTCATTGATCAGCCGGTTCAGGTGCGCGTAGATGAAGTTCAGGCCGGGGGTGGTTCCCCAGTGTCCCAGCAGGCGGGCCTTCACATCGCCGGGTTCAAGCGGCCGGCGCAGCAACGGATTGTCCCGCAGGTAGATTTGGCCGGCGGAGAGGTAGTTGGCCGCCCGCCACCACGCATCCACCGCCTGCAGCTGGTCCTGGGGCGGCAGTGCCGTTCCGGGCAGTCGATCTTCAGGGGTTCGGGTATCGGTCATTGCTGCGTTCCTCCCGGTTGGGGTGGTGGACGTTCTTGGCTGTCCCAGGCGGTTGCCCTAGGACGGTGCGGGAATTTCCGGTACGACGTCGGAGGGCCGTTTGTCCGGCCGCAGCCCGCGCCACACCGGGTGCCGGAGCTTGCCGGTGCCCGTCCGCTCCGCGTAGGTCACCTCACCCACCAGGACCGGGCGGACCCAGTGCGCGTCGGAGGCGTCGGCCCGGGGCACGTCGTCCAGCGGAGCGGTCTTGCGGGAGAGTTTCTTCAGCCGGGAGCCCACCAGGGCGAGGTCCTTCTCGCTCAGCCCGGAGCCGACCCGGCCGATGTACTGCAGCTCGGTTCCGTCCGGCACTGCCACCAGCAGGGACCCGACTTTGTTGGCCCGGTTGCCCTGGCCCGGCCGCCAGCCCACTATGACTACTTCCTGGCTGAACTGGTTCTTCAGCTTGATCCAGCTGCGCGACCGGATGCCGGCTGAGTAGTCCGCTGAACGGCGCTTGGCCATGACGCCCTCAAGCCCCAGTTCCTTGCTGGCCTCGACGGCGTCCTCCATGCCCAGGTCCAGGGCGGGCGGAACCTGGATATGCCCGCCGTCGTCGCTGGATTCCACGGCCTGTTCCAGGATTTCGCGGCGCTGTTCCCAGCTGAGCTCCAGCAGGGAGTTCCCGTCCAGCCAGAGCAGGTCGAAGATCATGAACTGCACCGGAGTCTTGGCTGCCGCGGCTTCCGCGTCGCGGGCACGGGTCAGGTGCATGCGCGGCTGGAGCAGGCCGAAGTCCGGGCGTCCTGCCTTGTTCAGTGCCACGATCTCCCCGTCCAGCACCGCCCGCTCACCGTTCAGCGAGCGGCCCAGTTCCTGCAGTTCGGGGTACGCCACGGTCATGTCATTGCCGTTGCGGCTGATCAGCCGGGTGCCCTCCGGGGTCACTTCGGCGATCGCCCGCACACCGTCCCACTTCATCTCGAACGCCCAGTCGGCGTCGTCGTTGATATCCGCCTTGGAACCCAGCGTGGCGAGCATGGGTTTCAGGGACGGCATGCCGGAGTCCTTGATGTCCTGCCTGACCGCCGAAGCGTCCGGAAGCGGCAGCGGGTCCGGCCGGGCTTTGGCCGCGGTCTTCACTGCCTCTGCAGGGTTCGGAGTGGACGTGGCGCGTTTCGTGGACGGGGTCCGCTTGGCCGCAGACTCCGAGCCCCCTCCTGTCTCCGGAGCTTCCGCCGGGCGCTGGTCCTTCATCAGGTGCAGGAGCCAATTGTTCTTGCCGTCCTCGCCGCCGGTATGGATGAAGGCAAATCGCCGGTCCGCCGCACCGTCCCGGGCCAGGCCGCCGTCGGGCTGGCCGTGCACGGTGACAATGACTTCCTTGTCCGGGCGCCATTTTTCCGTGTCATAGGTGCCGTGGTCCCAGATCGTCACTTCACCGGCACCGTATTCACCCTTGGGAATGGTGCCTGAGAAGCCGCCGTAATCCAGCGGATGGTCCTCTGTCTGCACCGCCAGGTGGTTTCTGTTCGGCGTAGTGGGCGGGCCTTTGGGAACTGCCCAGGAGACCAGGACGCCGTCGCGCTCCAGCCGGAAGTCCCAGTGCAGCCGCCTGGCGTGGTGCTCCTGGATGACGAAGCTGTTGCCGTCGCCCTCCACGGCCTTGGGCGCTTCTTCCGGAACGGGCTCCGGTGTCTTTGCGGCATCGCGCATGCTGCGGTACTTGTGGAGCCTGTCCGGTGCCGTCGACGCGTCAAGGTCGCCGGCATCCGCCTGTCCGGAGTGCATTCCGGCCAGCGGATCCCCCAGGGTGTCCACCCGCTCCAGGACCTGCTCATAGTCCAGCTGCGCCAGGTCGGGGTCCTCCAGTTCCGCCCAGGTCCGCGGCGCGGCGACCGTCGGGCGGAACCGTCCGCGCAGCGAGTACGGGCAAATGGTGGTCTTGTTGGCGTTGTTCTGGCTCCAATCCACCAGCACCTTGCCCTTGCGCAGCGTCTTCTTCATGTCGCTCACCACCAGGTCCGGGTGGTCAGCTTCCAGCGCCCGCGCCAATTCATGCGCGACGGCGCTCACCTCATCCGACGTCTGCTTTTGATCCAGGGCAGCGTAAAGGTGGATGCCCTTGGAACCGCTGGTGACCGGGCGGGCGTCGAGCCCCATGTCGGTGAGGATGCCCCGGGCCAGGCGGGCTACCTCGGCGCACTGCGCCAGCGAGGCGCCTTCCCCGGGATCCAGGTCCAGGACCAGCCGGTCCGGATTCTGCTTTCCTCCCCGCGGCCCGAACTGCCACTGCGGGACGTGGATTTCCAGGGCAGCCAGCTGGGCCAGCCAGGTCAGCGTGGCCAGGTCATTGACCAGCGGATAGACGTTCGTGCTCTCCTTGTGCTCAATGGCGTTGCGCTTCACCCAACTGGGCGCGGAGTCGTCGATGTTCTTCTGGAAGAAGACCTGCCCGGGCTTCTGCGGAGTTCCGACGCCGTTGACCCAGCGCTTGCGGGTGGCGGGCCGGTTGCGGGCGTACGGAATCAGGGTGTCCGCAATGGCGGCATAGTAGGACAGCACATCCGCTTTGGTGGTACCGGTTTCGGGGTAGAGCACCTTGTCGAGCGAGGTCAGGCGCAGGCGGTGTCCGTCCACGTTGACTGTTTCCCGCTGCTTCGGGGCCGTTCCCGTAGTTGCCATGCCCCCTAGTCTTACCGGGATTAGCAGCCGATTTCCAGTAGCCATCAGCATGCTTACAAAATGTTGCGGGGCTTTTGGGACGGGTTCGCGCAGGGACCTCCGGCACGCAGGCATCGTGTGTATGTTGGGGAAATGACTGACACGCAGCGGGTCCTGGTCACTGGAGCAACCGGCTACATCGGCGGGCGGCTGGTGCCGCTGCTCCTCGCGGACGGGCACGACGTGCGGGTGCTGGTCCGCTCACCCGACAAGCTGAACGATGTCCCGTGGCACGACGACGTCGAGATCGTCCAGGGCGACCTGTCGGATGCGGACTCCGTCAACTCCGCGTTCCAAGACATCGACACGGTGTATTTCCTGGTCCATTCCATGGCCTCGGGCAAAGGGTTCGCCGCGCAGGAAGAGAACATCGCCACCATCGTGGCACAAGCCGCTGAGACCGCCGGCGTCAAGCGGATCGTGTACCTGGGCGGCCTGCATCCCTCCGAGGGTGAGCTCTCACCCCACATGGCGTCAAGGACCGCCGTCGGCGAGATCCTGCTCAGAGGGGCCGTTCCCGCAGTGGTGTTCCAGGCCGGGGTGGTGATCGGTTCCGGCTCGGCGTCGTTTGAAATGATCCGGCACCTGACCGAGACCCTGCCCGTCATGCCCGCTCCGAGCTGGGTGCGCCGGAAAATCGAGCCGATCGCCGTACGGGACGTCCTGCACTACCTGACCCGCGCCGTCGACCTGCCCGAAAACCTGAACCGCACCTTCGACCTCGGCTCCGGCGACGTCCTGGAGTACGCCGACATCATGAACGGCTATGCGGAGGTGGCAGGACTGCCCCGGCGGCGGATTTATGCCCTGCCCATCCCGGCACCCAAGCTGGCCGGCCTGTGGGTGGCACTGGTAACGCCCATCCCGCTCTCCATGTCCCGGCCCCTGGTTGAATCCCTCCAGCACGATGCCGTGGCGAAGGAACGGGACATCAACGGCTACATCTCGGAACCGCAGAACGGACTGACGAACTACCACGACGCCGTCACCCGGGCGCTGGGCAGAGAGGCACGCAACGAGGTGGAGACCACGTGGGCCAGCGCCTCCAGCGCGGCCGACCTCGCGTCGGAGCCCCTTCCGTCAGACCCCGACTGGGCCGGCCAGACGGTCTACGTGGACCAGCGCCGTCGCCGCTCCGACGTTGACTCCAGCCACGTATGGAAAGTGATCGAAGGCATCGGCGGCAACAACGGCTGGTACTCCCTTCCCATGGCCTGGGCCATCCGCGGCGTCCTGGACAAAACCGTGGGCGGTGCCGGGCTGAGCCGCGGAAGGCGGAACCCGGCCACACTCTTTACCGGCGACGTCGTGGACTGGTGGCGGGTGGAGTTCCTCGAACGCGGGACGCTGCTGCGGCTGCGGGCGGAAATGCGGGTCCCCGGCAAAGCCTGGCTGGAGCTTCGGGTGGATCCCGACGGCGGCGGCAGCGTCTACAGCCAGCGCGCCATCTACTTTCCGCGGGGGCTTCTGGGACGGCTGTACTGGTGGCTGATCTATCCCTTCCACGGGTTGATCTTCCCATCCATGGCGAAGAACATTACCCGCCAGGCGGCCAGGCTGGCGGAACTGGGGTAAAGCTTTACCCCGGCCCTTTGTCAAGGTTTGATTCCAGTTTTCCCTGCTCCGCGCGGGGATTGGCTGCGCAGCAGGTCAGCGGGCTAGATTCGTTCCAATCCCGCTCCCCTGCCGAAAGCGTCCAACGTGTCCCTGCCACCGTCCACCCGTGCACAGGCGCGGCAGCAACGGTCGGCCCCTGCCTTCCGGTATGACATCGAGGGCCTGCGCGCCGTCGCGGTGGCTGCCGTGCTCGGAAACCACCTGTATGCGTGGCCGGCAGGCGGCTATGCCGGCGTGGACGTCTTCTTTGTCATTTCGGGTTTCCTCATCACCACCATCCTGGTGCGCGATATTACCTCTCCGGAGAGGCTCTCCCTCGGCGATTTCTACCGCCGCCGGATCCGCAGGCTGGTTCCCGCCGCGGTGGCCGTCCTCGCAACCACTGTCACGGCCGCCTTCGTGGTTTTTGGGCCCGGACGCGCGGCGGCGATCCTCGAAGACGCCGTATGGTCCTTCTTCTTCCTGGGCAACTGGCGCTTTGCGGCGTCCGGGACGGACTATCTGAACGCCGGAGCGGCAGTTTCCCCGCTGCAGCATTTCTGGTCCCTCGGCGTTGAGGAACAGTTCTACCTTGCCTGGCCCTGGCTGCTGATGTCAGGCATCGCCCTGGCCGCGGTGCTGCGCTGCACCGACCGCGGAATGCGTGTGCTGCTGCTCGCCCTGATCGCCGGTTTCTGCGCGCTCACCTTCGTCTTTGCCCTGTGGGAAACCGTGCACCGGCCCACGACGGCGTATTTCTCCACCCTCAGCAGGGCCTGGGAACTCGGTGCCGGAGCCATGCTGGCGGTCGCGGCACCGTGGCTTGTCCGCCTGCCGGGTCTCTTCCGGGCAGTTGCCGGATGGATTGGACTGGGCGGCCTCGCCCTGTCCTTCGCTGTCCTGTCGTCGCAAAGCACTTTCCCCGGCCCCTGGGCACTGCTTCCCGTAGCCTCCACCGTCCTGCTCATCGCGGCCGGAACGGGTGTCCCGGGGCACGGCTACAACCGGATCATGTGGCCCCTGACGAATCCTGCCAGCCGCTACGTTGGACGCATTTCCTATTCCCTCTACCTCTGGCATTTCCCGGTCATCGTCTTCTTCACCGCCCTCTTTCCGGAATCCCCTGCCCTGCCCGCCCTCCTGGTGTCGCTGCTGCTGGCCAGTCTCTCCTTCCACTTCCTAGAGGATCCCGTCCGGCACTCGCGCTGGCTGATGCCCCGGTACACCGCGCGTGAACGGGGCCGGCGCTACTTCCAGCCGGCCACGGCACCGCGTCCGGCCCGGCTGGCCGCCATGGCCGCCGCAACGGGCCTGCTGGCATCGGGTCTGGCGGCGGTCGCCATCGATACTGCCCTGCAGGACAGCCTGCCGCCGGCAGCGGCAGAAACACTGCAGCGGCCCCTACCGATTCCGGCGCCGTCCAGCGTGGAGTCCCCCGTTCCCGCGGAGACTCCCGGCGAAACCGTCCCCGCACCCCAGGATCCCCTGACGGCCCACACCGCGGCCCTGCGCGCAGCCCTTCAGAGCCCGGAATGGCCGGCCCTCTCACCGGATCCTGCATCCTTCACCGAGGGCGGGCGCAACGCGAAACCGGTTGAGTGGATCCAGGACGGCTGCCTTGGCAGCAATGAGGCCAGGAACCCGGATCCCGTCGCCAACACGGCGCACTGCGTCTACGGGGACCCCGGCGCATCCCGGGACCTTGTCCTGTACGGGGACTCGGTGGCGATGGCCTATCTTCCCGCGCTGAGGGCTGTCCTTGACCCCGGACAATGGCGGATCCACGTCTACACCGCTGCGGGCTGCACTCCGGCCGAGGTTGCCCAAACGCGGATCGGCGGCGCCCCCTATCCCGAGTGCCCGGTCTTCCGGGACTGGGCAGTCCAGAGAATCGGCGAGCTGAGCCCGGAGGTGCTGCTCATGGCATCGTTCCGCTACGACCCGGCGCTCTCCAGCGGCGCCACCGGGAAAGCCGCCGACGCCGAGTGGGAGAGCGGAACGCAGCGAATCCATGAGCGGCTGGCGTCAAAGGCGCAACGGACCCTGGTCCTGGGGGCACCGCCGGAAGCAAAGGATCCGGCACAGTGCGCCACCAGGTTCAGCAGCCCGAAGGACTGCGAGCAGGCCCTTCCGGAAGGACACGGTGACCGGGCGGCGCTCGAAGCCCGCGCCGCCACGGCCGGAAACCCCGACGTTCGGTGGATAGACACCACCGCGTGGTTCTGCGTTGACGGACGCTGCCCCTCCTTCGTGGGCAGCACACCGCTCTACGCCGATGCCTACCATCTGTCCGCTGCCGGTGCTGTGTCCCTGGGACCGCTGGTGGCCCACGCACTGTCCGGGGAAACGGCCGGCGAGGTCCGGGGATGACGCAGCCATGCCGCCGAACAGTCTCGCTCACGTAGTATGACTTCAGCCAAACAGAACCAAGGGGATTGAACATTGCAGGAAAAGAGCAGCCGTAAGCGGTGGATCCTGGCCGCTGCGGCCGGGGTCCTGGTCATCGGCGGCGCCGCCGGCGTGGCAGCTGCCACCGGCGCGTTCGACGGCGGAACCACCGCGCAGGCACCTGGGTCCACTCCGTCGCCCAGTAAGCCGGCCGAACCTGCCATCCCGGTTGAATTCACCGCCGAACCCGCAGATGCCGCAGTCGAGGTCAATCCGATAACGGTCCCCACCTTGAAGGTCCAGCACGGCACCATCGAATCCGTGAGCCTTGCCCCGGAAGCCGGCGGTGAGGACGTTGCCGGCGAATTCGCCGGGAACCGGACAGAATGGGCAGCATCAGAGCCCCTGGCTTTCAACACCCGGTACACCTTCACGTTCACGCTGGCGGATTCCAACGGCGAGACGAAGACTTCATCGCAGGCCTTTCACACCGTCACCCCGCCGAATGAAGCCAACGCCTTTATGGGTCCGCTGGACCAGTCCGTCGTCGGCGTCGGGCATCCGATCGAGATCAATTTCAGTGAACCTGTGCTGAATAAGGAAGCCGTCGAAGCTGCCATCACGGTCACCAGCACCAGCGGGCAGGTTGGCGCCTTCTATTGGATTTCGGATAACAAGGCACGCTACCGGCCGGAAACATTCTGGGAACCAAACTCCACCGTGACCGTGGACATGAAGCTGTTCGGTGTGGATTTCGGAAACTCGATGATCGGCAACTTCAACGAAAAGCGGACCTTCCAGGTCCATAACAGCCGCGTTGCCGTCGTGGATAACCTGACCAAGACCATGCAGGTCTTTATTGACGGGCAGCTCACCCGTTCGTTCCCCGTAACCCTGGGCGACTCGGAATGGCCTTCCCCCAGCGGCTACCAGGTGGTCATGTCCCAGCATTCGACGCTGCCGTTCCGGGCCGAGAGCATTGGGCTGAAGCCGGGAGACCCCGCCTACTACGAACCGTTCGACGCATCCTGGGCAAGCCGCCTGACCAACAGCGGCGTCTTTGTCCATCAGGCGCTGCCCGGGGCCATGGGCGCACTCGGCGTCATCAACGTCTCCCACGGCTGCATCGGCATGTCACCTGAAGGGGCGAAGTACTTCTACGACACCTTCGAACCGGGGGACCTGGTGCAGGTATTGAACACCGGCGTTGGCCCCGCAGCCATGTGGGACGGCTACGGGGACTGGAATGTTCCGTGGACGGAATATTCCACGCAGGCGAAGAGCTAGTTCCGGCGGCGCCCGAACACGAAGTAGGCGATCGGGCCAATAAAGTTCACGGCACAGGCTGCGCTCCAGGCAGCTTTGGGACCGTTGATTTCACTGCCCGGACGGCGCCAGATGTCCACGAGCGCGGCGCCTGCCAGCAGGAACTGGATGCTCGAGAGGATCCCGAGACCCTTTTTCTGGTCGGACGTCAGGTCCTGGAAAGACTTTTTCCCGCTCATTGATTCTCCTCGCTTGGCTTGCCATGCCCGGCTTGGGCCTTCATCGGCCCATCCGCATCCGGAAAGCCTGCATCTGTTCGATGACGACCTGGACGATGGCGGTTATTACCCCCAGCATAATCAGGTTCGGTGCCGCATAGCGGAGCCTCATGGTCCACGGTTCGTTCATATACCCGCTGTAGTTCATCTGCGGCTCTGCCGGTTCCGGCGGGACGATGAGGTCCGCGAACAGCCCAAAGAGGCCCAGCACCACCAGCCCGCCCGCGAGGCCCCAGGCCGCGAGACGGTATTTGCGCTGGCGCCGCTCAAGTTCCACCCAGACTTGCGGAGGAGCGCTGGTGGGGTGCGATACTGCCGGGACGTCGCTGATCTCCACAACTTGGGGAGCCTCGGCGGTAAACCGCTGGATGCCTGTCCCGCCGTCCCCGCCTCCACGCTGGAAGGCGGCGTCATAACGCGGATCGAAGTCGCTCTGCCTGCTGGTCATGGGCAGTGTCCCCTTAGCTTGTCCGGGGGGGGGGAAGCCGGCGGCCGCGTCCTGGCCGCCGGCCCTGCCGCTTTCCCCGGCCCTCCCCCATTGATGGAGCACACTGTAGTCCATCCCTGCGGCAGTCGGGCCGGGGACTTGGGACTACTGCGCCAGGAACTTCAGCAGTGCATCGTTGACATCGTCTGCGTGAGTCCACAGAAGGCCGTGGGGCGCTCCCTCAATCTCGATGTACTCGGCCGAAGGCAGGGCCTTGGCGAAACGCCGCCCCGTTGCGTCAATAGGCAGGATGTTGTCCGCTGTGCCGTGGACGATCAGGGCGGGAACGTCGATCTTGGGAATGTCCTGGCGGAAGTCGGTCAGCCAGGTGGGCTGTGCCGCAATTGACGCGACGGGACTGGCGCTGGAGGCCAGGTTCCACCCGGCGTCCATGACCTCCTGGCTAAGCCGCGAAGTGCCCAGCAGTTCATCGGCGTTGTAGAAGTTCTTGAAGAACTCGGTAAAGAAGGCATACCGGTCCGCAGTGACGGCCTCCAGCTGCCCGTCGAAGACCTCCTGCGGGACACCTTCCGGATTGTCGTCCGTCTTCAGCAGATACGGTTCCAGCGAGCCCAGGAACACGGCCTTGGCGACGCGGCCGGAACCGTAAGTACCGAGGTAGCGGCCGACTTCCCCGGTACCCATGGAGAAGCCGACCAGTACGGCGTCCTGGAGGTCCAGGGTGTTGAGCACGGAGTTGAGGTCCGCTGCGAAGGTGTCATAGTCGTAGCCCGTGGCCGGCTTCCCTGATCGGCCGAAACCGCGGCGGTCGTACGTGATCACCCGGTAGCCCGCCGCCAGCAGTGCAGCGGTCTGCTTCTCCCAGGAGGACCCGTCCAGCGGGTAGCCGTGGATGAGGACAACCGGCTGCCCGGAGCCGTGGTCCTCGTAATAGAGGTCTATCGGGGTGCTGTTTTCCGTACCAACACTGATGCGTCCCATTCTTGTTCCTCCTCGTGAAGCGGTGAGATTCATCATTCTCCATTCGGTGACCACTCTAGGGAACGATCGTTCTCAGAGAAGTACAATGGAGTCTATGAACTTAGCGGACGAACGTGGACACGTGATCGACGTCGCGGACCGCCTTTTTTATGAGCGCGGCGTCCAGGCTGTCGGCATGGCTCAACTTCGGCGCGAGGTCGGCCTCCCGCTGAAGAAGCTCTATACCCTGTTCCCGTCTAAGCAGGCCATACTATTCGCCGTGCTGGACCGGCGCCATACCACCTGGACTACCGGGTTGCAGGCCAGGATCGAAGAAGCAGCGGAACCGCGGCAGAAGCTGCTGGCCGTCTACGACTACCTTGCCGGCTGGTTCGCGGAGGAATCTTTCCGCGGCTGCGCCTTCATCAACACCTTTGGCGAACTGGGAAGCCAGTCCCCCGACGTGGCACAGCGTACGCGGGCCCATAAGGAGTCTTTCCAGCGCGTAATGGACGAACTGGTTGCGGCAGCCGGCGGGGATCCGGGGCTCGGCCCCCAGCTGGCCCTGCTCGCCGAGGGAGCACAGACGACGGCGGCGATTTGCGGATCCGCAGAACCGGCCCACCAGGCACGCCGGGCCGCGGAAATCCTGATTGACGCACAGGTACGGGCGGGCTCCGCCTAAGCAGGCCTTCTGTGCCTACACAGGGGTCCGGAGAAGACTGAAGGCAAGTACGGCCATGAAGACGGCGATCCCCAGGTCGAGCACCCGCCATGCCCTGGGCCGGGCGAACACCGGCGCCAGGAGCCGGGCCCCAAAACCCAGGGCGGTAAACCACACGGCACTGGCCGTCACGGCGCCGGCCGCAAAGATCCAGCGGCCGTCCGCTCCGTGGGTGGCTGCAAGCGAACCGAGCAGGACCACCGTGTCCAGGTACACGTGCGGATTGAGCCATGTGAGGCTCAGGCATGTGAGGACAGCCGCCGCCATCGATCCGCTCCCTGATCCAGCTGCATGCAGCGCTGAAGGCCGGATAGCCCGCCGAAGGGACAGTCCTGCGTAAACCAGGAGAAATGCTGCTCCCGCCCAGCGCAGCACCTCCACCAGGAAGGGGGCAGATTCGGTCAGCCTGCCGATGCCTGCTGTTCCGGCGAGGATCAGGACGGCATCGCTGAGGATGCAGACAGCGAGCACTGCAGGCAGATGTTCGCGCCGGATTCCCTGCCGAAGGACAAAGGCGTTCTGCGCGCCAATGGCGACAATCAGTGCCAGTCCGCTGCCGAAGCCGGTGAGCAGGGAAACGAGGTCGGGGGTCATGCTCCCTACGTTAGGGGGCCGCGAACGCGCTTCCTAGCTAATTATTTTCACGGAACATTAGTATTTCTAAACATGGACTTCAATGCGGACCAGCTGCGCGCCCTGAGCGCTGTCATTGACCACGGCGGATTCGACGCCGCCGCCGCCGCACTGCACCTCACCCCGTCCGCCGTCAGCCAGCGGGTGAAGGCACTGGAGGTGCGGGCCGGCTGTATCCTGGTCCGCCGTACCCGTCCGGTGGCGGCCACGGAGCCCGGCGCCGTCCTGCTGCGTTTGGCGCGGCAAATCGCCGCCCTGGAGAGCGACGCCGTCGAACGGCTGGGACTGGCGGAGCAGGGACGGCCGCCCAGTGTGCAGCTGGTGGTCAATGCCGACTCGCTGGCGACCTGGGTGCTTCCGGCCTTGGCGGGGCTGCCGGACGTGAGCCTGGAGTTCACGCTGGAGGACCAGGACCATTCGGCGGAGAGCCTGCGGAACGGGACTGCCATGGGAGCCGTGACCTCCAGCCCGGCGGCCGTACAGGGCTGCTCCGCCACACCGCTCGGGGTCATGCGGTACCGGCCGATGGCCAGCGCTGCGTTCTGCCGCCGCTGGTTTCCCCAAGGATGGACGGCCCAGGCAGCCGCCCTGGCACCCATGATCGTCTTCAACCGCAAGGACGCGCTCCAGGAAAGATTCCTGGAGGAGAGATTCGGGTCCGGGGTCATGCCGCCGCGCCACTACGTTCCTGCGTCCTCAGACTTCCTGCAGGCGGTGCGGCTGGGGTTGGGCTGGGGCATGCTTCCGGACCTCCAGAGCGACCCGTTGGTGGAAAACGGCTCCCTGGTACTTCTCGATCCAGGACAGGTCCTGGATGTTCCCCTCTTCTGGCAGCAGTGGCGGGTGGAGATTCCGGCACTCGAGCGCGTGGCGGAAGCGCTGGCACGGGCCGCAGGGCGGGACCTCCGCCAGAGCTAACAGCTAGAGGGCCGAGTGGTCACCCAAATGGTGGAAGGTGCGGTCATGGTAAACCAGGGGTGCTGCGGGCGGGCCGGTCACGATCTCCTCCACGCCGGCGGCTAACAGGATTGAACTTCCGGCCTGCATCCGTGACATGACGCGGCACACCAAAGCACGGGGCACGCCGTGCAGCAGCGGTTCTCCCCCGGGAAGACGAGTCCAGGCACGGTCCGGACCGAACCTCTCGGAGCCGGCAGACGCGAAAACAGCTGCCAGCTCTGCGTTGTCGGCACCGAGCAGATGCACCACCACGGTTTCCGCAGCCCCGATGACGCCGGCTGATCCCTGCGCCGAGGCCAGGGAGAAGGCCACGATCGGCGGAACGGCGGATACCGAACTCACGGAAGATGCCGTCAGTCCGACGGGACCTTCCGACCCCTCGGCGGTAATAATGGCGACTCCGGCGGGATGGCCGCGGAAGGCGTCTTTGAAGTCATCAACGAGGGGATGGGTTACTGCCGTTGAAGTCATGCCTCAACGTTAGAACCTCAACAATAGTTGAGGTCAAATCAGAGACCCGGTTCCAGCATCCGCGCTCCCGGTGCCTCCAGCCCCGAAGCATCCTCCGGATTCACGAAACCGCATTCGGCCAGGGACAGGCAGCCGCAGCCAATACATCCTCCGAGCCGGTCACGCAGTGCCTCCAGCTGCCGGATCCGGTCATCGAGTTCGGTCCGCCAGACGGCGCTCATGCGCCGCCAGTCATCCTGGTCGGGCACACCGTCGTCGGGAAGCTCGGAGAAAACCGCGGCGATATGGGAGAGCGGGATTCCCGCCCGCTGGGCGGCCCGGATCACCGCGACACGGCGCAGCACCGAGCGGTCGAAACGACGCTGGTTTCCGCCGGTCCGGCGGCTGCGGATCAGGCCCTGGCGTTCATAGAAGTGCAGGGCGGAGACGGCGACGCCGCTTCGCTCAGCGACCTGCCCCACTGTGAGTTCATCACGTACCCGGGATTGAGAGTCCATGCCGTAATTCCTGCCTCTCCCCGCCGGACCGGCCGAAAATTAGCCGGATGCCGTCTCCATTAAACCAACCGGCGGAACGGCGTGGCCGTAGCGGAAGAGGTTCTGCGGGTCCCAGGCGGCTTTGGCATCCCGGAGCCGGGAGTACATCTCCGGTTCCCAGGCCCGGGCACGGTCGGTCTCGTCCCCCGCCGGGCCGTGGAAGTTGATCAGACTGCCGGCTGCCCAGGGCTCCAGCGCGAGAGCCAGCCTTGTCAGTGCAGCCTGGACGGGATCGCCGTCGGACTGGCCGGCGACGCCGAGGATAAAGAGATGGAAGGCGGCAGTGCGTCCCGACACGGCATCCGGGAATGCGGGGGCTTCGCCCAGCGCCCCGCCAAGAAGGCGCAGTTCGGCCATGACCAGTGGTGTCTCGGAACCCGGGCCAATCTGCTGCAGCAGTTCACCGGCCGCTTCGTCGCTGAGCTCCGTCAGCAGCACTCCCCGTTCCATGCCGGGAGCGGGATCCGTGGGGTCGCCGTGTACTGCATCGACGTCCCGGTAGTCCATGGGGCCGGCGGTGTCCCGCAGGGTCTGCACTTCCCGCATGGGCCCCAGGAGCGTATCAGCGTCCCGTGCTTCCCCAAAGAACGCGAAGCGCAGGATGACCGGGGCCGTACCCCGCACCTCTTCCGGAAGGAACGGAAGGTCGGGAAGGTGCATGAATGCCAGCGACGCTGAAGCCTCCCGCGGCAGCGTCGGTGCCCACTGCCGGAAAAGTTCCAGCACCCGGGCAGAGGAATCTTCCGCATAAACGAGTTGCCCGCCGTAGAAATCCCCCAGCGGAACCACTCCCAGTGTCATGGATGTGACAATTCCAAAATTTCCCTTGCCCCCTCGCAGCACGGTAAAGAGCTCCGGCTCAGTCTCCGGATCGATTCGGCGATGCCGGCCTTCGGGGGTGACCAGATCGAAACTCCGGACATGGTCCGATGCGAAGCCGAGCGTCCGGCCCATCAAAGGCAGCCCGCCTCCGAGGGTGTAGCCCACCACGCCCACGCTGGAACTGGAGCCGTGCGCCGCTGTCAGGCCCAGCGGCAGCAGCTTCTCCAGCACCGAGGACCAGCGCACGCCCGCCCCAACCGTGACGGCCCCGGCTTCCTGATCCACGGCAACCTCCTGGAGCCGCGACGCGTTGACCAGCAGTCCTTCGTCCATGGGCGCAGAGGCGTTATGTCCTGTTGCCTGGACGGCCACCGGAATGCTGCGTTCGGCCGCCCATCCGACTGCCCGGGCGACGTCGCCGGCATCGAGCGCTCCCAGTGTGGCATCCGGCCGGTGCACCTGCGAGAGGTTATAGGCCGCAGTGTCCTCGGCGTAGGCGGCTTCGCCCGGCAGGCCGATAATCCCGCTGACCAATCCGCGCAGCGTCTCTAGGTCTTGTTCCTGGATCATGGGGTTTCTCCCGGATTGGCTGTTCCTTATGGGTCAGCTACCGCCCCGAGCGCCGGATAACTGCTCATAGGCTAAAGGCGGATCACCGCAGCGCCAAGGACCCTCGGGAAATCGGCTGCGGTGCCGAAGTCTGGAAACTCTCAGCCTGCTTGGTGTTCACTGGGTACATGAGAGCGATCTGGAAGGGTGCCATAGCGTTCGGGCTGGTCAACGTGCCGGTGAAGGTGTATTCCGCCACCGAGGACCACGACGTCAGCCTGCATCAGGTACACGAAAAGGACGGCGGGCGGATCCGCTACCAGCGGCGCTGCGAAATTTGCGGCGAAGTCGTCGAGTACAAGAACATTGCCAAGGCTTACGACGACGGCGAGCAGACAGTTGTGCTCACGGATGAGGACCTGGCATCACTGCCGGTGGAGAAAAGCCGTGAAATCGACGTCGTGGAGTTTGTTCCGAGCGATCAGGTGGACCCCATCCTCTTCGACCGGACCTACTACCTGGAGCCGGACTCCAAATCCACAAAGTCCTACGTGCTCCTGCGCCGGACCCTCGAAGAGACGGACCGGACAGCCATCGTGCAGTTCTCCCTGCGGCAAAAGAGCCGGTTGGGTGCACTGCGGGTCCGCGGCGACGTCCTGACACTGCAGACCCTGCTCTGGGAAGACGAGGTCCGCGAGGCTGCCTTCCCCTCCCTGGAGGAAAGCGTCCGCATTTCGGCCAAGGAGCTGGAGATGTCCTCCGCGCTGGTCGATTCGTTCAGCTCCGACTTCGACCCGTCGGGATTCACCGACGAATACCAGGAACAGCTGCGGACCCTCATCGAGGCCAAGCTGGAAAAGGGCGAAGCGCTGGACAGGCAGGAAACCTTCGGCGAAGAGGCGGAGGAGGAGGGCGGAAAGGTCCTGGACCTGATGGAGGCACTTCGCCGCAGCGTCGAGAAGAACCGTGGCAAGAAGAGCGGAACCGCCACGAAGAAGGAACCAGACGAGAAAAAACCGGCGGCGAAATCCTCCAGCCGGAAAACCAAGAAAGGCGCGTAAGGGATGAGCTTTACGAGTTATTTCCGTGACCGTCGCGGCAGGCAGACCGTTTTCCAGCGCCCCAACCTTCCGCTCCTCGCCTGGGCAGGTTTCGGGGCGGCCTCTTCGATGGCGCTCACGCCCCGCTACCGGACGTTGCTTCACCGGGCCAGCCAGGGATCGATGATGTGGTGGGCCGCCGGTGAGACGTTCCGCGGCCGCAGCCCCTTCCGCCGGACGATTGGCGCCGCCACGCTGATGCGTTCGCTGAGGCGGTGAAGGGAGGAGGCTACTACTGCCGGTAGCCTTCGACTTCGCTGACAGGCCGGACTGATGCTTCGTCCGGGTTCACGCCGGCATCAATGCGGGCCCGTCGCTGCCGGAGCAGGTCCCAGCACTGGTCGAGCTGCTCGCCTACCCGTCGCAGCTGTTGAGCGTGCTGATCCGGATCCTGGTCGGGGCCCGCCTCCCGCAGGGCCTGCTCCTGGTCCACCAGTTCCTGGATGCGTGACTGAATCTGCTCGGTATCCATGGGCCCACGGTACTCAGCGAGGCGCACCGGCACCACACCCGCACGCCGGTTTTCATCCGGGCAGCTGACGGAGGAAGCCCGAGAAACCGCCGGGTGCCCGGCCTTGGGAACGGCCCGATGTGACTGCACGGTTCCAGTCCGTTGCAACCCACGGCACGCCGGCGGCTTTCATCCGGTTGGCCAGGTCCACGTCTTCGTGCTCCGCGGCCGGCGAAAAACCACCTGCCGCCACGTAGGCCCGGTCAGAAAAACCAAGATTCGCCCCGTGAACGTGCGGATGCCCCTCGGCCAGTTCATGACGGGCGTGCCACAGGGCCAGGTGCCGCGGAGTGAGGTCGGCGGCGTCGGGCACGACCGTCCCCAGCACCAGCCCGTAGCCGGCAGCGGCGAACTGCAGCTGGGTGTGCAGCCAGTTGCGCGGAACTACTGTGTCCGCATCTGTGTTGCCGATCCACTGGGCACCGGCGTCCAGGAGTGCCTCGACCCCGGCGGCCCGTGCCCCTCCAACGTTCCCGGTACCGGTTTCCAGCAGGTGGAGCTGAAGTCCCAGTTCATACGCCGCCCGGTGTGCGGCGTCAGCGGTGCCGTCGGTGCAGGAATCCACCACGACGGCGACACTCACGCCACCGGTCACCCCGGCTTCCGGCGAGCAGGCCGCCGCTACCGAGGCCAGCGTCCGCGGCAGCAGTTCTTCCTCATTCCGTGCAGGAATGACAACGCCGGTCCGTCGCAGGGTCAAAGCAGGCCCTCACGGCGGGCGGGCGATACTGCCGGCCGATGCACCAGGACGTCGATCCGAAAGTCTTCCTCGATGTGCTCGGCCTGGATGTGGAGGCCGCTGCCGTCCCGGAACGCCTCATGGATGTCGTCACCGCAGAGCGGCCAGTCGGCCATGGGGTGCCGCCAGTGGCAGAGCAGCAGCACACCGTCTTCCGCGAGCGTTCCTGCAGCCTGCGACACAACTTCGCGAAGCTGGGACGGGGACATGAAATAGCCAACTTCGGAGATGACCAAAAGATCGAATTCTCCTGCGGGCCAGTCACCGGGAATGCTGCCCTGGACCAGGCGGACCCCCGGCTCGGCGGCCAGCCGCTCCCCGGCCAGGTCCAGCGCCCGCTGTGAGACGTCCATGGCGATTACTGAGTCAGCACGCCGGGCCAGTTCCGCTGTCAGCACCCCGATGGAGCACCCGGGTTCGAAGACCCGTCCAAAGCGTTCCCGGGGCAGCATGGCGAGCGTCAGGGCGCGTTTACGGTGTTCGTAGAAGCTTCCCTCGAAGTTCCATGGATCGGAGGAGCGGGCGTACAGGTCCTCGAAGACCCTGCTCTGGGATTTGGGAACCGTGACGGCGAAGCTTTCGAACGGACGCTCGAAATGTGCCAGGACTTCCGGTGCGAGCAGTGCCTCGTCCCCGGGCAGGCCGGAGAGCGGATTCACCTGGCTGGAATGGGCGGCCATGGCATCGCGTTTTGCCGCGGCAGCGTCCTGCCCCAGCGGAAACACACGCAGTTCAGCCGGCACATCGGTGGGCGTCCCCCAGTGCCAAAGCCAGATGGGGTACTCCAGGAGCGGTATGCGTGCCTTTGCGGCGAATGCAGCTGCCGCCTGGCCGGCAGTGTCGTGGTCTGTGTGCCCGTCGCCCCGCCACGGTGCGGCAAGCCACAGATCATCACTGTCTTCCCCGACCACTTCCGCCAGGATCCGGTCCAGCTCCGTCCGGTGTGCGGACAGTCCGCCGTCCGGCAAAGGGAGCAGATGGACCCGCGCTGCGGGCGCAAGCCGGGAGACGGCGTCGTGCAGCTCCTTGTTCCGGAGCGCAGCCAGCGCCTGAGGTGAGTACGTTTTTGAGTTTGGATGCGATCCTTCCCCGGCGGTTGCCACCACCACATCGACTGCGGTCCCCGCAGCTGCCAGGGATGCAATCAGCCCGCCGGCTCCCAGGGTTTCGTCATCCGGGTGCGCGGCAAGCACCACCAGCCGGGACGGCACGCCGGGAAGGTCACCGGACAGCGGTTGGACGTCCCGCAGCACCTCCAGCCAGGCGGGCTCGCTGCGGGTTTGGTCCAAGTGCGTAAAACTCACCAAGGATCTGCTCCTCCGGCCAGCACGGCACTGCCCAGCGAAGCGTCGTCGCGCTCGGCGTGGTGCTGGCGTATGTACACATGCAGGTCGGCTACCCGCCGGGCATGTTCCTCTTCCGTCGCCAGCGGCCCCGGCCCCATCCCATGGGCAGCCGCGACGAGCACCCGTTCCGCTGCCCCGGCGACAACGCTCCTGACTCGGGCCGCCAAAACGGCGCCGGCAGGGCCGTCTGCCCGGCCGGCATCAACCTCAAGCGCAGCCGAGGCCAACGCCGTGCGGGCCGCGAACAGGGCGGTGTCCACCTGCCCCATCAGCATCGACGCAATCTGGTCCGGCGTACGTTCACGGCTCGCCTGCAGCAGACGGCGTGCAACGCCTACGGCTCCGCCGTACCAGACGGCAGCCACCCCCATGCCGCCCCAGGCGAAGCCGCTGCGCTGCAAGTACCAGTTGTCTGCCCCGACGGGAACGCCGGGAACGTTCGAGAAATCGACCGGCGCGCTGTCCACGGCGGCCAGCCCCCGGCTAATCCAGGGCCCCTGGCAGGCCACTACGCCGGGGTCCCGAAGGTCGACGGCGAACGCCCGGCGGGTTTCTGCGCCGGTACGGGCGGTCACCACCGCATAATCCAACTGGTCGGCCAGGGAGCACCACGGCTTGCGGCCGGTGATTGTCCACTCACCGTCCTGCTGCTCTGCTTCGAGGCCCACCCCGCTCGCTTCTGCCGCGAAGACGCCCCATGACCCGGCGTCGAAAGATATGCCCTTAGCAGCATATTCATCATGCTCGGGGTGGGCGGTGGACTCGGACAGGATGGCGCGAGCATCGAGATGAGGCTCGACCACCCGTGCTGCCGTCAGATCGGCGGCGCCCAGGGTGGCGAGCAGCTCCCACAGATACCGCGTTGACCCATGGCCCGGCAGCGGAGCTTCCGCGGCCGCTGATTTTAGGATCGAGAGCGCCGACACGGCCGAACCGTTGATGCCCCCTGCCAGGCTCGCCAGATCGGCGAGGGCAGCATCGGTTGAGGGCTCCCGGGACGCGGATGCCAGCCGGACTACGCCCGTCATCGGCGGATGCCGGCGGACAGTGTCCTGGCGGAGGGTCGGCCATCATCGATGTGTTGCAGGTGCACGGCAGCACTCCCTTCATAAGGATGCTGTCTAAATTACAGCCTGCGCGCCGAGTACGGGAATCTGCCGTCATACTCGCTTTCTCGAGTGACACGCTTCGGACATGCGAAAGGCACGGCCGGCATGCCGTGCCTTCCTGGAACCCTCAGTTTGGAATACTGCCTTCACCAGGGGATCCCCGGCTGCCGCTGCTTCCGCGCGCCCGTTCAGGGCCGAGCACAAAACCGAGAATGATCATGACGACTGCCAGCCCCAGATGCAGCCAGTTGTCAGCCCAGTTGAACGGGACGAAATTACCTGCTCCGTTCAGGGGCACAATCAATCCGTAAATGAACAGAAGCAGGTACAGGACACCGGCACCAATCAGGTATGTCCGGGCTGACGAGTGGGTTCTGGCCATCCACAGGCCAATGAATCCGAGCAGCATGTGAACGACATTATGGAGTACGGAGACTTGGAAGAGGCCTAAAAGTGCGGCCTCTGATGTATACCCGGCAAAGTAAAGCGCGCCGTAGTTCGTGGTGATTCCGGGGATGAAACCCAGTACACCAATAGCCAGGAAAATCACGCCAAAGACAATCGCGGCTATCTGGGTGCTGGTTCTGTGGGAAGACAGTCCCCGGCTGCTGCTTGCGTAAGACATGGCCAACTCCTTAGCTCCGGCGAAGAGTCGTGGACTCCGGCCATACGGAGGCCCGTAAACCTACGCCTTAAACTGTGGCACAGCGGCTTGCCCTTGGGAAGTAGGCTTACTATCCAGTGTTAACGTGTACGCGAAAGTGCTCAACAGACCTTGACGAACGGTCTCACGGCCTGTGGGCTGGAGCCCGGTCCACAGGAAGGAACGCCATGCAATCGCTCTGGCTGGATACTGCTCCCGCAATCACCTCTGACACCTTCGTCCCGGGAAACAGCTATGACACGGTTGTCGTAGGTGCGGGACTCACCGGGCTTACCACTGCCCTCCTCCTTGCCCGGCAGGGACAGCGCGTTGCCGTACTCGAAGCACGGAAAACCGGCGCTGTCACGACTGGAAACACCACAGCGAAAATCAGCCTCCTGCAGGGCACCGTCATCTCCTCGGTTGCCAGGCACCACAACACCGGAACAGCCGCCGCGTACGTCGACGCCAACCGCCGCGGACAGGAGTGGCTGCTGCGGTTCTGCACCAAGGCAGGTGTGCATTACGAGGTCCGGGACGCCTGGACCTACGCCGTCACCGAAGCGGGCGCGTCCTCGCTGGCCGAGGAGCGTGACGCCTGCCTTGCGGCCGGACTTCCGGTCCAGAGCATGACCGAAACCGAGCTGCCGTTCGCCGTCAGGGCTGCCCTGAAGCTCCCCGGCCAGGCACAGTTCCACCCTTTGGAGGCACTGGCAGCCCTGGCACGTGAAATTCGTCAGCACACCGGGGTCATCGTTGAGGGCGTCAGGGTCACCGAAGTCCATCACACGCCTGAGGGGAAGGTCCGCGTGGACACTGCGGACGGATCCATCGAGGCCGGCACCGTAGTCCTTGCCACCGGAATACCGATCCTGGACCGCGGAGGTTACTTCGCCGTCGTCAAGCCGCTTCGTTCCTACGCAGCTGCTTTTCCCGTGACGGGTGAGGTTCCCACCGGCATGTACCTGTCCGTAGACCAGCCGGCGCGCTCACTCCGAACGGCCAGTGTGGACGGCACGCAATATCTGGTCTCCGGCGGCAACGGCCATCCTGTGGGCCGTGCTTCCCATACGCGCGACCGCGTCACCGACCTGTTCCGCTGGACGCAGGAGCACTTCAATGTCGCAGAGGCCCGCTATGACTGGTCTGCCCAGGATTACGGACCGGCGTCGGCAGTACCGTACGTGGGGGAACTGCCCCTGCTCGGCAAGAACATCTATGCAGCCACCGGATTCAACAAGTGGGGCATGACCAACGCTGTGGCGGCTGCGTTGTCGCTGGCGGCAAAGATCCTCGGGGAACCCGATCCGTCCCAGGACCTGTACAAGGCGAAGCTCAGCGTGCCCGACGCCATGTCCACTGTGAAGGACAACGCCGAGGTAGGCCTCCAGATGATCAGCGGCTGGGCCGGCGGACTCGCCCGCACGGCTGATTCTGTCCCGTCCGAAGGTCTCGGCGTCGTGGTCAGGGAGGGCGGTACGCCGGTGGCAGTCTGCACCGTCAACGGTGTCACGACCCGGCGCTCAGCCATCTGCCCGCACCTCCACGGCATCCTGAACTGGAACGACGCCGAAGCCTCCTGGGACTGCCCGCTGCACGGCTCCCGCTTCACAGCCACGGGCGAGGTGTTGGAAGGACCCGCGGTCCGGGGACTGGATCCGGCGTAAGCGGGCGCGCACGGCCGTGTCCAGGACACAAAAAGCCCGGTGTCCCTCCTCTAAACGGGAGGGGCACCGGGCTTTATGTCCGGATCGGACAGGGATGCGGCTAAACGCCGCTCGCCCTGGGGCCGCCCGACTCCGGATCATCGAGTGAGGGGTCGGCCGTTGGGGCGGCCTTCAGGCCCCCGGCGCCCGTGGCCGCTGTTGGGGCAGCGTCCACATTTCCGCGCCAGGAGCCTGTTTCAGATCCCCTTGACTCGATGAATTCCTTAAACCTTGCGAGGTCTCCCTTGACCCGGTGGTCATCGGCACCCACAGCAGCACCGATCTTTTCAGCAAACGTCTCGGGATCCCAATCCAGCTGAACAGTGACACGGGTCTCGGCGTCACCAAGGCGATGGAATGTCACGACGCCGGCGTGTGACTTTCCGTCGATGCTCTTCCAGGCAACACGCTCATCCGGGTGCTGTTCCGTGACCTTCGTGTCGAACGTCCGCTCGACGCCCCCGATCTTGGTGGTCCAGCGGGATTCCATGTCCGTGATCTGGGTGACGGACTCCACACCCTTCATGAAGTGCGGGAAAGACTCAAACTGCGTCCACTGGTTGTAGGCCGTGGTCACAGGTACAGCAACGTCAATGGATTCTTCTACGGTGTGCATAGTGTCCCTTCAGTCGCGGGTGGCACTGTTCTGTGTGAAACAGTCCCCAATACTAAGGGGCCTTATTTCATCCCCGGCCCCACCGTAACCAACTGGACAACAGATCACAAGCTGAAGGTAAGCTTGCTTATATCCCGTCGCGGCCCGAAACGGAGATCCCGCACGGCGCCGCGGCCGAACCGGCCATTTCTCGTCAACAGTGGAGGAAATATGAAGGCATCAAAGCAGCTGACCACCAACCTGCAGGCCGTCCTTGTGGACCTGATCGAACTTCACCTGCAGGGGAAGCAGGCGCACTGGAACGTGGTGGGCAAGAACTTCCGCGACCTCCACCTGCAGTTGGACGAGATTATCGACGACGCCCGTCTCTTCGCGGACGAACTCGCCGAACGTATGCGCGCCCTTGAAGCCGTCCCCGATGGCCGCAGCCAGGCCGTCGCGGAAGGCACGTCCCTGCCGCCGTTCCCCGCGGGCCTGGTTGACACCAAGGACACCGTCACGCTGGTAGTGGCACTGCTGCGTGGAACTGTCCAGACCATGCGGGACGTCCATGACCAGGTAGACGAAGAGGACCCGACGACCGCGGACATCCTGCACGGTTTTATCGGCAAGCTCGAGCAGTACGCCTGGATGGTCGACGCTGAGAACCTGACGCCGACCGCCAACGTTGTCCACCCGAAGGGTGCAGATAAAGCCGCCACGGTCTAGGCTGCCCCCCACGATTAACTGACGGCCGCGGGGGGGGGGTCCGGATGCGCGGCCGGCCCGCCAGCGCGTCGCGGCGCGTGGGGGCCCGCCCCCCCCCCCAAGCCCCCCCCGGCCGCCGCCCCCCACACCGCGCCCCCCCGCGCCCGTCAGTGCTTTCCAGTCCGTGGTGATTCCCGTCTCCTCCACCGCGTGGACCCGCTGATCACCGCAGCTCTGTCAGCGCCGGGTGGCAAGATGGATAACTGCCGGATTTCCGGCGAACTGACCGCCCGGAAGGAAAGCACGACACCATGATGGGTGGCCACCACGCCGCGAGCGGCGCTGCAGCCTGGGTAGCCGCAGCCTCCACTGCGCCTTATGCCCTGGGCTGGTACCCCGTGAGCCCGCTTGGCATAGTCAGCGGAGCCCTGCTGACCGCCGGAGCTGCCCTGCTTCCGGACCTGGACCACCACAGCGGCACGATCGCCAACTCACTGCCCCCGGTGACCAAGATCCTTGCCCGCATCACGGAACGGGTCAGCGGCGGCCACCGCCGGGGCACCCACTCCCTGCTGGGACTGGCCGTTTTTGTAGCCCTGGCCGGTGCGCTGGGTGAAATGACAACGGAGGTCCGCGGCTTCGGGACGATCGAGATCGGAGCCGGCCTGCTCTCGGTGCTGCTGATGGGGTTTGCGCTGAAGGCCTTGAAAATTGCGGGAGGTGCCGCCCGCAGCTGGCTGCTGGCGGTCGGCCTGTCGCTCTTTATTGCGCTCTACGCCCCGGAGAACAACGGCTGGCTGCCCCTCGCCGTCGGGCTGGGCGTTGGCGTGCACATCATTGGTGACCTGCTGACCCATCAGGGGGTGATGATCCTGTGGCCCCTGCGCATCAAGCGCCCCCGGAAAATCGCTTCGATGCCGCTGGTTGCGAAGCTGTGGAAAACAAGCGGCTGCCTGTCGCTGCCGGTCATCGGCCGCGCAGGGTCATGGCGGGAGTGGGCCATCATGGTGCCCGTCTCGGTGTACGCGATCTACGGTGTCATTGAGGGCGGATTCAACGCCCTCCGGGGCTGGATCACCTGATCCGTTGCACAGACGCCCCGGTTAGCGTGCTTTGCCGGGACGACGGCGGGGCGGTTTAGCCCCTGCAGCTTTGCCGGGCCTTGCCTGCTTGCCGGGTGCTGCCTTGCCCCGGCCCGTTTTGGGGCCGGACTGGGTCTTCCCTGCGGAGCCCTGGCCTGATCGTTCTCCGGCGGACGAACCCCGCTTGGCCTTCTTGCCCGGTTCGGCCTGCGCCGACGGCTGGCGGGAGCTGTTGGCCGTGCGGCCACGGACAATGCCGATGAACTCTTCGACGTCGGGGTCCTCGGAGTCTTCGCGCCAGGCCACCGCTATCCGGGTGCCCGGTGCGTCCTGCACGGGCCGGGCAATGATGTCCCTGCGTGAGTGGATCCTCGCCACGGACATCGGCAGGATCAGGAGCCCGACGCCGGAAGCAACCACTTCCAGCCCCATGGCAACGCCCCCAAGGTCAGCGGGGTCCATGACGTTCTCGCCCGCAAGGTCGGCCAGGGCCAGTTCCTCGAACGCGGCCACCGGGTGGTCTTTCGGCGCGGCAACCACGGGCTGCTCCCGGTAGAGCGGGATCGCGTGCAGGCCCTCGGGGCGCTGGAAGCCGTCCTCCGGGATACGAAGGAACACCAGGTCCGCCCTGCCGGCAGCCAGTTCTTCCAGAACGGCCGCTTCGTCGACCTGCTGTGCCTCCAGGGACCGGCCCTGGCGTTCATTCCAGCGCGAGATCCACTTGCCCGGCGTCACACCGGGAACATAGGAGACTTTCAGCGGTGCAGCTGCCGGTCGGACCGGCTGGGAGGACTCGTGGGACACCTGTTCACAGTAGCCCACCGCCGGGCGGGTGGAGGGCCGGATACCCTTGATACATGACCCCCGAAAAATCCTCCCAGTCCATGAAGCCTGAGACGGCTGCAAAGAAGTTGGGCATTTACCTTCCCGCAGCTCCGCAGGAGTTCCAGGACAATCCTGTGACCCGCGCGCAGCTCGACGAACTGCTGGCTGCCCCGCCGGAATGGCTGGTCGAACTCCGCCGCAACGGTCCGCACCCGCGCCCGGTTGTCGCCCAGAAGCTGAACATCTCGATCGGCGGCCTGGCCCGCGGCGGCATCACGGATCCGCTGACCACCGCGCAGATCACTGAACTGCTGGCCGCTCCCCCGGCCTGGCTCGTTGCCGAGCGTGCCAGCTTTGCCGCTGTCCGCGCTGAGGCCAAGCGCGTCAAGGAAGAAGCGGCTAAGAAGCCCAGCAGCTAAACCCAAGCGGCACCCACCCAGGGGCCAGTCACGGCGTGTTGGGCCTCCCAACCAGCCGTACTGGCCCCAGGGCGTGTACCGGACATAAAAAAATCACCCCGGCCATCCAGCCGGGGTGATTCTGTTTGGTGCGCGAGGGGGGATTTGAACCCCCACGCCCTTTCGGACACTGGCACCTGAAGCCAGCGCGTCTGCCGTTCCGCCACTCGCGCAAAGTGATTTCCCTCAGCTTCGGATGCATTGTTTCTCACATCGTGCGGTGAGACCTGAGCATTCCTATTCCTCGGGAACAGCAGAATCAAGCATACCGGCATTTTTGCGAAACACCTAAACGGGGCCGGCGGGCCCCGCCACGGCCGCTGGCTCCCGCAGCATGCGGCGCCGGACCAGGGCCTGAGCGTTCCGAATATCGCCCTTTTGCGGCTGCGATGCGCTTCCCCCGCACCCGTCGGGACCTAAATCAGCGATCTGAACCCACCGCCAGGGTGTTAAGACAATTTTCAGCGGACCCCAGTAGTATCGGAGTGATTGGAACCTCTCCGGCTGCCTGCAGCCCTGCACGGGCCGACGGAGATTGTTTCCCTTACCGCCCTGTGCGCCAAGCCGGGACGGAGCAAGGTATGAAACCGAACAGCGGGCACGTCCAGACAAGGGAAGGAGGCGGAGATGGGTCTACTCGACAACGTTGAGCGCGGCATTGAACGAATGGTCCGTGGAGCTTTTTCCACCGGTTCCTCGGGGCGTGTTGAACCGCTGGAACTGGCAATAGCCCTTCGCCGGGAACTGGATGAGAAGTCCATGACGGTCGGACAGGGACGCACCCTGGCCCCGAACGTCTTCACCGCACGCCTTTCAGACGCTGACTTCGCCCGCGCCCAGGAGTGGGGCGCTCCGCTGGCCGAAGAGCTGTGCGACGTCGTCATCAAGCATGCGCGCAGCCAGACCTACACTCTCCAGGGCCCCGTACGTGTCTCCTTCACAAGGGACTCCACCCTCAAGCCGGGCGCCCTCGAAATCGATTCGAAGACCGAGAAGTCCCAGGGACCTGCTGCACGCGTTCCGCAGCCGCCTGCTCCCCGGCAGGGTCCCACCCGGATGCAGCCGGTGCTGGACATAGACGGGCAGCGCTATTCGCTGAACGCTTCATCGGTTGTCCTGGGCCGATCGTCCGAGGCAGATATCCTCGTTGATGACACCGGAGTCTCCCGCCGCCACCTCGAGATCCGCTCTGATGGTTCCACCGTCCGGGCCGTAGACCTCGGTTCGACCAACGGCAGCTACGTCAACGGCCAAAAAGTCCAAGGAGAAACCATCCTCACCGACGGTTCCACTATTGCCATGGGTCGCACCCGCATTGTCTTCCGGCTGCTGCCCGTACGGCCCGGGGGTCGGTAGTGGACGGCACCCTTGTTCTCACGCTTCTGCGTTACGGCTTCCTGCTCCTGTTGTGGGTGATGGTCCTGGCCGTTGTGGGTGCCATTCGCAGGGATCTCGTCCTGGGGGCACGCAACAAAACCGGAGTACCCACCGCCCGGCAAGTACGGAAGAATCCAGAGCTGGAACGCACCCCGCCGGCACCGGCGCGGGTCCAGGCCCGCCAGATGGTTGTCACGGAAGGTCCGCTCCGCGGCACCACCCTTGATCTGGCAGCAAGCCCCATCCTGCTCGGCCGCGCCCAGGAAGCAACCCTGGTGTTGGAGGACGACTACGCGTCCGGCCGGCACGCACGCCTGTTTCCGCAGGGAAGCCGCTGGTTCATCGAGGACCTCGGTTCGACGAATGGAACCTTCCTTGGAGGATCCCAGCTCACCCGCGCACAACCCGTTGACCTGGGAATGCCGATCCGCATCGGCAAAACGGTCATCGAATTGAGGGCCTAGCAGTGACGCTTGCCCTCAGGTACGCTGCCCGCTCCGACGTAGGAATGGTTCGTTTCAAGAACGACGATTCTGCCTACGTCGGGCGTTACCTTGCCGTCGTTGCCGACGGTATGGGCGGACACGCCGGCGGCAACGTGGCATCGGCCTCGACGGTCCTGGACCTGGTCCATCTGGACCGTCCCGACCTCGATGACGACGCCGTTACCGTGCTGGCCGACGAAATCCAGGCAGCAAATTCCCTGCTCTCCGAACTGGTGACCACGTCTCCTGAGCTCTCGGGAATGGGGACCACGGTCACAGCCATGCTGCTCCAAGGCAATAAGGTTGCCCTCGCCCACATCGGCGATTCCCGTGCCTACCGGCTCAAGGACGATACCTTCGAGCAGATCAGCGTGGACCACACTTTCGTGCAGCGGCTGATCGACGAAGGCCGTCTGCGCCCGGAAGAGGCCGAGACCCACCCGCATAAGAACGTGCTGATGCGCGTGCTGGGGGACGTCGACGCCAGTCCCGAACTGGATCTGGCAACCTTTGAGGTAGCCGCCGGGGAGAAATGGCTGCTTTGCTCCGACGGGTTGAACGCAGTGCTAAGGGACGACGACATTGAAGCCGTCCTGCGCGGATCCAGGGATATCGCCACGGCCGTCGACACTTTGGTGGAACTCACGCTCGCCGGAGGCTCCCCCGACAACGTCACCGTCGCGATCATCGAAGTGGCCGAGATTTCTGACGAGGAGCGCGCGCCCGCTCCGTCACCCGCCCGGGAACCCGCACCCGTTACCGGCGGAAACCCGGTGCAGGAAGCCGCTTCGGCTTCCCGCTCCCGGGACGCTGCCGGAACTGTTCCGGCTGCTGCAGGCCCCGAAAGCGCAGCCAAGGACGACGCCGATACCGAAGATCCGGACCAGGACCGCGACGCTGCGAATCCTGTACGCGCCGAGATCATCCGCCGCGATCTGGCTTCGCGTCCGCACCAGCTGGTTGGTGCTGCTGCGCTGGCGACCGAGACCGGCCAGATTCCCATCGTCACCGAGCGCTCAGCGGAACGCCGAGCAGCGCGCATGCTGATGCACAAGGCCGACGACGACACTGGGGACCAGCCGGAAGAAGTGCAGGAACCCAAGAAGCGCAGGCGCTGGATCCTCGTGGTGGTCTTGGCCGTCATAGCAGCACTGCTCGCCTCGGTACTGTGGGTCGGCTATGCCTGGACCCAAACCCGCTACTACGTGGGCGCATCGGAAAACCGGGTGGCGATCTTCAACGGGGTCTCCCAGACGCTGGGTCCCATCAAGCTTTCCCACGTGGCGGAGACGAGCAACATTCCGGTAGACAGCCTCCCCGAATACTGGCGCGGCCGGGTCAACGACACCGTTCCAGCCAGGGACCTGGTGCACGCCGAGCAAATCGTTGACCAGCTGCGGGGGACCGCCAAGGCGATCCTGTGCCCGCAGCCGGCGAATCCTTCGCCCTCGCCCTCAGCCACGGCATTGGCGGACGCGCTCGAGTCCACCGACGACGGAGCGGCCGTACCCGCCAACCCGTGCGGAGGGGAACAGTGATGTCAGAACTCGCAGCCCCGGCCAAGCCGCGGCGCAACATCGAAGCCCTCCTGCTGGTGGTGGCCCTCGCCGTCGGCGTCGGGGCAAACATGCTGGTGGGAATCGATGAAGACCGTGCCTTCGACTCGGATTTCTGGCTGCAGGGCGGAACGCTCGTAGCGCTGGTACTGGCTTTCCACGTCGTCCTGCGGTTCCGGGCTAAGTATGCCGATCCGGTAATACTTCCGATCGTGACCGCTCTGAACGGCATTGGCCTGGCCATGATCCACCGCCTGGACATCGCGAAGGGCTCTGATGCCGCAGACCGGCAGCTCCTCTGGAGCACCGTAGCCGTAGCCGCCGCCATAGCTGTCCTTTTCCTGATCAAGGATCACCGCATCCTGCGCCGCTACACCTACATTTCCCTGATCGTCAGCGCGGTCCTGCTGCTTCTGCCCCTCACCCCGCTGGGCTTGACGATCAACGGGGCGCGGATCTGGATCAGTGTGGGAGGCGGGACGTTCCAGCCCGGCGAAATCGCCAAGATCACCCTGGCCATATTCTTCGCAGGTTATCTTTCCACGAACCGTGACCTGATCCTGCTTGCAGGACGCAAGGTCGGGCCGCTGCAGCTCCCCCGGTTCAAGGACATGGGCCCCATGATGGCCGCCTGGGCCGTAAGCATCGGTGTCCTGGTGTTCCAGCGTGACCTCGGCTCCTCCATCCTGTTCTTCGGTCTCTTCATGGCCATGATCTACGTCGCGACGAGCCGCGTGAGCTGGGTCCTCATTGGCCTGGCGCTCATCGGCGCCGGCGGGTTCGTTGCCGTTCAGATTTTCAGCCACGTTGCCCTGCGCATCGACGGCTGGCTGAACGCCTTCGATCCTGAAGTGATCGAGCGGTCACCGGGCGGCAGCTACCAGGTGATTCAGGGCCTCTTCGGCCTTGCCAGCGGCGGCATGACCGGCACCGGCCTGGGGCAGGGCCGGCCGGATCTCGTGGCGTATGCGAACTCGGACATGATCATTGCTGCCCTCGGTGAGGAGCTGGGACTGATCGGTGTCTTCGCAATAGTCCTCATGTATGTGCTGCTCGTTTCGCGCGGGTTCCGCGCGGCGCTCGGCACCCGGGACGGTTTCGGAAAACTGCTCGCCGTCGGCCTTTCCTTCACGATCGCACTGCAGTGCTTCGTCGTGATCGGCGGCGTCACCCGCCTGATCCCCCTCACCGGCCTGACGACACCCTTCATGTCGGCCGGCGGCTCCTCACTGCTGGCCAACTGGATCATCGTGGCCCTGCTCCTGCTGATTTCCGACGCCGCCCGGCGCCCGGCGGCCACCGGGCTGCCCCTGGATATGGAGCCGGCTCTGGCCGCTCCGGCCGCAGCCGGGCCACGCCGCCACACCGCCAATGATGCCGAGGGAGGACGCTCGTGAACCAAGCAATCCGCAATAGCTGGATCGTCGCCCTGGCAATGTTCCTGGCCATCCTCGGCTCGCTGACCTACGTTCAGTTCTTTGCCGCAGATGACCTGAACAAGAATCCGATCAACAGCCGCAGCTTGTATCAGGACTTTGGGAAGAACCGGGGTTCCATCCTGGTTGACGGTGTTCCGATCGCAGAGTCGGTGCCGTCGAATGACCAGTTCAACTACCAGCGGGTCTACAACGATCCTGAGCTGTATTCAGCGCTCACCGGGTTCTTCTCTCTCTCCCAGGGCAGCTACCAGCTCGAGCTCGCGATGAACGACGAGCTGACGGGCAACACTGACCAGCAGTTCTACGACCGGCTGGTCCAGCTGTTCTCCGGCGCCCAGGCCGAGGGCGCATCCGTTGAACTCACCATCGATCCGCAGCTTCAGCGGCTTGCCTATGACCTCATTCCCGAGGGCCAGAAGGGATCGATCGTCATGATGGATCCCAAGACCGGTGACATTCTGGCCATGGTGTCCAAACCGTCCTATGACACGAACCTGCTGGCCGGCCACGACACCGAAATCGCCAACGCGAACATGGAGCAGCTGCTCACCGTCCCGGGACTGTCCCCGTATCTGAACCCGGCGACCCAGTCCCTGCTGGCACCGGGCTCCACGTTCAAGCTGGTGGATGCGGCGGCGGCCCTGGAAACCGGGAAGTTCAACGCCGACTCCGTGATCCCCAATCCGGCGGCCCTGCCCCTGCCGGGGACCAATATCTCCCTCCCGAACTTCACCAACGGTGCCTGTGCCAGCCGCAGCGAGGCCGACATCCAGTTCGCCCTGGAACAGTCCTGCAATACGGTCTTTGCGCAGATTGCGTGGGACGTGGGCCAGGATGCCCTGGCCCAGCAGGCAGAGAAGTTCGGCTTCGGGGAATCGTTCAGCATCCCCACGCAAGTCACTGCCAGCCAGTTCCCGGAGACCGAGGACCAGGCAGAGCTCGCCCTGTCCTCCATCGGGCAGGGCAGCGTCACCGCGACGCCGCTCCAAGTGGCCATGATCTCCGCCGCCATTGCCAACAACGGTGTCCAAATGACCCCGAACCTCATCAAAACGGTGCGGGCGCCGGACTTGTCAGTACTCGACGAACCTGAACCCACCGTCCTGAATGAGTCCATCAGCCCCGGCACCGCCGCGCAGCTGACCGACTGGATGGTGAGCGTGGTCGAGAACGGCACAGCTTCCGCAGCCCGCATCCCGGGCGTGAAGGTGGCAGGCAAGACCGGCACCGCCGAAGTCCAGGACCGCGGCGACAATGCCTGGTTCACCGGCTTCGCCCCGGCAGACGACCCCGAAGTGGTCATTTCCATCGTGATGGAAAACGTTGACCTGACCACCGGATCCCAATTGACCACTCCAAGCGCGCAAAAACTCCTAGAGGCGGTGTTGAATAAGTGAGGCCTACTTCGGGAATCACCTTAGGCGGCAGGTTCCAGCTGACCGATCGTATTGCTATCGGCGGCATGGGCGAAGTCTGGAAGGCACGGGACCTCGTCCTGGGCCGGATAGTCGCCATTAAGATCCTCAAGGAGGAGTACACCGGCGATCCGGGCTTCCTGAACCGTTTCCGTGCCGAAGCACGCCACACGGCCCTGCTGAATCACGAAGGCATCGCCAACGTCTTCGACTACGGCGAGGAAGAGGGATCCGCCTACCTCGTGATGGAGCTGGTCCCCGGCCAGCCGCTCTCCACCATCATTGAGCGTGAAAAGGTCCTGTCTCCGGACCGTACCCTGTCCATCATCGGCCAGACTGCCACCGCGCTGGCCGTTGCCCACCGGCAGGGGCTCGTGCACCGCGACGTCAAGCCCGGCAACCTCCTGATCCTGCCTGACGGGCGGGTGAAGATCACCGACTTCGGCATTGCGCGCCTTGCCGACCAGGTGCCCCTCACCGCCACCGGCCAGGTCATGGGAACGGCCCAGTACCTGGCCCCGGAACAGGCCACGGGCCAGCAGGCTACCGGGTCAAGCGATATCTATGCCCTCGGCGTCATTGGGTACGAGCTGCTCGCCGGAACGCGTCCGTTCTCCGGCGAGTCCCAGATCGCCATTGCACTGGCCCAGGTCAATGACACCCCGCCGCCGCTGCCCGAATCCATCCCCACTCCGGTGCGGGCACTGATCATGTCCATGCTGGCCAAGGACCCTGCGGACCGCCCGGCCGACGCCGAAGCCCTTGCCCGTGCCGTCGCAGCTATTCGCCGCGGAGACATCAGCGCGGCCGAGCAGGCAGTCCCCGGAATGCTGCTTTTCGGTTCAGGAGACAGCGCTGCCACGGGAACGATGACGGCTCCCGTACCTATGCAGGGGGATACCTCTGCAACCCGTGCAGTGGATGCTTCACCCTCCACCTCGGCCCTTCCCGTTACCGCTTCGGCAGGCCAGGACACCGGTTCGGTGGCTGCCTCACGGGAATGGACGGATGACGACGTCGACGACGACGGTTACGGCAACGACGACGGCTACGACGACGAGCCCAAGCGTAAGAAGTGGCTCATTCCGCTGATCGTGGTCCTTTCCCTTGTCCTGGTCGCGATCATCGCCCTCATCGCAGTGAACCTAAACTCCGATCCCGCCGGGGACCGGACCACACAGTCTCCGTCGAGTTCGACGTCGGCCAGCCCCACGCGCAGCAGCGCCTCGCCGACATCCAGCTCCGCGTCCCCGACAACGGCTTCAGCCAGCCCCACCACGTCGGCCGCGGAGGAGGAAATCACCGTCAACGCTTCCCAGTACCAGGGCCGCGACGTGAACACTGTTTCCCAGGAGCTGAGCTCCCTGGGCCTGGCAGTAAGCCGGAACCCCGTACCGTCCGACCAGCCCGAAGGCACCGTGCTTGATGTGAACCCGGTCGGCCCGCTGTCCCGGGGCGACGCAATCGCCGTCACCTACTCCAGCGGACCGGAACTGGTGACCGTCCCCGGCGGCCTGACGGATTCCCAGGCTTCCGCGGCAAGCCAGTCGATTGTCAGTGCCGGTCTGGTTCCCAACCGTGTGGAGCAGCAGGCTCCCCAGCCTGCCGGGACCGTCATCAGCGTGAATCCGGGTGAAGGAAGCAACGTTCCCAAGGGCTCGACTGTAACCATCGTGATCTCCACAGGCCCGGCTCCCGAACCCAGCGGAACGAACACCCCGTAGGCAACCATGAGCGCGGATTTCCTGAGAGGGCACCCAACACTGAACACCGACCGCATCCTCAACGGTCGTTACGACGTCGGTGAACTGATTGGCCGTGGCGGCATGGCCGACGTCTACCTTGGCCGGGATACCCGGCTGGGCCGGTCAGTGGCCATCAAGGTGCTGCGCCCGGACCTGGCCCGGGATCCACTGTTCCAGTCCCGCTTCCGGCGTGAGGCGCAGGCTGTCGCGGGGTTGAACCACCCCTCAATCGTTTCCGTGTATGACACCGGCGACCAGGAAATCGCCAATGGATCTCCCGACGACGTCCGGCTGCCCTTCATTGTCATGGAGTATGTCTCCGGGCGGACGCTGCGTGACCTGATCAAGGCGGGGGAGATCAGCACGGACGATGCCATCACCTACACCCTCGGCGTTCTCTCTGCCCTCGAGTACAGCCACCGTTCAGGCATTGTCCACCGGGACATCAAGCCGGCGAACGTGATGGTCACCGCCGAGGGAAACGTCAAGGTCATGGACTTCGGCATTGCACGCGCCATCGCCGACTCCGCTGCCACCATGACGCAGACCCAGGCGGTCATTGGCACGGCGCAGTATTTGTCTCCGGAGCAGGCCCGGGGCGAGACCGTGGACGCACGCAGTGACCTGTATTCAGCTGCCTGCCTGCTCTTCGAAATGCTCGCCGGACGGCCGCCGTTCGTGGGCGAAAGCCCGGTATCGGTGGCTTACCAGCACGTTCGGGAAGCTCCACCAGCAGCCAGCAGTTTCAATCCTGAAGTTTCTGCGGCCCTTGATGCCGTATTGGAGCATGCCCTCGCCAAGGACCGCAGCGAGCGGTTCCAGAACGCTCATGCCTTCCGGGACGCCCTTGAAGCAGCCCGCAACGGGACTTCCGCCGTGCCACAGCGCTCAGGCGACACCGCTCCCACCGAGGCCCTTGCGGTCTCCAAGGCTCCAGCAGTGCCAGTTCCGGAGGAAGAACCGCAGACACGGGCCATGGCACGGGTGCGCGAGGGCGGACCGCTCACCTCAACTCCCGTGGATGAGTCGCTCGAAGACGACAATGATCAGTCCCCACTGTCTGTCGGCACCCGGGAGGAGCGGGACCCCCGGCACAAGTCCCGGAGCCGTGCCTGGATCATCACCTTGTTTACGGCGGTGGCCCTGCTGCTGACTGCCGGAGGCATCTTTGCCTACAACTGGGCCAACCAGCCGCCGCCCCCGCCCGTGACCGGGGCTATTCCGGATGTAGCTAACATGAGCCAGACGGATGCCATCAACACCATCACTGCTGATGGATTCCGTGCTCCCGTGATCGAGCAGGAGTACAGCGACACTGTGGAACCCGGTCTGGCGATCGGCACAGAACCCGGTGCCGGCAGTACCGTCAGGTTCGACAGCGACATCACGCTGTTAGTTTCCCAGGGACCATCGGCTGTTCTCATTCCGGATACCCTTCCGGGAATGAGCGAGGCCCAGGCCAGGGACACCCTGCGCCTATTGGGCCTTCAGGGCGGTAACACAGCCACAGCCAACAGCCCTGATGTGCAGGAAGGGCATGTCATCGAGACAAAGCCCGGTGTGGGTACCTCGGTGCAGGTCGGCAGCACCGTAGATTTGGTGCTTTCGACAGGCAAGGTCACTGTGCCGAACCTTGTGGATATCGATGTGGAAGAAGCCAAGGCGTACCTGGCGGATCCTGCGTACGGGTTGCAGGCGACGGTGGAAGAAGTGGAAAACAGCGTGGTGAAGCCGGGAACGGTGACTGCGCAGAGCGAAGCCCCCGGATCGGATGTTCCGCAGGGCAGCACCATCATACTGACGGTTGCCAAAGAACCAGCCAAACCGTCACCCTCGCCCAGTACTTCCGAGTCACCGTCGGAACCGGGCAACCGTCGCGGGGGCGACTAACCCACGGGGTTAGGAACGGGAGCTGATCAGCGGGCTCAGGGTTGCCGCGTACGCTGCTGCCCCTTCGAGGCCGAGGCTCTCCAGCCAGTTGCCCAGCATTTGGTAGCCCCCTTCCGTCAGGACCGATTCGGGATGGAACTGCACCCCTGACAAAGGCGCCGTGCGGTGCCGGAGCCCCATGATGATTCCGCTGGCGGTTCGGGCGGTTACGTCCAGCTCGCCGGGGATCTGTTCCGCCACCGCAGCCAGGGAGTGGTAGCGCGTTGCGGTCAGCGGGCTGGGAAGTCCGGCGAAGACATCGGTTCCGTGGTGCTCAATTTCCGAGGTCTTACCGTGCATCAGTTCCGGTGCGTGGGTGACGGTTCCGCCGAATGCTTCGGCGAGGGCCTGGTGTCCAAGACAGATTCCGAGCATCGGCTTGCCGTTGTCGCGGCACCAGCGAATGAGTTCAATGCAGACCCCTGCGTCAGCCGGCGCTCCCGGGCCCGGAGACACCAGGACTCCGTCCCGGGATGCTGCGAGTTCCTTTGCCTCATCCAGGCTTACATCGTCATTGCGTACGACTGTAGTCTCCGCGCCGAGCTGCTGCAGGTAGCCGACCAGCGTGTAGACGAAGCTGTCGTAGTTATCGACAACGAGGATACGGGTGCTCATTGGGTCAGGAACCGCCAATCGTTGAATCGGTCAGGGGGCTCAGGAAACTGAACTCCGAGAACCAGGGGAAGACATAGGTCATAAGGGCCAGCACCACACCGGCGACGAGTACCACCGCAGTGACAATGCGTATCCACAGCGGCCCGGGCAAATGCCGGAAGATCCAAGCGTACATTTTATCCCTGTCTTGACGGGGTGGCCGATGCCACAGTCCGTATTTCTTCCGGGGGCCCGGCTGCGGCGGGCTGCCACGAGTCCAGGACCGCGTAGGCGATGAATCTTTCCTGCGACCCGAACCGTGGATTGCAGGTCGTCAGCGTCAGGATGCGTTCCTGCGGCTCCGCACCCGGTTGCGTCGGGACGGCTGCCAGCACGTCGACCTGCTCCGGCAGGACTATCTGGCTGTTGCGGTACACATAGGTGTAGTACCCCTCCGCCGTCTGGACGTAGATGCGGTCACCCGGGACCAGGGTGTCGACGGCGTCCAGCACCTGTCCATGGGTCTGTCTGTGTCCGGCAAGGGCAAAGTTTCCTATTTCCCCCGGCATTCCCGTCTCTGGATAGTGGCCCAAGCCGAGAGTGTCCAGCACTTCTGGTCCGATTCCCTCGGTGATGGGCCTCGCATGGTCGGGACCGAAACGGGGAATGTAAATGGCCGCAAACGTAGTGCCGTCCGACTCGGGTGAGGGCAGCACCGCCGGATCACCGTAGTCCTCCGGCGGGGGTGCCTCGCTGGACATGGGCGGCACCTCAAAACCGTCAAACAGCTCTTCCATGGCGGCGTCCTGCAAACGGTCAGACTCAATATTGGTCCACCACAGTTCCCAGACGACGAAGAGTACGATCACCAGTCCGGCAGTGATAAGCAGTTCCCCGAGCACCTGCACGGCCATGGAACCGCGGCTGCGCGGCCTGCCGTTCCTGTTCCGCCGGTTTTCCGGCCTGTCTTCCGTGAGTCTTCCCGAAGCGGAGTCGGCCGTTTGGTCCACCGCACCCGTCATACTGTCACTGGTCCTCTCGGTAATCCATCCGGCGTACTGCCGCGTCGGAACTGGTCATTCGCTACGATTGAAGAGAGGGACCCTGCAACAGCTGCCCAGCCCACCGCCGATACCCAGACAGGATATAGGCCCAGGCCCTGCCGGGCGAGTGAAGTTCGGGGCTCCCAGAGACAATAACCCGCACCGGCGTCCAGTGAGCCGGTTCCGCTAGGAGGATCCGTGCCCGAGTCAAAGTCCCGCAAGAAGCCAGCAGCCGCAGCGGCGCCCGCTGCAGCCAAGGGAAAGGCAGCCCCCAAGCCGAATCCCGTTTGGTACAAGCCGGTAATGTTCGGCCTCATGATCATCGGATTGCTCTGGATCATCGTGTTTTACATTTCCCAGGGTGTGTACCCGATTCCGGCCCTCGGTGGCGGTAACATCCTGGTTGGCTTCGGCGTTGCGATCGTGGGCTTCCTGATGACAACCCGGTGGCGCTGACCTGCGACTGGTTCAAACTCCCGGTGTGCCTGCCACACCGGGAGTTTTGTTTTAAACAGGCTTACCCACAGGCACCCTACTTATCCACAGACACTTATCCACAGCCGTGGATAACCTGTTCAAGAACGCAGGGGCACCCTGCACCGAGAAAGGTGTCCCCCGAAGGGGGTTATCCACAGTTCAACGTGGATAAGCTGGGGATAACCGGGAGCTAACAACCGGGACCTTATACCCAACATGTGCACAGAGTTGTCCACAACTGTGGAGAACTTTCGGCCCCTTCAGGAGCCAAACCGCGCCAGCCTAGGGATCTGAGTTATCCACACCTGTGGAATTACATGTGTGTAACTCGGAGACAACACTGGATAACTCTTCGACGGCTTTGTGTACCGCCTGTGCACAACTTCACGAATGCTCTGTGGAAAACCCTGAGGTAGGGGTCCGGGAGCTGCGTCAGATAGCCAGGTCACCCCCGCAGGACCATGAGTTACACGCCTGTAAGTTATTAACAATGTGGGTATCTCTGTGGATAAGACTGCTGTGCCCTGTGGAGAGTGTCGCCGTTCAGTACCAGGGCCGTGTGCGATCCGGTCCCGGCCCCGCTCCGTTTAAAGGAAAAGCGGCCCCCGGAAATCCGGGGGCCGCTGCCAAACTGGAACCTAGAAGTTAGGCGTCCACAGCAGGGCCACTGCTGTCAGGATGAGGGCGATAACGCCCAAGCCGCCAAACTGAACCAACGCCCGGCGGGGGCCCTTGGGGGCGTAGGCGAGGACAGCCCCACAGGCAGCACCGGTGAGAATCCCGCCCAGGTGTGCCTGCCAGGAAATGTTGGGATAGACAAAGCCCAGCACCAGGTTGATGCCAATCAGGATCAGCAGGGCTTTGACTTCACCTCCGCGTTGGCGCTGGATCACGAAGAGAGCACCAAAGAGGCCGAAGATTGCGCCGGATGCACCCACAACTGCCTGGAAGGCCGGCGCCAGGAGGATTACGCCGACTGAGCCGCCCAGCGCGGAGATCAGGTACAGCAGCGTAAAGCGCAGCCTGCCAAGCAGCGGCTCAAGTGATCTTCCCAGAAGCCAGAGGGCATAGAGGTTGAACGCGATGTGGAAGATGAACCCGGGGGAGTGGAGGAAAGCAGCTGTCAGCAGCCGCCAAGGCTCGATGTCCGTGTAGACGGGAGCAAACCAGAAGAGTTCGGTGAAACCCGGTGCAATCCACTGCAGGACATAGGCGGCGGCACACAGGGCCATGAGGGTGATCGTGACTACAGGCTTACCGGAACGGACCGCGCCGCCGTATGACGTCCGGTAGGCAGGCGTGCCTGCCCGGCTCTCCTGGAAACAGTCCGCGCATTGGATGCCCACGGGCGCGCTGTGCTGGCATTCCGGGCACGCCGGCCTGCCGCAGCGCTGGCAGCGGATGTAACTGACCCGGTCGGGGTGCCGCGGACAGACGGGTACATCATGGGCCGGCTCTCCGGCCGGTACTCCGTAGGACATTGGTGTTCGGCTCCGATGAGTGCTTATGGATGTACCCCGGCCGGATCCCGGCCGGGGTACATTCGGCGGTCAGGTTAGAGCTGCTCGACCGTGATGTTGTTGATGACGATGTCTTCGGTCGGCTTGTCCCGCATGTCGGTATCGACAGCATTCAGCGCGTCAACGACGGCCTTGGACTCGTCGTCTGCCACCTCGCCGAAGATGGTGTGCTTGCCCTGCAGCCAAGTGGTCGGCACAGAGGTGATAAAGAACTGCGATCCGTTCGTTCCGCGGCCCATCTGGATGCCTGCGTTGGCCATGGCCAGCTTGTACGGAGCGGTGAAGTCCAGGTCGGGGCTGATTTCGTCGTCGAACTGGTAACCCGGTCCGCCGGTGCCGCGGCCCAGGGGATCGCCGCCCTGGATCATGAAGTCCTTGATGATGCGGTGGAAGATCGTGCCGTCGTAGAGCGGGCGGCTGGTCTTCTCGCCGGTCGCCGGATCGGTCCATTCGATCTCACCTGTGGCAAGGCCGACGAAGTTCCGGACCGTCTTCGGGGCGTGGTTGCCGAAGAGGTTGATGCGGATATCGCCCTTGGAGGTGTGGACGGTTGCTTGTGCTGTAGGAATAGCAGTCATAGCAACATTCTTCCACGGCCGACTTTGGCGTGGGGGGAAAACGGCCTGTTCAGCGCACAGTGAAAACTTCGCCGCCCCTGGCCCTCTGATAGCACAGAACTGTCATTGCACGTAGGCTAAGGCTGAACCGTCACTTTCCTGGGAGGTAGTTTTGAACAAGAAGGACCGCATTGCCCGTGACTTCGAAGCGAATGTCACCGCAGGCGTGGAATCGGCGCGTGACTGGGCAACCCCCAAAGTAGAAGCAGCTGTCGGATGGGCGGTTCCCCGCATCGAAAAGGGAATCGAGACCGCTTCGCCCAAGATCCAGGATGGGCTCAAGCGTGCTGCCGACGAGATCGCGCAGGGCGTTGCCGTGGTGACCCCGCGGATCCAGGACGGCCTCCAGAAGGTGGGACCGAGAATCAGCCAGGTCGTCGACGACGCAACGCCGAGGATCCAGACGACGCTTGACCGCGCGACCCCGGCCCTGACTCATGCCAAGGACAAGGTTGTCGACGACTACATCCCCAACCTGTCCTCCCGTATCGGAGACGCTGCAGACTCCGTCTCGCGCGGACTGGGCAACGCCTCGCTGCCGGTGCAGGCAGCCGTGGCCAAGGCGACCGGCAACAAGAAGGCCATGAAGCAGGCCCAGAAAGCCGCTGCCAAGGCTGCCAAGGAACTGAAGAAGCAGCAGAAGCGCGGCGGCAAGGGCTGGCTCGTGTTCGGCATCATCGTTTCTGCGGCAGTTGCCGCTGTTGCGGCGTGGCGGGCTTCGCGTCCGGTGGAAGACCCGTGGAAGACTCCCGCTCCGGCCCAGCCGAAGCCGGCAACAGTCCCGGTCCCGGCGCCCGCTCCCGCGGCCGAAGCCACCAAGCCGTCCGCTCCTTCGGCCACCGAGAAGGCCAAGGACTCAGTCTCTGCCGCTGCCGGCAAGGCCAAGGACTCCGCTGCGACCGTGAAGGAAGCTGCTGCTTCCTCCGCTTCCAAGGCAGGCGAGAAGGCCACGGAGGCCGCCAAGCACAGCAAGGAAGCAGCATCCACGTCCGCCAAGTCCGGCGGAGCGCACGCGGATTCCAGCGCCAAGGCTGACAAGAACGAGAAGTAGCATTAATCCGGCCTTCCGGCCGGACCGAAGGAAGGGACCCCGGTAATCCGGGGTCCCTTCCTTCGTTTGGGCCTGGCCTGCACGGCAGCCGCGGATCCGGGACCAGCGGGAGCTTCTCCTAACGATCCACGTCACCGCCAAGGACCGGCGGTGCAGGGGGCAGCGGATCCTCCGCCGCACCGTTCGGCTCCTTCCCCCGGCGTTTAGCCTGTCCCCAGAGAACGACGGCGAGTCCGGCGATAATGACCGCCAGCCCAAGATATGTCCCGCCGGGCAGTTCCTCGCCAAGGAAGACCGCTGCCAGGATGGCCGCACCCGGGATCTCAAGCAGGATGATCATGGACACCACGAGTGGACTGATCACTGCCAGGAGATGGTTGAACACGGTGTGCCCCAGAAGCTGCGCCATCACTGTGACCGCCAGGATCCCGAGCCAGGCACCAGGCTCGAAGCCGATGATCGGCTGCCGGAAGACGGCGCACATGAGTGCGAGTATGACCGCGCAAGCCCCGTAGCAGAGGGTCGTGTAGGTTCCGGTGGTCATGGTTTGGCGAGCCCTGCCGCCGGCAATCGTGTACAGGCCGGCCAGCGCACCTCCGGCCAGCGCCAGGGCGTCCCCGAGAAGTGCCTGCGGCGAGAGTGCCACGTCAAAACCCGTGATCACGACGACGCCGGCGAAGGCAGCCAGGAGGCCAGCCAGTGTCGCTGGAGCGATCCGGATCCCGCGGAACACCCCAAAGAGGGCAATCCAGCCCGCCTGGAGGCATACCAGTGCGGTCGCGACAGCGACGGACGTCAGCTGGAGCGCGGTGATGAAGCAGGCAAAATGCAGTGCCAGGGCCAAAGCTGCAAGCGCGGTCCAGCGCAGGTCGCTTTTGGTGAGGCGCCGGAAGTCAGCCGGTCTCCGCAGCGCTGCCGGCGCGCCCATGATCAGTGCGCCCAGCGCATTGCGCCAAAAAGCGATCGCCAGTGCAGGGGCAGCAGTGGCAGCCATGATGGGCCCGGAAGCCGAGACACCCAGTACGCCGACGAGGGCGAGGAAAAAGGTCACTCAATGAGATTAGGGCCTGCTCCCGGCGCCCGCTGCCGGCCGCGCCGGAGCATGGTGGTCCATGGCGGATGAGACCATGCGCGTTAACGCAGAAAGTCCCGGCCGCAGTGGCCGGGACTTTCTTTCGGTGGAGGCACGGGGACTCGAACCCCGAACCCCCTGCTTGCAAAGCAGGTGCGCTACCAATTGCGCCATGCCCCCGAATTGGAACTGCTCCAGTATATCCCACCCTGGCGGGTGTTCAAACCAAGCCGGTTCCTGCGGAGCTACTCAACCTTATCGGTTGAAGCCTTCCAGTCGGATTTCTCCGAAGCAGTTTCCTGCCATTTCTTGAAGGCGAAGACGCCTGCTGCCGTTACTGCCGCGAGTGCGAACAACTTCTTCACAGTGTCTCCTTGCCGTTGTGGTCAACCACTTTCGTGGTCTTCCGTGGGCGTACCAGGACTTGAACCTGGGACCTCTTCGTTATCAGCGAAGCGCTCTAACCGCCTGAGCTATACGCCCCGATACCTCACCGGGCCGAGATAAGACTCTACCGTACCCTCGACCCGTTCCCCAAATCCGGATCCCAATGTTCCGGCGCGGACCTGGAGTCCGCGCCGGAACACCGGCGGAATTAGTCGTCCGTGAGGGTGACGCCGATGCCGCCCACCAAGGTGGAGGCAATGTTGTACAGGACCGCTGAAAGCATGGAAAGCGCCGTCAGCAGGAGCACATTGACCACCGCGATGATGGTCGCAAAGGAGACTACCTGGCCCAGCGAGGCGAACTCGCGGAGGTCGAAGCCGCCGGATTCGGACCCTGCGATCTCGCCCAGGAGCCGGTTCACCTGGTCGAAGATTCCGGTGAGGTCCAAAACGGTCCACAGCACGATGGCCGCGACAACAGTCACCACGCCCAGGGCCACGGACAGGAGGAAGGACATCTTCAGAACCGACCACGGATCGATCTTGCTTACGAGCAGCCGGGCCTTGCGGGCCTTGGCCTTGGGTGCCGGCTTGACCAGTGGCTGCCGGTTGCCTGACGCGCTCTGACCCGTACCAGGCCGCTGGGCGGGCCGGGCCGGGGTCTTTACCCGCGGACCGCCGCCGGACCTGGCGTTAGAGTTGGTCGAGCTCACTCGGTACCTCCATCTTCAGCAGACTGCGCGTCGCGCCCAGCCGTTTCATCTGTAGACAACGGTACTTCATCCACAGACACCTCCACAGACTCGGCATTCTCATCGCCGTCCACCTCTTCGACCGCCAAGTCGCGTTCGGAGTTGCGGGCTACCGCAATGATCCGGTCGTTCTTGTCCGGTTTGGCGAAGATGACTCCCATGGTGTCCCTGCCCTTGGCCGGAACGCCGGAAACAGCCGAGCGGACAACCTTGCCGCCCTGCATGACCACCAGGACTTCGTCCTCTTCCTGGACGACCATGGCGCCGACCAGATGGCCGCGCTCCTCGTTGTATTTGCCGACCTTGATCCCGAGCCCGCCGCGGCCCTGGACCCGGTATTCGTCTACCGATGTCCGCTTGGCATAGCCGCCCTCGGTCACGATGAAGACGAAGGAGTCCTCGGTGACGACGTCGGCAGCCAGCAGCTCATCATCCTCACGGAACTTCATGCCCGTGACGCCGGAGGTTGCCCGGCTCAGCGGCCGAAGCGCTTCGTCGGAAGCAGTGAACCTCAGCGACTGTCCCATGCGGGAGACCAGCATCAGGTCATCTGTTTCGCTCACGAGCTGGGCCGAGACCAGTTCATCGCCTTCACGCAGGTTGATCGCGATAATGCCGGCGGAACGGTTGGTGTCGTAGTCCTGCAGGCGGGTTTTCTTCACCAGCCCGCGCTTGGTCGCAAGGACGAGGTACGGAGCGACGTCGTAGTCGGACAGGTCCAGTACCTGGGCAATATGCTCTCCCGGCTGGAAGGCCAGCAGGTTGGCCACATGCTGGCCCTTGGCATCCCGTCCGGCCTCGGCCAGTTCGTACGCCTTGGCCCGGTAAACCCGGCCCAGGTTGGTAAAGAACAGCAGCCAGTGGTGCGTGGTGGTGACGAAGAAGTGTTCGACGACGTCGTCCCCGCGCAGCTGGGCTCCGCGGATTCCCTTGCCGCCGCGGTGCTGGGCACGGTAGTTGTCGCTGCGGGTGCGCTTCACGTAGCCGCCGCGGGTAATGGTGACCACCATTTCCTCTTCGGGAATGAGGTCTTCCATGCTCATGTCGCCGTCGTAGCCCATCAGGATCTTGGTGCGGCGGTCATCACCGTGCTTGGCAACGATTTCGGCCAGTTCTTCGCTGACGATCTGCCGCTGGCGTTCATCCGATGCGAGAATCGCGTTGTATTCGGCAATTTCCAGTTCCAGCTTGGCGTGCTGGTCCTGGATTTTCTGCCGTTCCAGTGCTGCCAGGCGGCGCAGCTGCATATCCAGGATGGCCTGTGACTGCAGTTCATCGATGTCCAGCAGCTGCATCAGTCCGGTCCGGGCTTCCTCCACGGTGGAGGAGCGGCGGATCAGGGCGATGACGTCGTCGAGCGCGTCGAGTGCCTTGAGCAGGCCGCGCAGGATGTGCGCAACTTCCTCGGCCTTGCGCAGCCGGTAGCGCGTACGCCGGACGATAACTTCCATCTGGTGGGTGACCCAGTGACGGATGAAAGCGTCCAGGCTCAGCGTCCGCGGCACGCCGTCGACGATTGCGAGCATGTTCGCGCCGAAGTTTTCCTGCAGCTGGGTGTGCTTGTACAGGTTGTTCAGTACGACCTTCGCGACGGCGTCGCGCTTGAGCACAATCACCAGGCGCTGGCCCGTGCGGCCTGAGGTCTCATCGCGCATGTCGGCGATGCCGGTGATCTTTCCGTCCTTGACCAGCTCGGCAATTTTGATGGCCAGGTTGTCCGGGTTGGCCATGTACGGCAGCTCGGTGACAACCAGGCAGGTGCGTCCCTGCAGTTCCTCGACGTTGACCACGGCCCGCATGGTGATGGAGCCGCGGCCGGTCCGGTAAGCGTCTTCGATGCCCTTGTGCCCAAGAATCGTCGCACCGGTGGGGAAGTCAGGTCCCTTCACCCGCTTGATCAGCTCTTCGAGGAGTTCCTCGTTGCTGGCTTCCGGGTGCTCCAGGTACCACTGCACACCGTCGGCAACTTCGCGCAGGTTGTGCGGCGGGATGTTCGTGGCCATGCCGACGGCGATGCCCGAGGATCCATTGACCAGGAGGTTCGGGAACCGGGCCGGCAGGATGGTGGGTTCCTGGTTACGGCCGTCGTAGTTGTCCATGAAGTCGACGGTTTCCTCGTCGATGTCACGGACCATTTCCATCGCCAGCGGCGCCATCTTGGTCTCGGTGTAACGCGGGGCGGCAGCGCCGTCGTTTCCGGGCGAACCGAAGTTGCCCTGGCCGAGCGCCAGCGGGGCACGCATGACCCAGTCCTGGATGAGGCGGACCAGCGCATCGTAGATCGCGGAGTCGCCGTGGGGGTGGTACTGGCCCATGACTTCGCCGACCACGCGCGCACACTTGTTGAACGAACGGTCCGGCCGGTAGCCGCCGTCGTACATCGCGTAAATGACGCGGCGGTGCACAGGCTTCAGGCCGTCACGCACATCGGGGAGGGCACGTCCAACGATGACTGCCATGGCGTAGTCGAGGTAGGAACGCTGCATTTCCGTCTGCAGGTCGATCTGCTCGACGCGGTCGGAGAGGACGTTCCCGCTCAGGGGCTCGAGTTCGCCGCCGGGGACCTCCGGGGTCTCATCACTCATTAATTCTGTTCCGTTCTAAGTTCAAGTCCGTGTACGTTTCCCGGGGTGTTTGCACGACCACCGGCGACCCTGTCCTGCGGCGGCGCGAAGCCGCCGGCAGTATCAGATGTCGAGGAAACGCACGTCCTTGGCATTCTGCTGGATGAAATTGCGGCGGGATTCGACGTCCTCACCCATAAGCACCGAGAAGATCTGGTCCGCCGAGGCGGCATCGTCCATGGTTACCTGGAGGAGAGTGCGGTGGTCCGGGTCCATGGTGGTGTCCCAGAGTTCGGTGTAGTCCATTTCGCCAAGGCCCTTGTAGCGCTGGATTCCGTTGTCCTTGGGCAGTCGCTGGTTGTTGGCCAGCCCGCGGGCCACGGTTTCGTCGCGTTCGCGGTCGCTGTAGACGTAGTCGTGCGGGTGGTTGGACCACTTGATCCGGTACAGCGGGGGCTGCGCCAGGTACACGTAGCCCTGCTCGATCAGCGGACGCATGTAGCGGAAGAGGAGCGTCAGCAGCAGCGTGGTGATGTGCTGGCCGTCAACGTCGGCATCGGCCATCAGCACAATCTTGTGGTACCGCGCCTTTTCGACGTCGAAATCCTCACCGATGCCGGCGCCGAAGGCCGTAATCATGGACTGGACTTCGGCGTTGCCAAGGGCGCGGTCCAGGCGGGCGCGCTCCACATTCAGGATCTTGCCGCGCAGCGGCAGGATGGCCTGGGTTTCGGGGTTGCGTCCGCGGACGGCGGAGCCGCCTGCAGAGTCACCCTCCACAATGTAGATTTCCGACCGCGAGGGATCCTTGGAGGAGCAGTCCTTGAGCTTGCCCGGCATGCCGCCGGACTCCAGCAGGCCCTTGCGGCGGGTGGATTCGCGGGCCTTGCGGGCTGCAAGCCGCGCCTGGGAGGCCTGGATCGATTTGCGGATCACATCACGGGCAGGGCCGGGGTTGCGTTCCAGCCAGTCGCCGAGCTGGTCCGTGACAACACGCTGGACAAAGCCCTTGACCTCGGAGTTGCCGAGCTTGGTCTTCGTCTGGCCTTCGAACTGCGGTTCGGCGATCTTCACGGAAATGACGGCGGTCAGGCCTTCACGGATGTCGTCACCGGTGAGGTTGTCATCCTTTTCCTTGATGATGTTCTTCTCGCGTGCGTACCGGTTGATCAGCGAGGTCATGGCGGCACGGAAGCCTTCTTCGTGGGTGCCGCCCTCATGCGTGTTGATCGTGTTCGCGTAGGTGTGGACGCTCTCCGAGTACGCGGTGGTCCACTGCAGGGCCATTTCCACGGCCATCTTCTTGTCATTGTCTTCGGTCTCGAAGGCAATGATGTCGTCGTGGATGACCTCGACCTTTTTGGAGCTGTTCAGGTGGTGGACATAGTCCAGCAGGCCGTTGGCATACATGTAGTCAACGGTGCGGTGCTTGGGTGCGCTCTCTTCGGTCTCGGCGCCGTCCTCCGCGATCTCCTCAGCGGATTCGTCCAGGGTGCGTTCGTCCGTCAGGACGATGCGCAGTCCCTTGTTGAGGAAGGCCATCTGCTGGAAGCGTGCGCGCAGTGTCTCGAAATCGAATTCCGTGGTCTCGAAGATCTCAGGATCCGGGTAGAACGTCTGCGTGGTACCGGTTTCTTCGGTCTCTTCGCCCTTGCGCAGGCTCCCGACCGGGACGCCGCCGTTTTCGAAGGTCTGGCGCCAGACAAAGCCCTGCCGCTTCACTTCGGTTTCCACCCGGGCGGAAAGGGCATTCACTACGGAAATGCCCACGCCGTGGAGGCCGCCCGAAACGGCGTAGCCGCCGCCGCCGAACTTGCCGCCGGCGTGCAGGATGGTCATGACCACCTGGACGGTGGGCATGTTCTCGGTCGGGTGCATGTCCACGGGGATGCCGCGGCCGTTATCCGAGACGCGGACACCGCCGTCGGCCTGGAGCGTTATATCGATGCGGTCGCAGTAGCCGGCCAGCGCTTCATCAACGGAGTTGTCCACCACTTCATAGACCAGGTGGTGCAGCCCGCGCGGGCCGGTAGAGCCGATGTACATGCCCGGACGCTTGCGGACGGCTTCAAGGCCTTCCAGGACAGTGATCTCATTGGCGCCGTATTCGTGGGGCGCCTGAGCGTCGTTGTGATCCTCCGGGGCGGGCTCCGTGTTGTCTAGCTCATTGTCGTTAGCCACAGGTGCTGTCGACTCCTCTTGTGTCGGTCAGAATTTGGCACCCTGACCAGCGGAGAGGGCACCTCTCCTAGCAATTCTACCGTGCTGAGGGTACCTTTGCTGGCCAAAACACCCCTTAGGAGGCCACTAAAGCGGGTTCCACGCGCTTTTCCGGGCCCCAGACGAGGCCGGATACGTCCGATGGGGTTTTCAGCCGTCTATGGCGGGTGCAGCGGGTGTGAACGCGAGCACAGAAACCAGCATTTTTCAACAACTTTTTTCCGGCCGCGCGTGCTTTATCCGTAGGTGTCCCGCGGTCCCCTGCCCTTGACGCTCCGCAGTCCCTTCCGCCAGTTGGGTGCTGCCGGGCCAACGACTTCGATCCGGGTGACGACGCCGGGACCCAGTTCCGCTTCGAAACGGGCAATCAGCGTCTCCCGAAGCAGCCGCAGCTGCGTGGCCCAGGCAGTGGAATCGCAGCGGACCTGGACGGTGGTGTCCGAGAAGGACTCCGGTTTGCAGTGCGCACTAACGTCCGGGCCTACCAGCTCCTCCCAGCGGGAAATTACGGAACCGACGGCCACCGGAGAATTCCAGCCCCGTTCGTTGACGAACCGGTTGAAGACTTTGCCCAGGCCTTGAGGGTCGCGCCCGGTGTATTCGCCCGGAACAAAAGGGGTTTGCCGGCGCTGTCCCTGTTTGCGCCGGCTCGCCGGAACGCGCTGGTTGCCGCGCGCCTGCGCAGCCTGGCGCATCCGATTCAGCTGTTCCCGGGCAGCATCGGGGCGGTCGTCCCCTCCGTCCGGCCCGGCATGCTCCGGAGAATTAGCCGGCGGCAGCACTGACGCCTCCAGGGATAACCGGAATCTGCCGGCCGGAGAGGGCAGCCGGAATGTCTTCGCCCACGGCAGCCGTCACCAGCACCTGCTCGGCGCCGGAAACTATGGCTGCCAGGCGCTGGCGCCGGCCGGCATCGAGTTCGGCAAAGACATCGTCCAGGATCAGGATCGGGCCGCTGCCGGGAGCATCGTCGTCGTCCCGCAGCAGGTAGTAGGATGCCAGCCGCATGGCCAGCGCGAGGGACCAGGTTTCTCCATGCGAGGCATAGCCTTTGGCGGGCGCCGGCCCCAGCAGCAGTTCAACTTCATCCCTGTGCGGACCGACCAGGGAAATTCCGCGGTCCACTTCGCGCTTGCGGTTGGCGGCGAAGGCCTGCAGGAACCGCTCCTGCAGTTCCTCCTGTCCCAGTCCCAGCAGTTCTGCAGAATCTGCAGGTCCCTCAGCGGCGCCGTCGTCCTCTACCTGTCCCAGCAAAGTTGACCGGTACACGCCCCTGGCGGCTTTCGAGCCGTCGGTCAGGTCTGCGTAGGCGCCGGCAAGGTGCGGGCTCAGCCGGTCCAGAGCCTGCAGCCGGGCCGCAAGGAGCTGTGCTCCGGCAGCGGCCATGTGGTGATCCCAGACGTCCAGGGTTGCTTCATGCGCAGAGGTGAAACGCCCGCTCATCCGGGCCGACTTCAACAGTGCATTGCGCTGTTTGAGCACGCGTTCGTAGTCGGCGCGGGTCGCGGCATGCCGGGGAACGAGGGAAACGATCATGTCATCGAGGAACCTGCGGCGGGCGGAGGGATCCCCTTTGACCAAGGCCAGGTCTTCAGGGGCGAAGAGCACCGTGCGGCAAATGCCGAGAATATCGCGGGCCCTTACGGGATTGGCGCGGTTGATCCGTGCACGGTTGGCCCGGCCGGGATTGATTTCCACTTCCAGCGCCGTGGCCTGGGACCCGCGCACAATCCGTGCCCGAACCAGGGCCTGGTCGGCGTCGAACGCCACGAGCGGAGCATCGGAACTGACCCGGTGTGAGGACAGGGACGCGAGATACCCAATCGATTCCACAATGTTGGTTTTGCCTGTGCCGTTGGGGCCGACAAAGACGCTGACTCCGGGCTCCAGACTCAGGTCAAGCTGCCCGTAGCTGCGGAAACCCGTCAGCGAAAGGTAATCAACGTACACGCTGGGCCACCTGGTCTATCCGTCCTGTCCGTCTTCCTCAATGCCATCACTGCCGGCCCTGAAGCCAGGCATCCGTCCTGAACAGCCTACCGCCGGCTACTCCGGCGTCCCGGCATCGCGGATGGCCTGTTCCGCTGCGCTCAGCGGAACCCCTCCCCGTCCCGGATCCTGTTCCTGCCGGGCCGTTTTCACTGCGTGGCCGCCGAATTGTCCGCGCAGGGCGGCAACCAGCTTCATGGCAGGAGAATCGTCCTGCCTGGAGGCGAACCGGGCAAAGACAGCCGACGCGATGGCAGGAGCCGGAATTTCAGCGGCCATTGCTTCCTCCACTGTCCACCGTCCCTCCCCGGAATCCTCAACGAATCCCGCTACTCTCTCCAGTCCCGGATCCTCCTCCAGGGCCCGGACCGCCAGTTCCAACAGCCAGGAACGGATGACGGTTCCGCTTTGCCAGGCCCGCAGGATCCCTGGAACGTCGTCGATGATCTCCTGGGCCGCTAGGAGCTCATACCCTTCGGCATAGGCCTGCATCAGGCCGTATTCGATCCCGTTGTGCACCATTTTGGCGTAGTGTCCGGCTCCGGTTCCGCCGGCGTGGACGAAGCTGTCCGCCCGGTGGCCGGAAGGACGCAGCGCGTCAAAAAGCGGCAACGCCCGGTCAACATCAGCGGCGGAACCGCCGACCATGAGGCCGTATCCCTTTTCGAGGCCCCAGATTCCGCCTGACACGCCGCAGTCGAGGTAACGGATGCCCTTTCGCGCCAGAAGTTCGGAATGGCGCAGGTCATCAGAAAAGCGGGAGTTGCCGCCGTCGATGACCAGATCCCCGCCGTCGAGCACTTCGGCGAGGTCGCTGATGACCGCTGCCGTGGTGGCCCCGCTGGGAACCATGACCCATACGATCCTGGGTGCAGGCAGTTCAGCAGCGAGTTCGGCAAGGGATCCGGCATCGCTGATTACGGGGTTCTTGTCGAACCCTGTCACCTGGATGCCGTTGTTCCTCAGCCGCTCGCGCATGCTGTAGCCCATCTTCCCCAGTCCAATGAGGCCAATGTGCATGTCGGTTCCTCTCTGCTGTCCACGAAGGTGGGCGGAAAGGCTCCCGAACTGCTCCGGTGGAAGCCTTACTGGTTAGGCAGCCGGACTGGCATCAGAAGGTACCGGTAATCCTCTTGGTCGTCACCGGTGAGTTCTTCCTGGGCGGAGATCACAGCAGGCTTCGGCGGGGTGGTGAAGGAGAAACGGACGTACTTGCTCGGGAAGGCGCCAAGGCCTTCGCTGAGGTAGTGCGGGTTGAAGGCGACTGTGATCTCGTCACCAATCAGTGAAGCTTCAAGTGCCTCGGATGCCTGGGCGTCCTCTCCCGTGCCGGCATCGAGGGTCACCTGGCCGTCAGTGAAGGCCAGCCGCACCGGAGTGTTCCGTTCGGCAACGAGCGACACACGCCGCACCGCTTCAACCAGAGCGGATGTTTCCACGGTGGCGTGAATCGGGGTGTTGTCCGGGAAAAGGGAACGGATCTTCGGGTAGTCGCCGTCGACCAGCAGCGAGGTGGTGCGCCGGCCGCCGCTTTCGAAGCCGATCAGCTCGCTTTCCTCGGAAAGTGCAATGTTCAGGGCGCCTCCGCCGCCGAGGGTCTTGGCAACTTCGTTGAGGGTCTTCGCCTTGACCAGAGCACTCGTTGAGATGCCGGGGGTTGCAGGCTTCCAGGGAAGCTCCCGCAGTGCCAGCCGGTAACGGTCAGTCGCAAGGAAGGTAATCAGGTCGTCTTCGATCTCCATGCGGACGCCCGTAAGGATCGGCAGGGTGTCATCGCGGCTCGCGGCAATGATGACCTGGGAGACGGCCTGGGCGAACGCGTCTCCGTCGACGACGCCGCTGACATCGGGCAGCGCCGGGAGTTCCGGGTATTCCGAGACCGGCATGGTGGCCAGGTTGAAGCGGCTGTTGCGGCAGGTGAGAGTCACCTTCGACCCGTCGGTTTCGACGTCGACCGGAGCGGAAGGCAAGCTGCGGCAGATCTCGGCAAGGAGCCGTCCCGAGACAAGGATCGTGCCCTCTTCGGAGATGTCAGCAGGAATCTGCAGGCGTGCGGAGATCTCGTAGTCGAAGCTCGCGATGCTCAACGAACCTGACTCGGCCTTGATCAGCAGGCCGGAAAGGACAGGAACCGGCGGGCGGGGTGAGAGGGACCGTGCCGTCCAGGTAACCGCCTCGGCCAGGACATCCCGCTCAACTCTGAACTTCACTGCAGGGTGCCGCCTTTCACAACGTACTTATCAGTACTACTGAACTTTCATGAACGTGAGGGAGCATTGCGTGCGGCTGGGCCGCGCGGCTGTCCGCCTGGGAATCACCACAATACCCTGTGCCAGCTTACCTTCAGCGGTGCTTGGCTGCATGGGCCGCAAGAAGGGCATCCGGGAGTGATTGTGCTGTTGCCCAATGGGCACCTGCCAGGTTGAAAGAAGGGCTCTTTGGAACATCGGATGTCTGGGCTGGAAGGTCAGATGTTATTTGGTGGAACCCAAATTCTTAAGATTCGTAGTGTTAATAACCCTTGTGGATACTGTGGATAACTCGCTCTGCCGGGCCGGGTTGGCGGATTAAGGCTGTTGATAACTTGTGGACAGTCAGCCTACGCGCTGATGGACCCTGTTGGGAACTTTTTGACAGTTCCGCGTATCCACAGGCTGAACGCCCTAACGACGAGTTGTCCACCGAGTTATCCACACCCTTGTCCACACTTGTTAATTTCGAGCCCCTTCGGGGCCCTTACATCCGCGGAGGGACGGGGTTTTCTAGGCTTCACGCTGCTGCTGCTTGATGCGGTTTGTCAGTTCGGTGACCTGGTTATAGATGGCCCGGCGTTCCGCCATGAGTTCGCGGATCTTCCGGTCGGCGTGGATCACGGTGGTGTGGTCCCTGCCGCCGAGCTCCTGGCCGATCTTCGGAAGGGACATGTCGGTGAGTTCACGGCAGAGGTACATGGCGATCTGCCTGGCGGTCACCAGCGTCCGGGTCCGCGACTTGCTGCACAGTTCCTCGAGGCTGATCTGGAAGTAGGCCGCTGTCTGTCCGAGGATCGACGCTGCCGTGATTTCCTGGGCACCGTCATCGGTGATCAGGTCCTTCAGCACGATTTCGGCCAGGCCGACGTCGACCTGCTGGCGGTTCAGGCTCGCAAAGGCGGTAACCCGGATGAGGGCACCCTCCAGTTCCCGGATGTTCGTGGAGATCTTCGAAGCGATGTATTCGAGGACGTCGTCCGGGGCGCTGAGCGAATCCCCGATGGCCTTCTTGCGGAGGATCGCAATGCGCGTTTCCAGTTCCGGCGGCTGGACGTCGGTGAGCAGGCCCCACTCAAAGCGGGAGCGCATCCGCTCTTCAAATCCCGAGAGCTGCTTCGGGGGCAGGTCAGAGGTGATCACAACCTGCTTGTTGTGGTTGTGCAGCGCATTGAAGGTATGGAAGAACTCCTCCTGCGTGGCGTCCTTATTGGCCAGGAACTGGATGTCATCGATCAGCAGGATGTCCACGTTCCGGTACAGCTGCTTAAAGCTGGCGCCTTCGTCGTAGCGGATCGAGTTGATGAAGTCGTTGGTGAATTCCTCGGAGTTCACGTAGCGCACGCGGATGCCGGTGTAGAGGTGCCGGGCATAGTGGCCGATGGCGTGCAGCAGGTGGGTCTTGCCCAGTCCGGAGTCCCCGTAGATGAACAGGGGGTTATAGGCCTTCGCCGGAGCTTCAGCCACGGCTACTGCTGCCGCGTGGGCAAACCGGTTCGATGAGCCGATGACGAAAGTCTCAAAGACGTACTTCGGATTCAGCCGGCCGAATTCCTGTGATGTGCTGGGCGGCGTCGGGGACGGAGCACTCTCTCCTGTAGGTACCGGAGACGGGGCAGGCTCTTCGGGTTCGGGTTCCGGCTCGGCCTGGGCAACCGGCGTCAGATCCGCATCAATGACGAATGCGCATTGGATATCTGCCTGGAAAACCGTCTTGAGTACTTCATCCAGGATGTTCTTGAGCTGCGTCTGCAGTACTTCCCGGGTGAGTTCGTTGGGAACAGCGACCAGCAGAGTGGTTCCAATCAGTCCCTGCGCCTGTGCCAGGACCACGAAACCGCGCTGACGGGGAGAGACCCTGTCGTCGGTCTCCAGGGTTCGGATGACCTTGCGCCAGGAGCTGCCGACATCGTTGATTTCGTCCGTACCCACAAAAACCTCTCGTGACGCCGCATGGCGATCTAAGAAACCGGAAACCAGGCCTGGATTCCGGAGGATCATCCACAGAGTTATGCACACCCGTGGATAAAACACCCAGCGCCAAGCCTAGATCATCATTTCGGCTCTCGGTAGCTGGATTCCTGCGCCCCCGTGCCACTTGGGACATCACTCACAATGCCACGGCAGGACCGCGGCCAGGGCAGTTGTCCACAGGTGTGGGCAGTTCTGTACAAACAGGCCGTGGAAGCCCGGTTTGACTGGATTCAGGGTCTCACCTAACGTTGAGTAGTCCTTTGTGTCTGCTATCTGCACTCATTCATGCCCATCAGGGTTCTGGGAATCAGGGTCCAGGTCCGGGTTGAGCGTAGTCAGTCACATGAAAACTTAGCGCCGCTTGTGCTTCCCCCTTGATGCAGCAGGCGCAGCGCATATTGTCTTGGAGTAACCACCGTGAGCAAGCGGACTTTTCAGCCGAATAACCGCCGTCGTGCCAAGAAGCACGGCTTCCGCCTTCGCATGCGCACCCGTGCCGGCCGTGCCATTCTTTCTGCACGCCGTGGCAAGGGCCGTACCGAACTGTCGGCGTAAAACAGCCTTAGGTTTGTCGATGCTGCGTCAGCAGCTCTGTCCACCTCCCTCGGCGGCCTAATGCTGGCCGCGAGGAACCGGGTGCGTTCGTCGGCGGATTTTTCCCATACTGTACGTTCCGGCGCCCGAAACGGGCGCCGGAACGTAGTCTTATATGCAGTGCCCAACCCGGCCGCGCCCACGCGCGTCGGGTTCATTGTGTCGAAAGCCATTGGGAACGCCGTGACACGTAACCTCGTTAAGAGAAGACTGAGAGAAGCAGCAGCGCAGAGCCTGGCCCAGAACCCCACCGGGTTCGACATTGTCGTCAGGGCACTGCCGCCGGCGGCATCGGCATCTTGGGCGCAGTTAAGCGCGGATTATGCTGGTGCCCTCTCTGCATGCATTGGCAAGCTTTCGCGGCAGTGACCACAAAGGTGAGGGAGGGACATACGATGGGCCGCACCGGCAACCAACCGGCGAAGGCCTATGTTCCTGCTGTCCTCGTGAAGGCGCTACTGCGTTTCGTGTGGCATCTGCCCCGAAACGTCCTGATCGGGATTCTGAAGGTTTACCGCAAGCTCATCTCACCGCTGTACGGGCCGGTATGCCGCTTCTTTCCATCTTGTTCTGCGTATGCCCTTGAGGCCGTCACCGTTCACGGTGCGGTGAAGGGCACATGGCTGGCCGCCCGCCGGCTCATCCGCTGCCACCCCTGGAACGACGGCGGAGTTGACCACGTGCCCGAAGGCCGAAGGACCTGGCCGCAGGAATCAGTCCCCAGGATTATTGTGCTGAATCATCCCGTGATTCCGGCAGACGAAGACAGCCGCCCCGCGGCTTGAGGAGTGTAAATGGGTTTCTTCGACACGATCATGTTTCCATTCAAATGGGTGGTGTCATGGATCATGTGGATCTTCCACGAGGGATTTGTGTTCCTCGGGATGGACGCCGCATCCGGATGGACCTGGACGCTGTCCATCATTGGCCTGGTTATTGTCATCCGTGCCGCCCTGATTCCGGTTTTCGTCAAGCAGATCAAGGCGCAGCGCGGCATGCAGTCGCTGCAGCCGGATCTGCGTAAGCTCCAGCAGAAGTACAAGGGCAAGACGGACCAGCTCTCGCGCCAGGCCATGACGCAGGAGCAGATGGCCCTGTACAAGAAGCACGGCACGAACCCCTTCGCGGCGTGCCTGCCGATGCTGATCCAGATGCCGTTCTTCTTCGCCCTGTTCCAGGTGCTGAACGGTGTTTCCAACGCCAGCTCGGACGGCGAGGGCATTGGCGCTCTCACCCATGACGCCGTCGTCCAGTTCGATGAAGCCACGATCCTGGGTGCGCCGCTCTCCTCCTCGCTGCTGCACGGATTCGGCACGGAGGGCCACACTTCCGTTGTGGTTCTCTCGATCATCATGATCATCGCCATGACGGCGTCGCAGTTCATCACGCAGAAGCAGATCATGTCCAAGAACATGTCTGAAGAAGCGCTGCAGAGCCCGTTCATGCGCCAGCAGAAGATGATGCTCTACGTACTGCCGCTCGTTTTCGGCATCGGCGGCATCAACTTCCCGATCGGCGTCCTGATTTACTGGACCACCACCAACCTGTGGACCATGGCGCAGCAGTTCTTCGTGATCCGCCGCATGCCCACCCCCGGGTCTCCTGCCGCCAAGGCCCTGGCTGAGCGCCGTGCCCGCAAGGGCCTGCCGATGATGCCGCTGCTGGGCGAAAAGAAGTCCGAGCCGGTGGAAGAAGTACCCGTCCCTGCCAAAGCACAGCGCCAGCAGCCCCAGCGCAAGAACAGGAAAAAAAGATGAGCACTGAGCACGTCGAAGAGTCCGTGGAAGAACTGCCTGAGGCTGCTGAAGGCGGCACCGTGAGCCGTCTGGAGGAAGAGGGCGACGTCGCCGCTGACTACCTTGAGGAGCTGCTCGACATCGCCGACATTGACGGTGATATCGACATCGAGGTCCGCAGCGGACGTACCTACATTTCCGTTGTCTCCGAAGAGGGAGACGACTCTGGCCTGGAGTCCCTGGTAGGGCGCGGGGGCGAGGTTCTTGAGGCCCTCCAGGAGCTCACCCGGCTCTCCGTGCTGACGGCGACTGACAATCGTTCACGCCTTGTCCTGGACATCTCCGGGTACCGCAAGGAACGCAGCGAGGAACTGTACCGGATCGCGGAGGATGCGGTTTCCCGCGCCAAGACGTCCGGCAAGGAAATCGCGCTGGCACCGATGAGTGCCTACGAGCGCAAGATTGTTCACGACGCCGTTGCGGAGCTTGGGCTCGTCAGCGAGTCCGAAGGTGAAGGGCCGGAACGCCACATCGTGGTGTCCCTTTCCGACGCATAGCCTTGCCCGTCCGGATATCTCGCTAAGACTAGGATCTGTTTTTCGTGGTTGAAATTACGCCCGCCGAGCATGCTGCTGCGGTCAAGGTCTTCGGATCCCGCCTCCCGCTGGCAGAGCGCTATGTGGAGCATTTGGCTACTTCCGGCATGGAGCGCGGATTGCTCGGGCCGCGTGAAGTTCCGCGGTTGTGGAGCAGGCATGTGCTCAATTGCGCTGTCGTAGCTGATCTGATTCCCGACTCCAGCAGGGTGGCCGATGTTGGTTCAGGTGCCGGGCTGCCCGGGCTGTGCCTGGCTATCGCCCGGCCTGATCTGGTGATGACTCTGATCGAGCCCCTTGAGCGCAGGGTGACCTGGCTGAACGAGGTTGTTGACGATCTGGGGCTTCAGAACGTGGAGGTTATCCGCGGCCGGGCTGAACAGGTAGTCGGCAAGGTGGAGGTAGACGTAGTCACCGCCCGAGCCGTCTCCGCCCTCACCGGACTGGCCGGCCTGACGATTCCGCTCCTGCAGGGTTCCGGGGTAGTGCTGGCCATCAAGGGGCGCAGCGCCGCGGAGGAAATCGAAAAGGCTGCCAAGCAGATTCGCCGGCTTGGCGGCAAGGAGACATCCGTCGTCACCGCCGGCGAGGATGTGCTTGAGGAGCACACGACCGTAGTCCGCATTGTTGTCTAGGCCCTGCCTGGTACTGCACACACCCTGCCCGATCCGGGGATTTGACCGGCCAGCCGATAGGCTAGGGGCAGTAATGCCTTATGTTGTGAAAGTGAGCATGTCCAGGTGAGTGTGCGCGATTCTGCCGCAAAACGAATTCCCCCCTTTGCTGCGCTGGGTTCTGCCTTCTCATCGCCTTTTTCGAGGAATCAACCTGAAGAGGTTGTAGAACCAAAGCTTGACTTGCCTGTTTCACGTGAAACGGGACATGCTGTTGCAACACTGTCTGCCGGCGCATCGTATGTGCCTGTTCCCGAGACCAGCGAAGGTGGTGTAGCCGGCCAGGCGGTTTATCCGTCAGAGTCGGTAGACGTTATGGATCTGATGGACGAAAGCACACCACTGGCCCGCGAACTTGCCAGTGAGAACCGGCGCCGCGAGAGGCTCCGGGGCAGGGTCCTGCCGCGGCCTGCCGAGACCCGGATCATGACCGTGAGCAACCAAAAGGGCGGCGTCGGGAAGACGACGACCACAGTAAACCTTGCCGCCGCTCTGGCCACGGCCGGCCTCAACGTCCTGGTGATCGATATCGATCCGCAGGGAAACGCTTCTACTGCCCTCGGGATCGACCACAGGGCAGACGTGGAGAGCATCTACGACGTCCTCATCGATGATTTGCCCCTGGGTAAGGTTGTGGCGCAGTGCCCCGACATCCAGAACCTGATCTGTGCTCCTGCGACAATCCACCTTGCGGGTGCGGAAATCGAGCTGGTCTCCCTCGTAGCGCGTGAGCAGAGACTGCGGCGTGCCATTGAGGTTTACGCCAAGGAACGCAAGAACGCCGGCGAAGAGCGGCTGGACTACATCTTCATTGACTGCCCGCCGAGCCTGGGACTGCTCACCGTCAACGCTTTTGTTGCGGCGAAGGAAGTCCTCATTCCCATTCAGTGCGAGTACTACGCATTGGAGGGCTTGAGCCAGCTTCTGAAGAACATTGAGATGATCCAAAAGCACTTGAACGCTGATCTGGTTGTTTCAACGATCCTGCTCACTATGTATGACGGCCGGACCAACCTGGCTGCACAGGTTGCAGCTGAGGTCCGCGAACACTTCCCACAGCAGGTCCTGGCCGCTGTCGTGCCCCGTTCGGTGAGGATTTCTGAGGCGCCGAGCTACCAGCAGACCGTCATGACGTACGATCCGTCGTCGACAGGTGCCCTTTCCTACCTGGAAGCTGCTGCCGAGATCGCCCAGCGATCCGTCTAGACACTCCCTTTGGGATACCGGGTGAACCCGACGGTGGACCGTAGAATACTCTCACAATCAATCCATGCCGCTTGCTGTGTGCATAAGGGAAGGACTTACCCATGACCGAAAAGCGTCGTGGTTTGGGCCGGGGTCTGGGAGCATTGATTCCCAGTACTCCCGAGTCTTCGGAGACAACTGGAACCTCCCAGTCGACCAGGGCTGGCCGGCCCGTTGATTTGTTCTTTGCTGCTGCAAGCGATGAGGTTGCGCCGGGCCGCACAGGCGGAGTGCGCCGTGGTGCCGGAATCAACAAGGAAGCCCTCCGGGCCCCTGCCAAGAAGAAGCCGGCAGCCCGCTCGGCAGCTAACCGGAAGGCGGCCCCCAAGGCAGACGCCGCCACGGCGGCAGCTGCACAGGAAGATCTGGCTGCCCGCCCGCAGGCAGGCGCTGAGAAGCCCGCAGAATCGGCTGTAGAGGCGCCCAAAAAGCCCAGCACGGCCCGCAAGAGCCCCGCTGCACCCAAGGAGCCAGTGCAGGCCGTAAAGGCTCCGGAAGACGCGTTGGCAGGCGTTGTCGCGGATGGGGCGGAAGCACCTGCGGACGCTGAGAGCGGTGTTTCACGTGAAACGTTGCTGGAAGTACCTGGTGCGCGGTTCGCTGAACTCCCAATTGATTCCATTCATCCGAACCGTAAGCAGCCGCGAAGTGTCTTCGACGAAGAAGACATGTCCGAACTGGTGCACTCTATCCGAGAGATCGGCGTTCTCCAGCCGATTGTGGTCAGGCCGTCCGCTGAGGGCGATGAGGATCATCCTTACGAACTGGTCATGGGTGAGCGTCGCTGGCGCGCAAGCCGTGAAGCCGGCCTGGACACGGTGCCAGCCATTGTCCGGTCCACCCAGGACGTCGATCTGCTGCGCGACGCACTTCTCGAAAACCTGCACCGAAGCCAACTGAATCCGCTTGAAGAGGCTGCTGCGTACCAGCAGCTCCTGGACGACTTTGAGTGCTCGCACGAAGAACTGGCTGAACGCATTGGCCGTTCACGTCCGCAGATTTCCAACACGTTGAGGTTGATGAAGCTCCCTCCGCTGGTGCAGCGTCGTCTCGCAGCTGGGGTCCTGTCCGCCGGGCACGCCCGCGCGCTCCTGGGGCTGAACGATCCCGCGGAGATGGAGAAGCTTGCCCAGAAGATTGTCGCCGAAGGTATGTCAGTTCGCGCAACCGAGGAAGTTGTGGCGTTGTCTGACGGTATTCGCCGGCCTGCGAAGGAGGCCAAGCCCAAGGTTGGAGCGCGGCACGAGCGCCTCGATTACCTGGCTAATTCGTTGTCTGACCGTCTGGATACCAACGTCAAGATCACTCTTGGTGCCCGCAAGGGCAAGGTGAGTATCGAGTTCGCAAGCGTGGATGATCTGAACCGAATCATGACTGTCCTCAATCCCGTCGAAGGGCAAGCGTCCTAGAGGACCGTACACAGATCGCGGCCCCTGTTTCACGTGAAACAGGGGCCGCTTTTTGTTGTATTACTGCCTTCTGGGCGCACGCCGGGTGAAGCAGCTGCGCACAGTTTGAGACGGGCACTTAGCGCAGCTCAAGGTGGCAATACCGCTGGCATTTGGAGGGACTGCAGTGCGCCCATCCGTTTCACGTGAAACGGATCATTCCGCAGCTGGAGCACATGTCGATTCCCAGCTGCCCAGGGGATGCCCGCGCTGGGGCGCAGCTATTTGTTCTGGATTGGTGTTCGTTGCGCGACATTCTTATCCTCAGCCCACCTTCAGACCCCACCCCGACGCAAGAGGGTTGCAGCGGAGCGACTTTTTGAACGAGCAACCAGCAAATTTGGCGCCGGACGATGACGACGGTTTCACGTGAAACATGGATCGTGGGGGCCTGCTGGCAATTGCCCCCTCGGGCAAGCTGCGGTGCTGAGCTGGTGGAAATGTGCAACTTGGATTCACCGACGCGTCAGGTGTACGACCGCTCCCAACAAGTGGCAGTATCGCTGTCGCAGTGCGGGGAACAGCGTATTTAGGTTGGTTGTTGATAATCGGCTGATGTCTGAGGTCTGTCCGCTTGCCATCCTGCGGCAAAGTATTGAGTAATCCAGGCGCGCACACGCTCTTCGGTTCAGGTTTGCAGGCGACGCACACGTCGAAAGGGCAGGGTACTCTTGCTCCGATTTGCAGTTGTGCCCACGTATCGCCTCGGGAACGTGGCGTGGTTCCAGCCATTTCTAGCGGGCCCGCGCCTTTCGAGTCCAAGCCGTTGTTTCGCCGGTTTCACGTGAAACGGGAGCTTGGTGTCTCCTTACAGGTACCAGCCTTGAAGTCTCTTGGTTGGCTAAGAGGGGCGGAGTAGGTACCTCGGGTCATTTTGGAGTCCGGTCTTGGGCTTTCATCGCAATGGCAGCCACAGCAGTTACGTGCCCGATGGACTGTCCCTGTAAGACGAAAGTGGGTGACAGTTGTTTCCTCACCAAACACAATCGATTGTGAGCAATAGACCTGGAGTGGTCCACCGTGTTGTCCGTAGCAAGCCCTCGCGACACCTGTCATACCCGGTTTATGAGAAGGAGGGTCCTGAGAGCTGAGTCGTCTACGGACTATGGTGAAATTCAGCGTTTCGACCAGGGCCAGCATGCCGCCGCAGGCAACTCGAGACCACCCCGGAATCTGGTTCCTGTTTCACGTGAAACAGGAACCAGATCTAATTCCGGCAACTCTGAGATCGTGCACCGTAAAGAATCTCCAGTCTTGGGGAGCAGCGTATGAGCGGTATCAATGGCCTGCCAGGGTGTTGTTCGTTTCGACCGTTTTCGGTTTCAAGTGATTTGCCTGGACGCTACTCTCCCTGGAGTTGTCGAGTGCTAGCGATGTGGGGCCAGCGGATACAGCCGTCTATCGGGTGGCGCTGACTGGGGATCGGTGGCCCCAACTGTGTATCCCGCAGGAAACGAGGTGCGGAATGAAGGTCCTCGGTTGCTTACCAGCGAGTATGTCCCCGAGGATCTGCTCCCCATGCAGGGCAGAACGTTGATTTCGGTAGAGGCCTATAGAGTACGTTTCCCCGGATATTGGACTCAGTGCCTGGCGATTTCGTTTGGTATATTTTGCTGGTTTTGGATCCCGCTGGGGCCGTTTCGACCTGCGTGGTGAGTCGGTCCGTGCCAGCTTCCAACGTTTGGTGTTTCACGTGAAACACAAATGACGGCCATGTCGTCTCCTGCACTTGAGACTGTGGGCAACCCGGAGCCGCCTGGGCGGCCAGCACCCCAATAGCTGAACAGATCGACGGGGATCTGCCATCGTTGCGTTATTGCCGACAATTCAACTCTCTCCTCAGGTCAGTGAGATCCGTCGGCGGCACCGGCGAGTTTGTAGTCAACACCGCGGATCGTGACAGCTTTGCCTCCGCCATTTCCCTGGTGTAAGCACGGCGAAAATCGAAGAAGGAGGACTCAGTGTATTCCCGATGATCGCGGTCTCGGTTCTGCGGTTAACAGCCGACGGGGTATCACGCAGAGATGTCGATGGCGCGGTTGCATAGGCTCTGGCTCATGCGCACGACCGCTGACGGAACAGGGATCATTGCGTCTTCGCACACCGTGGGTACGTCGTTTCACGTGAAACGACAAGGTACCACTGTGGGGCCGTGCAGGCTTGAGGTGCCGGAGCCCCACCGACCGTCGCATTGAACGACGCGTGAGGCTTGGCCGGCCTGCTGTGCGCCGCGTGATCACCCAAGGACCGACCGCCCCCTAGCCAGCCGATCCACCCGGAAGAACGAGCGCACCGTGGACGACATGTGCTGGCCTACGGTTCGGAGACGAGGTGCGGGACACAGCTGCGTTCGATATCGACAATCCCTCGAGTTCGAGTTCGAGTGCGAGTGCGAGTGCGAGTGCGAGTGCGAGTGCGGGAGCGAGTGCGGGAGCGGGAGCGAGTGCGGGAGCGGAGCGGGAGAATGCGAGTGAGTGACCGGCTGGTAGACCAGGAATGAGAATCGGAACGGGAACGGGAAGGGGAACGAGATGGACGTCGACGGTGGCTGGGATGGGGCATGGATGTAGCGGTGCACGTCGAAGAGGATCTCGATACCGGCCAGGAACCGTCAACCACCGCTCTGGCTCATCTCCGAGCCCGACGTCAGCTGCCCAGCTGCCGGAACAGTTTCACGTGAAACACCACCATCGGTAATCCAGGACCGCGCTGATCCAGATCGCTGAACTCCCCACGCCAAGTGATGCTGCAGCGGTACCGCTTCCTCGGACGGAACACTCTTAGGCCGCAGTCAGCCCCGCCGCTACACAACACCTTTGGGAGGATTAGGAGCCCGGGGCCTGTTCAGCGTGTTCTCTGCAGACTGACCGATACTGGGGTTTGGTATCTGAAGCGACCGGGACTAGGCCGGCGTGGTGGGAGCAGAGACGCGTAGTTTTCGCTATGGGACAAGTATGCCGCGGGTGGGTGCCGAGTGATTTCAGGGGAGGCTATAAGTATGACCCCCGTCAGCGGAGTACTGGATATCGAAGGTGAAGCACCCGGTTCCCGACCAACACCTGGGGATCGCCCAATGCTTGCTGCGTATCAACGCCGCCGAAGTAGCGCTTCCCGGATCCAAAGACGACGGGTGCAACGTCCATTCGCACCTCGTCCACTAACCCGGCGGCGAACGCCTGCCCTCCAACGTCGCCAGCTGCGACTTCGACGATCCGACTGCCCGCGAGTTCCTGCGCTGCGGCAATAGCCGCCTCGATGCCCTCGACAAAGTAGAACGAACCCTCCGGGTCCCAGTCCGCTGGGGGAGGCCGATGGGTGACTACAACCATATGGTCCACTCCGGACGGAGGGTTTCCGTCCCAGCCTTCTGTCAGATCGAAGACGTGGCGTCCGACGACGGTCACTCCGATCTGGTCCCAATAGCTCCGGGTGTACTCGAAGGAAGCCTGGGACACCTTCAGTTCCCCGCTGGCATCCAGGGGTACATCGCCGCCGGTCAGCCACTCGAACAGCGGACCCGGCTGGTCTTGCTGGTCTGAGATGTAACCATCCAGTGATACGGAGCTGTACATGACTACCTTGCCCACGGAGCTCTCCTCAGGTGTAGAGACCCCCAACGTACAAGCCGGGACTTCTTCTCCGCGAGAGTGCGGCCATTCCCAGCCAGCCGGTCTCCGCACGGAGAGCCAGTGCAGCACGGTCCCCTAACGGTTGTGGGAGCCGTGCCCGAACGTGCCCGAGACTATCTCTTCGAGTGCCTTTACATGTCCACGGTAGGCCTTGAAACCGTCCTTCGTTAGGCTGAGCCAGGTCTTCCTGGAATCCAGGGTTCCGCGCTCCTGGCTCACGTAACCGGCGTCCACCAGCGCAGTTACCTGCTTGCTGAACGCAGACGGGGACAGGCCAAGGGTCGTCCGGAGGACAGAAGTCTCCACCGATGTTCCGGCGGCCAGCATGGCGCAGAGCCGCAGCCGTGCCGTGGGATGTATGTGGGGATCAAGTTCGGCTTTCAACGGCGGGTAACCCGGTAATGAACTATCGAGCCGACGGCGTAACTCGCCACGGTTCCCGCCGCACAGAACAACACCATTCGGGTGAGACCCATTTCTGCCGCCACGATCGACGCAGTCAGGAAGACTCCGGAGAGTACGACGGCAGCCAGGAACGCACGGATCCGCGGCACGGCAAACGGGGCACCCATACGGGACCCGGCCCAGTAGTTGAAAAAGCAGAGGCCCATCACCAGGACAGCCAGGAGACCGGATCCTGTGGGCGAGTCCAGCAGCGGAAGGATCGCAGCAGCACCGAGGAGGACCCCGTTGGCAGCGTAGAGCCACCACGGCCAGGCGAGGCTGCGGATGGCGTCCTGTGCATTCCTGGCAGCGGACAGATCCGCCGACGCCCGGTTTCCGTCCGGGAGGGGTCCGTTAGTTTCCATGGCGGAAACGATAAGACATAGTTTTCGGTCTGGAAAGAGTAATGCCGTGCAGGCCGGGATTCCGGCCTGCACGGCATTCAAGGTCTTTACAGGCCGGAAACCCGCCTATGCTCGTCGGCCGGATTGAACCGGCTGACGTCGTCGAGGACCAGGGTGCCTGTGGGCTGATCCTCTTCCTCGAGCAGATAGAGCCGCTGGATCGCGATGACAATGGAATCAGCCACAGTCTGCCGGAACACCGGATCAGCAAGCCTGTGGGCGTCATGGAAGTTGCTGAGATAGCCGAGGTCGATTCCCACCGAAGGGATGCCCGGAAGCTTCAGGGTGTCCCACGTGCGGGCGTGCACGCCGAGACTTTCCATGTCCGTCCGCGCTGCCAGTTCCTTGATCATCAGGATCGCGGCACGCTGCCCGATGGGGGAGCGGGGCTCGCCGGTGGACGGCAGTCCCCAGTAGTAGGCGGCGATGCCTGACGCAGCCGGCTGGTCCAGCCAGTCGCAGTGAATGTCGACGTTCAGGCTGGGCAGCCTGCTCATCGGATCGGTGCCGTTAGGGTCCCAGGCCACTACCTCGGCGCCGAACTCCTTCAGGATCCGCTCTACCCGCTCGCTGACGTCCGAGGCCACGAGCAATTCCGTCAGGGGCTGGCCGCTCAGGCGTTCGGTGACGTGTTCAGAGGGCGTTTGTGAGCGGCCGGTGTTGAGGGTGATGGTGCGGCCGCGCAGGGCAGCGGTGGAGCGGTCCAAGCGCTCGTAATCGCGCAGCGCGAAGGCCTGGCTGGGGGAAATGGCACGGTTCACCCGGGACATTGCGGTCACCGTGTCGCCGTCGCACACGCCCGTACCGGGGATACCCAGGTTCTCTTGGAGCTCGGCCACCGCGTATCTGGTGCGCACACCGAATTCGCCGTCAATGTGGCCGTAGTAGAAACCCAGGTGGGACAGATGGCGCTGCAGTTCGGCGACGTCGTCGCCCCGCACGGCCGGCTGGTCCTCGACGTAGGCGAGGGGACGGTCACCGAAACGGAACTGGGCTTCGGCCAGCGCGCGCTGGGTGTCCGGCCCCGCCACGCCGTCGACGATCAGGCCGCGGCTTTGCTGGAAGGCGCGCACGGCGGCATCGACATGGTCGTCGAAGACGGTGGGGTCGTTGACGGCATCAGGCGCGAGGTAGGACATGGGAATGCCGGCGCGCAGCAGCGCTTCGCGAAGCGCCACCACGCGCCGGCTGGAGTCCAGCCTCCGCAGACAATCGTCCGTCGGATGCATCATGAGGCCTACTTCAGGAACGCCGCGAATTCCTGCTCGAGAACCTGCTTCGGCTTCGCGCCGATCGACGTGGCAGCAACCTCACCGCCCTTGAAGACGTAGACGGCGGGGATGGACGTGATGCCGTACTTGGCGGCGATCGCCGGATTGTCGTCCACATTGACCTTCACGACGTCGACCTTGTCCGCGTACTGCGCTGCGATGTCGTCGAGGATGGGGGAGAGCATCCGGCAGGGACCGCACCACTCAGCCCAGAAGTCCACGATTACCGGCTTGTCGGCGGTCAGTACGTCGGTGCCGAAGGAGGAATCCGTTACGTCTTTGGCGTTGCTCATTGTTCTTGCTCCTTGTGGATCTCTAGACGGCAGCGTTTTCGGAAACTGTTTCCGATGCCGGGGTGGGGACTGTGGCGGCGGTAGCTGCCGAGCCCATGTCTGCCAGGTAGTGCTCGACGTCGAGCGCAGCCACGCAGCCCGAGCCGGCTGCGGTGATGGCCTGCCGGTAGGTCGGGTCGATGACGTCGCCCGCGGCGAAAACGCCGGGGAGGGAGGTCTTGGAGGTCCGGCCCTGGACGGCGATGGTTCCGGCTTCAGTCAGCTCGAGCTGGCCGCGGACCAGGTCGACGCGCGGGTCGTTGCCGATGGCCACGAAGATTCCCGTGACGGCCAGGTCTGATTCGGAACCGTCCTGCGTGTTGCGCAGCCGGGCGCCGGTGACCTTGTCTTCGCCGTGGATACCAACGACCTCGGAGTCCCAGACGAAGCGGATCTTCTCATTGGCAAGGGCGCGGTCCTGCATGATCTTGGAGGCGCGCAGGGTGCTGCGGCGGTGCACCAGGGTCACCGAGGATGCAAACTTGGTCAGGAAGAGGGCTTCTTCCAGGGCGGAATCGCCGCCGCCGATGACGGCGATGTCCTGGCCCTTGAAGAAGAAACCGTCGCACGTTGCGCACCAGCTCACGCCGCGGCCGGACAGGCGCTTTTCGTCTTCCAGGCCCAGCTCACGGTAGGCGGATCCGGTGGAGATGATTACGGACCGGGCGAGGAAGGTTTCACCGGGTCCGATGGTGACCTTCTTGACGTCGCCCGAGAGGTCCACGCTGGTGACGTCTTCGAAGAGGATCTCGGTACCGAACCGGCTCGCCTGCTTCTCGAGGCTCACCATGAGGTCAGGGCCCATGATGCCTTCAGGGAAGCCGGGGAAGTTTTCCACATCAGTGGTGTTCATCAGTTCGCCGCCGGCGGTGACCGAGCTGGCGATCAGCAGCGGCTTGAGGTTCGCCCGGGCTGTGTAGATGGCCGCGGTGTAGCCGGAGGGGCCGGAACCAACAATGATGACGTCACGGACTTCCTGGGTGGAAGCTGCGGTGTCAGGGCGAATTTCTGTGCTCACGTGCTGTGAACCTCTTTCCTTGAAGTCTCGGTGGAGAACGGCCGTCTTCCGGTTGGTGGGACGCCCGGGGTATCTCTAGCCACCCGTCACAACACTGTCAGGCAACAGCTTATTCCGAATGGCTCCTGCATCACATGGTCAGCCGCCGGGGCGGTTCCCGGCGGCTGAAATGCGGCAGATCAGGACACGGCAATTTCCGCGATCCGCAGGCCCCAGGGGTACTCGGCCTGTACACCGCTGAGCCGCGGCAGCTGGGTGAAGTTGATGATGACGTAGCTCGCCGACACCGGTTCGCCGTCCACCTTGGGGACCGTAATCGATGTCTCCGGGCCGGTGAAGCCGCTCTGTGCGACCGTCTGGGCGCCATCCAGGGACGGCGAATCATTCAGCATCACAGAGAAGCTTCCGCCGCTGCCGTTGAGCTGGGTGATGTCGACCTTGGTGATGGCCGACTCTTCTTCGAGCTCGACGACGAGCGCCAGGCTGGGGGCCAGGCCGCCGAACGTGTCGGACGCGTAGACGTAGCTGGACCAGTAGCTGGCCGCATTGCCGTCGACGATCTGCGGGAGGGCGGCGTCGTTCGCCGAATCCAGCTCCTGGTTGCCCGGAACCAGCCGGGTAACGCCTGCCGTGGCAGGCGCGGGCAGCGCTGTCCCCGTTTCAGCCGGGGCGCCTTCCGTGGTGCTTGGAGCCTCGGCACTGGGCGTAGGTTCAGGGTTCGCGGCGAAGAAGTCGCCGACCTTGCCCAGGCTGGTGAAGGAGAAGACCACCGCGACGATCAGGATCAGGCTCAGGATGGCGCCTACCAGCAGGCGGCCGAATTTGCGGCTGTTGCCGTTGCCGGCGCCGTCGTCCTCATCCCGCTCGTCATCGTCGTAGTCTCCGGAGTCATAGTCGGAGTCCAGCGCCGTGCGGGGAAAGCTGGAGGCCTGCCGGGTGTCCTGTCCGGCGGCAGCGTAGCCTTCGGCCGGGAAGTCGTCTTCTTCGTCCCAGCGGCTGACTTTGGGCTCGCCGGCCGGAACCGTCCGGGCGGGCGTGGTCTGGGCTGAGCCCTTCGGGCTCTGGCGCGGCGGCGGAGGAATGGACGCGGCACCCGTGGCTGCCTCGGCAGGTGCTTCCTGCGCGCCGCCGTACTCCAGGTCCCGTGCGGCAGCGGCCGAAGCTGCTCCTGCGGCTGCGCCGCCCGCGGCAGCACCCGCGCCGCGGCCGAAGCGCGGGAGGTGCGGCTTGGACAGCCCGGAGAGGAGCGGCTTACGGTCCGGGCGGTCCTCGACGTAGCGGTCCTCTTCGACCGTCTCAGGCTCGCGTGAGCGAGCGACGCCGAAAATCTCCGAGCCCAGCGTGTCGGTGAAGAACGGTTCGACGTACGGGGCGTCGCGTTCGATGACCAGGTCCAGCAGATCGGCTGCGTTGCCGCTGGAGGTCACCAGGTAGGTGCGTCCGTCGCTGACGCCCAGATCCAGGATCTGCACCGTCGACTGCCGCTCGCCAATGGCGATCTCACGTGCGCTTGCACTGACCTGCGTGGCGTTCTGCGGCGCAGCTACAAGAATGCTGACGGCGCGGTTGAGCACTTGGTCCACTCCGTCGAGGACGAGGTCATTCTCTGCCGATGCCAGCACCTGGGCAGTGACCTTGTATCGGCCGCCCAGCACTGATCCAGCGTTTACCGGCTGTGGCACGTGTTCCTCCCGTGGAAACGGCTATGTCTGCGAAGAGATGCTGCTTCCGGCGCCGGTGAGGCTGCCGGTGCGGTTAATACGCGCGGGCCCTCCAGGCCTTCCCGTACTGCCCACTTTGTACCCATGCTACCCGCGGCAGGCAGCAAAGCCGGAGTTGGTCGTCTTAGGCCCGGCGCAGGAACTTCGCCAGGACGGGTTTCAGCAACTCTTCCAGTTCACGTACTTTCAGCACCCGGAGCATCCCGAGGTACACCGCGGTCATCAGCACGCCGCAGACGGCCAGCACAACGGTGGCACTGATGAGGGACTGCCAGGCGAAGCCGTCCGCGCTGTATCCGCCCAAGGCTGCCAGGGCGGCTGCCCCAACTGCGGCCGCGGCGAGAGCAGCCACAGTAAGCCGCACGTGGACGTCGAACACCCGGTCCGCACCGTAATAGCCCAGCTTGCGCTTGAGGAAAATGTGGCTGAGCACCACGGCGCAAATGTTCCCGATCGAGTACGCCACGGCGAGGCCAAAGACAATCCGGTCCGCGGGCAGCGCGGCGGCAACCAAGGCCAGGCTGATGCCCAGCACAGCGAGGATGATCTGCATGATCATTGGCGTCTTGGCGTCTTCACTGGCGTAGAAGGCCCGGTTCATCAGGAACGTTGCGCTGAGGAAAGGGGCACTCACGGCCAGGAGGACAAGCACCTGCCCCTGGACCGCTGCCGAAGCGTTGGATCCGCCTCCGAACCACATGCCGATCGGGCCTGCCAGGACCACCATCACCGCGGCGCAGAAGACAGTGGCTACGCCGATGACCCGCAGGCCGCGCGAAATGGTCTCCCGCACGCCGTCGAGGTTTTTTTCCACGAAAGAGTGGGACATCCGGTTAAACAGGACTGTGGCCAGGGACAGCGCTATGACGGAGTGCGGAATGATGTACAGCATTGCCGCGGTCTCGAGGTTCACCTGCCCGGCGATCTGCTGCGGAGGATTCATCGCCAGGAACGCCGGCCGTGCTTCGGTGGCGATCGTGGCCACGTTTGTGTAGACGAGGTAGGCGCCGTTGCCGACCAGCATGGTGATGATGGTCCATTTAGCCACCCGGGCGGTATCGCCAAGCCCTACTCCGCGCAGGCCGAAGGAAGGCCGGAGTCCCAGCCCGAGCTTCTTCAGCGGAAACAGCAGCACCAGTGCCTGCAGGACAACGCCGAGCGTGGTGCTTCCTGCCAGAATCAGCGTGGCCGTAGGCGTCCAGGTGTCCGGGGCGAACTGCTCGGTGGTCTCCCGGCCGATGAGCGAGATGAAGAGGACAAGCCCGCCGATGGCTACGAGGTTGTTGACGACGGGCGCCCACATATAGGCGCCAAAGCGGCCATTGGCGTTCAGGATCTGGCCGATCACCGCATAGGCGCCGTAGAAGAAAATCTGCGGCAGGAGCCAGTACGCGAACGTGGTGGCCAGGGCCAGTTCATCTCCGCTCAGGCGTGTGCCGAGGGAGACGACGAGCGGCGCGGCGAGGGTGGCGACCAGGGCAATGCCGGCCAGGAAAGTGAGGCTCAGGGTCATGATCCGCGAGACGTATTCGGTGCCCCGGTCTTCGCGCTTGCTTGCCTTGATGATCTGCGGGACGAGCACGGCGTTGAACACGCCGCCGGCGACCAGCAGGTAAATGAAGTTGGGCAGGACGTTTGCGACGCCGAAGAGGTCAGTGACACCGGCAGTGCTGCCGATCGCTACGGCGAGCAGGGAGGTGCGGACGAGCCCGAGTACACGGGAGACCATGGTTCCCGCGGCCATCACGGCGCTCGAACGGGCGGTACTGGGAGCGGTAATCTGTGCGGCCATTATGTCCTTATGCTCTCACCTTCAGGCAGCGTTGGCTCAACGCAGGGCCGCGGGCCGCACCTAGAGATGCTTGGGCAGAATTTCCCGGGCGAGGTCGGCGATGCGCCGCTCATTGGGAAAGGAGAGCCGCCGTCCCAGCATGCTCAGGGGGACCCAGGCAACGTCGACCGCCTCGTGGTCCGGGTCGTTTTCGATGGTCAGTTCCCCGCCCACTGCTTCCAGCAGGTAGTGGTGGACCGTCTTGTGGACCCGGTGGCCGCTGACCGTGAACCAGTAGTCGATGCTTCCCAGGGCGGTGAGGATCCGGCCGTCGATCCCGGTTTCCTCCGCGATCTCACGGATGGCGGCCTGCTGGTTGTCTTCATCATCCTCGGGGTGTCCCTTGGGAAGGCACCATTCGAGCCGTCCGCCGCGGTTGAGGCGGGCAATGATGGCAACCGGCAGCTGGGGGTCCGTGGAATCCACCACAATGCCGCCGGCAGAGACTTCTTCCACCGTGGGAAGGGCCGCGTGGGCCGGGTGCGCGCCGGAGCTTCCCATTGACGCAGTCAATGGGGTCCGCTTGGGCGCACTCGGGACGGGATGGGCCATACCCCCACTCTAACTATCTTTCCGAAGCGATGATGACTGTTCGGAGCCTGCCCCCGCGCCGCCGCGGCAACCCCGGCGTGTCCGCGTCCTTTGCAGCCGGTGTTGTCCGCACCGGACGGTTTATCTGGCACGCTTAAAGCACTATGGCGCACCTTTCCGACAGCTCGTTTCCCGATACACCCCTGCCCGATGTCATTCCCCGGCTCGGAGCCCTCTTCGAAGCTGCCGGGTTTGAGCTGTCCCTGGTGGGCGGCCCGGTCCGCGACCTGTTCCTTGGCCGCGTCTCTCCTGACCTGGATTTCACGACCAACGCCCGCCCGGACGACATCATCAAGGTCGTGCGCGGGTGGTGCGACACGTACTGGGAAATCGGACGCGAGTTCGGAACGATCGGGATGCGCAAGGACGGCTTCCAGATCGAAATCACGACCTACCGTGCAGACGCCTACGACCCGGATTCCCGGAAGCCGGCTGTTGCGTTCGGGGAACGGCTCGAGGACGACCTGTTCCGCCGGGACTTCACCATGAACGCCATGGCTCTGCGGCTTCCGCAGATGGAGCTCGTGGATCCGTTCGGCGGAGTCCGGGACCTGCACGCCGGGCAGGTGCGCACGCCCGGTGCACCATCGACGTCGTTCTCTGATGATCCCCTCCGCATGATGCGTGCGGCGCGCTTTGCCTCCCAGCTGAACGTCGCACTCGCCCCGGAGGTCTTCGAGGCGATGAAGGACATGGCGGAGCGGATCACCATCATTTCCGCCGAGCGCGTCCGCGATGAACTCGTGAAGCTGATCAACGGCAAGGCCCCCGCGGACGGGATCGACCTGCTCGTGGAAAGCGGCCTGGCCGACTACGTGCTCCCCGAGGTCTCGGCGCTGAAGCTGGAGATCGACGAGCACCACCGCCACAAGGACGTCTACCAGCACTCCCTGACCGTGCTGCGCCAGGCCTGCGACCAGGAGACAGGCGCGGACGGTCCGGTGCCCGGCCCCGACTTCGTGCTCCGCTTCGCTGCGCTGATGCACGACGTCGGCAAGCCCGCCACGCGGCGCTTCGAATCCACGGGATCCGTCAGCTTCCTGCACCACGACGTCGTCGGCGCCAAGCTGGCGGCTAAGCGGATGAAGGCCCTGCGCTTCGACAACGACACCATCAAGGCAGTGTCGCGCCTGGTGGAGCTGCACATGAGGTTCTACGGTTACGGCGACGCCGGCTGGAGCGATTCCGCCGTGCGCCGTTATGTGAACGACGCCGGCCCCCTCCTGGAGCGGCTGCACCGCCTCACACGCTCCGACGTGACGACCCGCAACCGGCGCAAGGCCGAGCGCCTGGCTTTCGCCTACGATGACCTCGAACAGAGGATCGCAAAGCTGGCCGAGCAGGAAGAGCTTGCCGCCATCCGCCCGGACCTTGACGGCAGCCAGATCATGGCGCTGCTGGGGATCGGGCCGGGCCCGGTGGTGGGCCGGGCTTACCGCTTCCTGCTGGAGGAACGGATGGAGAACGGTCCGGCGGACCCGCAGGAAGCTGAGGCAAAACTGCGGACATGGTGGCAGGATCAGCCGGAGAGCAGCCAGGCCGCGGCGGAAGACTAAGGACGAAAAAGGACTCCCGATGACTGCAGAGAACCTCTGGCCGGTAGCGCCGGACCTGACCCCTTCCGGGACGGCACTGCCCACCCTCTGGCTGGTCAGGCACGGGGAGACTGAATGGTCCCGGGACGGCAATTACACGGGACTCACGGATATCCCGCTGACGGCGGCCGGCGAGGAGCAGGCCGCCGCCGCACGGGAGAAGCTCGGCCACGTAGATTTCGACAGGGTGTTCACATCTCCGCTGGTCCGCGCCCGCCGGACGGCCGAACTCCTCGGCCATCCGGACGCCGAAGTGCTCCCGCATGCCCATGAGTGGGACTACGGAGAAAACGAGGGCCGCCGCAGCACCCAGGTGAGGGCAGAGAATCCCGGCTACATCATCTGGAACGACGGCGTTCCCGGCGGTGAAACCCTCGCGGACGTTGCTGCCCGGGCAGACCGCATCATTTCCGCGGTGCAGGCCGGCTGCGGCACCGAGATGGACAGGGACCCGGGGGCAGTTCCGATTGAACAGGCGCTGCTGGTGGCCCACGGGCACTTCCTGCGCGTGCTGGCCGCACGCTGGCTGGGCCTGCCTCCAGACAAGGGCAGGCATCTCGCCCTGGCCACTGCGGCGGTCTGCGTGCTGGGCTGGGATAAGCACACCCCGGCGATCCTCAGATGGAATATCTGAAAAAGTTTTAAAACTTTTTGCATTTAGGACTTGGCAGCGTGCCGGCAGCGGGTTATATTTTTTCCAGCGCCCCGTCGAGACTGATCACACACTGATCTCGCTTTGATGTCACTTTGATGTCACGCTGGGCGAATGAACGGATCGGTTTCCGGGCAGACATTATCTGCACGGACAGGCACGGAAAAAGGGGTGGACTATGGATAACGACTTCGCAGGCATTGCCTGGCGGACACTGTTCGCCACGGGCACCCCGGGCCTGAGCATCCGTACTGGGCGGTGTGGAGCCGCACCGACGGCGGGCTTTGAGCCCGGCCGGCTGCACGGGACGCGGACCACTCCGTAACCCTGCCCCGCGCTCGGACCGGCAGTCCGGTCCGCACGGCACACCGGTTCCTGCCCGGCCCTATCGGCGTCATTCGCACAACTCCTGGCTCCCGGCATTTCCGCTGCCTGTCCGCACCCGATGCGGCCATACATCAGCACGCGGAATATTCCCGACAGGAATACATCAATGACTCCGGACCCTTAATCACGCTTCTTTAGCGTTTAATTTCTGCGCCTTCAATGCGCCTTTTTTCGGAGAAATCACCATGCCTAATTCAAACCTGCCCTTTTTAGGGCTGCACGAGGATGAATACCCTCAATCTTTACGTCCATTACCCGCGAAACCCCGCCGCCTTGAGGGCACTGCGGCCGGCGTTGGATCCTCCAGTCATCCGCGGAGAAGCCGGTCCCGCATGTTCAGGCTGCCGGGGCTGGGGCGGCTGGTCCGCGCCCTTCGCGGCAGCCTCGTCCGGAGTACACGCGCACTTGAGGCGGCTGAGGAGCGGCAGCTTGACCTGCTGAACCTGTACACCTCCTCAAGCCGCACCAGGGGGCGGCCGGGCCCGTGAGAGCCTGCACACCCTTGCCCCGGGATCCGCGTGGTTGCGCGGGGATCCCGGGGGTAAGGAATCAAAGCGGGACCTCCCGGCGTTGTATGGTCGATAGGTAGGAAACACAGGCCAGTGACGAAGGGAGTGCTGTGCCCCAGGTCAACCGGGTGGCCATGCTCTCGCTGCATACCTCGCCACTCGAACAGCCTGGCTCCGGCGACGCCGGCGGCATGAACGTCTACGTTCGTTCGGTTGCCCTCCAAATGGCGAAAATGGGCGTTGAAGTGGATATCTTCACGCGTGCCAGCTCGCCGGACCAGCCTCCAGCCGTGGAGATCGCCCCCGGAGCCGTTGTCCGGCACATCCCCGCCGGACCACGCCGGCAGGTGGCCAAGGAACTGCTTCCCGGCTTCATCGAGGAACTCAGTGAAGGCATCAGGGATGCGGCCCGCAGGCTGCCGCACCGCGGCAGGTACGACGTCCTGCACTCGCACTACTGGGTTTCGGGCGTTGCGGGACTCACCCTTTCCCGGGAGCTCGAGACCCCGCTGGTCCACACCATGCACACCATGGCACGGGTCAAGAACCTCCAGCTCCAGCCGGGCGACCGGCCCGAACCGGACGTGCGGATCCAGGGCGAACAGGACATAGTCGACTCCGCTGCACGGCTGATAGCCAATACCACCACCGAAGCACTGGAGCTGGTGAGCTGGTACGGCGCACGCCAGTCCGCCATCGACGTCGTGGCACCCGGTGTCGACCTGGACGTTTTCTCCCCCGCGGGACGTGCCCTGGCTAAGCCGCTGCACGGTGTCCGCCGCGACGAGTTCCATGTTGTCTTTGCCGGCCGTATCCAGCGGATGAAGGGACCCCAGGTCCTGGTCGAGGCCGCCGCCCGGCTGCGGGCCTCGCGGCCGGATATTCCGCTGCGCGTCAGCATCCTGGGCGCGCCAAGCGGTTCCGAAGTCCTGGACCTGGAGGAAGCGGTGCGTTCTGCCGGCCTGCAGGGAATTGTCCACCTTCATCCCCCCGTTGCCGCCGGCGGGCTCGCCGGCTGGTTCCGCTCCGCCGACCTCGTGGCGGTGCCCTCCTACAGCGAGTCCTTCGGGCTGGTGGCCTTGGAAGCCCAAGCCTGCGGAACGCCGGTCATTGCGGCCGACGTCGGCGGATTGCCGAAGGCGGTCAGCTCGGGCCGTACGGGCGTGCTGGTCCAGGGACACGATCCGGCCCGCTGGGCTGCCGAACTCGAGGCGCTGTACGACCACGCCTCCTGGCGATCCGACCTGGGGCGCTCCGCCGCAGTCCACGCGCGTTCCTTCGGCTGGCAGCGCACAGCAATGCTGACAGTGCAGGGATACGCGCAGGCCGCGGACGAGTTCTCCGCCCACGCCGTGCACAACTAGCCGCGCTGCCCTGCCGGAACGGACCCATTGACGGTGGCCGGGGCTGATGCGAGCGTGGAACCATGCCCAACGATCTCGACATCTCCCGTGCCGCAAAGATGCAGCCCATCACCGCCGTCGCCCAAGCCGCCGGAATCCCGGACAACGCCTTGGAACTCTACGGCCGCTACAAGGCGAAAGTGGACCCGGCGCTTGTCCCGTCCCGTGAGGAGCTGGGCAAAGTCGTCCTCGTGACGGCCATGAGCCCCACTCCGGCAGGGGAGGGGAAGTCCACCGTGACCGTCGGGCTCGGGGACGCACTGGCGCGCGCCGGCCGAAAAACAGTGATTGCCCTGCGCGAGCCTTCCCTGGGCCCGGTCCTGGGCATGAAAGGCGGCGCGACGGGAGGCGGCTATTCCCAGGTAGTGCCGATGGAGGAAATCAACCTCCACTTCACCGGGGACTTCCATGCCATCACCAGCGCCAACAACGCCCTCGCTGCCCTGGTGGACAACCACATTTTCCAGGGCAACGCATTGCACATCGACCCGCGGCGGATCACTTTCAAGCGGGTCCTGGACATGAATGACCGCGCGCTGCGCAACATCGTCATCGGCCTCGGCGGGCCCACCCAGGGAACGCCGCGGGAGGACGGCTTTGACATCACCGTTGCGAGTGAGGTCATGGCAATCTTCTGCCTGGCGACCGGCATCGAAGACCTCACCTCCCGCCTGGCCCAGATCACGGTGGGTTATACCTATGACCGCAAACCCGTGACGGTGGCGGACCTCGGGGTCCAGGGTGCCCTGGCGCTGCTGCTCAAGGACGCCCTCAAACCCAATCTCGTGCAGACGATCGCCGGTACGCCCGCGCTGGTCCACGGCGGACCGTTCGCCAACATCGCCCACGGATGCAACTCGGTGATTGCGACGGGACTGGCCCGCGAACTGGCCGACGTCGTCGTGACCGAGGCCGGATTTGGTGCCGACCTGGGTGCCGAGAAGTACATGGATATCACCTCCCGGGTGGCAGATGTGGCCCCGGACGCCGTTGTGGTGGTGGCCACCGTCCGGGCGTTGAAGATGCACGGCGGAGTCCCCAGGGACCGTCTGGACGAACCAAACCCTGCCGGCCTGGAAGCCGGGACGGCGAACCTGCGCAGGCACGTGCGGAACATTGCCCGGTTCGGCCTGACGCCCGTGGTGGCAGTAAACCGCTTCACCACGGACACGCCGGAAGAACTGGACTGGCTCCTTAGCTGGTGCTCGGAAGAGGGCGTCGAGGCTGCGGTGGCTGATGTCTGGGCAGAGGGCGGCGGCGGACCCGGCGGTGACGACCTCGCAGCAAAGGTGCTGGAGGCCCTCCGCAAGCCTTCTGCGTTCGCGCCGCTGTACCCCCTGCAGATGAGCATCGAAGAGAAAATCCGCACGGTCGTGCAGGACATTTACGGAGCGGACGACGTCGAGTTTTCCGTCCCTGCGCTCCGCCGGCTGGAGGAAATCAAGGCCAATGGCTGGGAGCACTTCCCGGTGTGCATGGCCAAGACACAGTACTCGTTCTCGGACGATGCCACGAAGCTGGGTGCCCCGGTTGGTTTCACGGTGCACGTGCGGGATCTGGTGCCCAAGACCGGAGCGGGGTTCATCGTCGCCCTGACCGGCGCCGTGATGACCATGCCCGGGCTGCCCAAATCCCCGGCCGCTCTCCGGATGGGCGTGGCGCCGGACGGAACGCCGTCCGGTCTCTTCTAACGCCCTCGTCATCATCGAGATAGCAGAAAGTGCACGTCCCGGCGCCGGGACGTGCACTTTCTGCATCTCCATTTTTTTGGGGGAGGGGAGCTTAGCGCTCCACTTCGCCCCGGATGAACTGCTCGACCTTTTCGCGGGCCAGGTCATCGTTGTACTGCTCGGGCGGGGACTTCATGAAGTAGCTCGACGCCGAGAGGATGGGGCCGCCGACACCGCGGTCCAGCGCGATCTTCGCCGCACGGACGGCGTCGATGATGACGCCCGCGGAGTTGGGGGAGTCCCACACTTCCAGCTTGTACTCCAAGGACACCGGAGCGTCGCCGAAGTTCCGTCCTTCCAGGCGGACGAAGGCCCACTTGCGGTCATCCAGCCACGCAACGAAGTCGGACGGGCCGATGTGGACATCCTTGGCAGCCAGTTCGGCGGCGACATTGGAGGTGACGGCCTGCGTCTTGGAGATCTTCTTGGACTCCAGGCGCTCACGCTCGAGCATGTTCTTGAAGTCCATGTTGCCGCCCACGTTCAGCTGGTAGGTGCGGTCCAGCGTGACGCCGCGGTCTTCGAACAGCTTTGCCATGACGCGGTGAGTGATGGTGGCGCCGATCTGGCTCTTGATATCGTCGCCGACGATCGGCACGCCGGCGGCGGTGAACTTATCCGCCCATTCCTTAGTGCCGGCAATGAAGACGGGCAGGGCGTTGACGAATGCCACGCCGGCGTCGATGGCGCACTGGGCGTAGAACTTCGCCGCCTGCTCGGAACCGACCGGCAGGTAGCAGACCATGACATCAACGTTTGCGGCCTTGAGCTCGGCGACGATGTCTACCGGATCCTCGTCGGATTCGGAGATGGTCTCGCGGTAGTACTTGCCCAGTCCGTCGAGCGTATGGCCGCGCTGGACCTTGACGCCGGTCTCGGGGACGTCGGCGATCTTGATGGTGTTGTTCTCACTGGCACCAATGGCCTGGGCCAGGTCGAGTCCGACCTTCTTGGCATCGACGTCGAAAGCTGCGGCGAACTGAACGTCGCTGACGTGGTAGTCGCCAAACTGGACGTGCATCAGGCCGGGGACGGTTGCTGTCGGGTCGGCATCACGGTAGTAATGGACGCCCTGCACCAGCGATGCAGCACAGTTTCCAACACCAACGATTGCTACCCGGATCGGGTTATTTGCCACTGTTCTCCTTTGAAGGCTTTCCTGTGCCGCCGCCCGCCGCTGACGCGCGGATCTGCCGCAGCAGGCGGCGCAGGCAACTGACATAGTCTACTTCGTCCGGCAGTGACTCCCCGGGGCCGCCAATCCGGGCCGTTTCGCCGGGCTTCAGCACCTCACCCGGTGCCGGGCATGTCTGCCCTGGGCGGGCTGCTTCACCAGCTCAAAACTGAATCCGGCGCCCTGCAGACCCAGACCCGGCTCGCCCTCCGCTGACCGCTTTTGGACAACGGCCGGTGGCAGGGCCAACCGGGGCGCCTACGCTGGATGAACAGCGCCGGAGCCCTCCACTAGGAGTGAACCATGAGTCACATGCCAGCTGCCTTCCGTGCCCGCGCCGCCGTCGTACTGGCAGCCGCCGGACTTCTGGCCGGAGGCGGGCTCACCGCCTGCACCCAGAGCGGCGACGAATCCCCGCAGAGCCCGACGGCGGAGTCCTCCACATCCCCGCAGCTGGCCGACGAGTGTGAGCTGCCGGAACCTTCCGCCACCCCCAGCCCGGAGAACAGCGACTTCTCGGCAACGGATGCGGACAGTTCCGCGCTGGAAGTGGGCAGTGGTGCGCAGAAAGCCGTTGGCAGCTCCACCATCAGCAAGTCGGGAGACAGCTCCAGCACTGATTCCTCCAGCTTTACCGGACTGAACGCTGCCGTGCTGGTATCCGGAGGCGGCTCCCTGGCCATGAACGGGACCACGGTGGAAACCACGGGAGCCGGGGCCAACGGGGTGTTTGCCACCGGCACCGGATCCTCGGCGTCACTGCAGGATGTGAGCGTGAAGACCGAGGGCAGCTTTTCACATGCCCTGGAGGTCACCGAGGGCGGCAGCATCACTGCCGTCAGCCCGCAGCTCTCCACCGCCAGTGACCATTCCAGCGTTATCGCCACGGACCGCGGCGGGGGAGAGGTCCAAGTCAGCGGCGGGAACGCGACTGCCGGCGGCGAACTGTCCGCCGTCATTTATTCCACCGGGACCATTGCCGTATGCGGACTGACCGGATCATCGGCACTGGCCGAGGCCGCCGTCGTCGAGGGCGCCAACTCGGTGAGCGCAACAAGTTCCGACCTGACCGGCGGCACCCACGGCGCCTATCTGTACTCAAGCACGCCGGGAAACACCGGCGGAGGAACCTTCAGCATGTCCGGCGGATCACTGACGGCCAAGGACGGCAACGCCGTTTTCGTGGACGGCGTCAGTGCCGCCGTCAACCTCAGCAATGCAGCCAAACTGGACCCGGGAGCCGGCGCACTGATCAGCGTTTCCAACAACGGCAGTGCTTCGGCGTCGCTGCAGGAAACGGTGCTGGAAGGACAGCTGACCGCCGACGCCGGGAGCACGCTGTCGGTGTCCCTGGCTGCCAACAGCCAGGTCACCGGGACGCTGGGCAACGTTGGGCTGGAACTGGATAACACCAGCACGGTGGAACTCACGGCGGACTCCTCCGCCACGTCGGTCCAGGGCGCCCTGGTAACGGGCAGCGAGATCACCAACATCACGGGCAATGGCCACACGCTCACGTACGACCCGGCTGCAGAGGGCAACTCGTACCTGGGCGGCCAGGACTATCAGCTGTCCGGAGGCGGCACCCTCCAGCCCTCGTGAGGTTCCCGAGCGGGCAGTCTCAGGCGAACAGCGGATCTATGAGGCCATGAAGTTCGTCGCAGAGGACACCAGGTCCACACGGGAGCGCCTGCATACTGGAAGGCATGGATTCTTCGCCCCGCCGCCGGCAGATGCGCATTGTGGTCCCCAGCCGCAACGACCGGTTGCTGAGGCGTTTCACGGAAGTCATCGGCGGACCCCTGGGCCGCTTTACCGCCCCCGGGATCGTCTCCCCGGGATTCTTCACCGTGGAGCGCGTGCTCATCTTCATGACCACGGGGGCGGCTCTCCTGGCCCTGCTGGCCAAGACACCCTGCCGGCTCAACGGCTGGTCCGACCAGTTCTACCAGGCCTGCTATTCGGACTGGCCCGCGCTGTTCAGTGCCCGCGGACTTGGCGACGGCATCTACCCGTTCATCAGCTCCGGTTCGGAGTTCGAATACCCGGTGCTGCTGGGGCTGCTGGCGGGGTTCGTAGCCTGGCTGGTGCCCGCGGGGGCCGAGTCCCGCGGCCTGGTCTACTTCGACCTCAATGCGGTACTCGCTACGGCAGCCTGGATCGTTACGGTCGTGGCAACCATGCGCATGGCCAACCGCCGGCCCTGGGACGCGGCCATGGTGGCCGTGGCACCTGCGCTGATCCTGTCCGTCTACATCAACTGGGATATGTGGGCGGTGATGCTGGCGGCGCTGGGCATGCTCGCCTTCGCCCGGAACCGTCCCGTGGCCGCCGGGATCTTCTTTGGCCTGGGAACTGCGCTGAAGCTCTATCCCGTCCTCATCCTCGGAGCCATCCTCGTGCTCGCGCTGCGGACCTTGAAGCTGCGGCCCGCGCTGCTGACCTTCGGCGCCACGGCCGGAACCTGGCTGGTGGTGAACATTCCGTTCATGGTCCGCGACTACGAGGGCTGGAAGTACTTCTACGACTTCTCCGCCGAGCGCGGGTCCGGCAACTCCAGTGTCTGGCAGGCCTGGGACATCACGTTCCCGGAGCAGGCTGTAGACGCTGAATTCATCAGTTTCTGGGCGCTGTTCCTCTTTGCTGCGGCCTGTGCCGGAATCGCCGTCCTGGGCCTTGCCGCCCCGCGGCGGCCGCGGCTGGCCCAGCTGGCCTTCCTGATCGTCGCGGCCTTCATCCTCACCAACAAGGTGTACTCCCCGCAGTTCGTCCTGTGGCTGGTACCGCTGCTGGCGCTGGCACGGCCGCGCTGGCGGGACTTCCTGGTCTGGCAGTTCTTCGAGGTCATGCACTGGTGGGCCATCTGGCTCTACCTGGCAGCCGTGATCGGCGGCGGGCCCGCGGAGAACAACCTTGACGGAGGATGGTTCGTGCTGTCCGTCCTGGGGCACATGCTGGCCACGATGTACCTGATGGGGCGTGTGGTCATGGACATCCTGGATCCCCGCACGGATCCGGTGCGCCGGATGTCCATTGACGATCCGCAGGGCGGGCCCTTCGACCACGCCCCCGACCGGTGGCGGCTGAGGCTCCGCCGCCAGCGGGTACCCTTGGAAACGGACGCAGCCCCGGCGAAAGAAGCATTGTGACTCCCGCTCCCTACCGATTCCAGCAGCTGTCCCGCGAGGACTTCGAGGCGCTGGCAGACCGTCATGCCGACGTCGTTATCCCGCTCGAACAGACCCCGTACTGGGCGGATTTCGAAACGCGGCTGGGCCGGGACCCCTACGGCATCTGGGCCTATTACGACGGCGACAAGCTCGTTGCCACGGCAAGTTTCCTCCGCTCCCGGCGCCGGTTCCGGCCGTCCCTGGTCGCCGTCAACGGACCGACCTGGTTCGCGGAGCGGACCCCTGACGCTGAAGCCAGGCTGGTGCAGACCGTCCAGGCACAGTTCCGTGCCGATCCGGGGGTGAAGCCGCTCTACGTGCGCATGCAGGTGGAGCACCGCCGGGACCCGGTCACCGGCCCGCTGGAACACGGCTGGTACGAACGCGAAATCGTCGTCGACCTGACGCCTGACACCGAAAAGATCTTCGCCTCCTTCCGGTCCAACGCGCGGAACCTGATCCGCAAGGCGGAGAAGCTTGGCGTCCAGGTCCGCACCGTGGAACGGGACGCCTGGGCCAAGGTGTTCCGCACGGAGCTCTTCCCGATCATGCAGGAGACCGCCGCCCGCGACGGCTTTTCCAGCTTCGACTCCTCCTTCTACGAGACCCTCCTGGAGGAACTGGGCGACCATCTGCGCCTGATGGTCGCGTATGTGGAGGACAAGCCCGTCTCCTGGCTCATCACCACCGAGTACCGCGGCTACTCGGTCTACTACTTCGCCGCCAGCTCTCGGGACGCACGGAAGACCAACGCTCCCTACCTGCTGCTCTGGGAAGCGTTCAAGGTACTCAAGGACGCGGGAAACACCGCCTGCGGGCTGACCGGCATCGAAAGCGAGAACTACCCTTCGCTTGCCAACGTCACCACGTTCAAGCGGAACTTCTCCAAGACGGTCATCACGGTTCCGACCACGTATGACATTCCGCTGGCCCCGGCCCGCTACAAGGCCCTGGCAGCCGTCCTGCGGCTCCGCCGTGAGGCCCCGGCGAAGCTCCGGGCGATAGCCGGCCGAGTAAAGAACCTCCCGACGTCAGCGAAGGCACGCCGTGACTGATGTGACCGTGGTGGGAGCCGGGCCCAACGGCCTGGCCGCAGCCGTCACCATGGCCCGTGCCGGACTCTCGGTCCGGGTCCTGGAGGCGGCGCCCACCGCGGGCGGGGGATCCCGCACCCGGGAGCTGATGCAGCCCGGATACCGGCACGACATCTGCTCCGCTGTCCATCCCATGGCGCTGGCGGCACCGTTCTTCCGTGACTTTGGGCTGGCGGAGCGGATCCCGTTCGCCGTGCCCGTTGCCTCCTACGCCCAGCCCCTCGATCAGGGGCGCGCTGCCGTCGCGTACCGCGACCTGGAACGCACGGTCCAGGGGCTTGGCGTGGACGGACAGGCTTTCGGCGCACTGCTGCGCCCGCTGGTCGAACACAGCGAAGCCATCACCCGCATGCTGATGAACCCCCTGCTGCGGCTTCCCCGCGAACCGCTGGCCGCGCTGCGGTTCGCGGTGGCGGTGCTGGAGCAGGGAAGCGGAGCCTGGAACCGCCGGTTTGCCGGCGACGCCGCTCCAGCGCTGCTCACCGGCGTCATGGCCCACCCTGTGGGCCGCTTGCCCTCGCTGCCCTCGGCCGGGGGCGGCCTGCTCCTGGCAATGCTGGCCCACACCGTGGGCTGGCCTGTTCCGATTGGCGGATCACAGGCCATTGCGGATGCGCTGGTGGACGATCTGGTCCGGCACGGTGGGGAACTTGAAACCGGGCATACCGTGGATTCGCTGTCCGAGCTCTCCGGGTCCCGCGCCGTCCTCCTGGACACCGCGCCGGCCGGGCTGCTGAGGCTTGCGGGGGACCGGCTGCCCGCCCGGTACGCGCAGCGCCTGGAGAACTTCCGCTACGGCAACGCTGCCTGCAAGGTTGATTACATCCTTTCTGGCCCGGTCCCCTGGGCCAACACCGACGTGGCAGCCGCGGGAACCGTCCACGTCGGAGGGACACGGGAGGAAACTGCCGCAGCAGAAGCGGAGGTCGCGGCCGGACGCCACCCGGAACGGCCCTACGTCCTGCTCTCCCAGCCGAGCAGCTTCGACCCGTCCCGCACTCCGGACGGGCAGCACGTCCTGTGGGCGTACTGCCACGTTCCGGCCGGATCCGGCAAAGACATGACCGAAGAGGTCACCGCACAAATCGAGCGCTTCGCCCCCGGTTTCCGGGACCTCATACAGGACTCCACTGCGACGACGGCGCAGGGCCTCGCTGCGTACAACGAAAACTATGTCGGCGGAGACTTTGGGGCAGGTGCGCTAACCGTGGGCCAGATGCTCCGCCGCCCGGTGCTGTCGCCGAATCCGTGGGCCACCCCACTGCCCGGGGTGTACCTCTGCTCCGCCTCCACGCCGCCGGGTCCGGGCGTGCACGGGATGGGCGGCTTCCATGCAGCCGCGCTGGCACTGCGGCGGACCTTCGGCCTCCCGGTTCCCGCGCTGGGCCCGGACGGTCCGGCCTGACAGCCCGCTTGCTCCGGCGCGTCCCCGGGTGCCCCGGGCGTAAACGCAGTCTCCCAGGCGGTATCTTGTAGGTGCAGGCGGGCGGGCCGCAGGTAAGCTCAGCCGGGGGAAAACCATGACAGTGCCAGCGCGCGAGCGTGAACGCAGCCGCAAGCCGCGGATCCCGCCCCAGCCGGCTGTACGCTCCCGGCCAACCCGGATTATGCAGGCGTCCCCGGCAGCGGCCGCCGGCAGCGGCAGCCTCCGCGGCCGGCACCGGCCTCCGCGCCCGTGGTCCCGGACCGCCGTCGTCCTGGCAGGGCTGGGCGCCCTCTTGCTGGCAGCGGCCGGAATCCTCGGTTACCGCCATGTCAGCCACAATGTCCTCGGTCCAGCGGCGCAGGTGGAATCCTACCTGGCAGCGCTCGTCTCCGGTGATCATGCGGCCGCAGCGGAGCTACTCCCGCCAACCGGCGCCGCCACAGTTCAAGACGCGCAAATCTACGCCGCTGCTTCGAACCGGATCACAGGATATGAGGTCCTGGGCCAGGAGATGCGCGGCGGGGAGGCAGTGGTACGCACTGTCCTCCAGCAGCGGGGCGAGTCGAAAACGGTGGACTTCGCGCTGTCCCGGGCGGGCCGGGAAGCCGTTATTTTCGCGGGGTGGCAGCTGGACCATACTGCCGCCCGCGAGGTGGACGTTGCCGTTCCGTCCGGGACGGCCGCCATCCGCCTCAACGGAGTATCCGTACCCCTTTCCGGACAGGCCCGGACACTGCGCCTGCTTCCCGGCGAGTACGTCCTCGAGGGGCCCGAGAGCCGCTACATCAGCTACGGACCTGCCCGCACCATCGCGGTGGAGCCGGGGATGGCCGGGGCTCCCGTGCCCGTGCGCCTTTACGCCTCGGCCACGGCCACGCTCGCCCAAGACGTCCAGGCGCAGGGACAGGCATACCTTCTGGACTGCCTCAGCAGGCAGGAGACGGCCCCGGAGGCCTGCCCCAACGCGGCGTACGCCGGTGCGGATCCGGCGCGGTACCGGGGAATCGAGTGGACCCTGACCAAGGAACCCGTCTACCGCGTTACCGGCACCCCGGAAACCGGACTCGCCGTCTACGCGGCGGGCGGCAAGGCGCGAGCCACCTACCAGGAAGAAAGCGGCGGACGCTGGCAAACACGCACCGACGACGTCGGTATTGCCTTTGGCTCCGAACTCTCGGTCGCGGGGGACATCCTGGAGCTCGACTTCAGGCCGTAGCGGCCCAACGCGGGGAAAGCCCTTGCACTGCGGCCGGTGCCGTGGCGAACTGGAAACAGGAGGTTCCCATGACGGACACACCCGAACACCTGAACAACCATCACCGTGACACGCTGAACCAGATCCTGCGCCACCCGGTCTCACACAACATCGAGTGGAAACGGGTGCGTTCCCTGCTCGAGGAGGTGGCGGACACCACGCGGGAGCACAACGGGAAGTACGAGGTAACCCTGGCCGGGCACACTGACTACCTGACGCCCCCGCACGGCAAGGACATCGACGAACAGACTGTGGTGGACCTGAGACAGATGCTGGAGCGCGCCGGCTACTCCCTGCAGGAGTAACGGGCGCCTGAGCACTGCTACTCGACGGTGAGTTCGCCCATCCGCGACCACTCCTGGCCGTCGATCAGGGTGTTGATGATCTGCGGCGTCTCCACCAGCGCCGGAAGCATGTCCTTCATGGCCTGCTGGAAGTGGTCGCTGTTCACGTGGGCACCAGCCGCGTCGTCCTTGAAGGCTTCAACGAGCACGTACTCGTTGGGATCCTCCAGGCTCCGCGACCAGTCGAACCAGAGGTTCCCCGGCTCGGAACGGGTGGCGGCGGTGAAGCCGGCGGTCAGTTCAGGCCACCGTTCGGTCCACTCGGGCTTGACCTTGAACTTGACGACGATGAAGATCATCTTCTCCTGCTTTCGGTAGGGGGGCGGGACATCAATCCTATGCCCCGCCCCGCCGGGAACTCATGCGGGCTTCCGCCTCCCGGCGCAGTGGGAGGATGGAAGCGTGGCTCATCTCGACGTATCCAACATTGACTACTTCCTCTCCGACGGCAGGCAGCTGCTCAGCGGGGTCAGCTTCAAGGTCGGCGACGGCCACAAAACGGCCCTGATCGGACCGAACGGCACCGGCAAGACCACGCTGCTGCGCATTATTGCGGAGGAAATCAAACCCGACGAGGGCACGGTGTCCCGCTCTGGGAACATGGGCATCATGCGCCAGTTCGTGGGTCAGGTCCGGGACGGCAGCACCGTGCGGGATCTCCTCGTTTCCGCCGCGCCCCCGGCCATCGCCGCTGCCGCCCGCGCAGTGGATGAGGCTGAGCTGGCCATGATGGAGAACGACGACGAACCCACGCAGATGCGCTATGCCCAGGCCATCGCGGACTGGGGAGACGCCGGCGGGTACGAGCAGGAGACCGTCTGGGACGAAGTCACCATGGCCGCCCTGGGGATGCCGTTCGATTCGGCCCAGTACCGCAAGGCCAGCACCCTTTCCGGAGGGGAACAGAAACGCCTCGTCCTGGAAGCGCTGTTCACCGGCCCCGATCAGCTGCTCCTGCTGGACGAACCGGACAACTACCTGGACGTGCCGGGCAAGCGCTGGCTCGAAGCGAAGCTCGCCGAGTCGAAGAAGTCGGTGCTGTTCGTCAGCCACGACCGGGAGCTGCTGGCCAACGCCGCCACCCGGATTGTCACGCTGGAACCGGGCATCAACGGCGCCTCCGCCTGGATTCACGGAGGTGCCTTCGAGAGCTACGTCCAAGCCCGTGAGGATCGGAACGCCCGCTTCGAGGAGCTGCGGCGGCGCTGGGATGAGGAGCATGTGAAGCTCAAGGAACTCGTCAACATGTACAAGAACAAAGCTGCGTTCCGCTCCGACATGGCTAACCGGTACCACGCAGCCCAGACCCGGCTGGCCAAGTTCCTGGAGGCCGGCCCGCCTGAGGCGCTGCCGATCGAACAGAACGTCCAGATGCGCCTGCGCGGCGGCCGGACCGCCAAACGTGCCGTGGTCGCGGAAAAACTGGAGCTCACCGGACTGATGAAGCCGTTCAGCACCGAAATCTGGTTCGGTGACCGGGTGGGGGTCCTTGGATCCAACGGCTCCGGCAAGTCCCACTTCCTGCGTCTGCTGGCAGCCGGAGGAAGTGACCCGGACAAGGAACACGAACCGGTCTCGGAGGTTGAAATCGCCCCGGTTCCGCACGAAGGTTCCGTGAAGCTCGGCGCCCGGATCCGGCCCGGGTTCTTTGCCCAGACCATGCTGCGCCAGGACCTGCTGGGCAAAACCCTTCTGGACATCCTGCACCGCGGCGACGAGCACCGGTCCGGCCTGGGCCGCGAAGCGGCGGCCGGTGCACTGGACCGTTACGGCCTCGCCTCGCAGGGTGAGCAGAAATACGAGTCCCTCTCCGGCGGCCAGCAGGCGCGGCTGCAGATTCTGCTGCTGGAACTCTCCGGAGCCACGCTGCTGCTGCTCGACGAACCCACGGACAACCTGGACCTGCACTCAGCCGAGGCGCTGGAAAAGGCCATCGACGCCTTTGAAGGTACCGTCCTGGCCGTCACCCACGACCGCTGGTTCGCGCGCAGCTTCGACCGGTTCCTGGTCTTCGGTTCCGACGGCCGCGTGTATGAGTCCGAGGAACCGGTGTGGGACGAGAAAAGGGTCGAACGGGTCCGCTAACGGAGCTCACCTGCACATTTCCCTCCGGAGGCCCCTGGACTCCAGAATGATGGTGTGAACACCAAAACCCTGGACCGGGCCCTTCTGGCTGTCTTCGCAGTTTTCGCCCTCAACGGTCTGATTTTCGCCAGCTGGGCGGCGCGGATTCCCGCCGCGGCCCAGGCCCTGGACATCGGTTCTGCCGGGGTGGGACTGCTGCTGCTCTTCTCCGCAGTGGGCTCCGTGGGAGCCCTGCCGCTGGCCGGAGCGCTGGCCCAGCGGGTGGGGACCGCCAACGCAGTGCGGGCCGGCGGGCTGCTCGCCTCCGCAGCCGCACTGGTCATCGCGGCGGGACTCTCTGCCGGATCGATCCCCCTGACTGCCGCCGGACTGCTGATCTTCGGCTCCGGCATTGGTCTCTGGGATGTGGCCATGAACCTGGAAGGCACGGAGGTAGAGCGGGGACTGCGCAGGACCCTGATGCCCAAGTTCCACGGGGCCTTCAGCGGCGGTGCGTTCCTGGGCGCGATGATCGGTGCCGGCCTGTCTGCCCTGAACGTCAGTCTCCCTGTGCACCTGATCGGAATCGTGGCGGTGGCAGTTGTACTGGTGATCCTGGTGCCCAGGGCCTTCCTGCCGGATTCCCCCGAAATCCGTGATCCGCAGGAGGAGGCAACGGCCAGGCCTTCCAGCTTCGGCGCCTGGAAAGAGGGCCGCACTCTGCTGATCGGCGTCGTCGTCCTGGGTGCGGCACTTACCGAAGGCGCCGCCAACGACTGGGTGGCCAAGGCAACCGTGGACGGGCTGGATGCCTCAGAAACAGCAGGTGCCGTGATGTTCGGCTTGTTCGTTGCGGCCATGACCGCCACCCGCTGGTTTGGTGCCCGCCTGATCGACCGCATGGGCCGGGTCCGGGCGCTGCGGCTGTGCATGGGTGCCTCCCTTGCGGGACTGATCCTTTTTGTCTTCGCTCCCAGCCTCTGGCTCGCCGGCATCGGCGTCATCCTGTGGGGCATCGGAGCCGCACTGGGCTTTCCCATGGGAATGTCCGCTGCCGGTGACGATCCCGTGCACGCCGCAGGACGCGTCTCGGTGGTCTCGACCCTCGGCTACACGGCATTCTTCGTGGGACCGCCGCTGCTGGGCTTCCTCGGCGAGCTTTGGGGGCTGCGCAACGCACTGCTCGTCGTCGGCGCAGCAATGCTGATGTCCATCGTGTTTGCCCCGGTTGCTGCCGAGCGTGACCCCGAGGAGCTGCATGCAGGAAATCCTGCCTCCTAGGGTGTATTTCCAGCCAAAGTTCCCGCGCTGTCACCTTCCGGACTGAAACTGTCCGGATAAGCACTATCCAGCGGGTGCGGGCAGTCCTAACCTGTTCGCATGTCCCTTCCCTTCAACCCCAACAACCAGGTGCGCCCGGTCTCGGAAGGCCGGCGAGATCCACTGATTCAGGCACGCGGCCTGACTAAGGTCTATAAGTCCAAATCCGGGCCGGTGTTTGCCCTTGACGGCCTTGATATTGGTGTTCCGCAGGGCACGGTAACGGCACTGCTGGGACCGAACGGTGCCGGGAAAACGACGGCGGTCAAGGTGCTCACTACCCTGATCAAGCCCAATGCCGGAACCGCCTCCATCGACGGAATCGACGTCGCGGCACGGCCGAAGGATGTCCGCCGGATCATCGGGGTCTCCGGACAGTACTCTGCGGTGGATGAGAACCTGACCGGCATCGAGAACCTCCGGATGGTCGGCAAGCTCTACCACCTGCCCACGGCGCAGGCCCGGCAGCGTGCCGGTGAATTGATCGAGCAGTTCGACCTGGCCGAGGCCGGCAACCGGCCGGTTAAGGGCTATTCCGGCGGCATGAGACGCCGGCTCGACCTGGCCGGTGCGCTGGTCAACAATCCCCGGGTCCTGTTCCTGGATGAACCCACGACCGGCCTGGACCCGCGAAGCCGGCTGGCGCTCTGGGATGTCATCAAATCCCTGGTAGCTGCCGGTACCACCCTGCTGCTGACCACCCAGTACCTGGAGGAGGCGGACCAGCTGGCGGACACGGTTGCCGTGATCGACGGCGGCAAGGTGATTGCCGAAGGCACCTCGGACCAGCTCAAGGCGCGGATCGGCGGGCACCGGGTAGCCGTGGCACTGGTGGAGGGATTCGACTCCGATGCGGCCCGGAACATCCTGGCGCGCTACGGCAGCGGGGAAGTCCACACCGCAACCGACGGCCGGGCCCTCGAGGTCGCGGTCACCGAAGGTCCGCCGGCACTGGAGCAGGTGCTGCGGGACCTGGCCGCTGAAGGAATCGAACTGCACGACGCCGGTATCCGGCGCCCGACCCTCGATGACGTGTTCCTGAAGCTCACCGGACACACCACCGAGGAAGAAAAGGAAGATGCCAAAAAGGCGAGGGCAGCACGATGAGCGCCGCAACAGCCACTGCCAGGTTCCAGGACGGTTCCGGAACCACGGCCGGCAGCTGGGTATCCGACGGCTGGACCGTCACCAAGCGGAACCTGATCAAGATCCGCCGCACGCCGGACATGGTCGTGTTCGCGGTACTGCAGCCGATCATGTTCGTGCTGCTGTTCAGCCAGGTCTACGGCGGATCCATCCAAGTGGCCGGCACCAATTACACGCAGTACCTGATGGCAGGCATCTTCGCGCAGACGGTGGTGTTCGGCTCCACGTTCTCCGGGTCAGCCATGGCCCAGGACCTGAAGGAAGGGATCATTGACCGCTTCCGTACCCTGCCCATGAGCCCTTCGGCGGTGCTGATCGGACGGACAAACTCGGACCTGGTGCTGAACGGAATCTCGGTGATCATCATGATGTGCACCGGGCTGCTGGTGGGGTGGCGGGTCAATACGTCCTTCTGGGAATTCCTGGGCGGGGTGGGCCTGCTGCTGCTCTTCTCCTACGCCTTCAGCTGGGTCATGGCGCTGCTGGGCATGTCGGTGCGTTCCCCGGAGGCGATCAACAATGCCTCCTTCATCATCCTGTTCCCGATCACCTTCATCTCCAATGCTTTTGTGCAGAGTTCCACGCTGCCGGAACCGCTGCGGACCATCGCCGACTGGAATCCGGTCTCCGCCCTGGTCCAGGCCGTCCGCCAGCTCTTCGGCAACCTGGGTTCGACGCCGGTTCCGGACACCTGGCCCATGCAGAACCCGATCACCACGGTGCTGGTCGGCTCCGCGCTCATGCTGGTGGTTTTCGTACCCCTGGCAGTACGCAAGTTCGAGGCGGTGAGTTCCCGCTAGGACCCGACCCGCGAACGGAAGGACACCCCCATGATCGAGGCAGCAGGACTCACCAAGCGCTTTGGCAGCAAGACGGCCGTCGACAGCATCACTTTCTCCGTCCAGCCCGGAAAGGTGACCGGGTTCCTTGGCCCCAACGGAGCCGGGAAATCGACCACCATGAGGCTGATCGTCGGACTGGACCATCCCACCGCCGGGAAGGTGATCGTCAACGGCAAGCCCTATGACCGGCACCGGATGCCGCTGCACGAGGTGGGCGCACTGCTCGAGGCCAAGGCCGCTCATCCCAAGCGCAGCGCTTACAACCACCTGCGGGCCATGGCCGCGACCGAAGGCATCCCGGCTTCGCGGGTCAAGGAGGTCATTGAGCTCACCGGGCTGGGGCCGGCAGCCAGGAAACGGGTCGGCGGGTTCTCGCTGGGCATGGGCCAGCGCCTGGGTATCGCCGCCGCCCTGCTGGGGGACCCGCAGACGCTGATCCTGGATGAACCGGTGAACGGCCTGGATCCCGAAGGCGTGAAGTGGGTCCGCTTCCTGGTCAAGGGCCTCGCCGCGGAAGGCCGCACGGTTTTCATCTCCTCCCATCTGATGAGCGAGATGGCTGTCACCGCAGACCACCTCATCGTGATCGGCCGCGGAAGGATCCTGGCCGACGCTCCGATCGACGAAGTCCTCACCAGCGGCCAAAAGGAGCGGGTCCTGGTGCGCGCGGACGACGCCGATGCCCTGGCAGCCGCCGTAGGGTCGCCGGGCGTGGAGGTACGCAGGACGGCGGCGGACGAACTGGAGATCCTGGGCCTGCCGGCCCGCAGCATCGCCGAAACCGCCTTCACCCGGGGAATCCTCATCACCGGACTGATCCCACAGCAGGAAACCCTTGAAGATGCCTACATGGAGTTGACCGGCGGCGAGGTCGAGTACCGTTCCGGGCCGGTCAGCGAGCAGGCGCTCCCGGCTGCCGAAGGGCAGGGCAAATGAGCACGGCCGCAGCTCCCGCATCCCGGACGCCCCGCGCCTGGTCCGGCGGACCGGTGACGTTTGGGCGGGTGCTCCGCTCGGAGTGGATCAAGACGAATACCGTGCCGTCAACGGTCATTCTGCTGGCGGTGAGCTTCGCGGTCATGGTTGGACTTGGAACCCTGGTCGCATGGGGCATTGTCCAGCTCGCCAGCGATCCGGAGTCCGGCCCGCCGCAGGGGATTGGGCAGTCGCTTCAGAGTGCCGCGTACGATGTTCCGGCCGCAGGCCTGCCGTTCGGCCAGCTCCTGATCGCCGCCCTGGCGGTGGTGGTGATCGGCTCCGAATACACCACCGGCATGATCCGCAGCACCATGGTGGCGGTGCCCACCCGCACCCCCGCCCTGCTGGCCAAGACCCTGGTGATCGCCGTCATTTCCTTTGTGCTCGGCGTCGTGGCCGCCTTCACGACCTATCTGCTGGCCCAGCCGATACTCGCCGGCTCAGACCTGGACTTTGGACTGGACGCCCCTTGGGTGCTGCCTTCCATCATCAACACCGGTACGGTCCTGGCCCTTATAGCCATCATGGGTGTGGGGATCGGCGCCCTCCTGCGCAACACCGCCGGGGGAGTGGTGACCCTGGTTGGCGCCCTGTTCGTACTGCCGATTATTGCCGGCCTCCTGACCGGGCTGGCGGACTGGGTCGAAGACGCGGCCCGGTTCCTGCCCAGCAGTGCTGCGGCCCAGCTTGTGGCTACGAACATCCAGCCGGGTCAGTTCAACCAGGTGGAGGGCGGCCTGATCCTCGCCGGCTGGGCCGTGATCCTGCTGGCCGCCGCCGCCGTCGTCCTGAAGAAGCGGGACGTTTAGGCTCCGCCCTGACCGGACTCAGGGCGGACCCGCAGTCATCCCTAAGGGTGAGCCCTGAAAAGTCCTGAATCATCCCTTGGAACGGTCCGGTGGCCGCTGCACTCGCATAGGCTGGGGGCAGCCCCCACGAACCTGTCCGTTCCAACATGAGGATTCCAATGATCGAGGCACACGGCCTCTCGAAACGCTACGGCGCCAAAACGGCAGTCGACAACGTTTCTTTCACTGTCCAGCCGGGCAAAGTCACCGGCTTCCTGGGCCCGAACGGTGCCGGCAAGTCCACCACCATGCGCATGATCGTGGGACTGGACCGGCCCAGCGCCGGCACGGTCACCGTCAACGGTGCACCGTACGCCCGGCACAAGGCACCGCTGCATGAAGTGGGTGCGCTGCTGGACGCCAAGGCAGTCCACACCCGCCGCTCGGCATACAACCACCTGCGCGCCATGGCCGCGACCCACGGCATCTCCAACAAGCGCGTCAACGAGGTCATTGAGCTGACCGGGCTGGGGTCCGTGGCGAAGCGGCGGGTTGGCGGCTTCTCCCTGGGCATGGGCCAGCGGCTCGGCATCGCCGTCGCAATGCTGGGGGATCCCAGCACCCTGATCCTGGACGAACCCGTCAACGGTCTCGATCCCGAAGGCGTGCTCTGGGTCCGCAACCTGGCCCGCGGCCTGGCAGCCGAGGGCCGCACGGTCTTCCTCTCCTCCCACCTGATGAGCGAAATGGCCGTCACGGCGGACCACCTGATCGTCATTGGCCGCGGCCGGATCATCGCCGACGCCCCGATCCAGGAAATCATTGACGGCGGCGGACGCCAGCGCACCCGGGTACGCACCGACAACGCTGCCGATCTCTTGCCGGTCCTTGAAGGACAGGGCGCGGAGATCAAACGCATTGAGGACGGGCTCTTCGAAATCAGCGGCGCCGATTCACGCTCCATCGCGGAAATTGCGCTGGACCGCCGGATCCTGCTCACGGAACTGACTCCGATCCAGGTCTCGCTCGAAGACGCCTACATGGAACTCACCCGGGACGACGTTGAATACAAGTCCCACGGATTTAGCCAGGAACCGGCTGCAGCAGCCGAGCCTGTTGTGGAAGGAACCCGAGCATGAGCACCGCAACCGCGCCCGCGCCCACGCGCAGAGCAGCCCGTCCCGACGGCAGCGGCGTGAACTTCGCCCGGATCCTGCGCTCTGAGTGGATCAAGGTGACCACGGTCCCTTCCACTGTGATCCTGCTGGCTACCACGCTGGTGGTCATGGTGGGGATCGCGGCACTTGTTGCCTGGAGCTGGGCGACGACCGCCCAGATGCTCTCGGACGATCCCGCGATGGGTCCGGCCATGGGCGTTGGATCCGGCATGGACCTGCAGGCCATGGTCTATGACACACCAGCCTCGGGCGTGCTGTTCGGCCAGCTCCTGATTGCGGCCCTCGCTGTGGTCCTTGTTGCCTCCGAGTACAGCACCGGAATGATCCGCTCCACGATGGTGGCAGTTCCCACCCGCACGCCGGCGCTGCTCGCGAAGGCAATTATCACTGCGGTTATTGCCTTCGTCATCGGGGTCGTTGGGGCTTTTGCCAGCTTCCTGATCAGCCAGCCCCTGCTGGCACCGGAGAACCTTGACTTCGGCCTGGACGCCCCTTGGGTACTGCCCAGCATCATCAACACCGGAACGCTCCTGGCCGCAATCGCGGTGATGGGTGTTGCTACCGGGTCCCTGCTGCGCAGCACGGCCGGCGGCGTCGTCACCATCATCGGCGTGCTCTTCGTCCTGCCGGTGATCGTTCAGCTGATCTCCGGGCTGGCGGACTGGATTCCCGACGCCGCCCGCTTCCTTCCCAGCAGTGCCGGAACCCAGCTGGTAGCCACCAGCATTTCCGACGGTGCCCTGAACCAGCTAGAGGGCGGGCTCGTCCTGGGTGGATGGGCCCTCCTGCTGCTGATCGCATCGCTGGTTGTGAACAAGGTCCGGGACGTCTAGGACCTGACAGGCCCGCCCGGCTGCCAAAGGCCGGGCTGCATAAACCCGGTGGAGGGGAACGCGGATGAACGGCCGCGCTCCCCTCCACTGTTATGTCCGCCGCTTCCCGTTCCCGGTCCCGGTTTCTGGTTGAATCGGACTATGAATCCAACGCCGCACGAACACGTCACCGACCTGGCCGAATACGTTGCCGCCTCGCCGTCGAGCTTCCACGCCGCGCGGACCGCAGCGGACCGGCTCGCGGCCGCCGGTTTCACGGAGCTGCGCGAAGACTCGAACTGGCCGGCCGCACCCGGCCGTTATGCAGTGGTGCGCGACGGCGCCTTCATTGCCTGGATCGTTCCGGAGGACGCCACGCCGACCACCGGCTTTAACATCTTCGGCACCCACACCGACTCGCCCACGTTCAAGCTCAAGCCTTCCTCCACCACCGGAAAGTTCGGCTGGCTGCAGGCGGGCGTGGAGGTCTACGGCGGGCCGCTGCTGAACTCCTGGCTGGACCGGGAGCTGGAGCTGGCCGGACGGCTGGTGACGCTCGACGGCGTCGAGCACCTGGTTGCGACCGGTCCGCTGCTGCGCTTCCCGCAGCTTGCCATCCACCTGGACCGCGCAGTGAATGAGGGCCTGCTGCTGGATAAGCAGCAGCACATGAATCCTGTCTGGGGCCTGGGTGATCCTTCGTCAGCGGACCTGCTGGGACTCCTTGCAGCCAAGGCCGGCCTGGACCGGGAGGAGATCGGCGGGTACGACGTCGTTGCCGCCGACACCCAGCCGGCCCAGGTCTTTGGCGCCAATGCGGAGTTCTTCGCCTCCGGCCGGCTGGACAATCTCTCTTCGGTGCATGCCGGCCTGCAGGCGCTGGAGGCAGCTGCCGCCGCCAAGGCCGGCGGGTCGATTGCCGTCCTGGCCGCCTTCGACCATGAGGAAGTCGGCTCCGGCAGCCGGTCAGGCGCTGCGGGACCGTTCCTCGAGGACGTCCTGGCGCGGATCAGCTCCGGGCTGGGCGCCGGTGCCGTCGAAGCGCAGCGCGCGTTCGCGGCGTCGTTCTGCATCTCCGCCGACGCAGGCCACGCCGTGCACCCCAACTACGCCGAACGCCATGACCCCGCCAACCGGCCGGTCCTGAACGGCGGCCCGCTGCTGAAGATCAATGCCAACCAGCGGTACACCACCGACGCACCGGGCGCTGCGTACTGGGCCGGGCTGTGCCGGGAAGCCGGGGTGCCCTACCAGGAGTTCGTCTCGAACAACTCGATTCCCTGCGGCTCCACCATCGGGCCGCTGACGGCGACACGGCTGGGGATCCGGACCATCGACGTCGGGATTCCCCTGCTCTCGATGCATTCGGCCCGCGAGATGGCCGGTGTCAGCGATCCGTACCGGCTTTCCCAGGCCGCGGAGCTTTTCTTCACCCGCTAGCCGGAGGAGCGCAGGGGGCGGATACCCGTCCACAGGTGAACTTTGCCCCGGTGAAAATCCGATAGGATAGGGGAGTCTGTGCTGTCGGCTATGGCTGGCAGGTTCTGTGCGTGCTGCGGGTAATCCGCCGCCGCAGGGAGCAAAGACAACGCTAAAGAACCTCCTGTTACGGAAATACCGTGACCGTATAGCCCAAAGGAGGTGGGTTCACAAATGCGTGCTTATGAACTGATGGTAATCATCGACCCCGAGGTCGAAGAGCGTACCGTGGAGCCTTCGCTCGACAAGTTCCTCAATGTTGTCCGCAACGACGGTGGAACCGTCGACAAGGTCGACATCTGGGGCCGTCGCCGCCTGGCCTACGAAATCAAGAAGAAGGCTGAAGGCATCTACGCGGTGGTTAACTTCACCGCCAGCCCTGCAGCAGCTGCTGAACTTGACCGCCAGCTTGGCCTCAACGAGACCATCCTGCGCACCAAGATCATCCGCCCCGAAGACCAGAAGGTTGTCGCCGAGTAGTTTCGGCCCACCCTTTATTCGTCAATGAAAGGCCCGCTCACCCGGGCCGAGACACCAGGAGGCATACATGGCAGGCGAGACAACGATCACCGTGGTCGGAAACCTGACGAATGATCCGGAACTCCGGTTCACCCCGTCCGGTTCGGCAGTGGCGAACTTCACCATTGCCTCGACGCCGCGCACCTTCGATCGGCAGTCCAACGAATGGAAGGACGGCGAAACGCTGTTCCTCCGCGCGTCGGTCTGGCGTGAAGCTGCGGAAAACGTCGCCGAATCCCTGACCAAGGGAACCCGCGTCGTCTGCCAGGGCCGCCTGAAGTCCCGTTCATACGAGACCAAAGAAGGCGAGAAGCGCACCGTCATGGAGCTCGAGGTCGATGAAATCGGCCCCTCGCTCCGGTACGCCTCTGCAAAGGTCACCCGCACCCAGCGCTCCGGCGGCGGTGGCGGTGGCTTCGGTGGAAATGCTGGAAATTCCGGCGGCTTCGGCGGCAACTCCAACTCCGGTTGGGGCGGCCAGCAGCAGCAGCAGTCCGCACCTGCGGACGATCCCTGGGGCGCCCCTGCGGGCGGCAACTCAGGCGGCTGGGGAGCCGGCCCGGATTCCAACGATCCGCCCTTCTAAGCAGTACCTGGTGCCGCAAGGCGCCAACCTCTGACGGCAACCGCCGTCGAGCCCATCCCGTGGAATGAATCCACGGGCTCCACTAGACATAAGGAGCTCCACGATGGCTAAGGCTGAACTTCGCAAGCCCAAACCAAAGTCCAATCCCTTGAAGGCCGCTGACATCACTGTCATCGACTACAAGGACGTAGCATTGCTGCGCAAGTTCATTTCCGACCGCGGAAAGATCCGCGCTCGTCGCGTAACTGGCGTATCCGTGCAGGAACAGCGCAAGATCGCACAGGCAATCAAGAACGCCCGTGAAGTTGCACTCCTGCCTTACTCCGGCGCTGGCCGCGGCTAAAGGAAAGGAACCTAACTCATGGCAAAGCTCATTCTGACCCACGAAGTAACCGGTCTCGGTGCTGCAGGTGACGTCGTCGAGGTAAAGGATGGTTACGCACGTAACTACCTGGTGCCCCGCGGCTTCGCCCTGACCTGGACCAAGGGCGGCGAAAAGCAGGTTGAGTCCATCAAGGCTGCCCGCGCCGCGCGCGAGCACGCTTCGCTGGAAGATGCCCAGAAGCAGGCCGCTGCTCTCTCCGCCAAGCCGGTCAAGCTGACCGTCAAGGCCGGCGAGTCCGGACGCCTCTTCGGTACAGTCAAGCCCGCTGACGTTGCCGCTGCTGTTGAGGCCGCCGGCCTCGGCAGCATCGACAAGCGCAAGGTTGAACTGCCGACGCACATCAAGTCGGTTGGTTCCTTCCAGGCCAACGTCCGCCTGCACGACGACGTCGCAGCCGTCATCGACCTCGAGGTCGTTGCCAGCTAGTACGTTGCGCACAGCGTGATGAAAAACGCCCTCCGCCTGTGGCGGGGGGCGTTTTTGCGTGCTTGGGGAATGATTCGCAGGCTTCCTTTCCTAAGTAGCGCCAGTAATTCCACAAGTATGTGGATATCGACTGTGGATAAAGGGCCCCATATGCCCGTTTCCTGCCGGTGTCAACCTGAAGGTTGAGGGTGAATGTTGACCAAAAAAGGTGGTCATGCACAGGTGTGGACGAACATAACGCCTAGTCACAGCCTTGTTTTGGGCAAAACTATTTTGTTATCCACAGCCTTATACCCATCCTGTGCACAAGACACGCCCAGTTATGCACACGGTATCCACACCGCCTGTGGACAACTCGTTTGTTGAGGCAGCCATACGGGGCTACGGTTGCGGTGGACTCCCTCATTGGTGCACCCGGAAATGGTTACGGCGAGGGCGGTGCCGCGCGCGAGGTGCTGTCAGTGCCGCCTGCTAGGACTGAGTCAGTCCTGCCAACACGGGCGCCCGCCGGACGGGTCCATGGATCTAACGTTTTTGGAAAGGGTGGCCATAGTGTCGCTTGCACAGGCGGATGCCGCTGAATCGACCCGCAACTCCGATTTTGGCCGCACTCCGCCGCAGGACCTGGTAGCCGAGCAGTCTGTCCTCGGCGGCATGATGCTCTCCAAGGACGCGATCGCCGACTGCGTCGAGGTGCTGCGGGGGGTGGACTTCTACCGCCCCGCCCATGAGTCCATCTACGAGGCCATCATCGACCTCTACGGCCGCGGCGAACCAGCGGATGCGGTGACAATCTCGGATGAGCTGACCAAACGCGGTGAAATCGGCCGGATTGGCGGTCCCGCTTATCTGCACACGCTGATCCAGTCCGTGCCGACCGCCGCAAATGCCGGTTTTTACGCGGAGATCGTCCGGGAACGCGCAGTCCTGCGCCGGCTGGTGGACGCGGGAACCAAGATCGTCCAGCTGGGCTACTCCAGCGACGGCATGGAGGTTGACGACATCGTCAACGCGGCGCAGGCCGAGGTCTATGCCGTGGCAGAACGCCGGACAGCCGAAGACTATGTTCCGCTGAAGGACATCATCGAAGGCACCGTCGATGAGATCGAGTCCGCCGGCCACCGCGGCGAAGGCATGATCGGCGTCCCCACCGGGTTCTACGAGCTCGATGAACTCACCCAGGGCCTGCACGGCGGCCAGATGATCGTTATCGCGGCCCGACCGGCCGTAGGTAAGTCGACCTTCGCACTCGACTTTGCCCGCTCCGCGGCGATCAAGAACAACATGACCACCGTGTTCTTCTCCCTGGAAATGGGCCGCAATGAGATCGCCATGCGCCTGCTCTCTGCCGAGGCAACAATCGGCCTGCAGGACTTGCGCAAGGGCACCATCAAGGATGAGCAGTGGGGCAAGATTGCCACCACCATGGGCCGGATGAACGACGCCCCGCTGTTCATTGATGACAGCCCGAACATGTCCCTGATGGAGATCCGGGCAAAATGCCGCCGGCTGAAGCAGCGGCACGACCTCAAACTGGTGGTCCTGGACTACCTGCAGCTGATGTCGTCCGGCAAGAAGGTGGAGTCCCGCCAGCAGGAAGTCTCCGAGTTCTCGCGTGCCCTCAAGCTGCTCGCCAAGGAGCTCGACGTCCCCGTGATCGCGCTGTCCCAGCTGAACCGTGGTTCCGAACAGCGCACCGACAAGAAGCCGATGGTCTCCGACCTCCGTGAATCGGGATCGATCGAGCAGGACGCCGACATGGTGATCCTGCTGCACCGTGAAGACATTTACGACAAGGAATCCCCGCGCGCCGGTGAAGCAGACGTGATCGTGGCCAAGCACCGTAACGGTCCGACCAAGACGATCGTCGTGGGCTTCCAGGGCCACTATTCACGCTTCTCCAACATGGCCGTCGAAGGCGGCTCCGGCTTCTAGCCGGACCGCGCGTCCAGCCGAAGCCCCACAGGAGCAATACCGTGCCAAAGTCCAAACCCCGCAAGAAGGCCGCCGCCAAAAAGAGCCAGGCGCGCCGGAGCCAGCATGAATCGAACCGGATATTCGGTGACGCCGAGTCCTTCGTGAGCGACGAAGGAGACGCCCTGCTGACCGCCCGCGGCTGGATCAGTGAGCGTAACCAGCCCGGAGGACTGGACCAGGGTGACTGCTGGTACTGGATGCCCTCGCAGCTCCCGGCTTACCTGGAGGAAGGGGAGCCGGTCCCGACGTCGGTGTATCCGGTCAGCTCGGGATTCGTCAGCCAGCTCGCCACCCCGGACGGCTCGGTGCCTCCCGGGGCGGAGACAAGGTACGCGTCCCTGGACGAGCTGGAAGCGGACCTGGGCCGGCTTGAGTCCTACCGCGTACCCAAGCAGGCGTGGACCGTTCTTGGGGGAGGCCCCGGCCCGGAGGAGACCCCCGGCGAGCTGATTGACAGCATCGCCGAAGAATGGGAACTCATCGCAGAGCTGATCCACTTCCCTTACAGCGAGGAGGGCGATGGGTCCTTCGACGCCGTCGTCCAGGCAGCGCAGGATGGGCGCCTTACCGAATACGCCTACCAGTCCGTCCTCGCGGGGCGCGGGCTGCCGCGGGCCTAGAGACGGGGCTCTCCGCCGCCAGCAGCAGGGTTGGCAGCGGCATCCCGGCTGGAGGCCAGCTGCCACGGGACGCTGGCAACCATGATGCCGGGCTCAAAGTGCAGGCGCGCCTTGATTCGCAGGGCAGTCTGGTTGTGGACAAGCTGCTCCCACCAGCGGCCGACGACGTACTCAGGGATGTAGACGACGAAGAGTTCGCGCGGCGAACTGCGGCGTGCCTCACGCAGGTAGGCCAGGACCGGGGACACAGTTTCACGGTACGGAGATGAGAGTACCGTCAGCGGCACGGGGATCCTCAGCCGCTCCCAGTCATCGATCACCTTTTGCGTTTCCTCCGGATCCAGGTCCACAATGATCGCGTTCAGGCTGGAGGGCCGGGAGGCCCGGGCGTACGCGAGGGCCCGCAGCACGGGTTTGTGCACCTTGGATACCAGGATCACGGCGTTGACCCGGCTGGGCAGGGCCAGGAGTTCGGGGTCTTCCTCCACACGAAGTTCCTCGGCAACGGACTGGTAGTGAGTGCGGATGCCGTTCATGACCACGTACAGGAAAGCCATTGCCAGCAGCGCAATCCAGGCACCGTGTTCGAACTTCGTGACGATCACGATGACCAGGACCAGCGCCGTCATGCCGAACCCGCAGGCGTTGATGACGCGTGAGCGCTTCATCCGCGCCCGTACTTCCTTTGTCCGCTCCGTGCGCAGCTTGGCGGTCCAGTGCCTGATCATTCCCAGCTGGCTGGCGGTGAAGGAGACAAATACCCCGACGATGTAGAGCTGGATCAGCCGCGTCACGTCCGCGTTGAACACCAGGACCAGCAGCAGGGCCGCCAGCCCAAGGACGATGATGCCGTTGCTGAAGGCCAGGCGGTCGCCGCGGGTGCGCATCTGCCGCGGGAGGTACCCGTCCTTCGCGAGGACGGAGGCGAGGATGGGGAAGCCGTTGAAAGCCGTGTTGGAGGCAAAGACGAGGATCAGCCCGGTGGCGGCAATCACTATGTAGAACAGGAGGGACCCGTCACCGAAAACCGTTTCTGCCAGCTGGCTGATCACCGGGTGCTGGATGTACCCCTGCACCGGCTCCCCGTTCAGCAGGAGCTGGGTGGCCGGGTCCTGCACGAAGTGGACCTTGGCCAGGCTGGCCAGGGCCAGGATTCCAGCCAGCATGAGCGCTGCCAGACCGCCCAGCAGGAGCAGCGTGGTGGCGGCGTTGGTGCTTTTGGGCTTGCGGAAGGTGGGAACGCCGTTGCTGATCGCTTCGACGCCGGTCAGTGCGGCGGCTCCGGAGGAGAAGGCGCGCAGGAGCAGGAAGGCGCCGGCCAGTCCCGTCAGTCCGGCGTCCATGCCGGCTTCCGGAAGGAGTTCGAATTCGGCAGACGGGGCCTGGGCCAGCGACCCGGTGGCGGATTGGATGAGACCCACGGCGCACATTCCCAGCACGGAGGCCAGGAAGAGGTAGGTGGGTAACGCGAAGACCTTTCCGGCTTCCCGGATTCCGCGCAGGTTCACCAGCATGAGGATGAGTACCCCCGCTGCGGCCAGCAGGCCCTGCCGGCCGTGCAGCACAGGGACAGCCGTTACCAGGTACTGCGCGGCTGAGGACATGGAAACGGCAACGGTCAGCACGTAGTCCACCAGGAGTGCGGATCCCACGGTGAGGCCGGCCCGCCGCCCGAGGTTCTCGCTGGCGATCTCATAATCGCCGCCGCCGGAGGGGTACGCATGGACGTTCTGCCGGTAGGAGGCCACTACGGTGAGCAGCACGATGATGACGGCCAGGCCCACCCACGGGGACAATGTCACCGCGGCGACCCCCGCCAGCGCGAGGGTCAGGAGGATTTCATCGGGCGCGTAGGCCGCGGACGAGAGTGCGTCCGACGCATAGACCGGCAATGCCACCCGCTTGCGCAGGAGAGTGTGCGAGAGCTGTTCATTGCCGTACGGACGCCCCACCAGAATGCGCTTCAGCGCATTGAAGAATGTGAGCACGAGGTCAAACCATAGACCGCTTGGAGATCCAAGTCCAGACGCCCGGAGAGCCGGTCTGGGAGCCCACGTGGCGAAGTACACATTAGGCCCCTCGATCCGCATGAACACGCGGGAGTGAAGCATGGTTACGGTTCTGTTTGCAAGGTCTCGGTTTGATATCGATTCGAGTCTTTCCTAGCTTGGATATAGCCCGAATGACGGGCGGACCGCCGGGTCCTCAAGAGCTGATTTGATCCGGCTGGCGGACATCGTTCTGATGTTGACGCCCCGAACCATGCACGGTATCCCGCGCCACCTCTATGTCGCCGCGGCGGGAATACCTGAAACCAGACCTCTAACAGTCGAGGGTCGGCGACGTCGTAATGAAGTCCGGGGACGGATGGAGCGCAGGTGGGCCCTGAGGAGCAGACACAGCTAATGAAGAACTCGAAGATCACCCGTTACGTTCGTCGTGGACTTGCCGCCGCCGTTATCACTGGTGCCAGCGCTGCCGGCCTTACCGGAATGGCCGCTCCGGCCAACGCTGCATCGATGGACTGGGACGCCCTGGCACAGTGCGAGAGCGGTGGAAACTGGAGCATCAACACCGGTAACGGCTTCTCCGGTGGCCTGCAGTTCCTGCCCAGCACCTGGGCAGCCTTCGGCGGCACCGGCAACCCGGCCGACGCCAGCCGTGAGGAGCAGATTGCCGTAGCCGAGCGCGTTCTTGCAGCACAGGGCCCCGGCGCGTGGCCTGCCTGCACCGCGAAGCTGGGCATGACTGGTGCTACCGCGAACCCCCAGGCTGCTCAGGCCGCTCCGGTTGAGCAGGCTCCCGTCGCCGAGCCCGAGGTCCAGACCTACTCCGTTCCGGTCGAGACCTACACCGAGCCCGCTCCGGCTCCGGCTCCGGCAGAGGCTCCCGCTCCGGTAGAGGCTCCCGTCGCCGCCCCGGTCCCGGCCCCTGTGGCTGAGGTTCCGGCTCCGGCACTGAGCGGCGAAACCTACACCGTGCAGGCTGGTGACACCCTGTCCGGCATCGCCGAGAAGCTCGGTATCGAAGGTGGCTGGCCGGCACTCTACGCAGCCAACGCCGATACCATCATCCATCCTGACCTGATCCTGACCGGACAGGTTATCCAGCTGCCTGCCTAATAGAGCAGCTCTGGAAGGGCAGGACACCTGCGGGTGTCCTGCCCTTCTGCCGTTAAGTGCCCAGCTGCGGATCAGCCGCCCGCGATGGACTGAAGGACCAGCACTTCAGAGCCCGGGGCCACGGGACTGTGCAGCCGGTCAAGCGAGCGGATGTCCTCGCCGTTGACGTATATATTCACGAACTTCCGGACCAATCCGGTTTCGTCGCGGATCCGCCGTCCCAGAACGGGAAAGCGGTCTCCAAGTCCGTCAAGCAGCGTCCCGACAGTCAGCCCGTCGCCGGCGGGCACACTCAGTTCAGACTTGCCTCCGGCGCTCGGAGCGAGCACGGCAGGAAGCAGGACCCGGATCTCCCCTGATGGCATCAGCCAGCCATTCCCGTGGGTGCTGCGCGGACGCACAGCACGTCCGGCAGATTGGTGGCCACCAGGGTGAAGGTCTCTCCTTCATCGGAGCTGGCGTACACGTCTCCTGCCCTGGTGCCGAAATACACTCCGACCGGTTCCGCACTGTCCAGCCCGGCGGCGTCGCGAAGAATGGCGTTGTATTCCGCCGCAGGCAGCCCTGAGTCCAGCCGGGTCCAGGACGTGCCGGCGTCAGTACTGCGGTAGACCGCCAGCTGTCCCTGCGGCGGTATGCGTTCACCGTCGGCCACCAGCGGGACGGTCCAGATGCTTCCTCCCCGCCGTGGATGGGCCAGCATGACAAATCCGAAGTCAGCCGGCAACCCGTCGGCGATGGATACCCAGGTGTCCCCGGAGTCATCGGACCGGTACACGCCGTGGTGGTTCTGCGCATAGAGCCGTGAGGGGTCCTCGGCATCCCGCGCTATCTTATGTACGCACTGGCCGAACTCCGGATCCGGGTCGGGAAGGAAATACGCAGAGATTCCCTGGTTGCGGGCCTGCCAGCTTCCACCGGAGTCATTCGAGCGGTACACCCCGCCCGAACTGATCGCCACGTGCACTGTGTCATCCGCCGGACTGGGCAGCACAGTGTGGGCTGCGGCTCCGCCGTAACCCTCGCCCCAGTCCGGCCGATGCGGGTGGTCCCACAATGGACGGTTGAGTTCAAAGCTGTTGCCGCCGTCGGTGGATTTCCATACAGAGATGGGTTCGCAGCCCGCCCACACGACGCCCGGCCGCGACTCTGAATCGGGCTGAAGCTGCCAGATGCGTCCCAGCGACTCGCCGGTCCCTTCGGGAAACGTAATGGCGCCCGCCTCGGGCTCTGACCACGTTTCACCCAGGTCATCGGAGATCACCACCGTGGGACCCCAGTGCGGCGACAAAAGGCCCGCCAGGATGCGCGGAGGTGAAGTGCGCGTGTCGATTCCCACACTGGCCACCTCATGCATTAGAAAGTGCGGGCCGCTGAGCGCCCACGTGTTCCGGTCTGCGCTCCGGGCAAGCCACAGCCCCTTGCGGGTGCCGATGGCCAGTACCGTGTCTTGGCTTGGGCTCATGGCTGATATTGGACCATCCAGCCGGCGGCCGGACAAGGGGATGCCAAATGCGGATTATCTGCTGCGGGAACCTTCCCAGATGGAAAATACGCACGCTGTGGACTAAGCATGGAGGAATGGTCCCTGTTATCCACCTGAGTGAACCGGCTTGATCTACATCGATCCGCCGCTCTGGCCTGCTCACAACACCTGCTTTTCCCACCTGGTCTCAGACACCTCGCTGGAAGAGCTGCACGAGTTTGCCGCAGCGGCCCGTATCCCGCGCCGTGCCTTTGACCAGGACCACTACGACGTTCCGGAGCACCGCTACGAGGAGTTGGTCCGAGCCGGAGCGCGGGCGGTCGACGGGCGGACACTGGTCCGTGCGCTGATCGCCGGAGGGCTCCGCATCCCCGCACGGGAACGGGCTGCCTCCCTGGTACATCCGCTGCGCCGGCGCTGGGACTCCCTGGTTCCCGGCGCCGACGAGGTGGGTGCGGAGCTGCTCAACCGGTGGGGAGAGCCGCACCGCCGCTACCACGACCGCCGGCACCTGCTCCAGGTCCTCGAAGCACTGCACACCCTGGGGGCAACCGACCGTCCGGTGCTGCTGGCGGCCTGGTTCCACGACGCTGTGTACGACGGCGTTCCCGGAAGGGACGAGGAGTCCTCGGCCGTACTGGCCGAGACGCTGCTGCCCGAAGCGGGCATCAGCGCTGGCGAGGTGGAGGAAGCAGCCCGACTCGTCCGGCTCACAGCCGGCCACGATCCGGAACCGGACGATCGGCACGGGGCGCTTCTTTGTGACGCGGACCTGTCCGTGCTGGGACAAAGCGCCGAAGCGTATGACCGCTATGCCGCCGACATCCGGCGGGAATACGGACACGTCGAGGAGGATGCATTCCGTGCCGGTCGCCGCACCGTGCTCCAGGCGCTCCTCGGAAATGGCACCGTGTTCCGTACCGGCCGTGCCGAGGCACTCTGGGGAGAGGCAGCGCGATCCAACCTGGCGCGCGAACTGGCCGTCCTGGCTCCCGCCGACGCAGGCCTGTCCGTACCGGAGAGCAGCACCGAGGGCGGAAGTGCCTCGCGTGGCTAATCCGTCAGGCTTCACCGGACATCCGAAGGGCAGTGCTGGTTACCGCGGCGTCCTGGTCGGCCTGGCTGCCGCTGGACTGGCCACTTTCGCCCAGCTCTACTCCGTTCAGGGGCTGCTGCCGCAATTGTCCGAGGACTTTGGGATCAGCGCAGCCACCGCGGCCCTGAGCGTCTCGGCGGCAACCCTGGGTTTGGCTGCCGCCGTCATCCCCTGGTCCGCTGCCGCAGACCGATTCGGACGGCTGCCCGTCATGCGGACCGCGATCATTGCCGCTGTGGTCCTGGGACTGTTGGTACCTCTCGCCACAGACTTCTCCGTCCTGCTGCTGCTGCGCTTTGTCGAGGGCGCGGCGCTCGGCGGAATCCCCGCCGTCGCGCTGGCTTACCTCAGTGAGGAAGTCAGCCCGGTTCACGCCGCCGTCGCCGCGGGGACGTATGTGTCCGGAACGACCATCGGCGGTCTCGCAGGCCGCATCGTGGCAGCTCCGGTGAGTGAATATTCCAACTGGCGTATCGGTGTTGCGGCGGTGAGCCTGCTGGCAGCGGTCTCCGCCGTTGTTTTTATGCTGTCTGCGCCCCGGCAACGCGGCTGGAGCCCGAGCCCCAAGCAGAAAGGCGGCCCCGGACTCGCAGCCCGCCTTGGGGTAAACCTGCGATCACGCCGGCAACTGGTGCTCTACGCGCAGGCGTTCCTTTTAATGGGCGGCTTCGTGGCTGTGTACAACTATCTCGGTTTCCGGCTGGGCCTCCCGCCGTTCAACCTCCCGCAGGCCCTGGCCAGCTCCCTGTTCCTGGCGTACTTGGCCGGGACGTGGTCCTCACGGGCAGCAGGGAAGGCTGCGGGAATGCTGGCCGGCGGGCGCCGAAACGTCCTCCTTGCCAGTACGGCGGTCATGGCAGCGGGCCTGGCGGTCACGTTGTTCGAGTCCCTGGCTGCCGTCATCACGGGGCTCATTATTTTTACCGCCGGCTTCTTCGGAGCGCACGCCATTGCCTCCGGCTGGGTACCGGTGCTCGCTTCCGAAGGAAAAGCCCAGGCCTCATCGCTGTACAACCTGGCGTATTACGGCGGCTCCAGCCTGATCGGATGGGCCGGCGGACTGTTCTTCCAATCAGCGGGCTGGCCCGCCCTGGCTGGGTTCGTAGGGCTCCTGATGCTCCTCGCAGCCGTCCTGGCAGCGACCCTCCCCGGCAAGCGGGAGCACGAACTGCGGCCTAAGCCGGCCAGCCGTAGGCTGGAAACGTGACAACGCGGACCCCGGCAACCACCAGCGGACTCGGCCGGCGAATCCTGGCCCTGGCGCTTCCGGCGCTTGGCGCACTGATCGCGGAGCCGCTGTTCCTGCTGACCGATGCAGCGATCGTCGGGCACCTGGGAGTGAACCAGCTCGCCGGTGTTGGCCTGGCCTCCACGGTGCTGCAGACCGCCGTCGGCCTGATGGTTTTCCTTGCCTATTCGACCACCGGCACGGTGGCCCGGTACCTCGGCGGAAACCGGCAGCGTGAAGCTGTAGCCGCAGGCCGTGACGGAATTGCGCTGGCGGTCATCCTTGGCGCAGTGCTTTCGCTGGCCGGGATCCTCCTTGCTCCCTGGCTGGCCGGAGCTATGGGCGCTGACGGCGAGGTGCACCGCTATGCGGTGGAGTACCTCCGCTGGTCCATGCCGGGACTGACGGCGATGCTGGTGGTGCTGGCAGCTACCGGGGTGCTGCGCGGACTGCAGGACACCAGGACTCCCCTGGTCGTAGCGGTTGCGGGCTTCAGCGTGAATATCGCACTGAACTTCCTGCTGGTGTACGGGCTCGATCTTTCCGTCGCGGGCGCTGCGATGGGCACGAGCATCAGCCAGTGCGGAATGGCCGCGGTCTACCTGGTGATGGTGGGACGCATGGCGAAACGGGAATCCGTGCCGCTGTGGCCGTCCCGTGCCGGAATCGCTGCGAGCATGCACGTCGGCTCCTGGCTGATGCTGCGCACGCTCAGCCTGCGGATCGCTGTCCTGGCGGCCGTCCTGGTCGCCACGGCGCAGGGGCCGGTGTCCCTGGCAGCCCACCAGCTGGTTATGACGTTCTTCACGTTCCTGGCCTTCGCGCTGGATGCGCTGGCCATTGCTGCCCAGGCAATGATCGGCAAGGAGCTTGGTGCCGGGAACCGAGAGCTGACCCGTGCCCTGACCCGCAAAATGTCGGTGTGGGGGATCGGGTTTGGCGTACTCACCGGGCTGCTTCTCGCGGTGTCCGCCCCGTTCGTGGGCTGGATCTTCACCCCGGATACCGGCGTGCAGCAGGCACTTACCGCAGGGCTGTGGGTCTTGGCTGCGGCCCAGCCCATCTGCGGGCTGGTGTTCGTCCTGGACGGCGTCCTCATTGGTGCGGGTGACGCGAAGTACCTGGCACTCACGGGCGTTGTAAACCTGCTCGCCTATCTGCCCCTGCTGTGGTGGGTCCACTCGTCCGGCCTGGAGGGCGGCTCCGGCATTGCGTGGCTGTGGGCTGCTTTCGGACTTGGCTATATGGCCGCGCGGGCGGTGACCCTCACCCTGCGCGCCCGGGGCGAAGCCTGGATGGTTACCGGTGCGGCACCGGCCAGGACAAAGGACTAAGCTAATGATCGGCCGGACCGGCCGACCACCAACCTGAAAGCGGAGGCTTACCGTGGGCGCACCCCACTCCAAGGCACCTTGGGGCCCGATCCTTCTCCGTTCCGCCATTGCTGCTGTGTACGGCGGGATCACGATCTTCTGGCAGGACCCCACTTTGGCTGTCTTGGCCGCCGCAGGTGCCGCCTACCTCCTGCTGACCGGTGTCAGCCTCTGGCGCATGTCTTCCCTGGCCCGCTCCTGCGACATCGCGCGGGTCCCGGGGGCTCTGCTGGTGTCAGCTGTCGTCTACGCGGCGGCAGGCATCGTGGTGGCCGCAGTGCAGTCCACCACTGTGTTCGCCTACGTGGCCGGTGCTGCCCTGCTGGTGGGCGGCCTCATTGAACTCGTGTTCTGGTTCCGCGTCCGCAAGACGTTCACACCGGCCCGTGACTGGCTCATTACCGGTGCCGCAGCGGTCGGTGCCGCCGTGCTGATGCCGCTCTTCCTGGCATTGGCTGAGGGCACCCACGTCCGGGCACTCCTGGGCGTCAGCGGCGGTTCCGCCGTGATCATTGCCGTGGTCCTGGCGATTTCGGGTCTGGGGCTGCGTCATGACGCAAGCCTGACGCCGGAATCGACGGAACACTCACAGGCCGTAAACTAGGACTATCCGCGGCTTCTACTTGGGGTAGAAGACCGCCAGTCGACAACGCAGGAGGACAAATAGTGGCCAAGAGCCAGCCCGGTGGGACCCAGAAACGGAATTCCGTGAAGGCCCCGCTGGTTTTCTCCGCAGTCCTGGCCGTGATCGCCGGTATCACCACCATGATCTTCGCCACCGGCGGCGCCACCAAGGAGCTTCGGGTGGACCTCGGCCTGACGGCCGCCGGGATCGCCTTCATCGCCTCTTTGCTGATTTCCTCCCTTCTGCTGATGACGGAAAAGCCGAACCCGGAACACCTGAGTGAAGGCTCCGGTGTCCACCGTGCCTCGGCAAAGATTCCGGGCGGTGCCGGAAGTGTTGGTGCCCCGGAAAAGAAGAAACCGGCCGGCGAAACGCCGGGGGATCCTGACGCCGCCGATGTTCCCGGGAAACCGGGCACCGACGCTTAGTCCGGCTTAGGTCCGGAGCCCTGGCGCTTCTTCCGTTTGCGGCGCGATGGACGGCCGGTTTGCCGGCGTCCGCCTTTTCCCGCAGGAGCGACGGTGGGCTGCACAGCCGGCGGGGCGTCTCCCAGCAGCTGATCCAGGCCGGTTTCTTCGGCTGCATCGAGGGACGTCACGGCCGGAGCTTCCCTGGCATCTGCCGGCCCGGCGCTGCGGCGGTGCAATACCAGTGCTGCCACGGCTGCGGCAACGGCAACAGTGCTGGCCAGCATTGCGAAGGCATTCAGGTACAGCCACAAAAACATCAGCATCGGCGGCACTGAGGCGGGCATTTGCAGCAGCCCCAGCGCAGACAGGACCCAAAAAAGGACACTCGCTCCGATCAGGATCCAGGCGGTACGGGGAGGAACGGCAGACCGCAGTTTGTGCTCCATGAGGCGCTCCTGGAGGCAGGTGTCAACAGGCGCCGTACTGCTCGACCCGACAAGTCTAGGACGCCGCCGGTGCCGGATCATAGGCAGGCTGGTGCTTTCGGCGGCTGCCTTCCGCTTGCTGTGCCGGCCGCCGCGACCTGCACCGCCGCTAACCGGACCGTCAGAGTGGCGGGCGAAGCTTGCTACGGCAACCCGTAGGGCTGCTGGTTTTCCAGCAGGTTCGACGCCAGCCGACGCCGGTAGGCGCGCACATTTTCGCGGTTGCCGCAGTTGCCCGTCCCGCAGTAGCGGCGGGACCGGTTGCGGGACAGGTCGATCAGGACGCCGCTGCAGTCCGGTGCGGCGCAGATCCGGAGGCGTTCCAGTTCACCGGCCCGGACGACGTCGGCAAGTGCCATGGCGGCCTCCGTCGCCATCCGGTCAGCCAGGTCCGCATCGGGGGGCGTGCAGTGCAGGTGCCAGCCCCAGCCGTCGTGCCGGACCAGCTGGGGAAGTGCCTGGGAGCTGGCCAGCAGGCGGTTGATCCCCTGGGCAAGCGTTTCCTCGCTGCTGTCCCACAACTGCAGCAGGTCGGTGCGCAGCCGTTGCACCGCCTGCCGTTCGGCTGCGGTATGCGTCCGCGATCCCGAGAAACGCTCCTGTTCCAGGAACAGGGTGAGGCCGGGGTCGTCGGCCAGCGGATCGGGGTCGAGGAAGGCGGTGTTCACCAGTGCGGCGGCGCTCGCCAGCGCTACCTCTGTGTCATAAGCGAAAACCATCTTGACTCCTGACATTGCCCGCCTTAGTGTCACAAGCATAGGCCCTTTTAGCTCGTGACATGATCCATGGGGGAGCGGGCCTGCCACCTCGAAAGGTCCACCATGGCTCAGTCCACATCCGGTCCGGGAGCAATGCCCCCGGCTGCCGCTGCCGGAGCTTCCGGCATCCTCATCGCCCTCCTTTCTTCCGCGGTTTTCGGACTTTCGGGCTCCTTTGCGAAATCCCTGATGGAAGCAGGGTGGACCCCGGCCACGGCCGTCGCTTTCCGGATGGGCGGGGCCGCCGCCGTGCTTCTGGTTCCGGCCCTGATTGCCCTCCACGGCCGCTGGTACCAGGTCAGGCAGAACTGGAAGACCATCGTCCTGTTCGGCCTGGTGGGCGTCGCCGGCTGCCAGTTCTTCTATTTCAATGCCGTCGAACGGCTCTCAGTGGGCGTGGCGCTGCTGCTGGAGTTCCTTGCACCGGTGCTGATCGTGCTGTGGATGTGGTTCCGAACCCGCCGCCGTCCCGGGACGGCGACGATGCTGGGAGCGGCGGCCGCCGTCGTCGGCCTGGTCCTGGTACTGGACCTGGCCGGAGATGTTCGGGTCGACCCCATCGGGGTCATCTGGGGGCTGGCAGCTGCCGTGTGCCTGGCGATGTACTTTTTCATTACGGCGAAGCAGAACGAGACCCTTCCGCCGCTGGTGCTCACTGCCGGCGGCCTGCTGGTCGGGGCGGCGTCCATGGTGCTCCTGGGACTCACAGGGGTGCTGCCCACCGGATTCACCACCCAGGACGTGGAACTGGCCGGTTGGGTGACCCGCTGGTGGGTCCCGCTGGCCGGTCTGGTGCTGCTCTCCACCGTGCTCGCCTACGTCACGGGGATCATCGCCGCCCGCGCCCTCGGGCCCAGGGTTGCTTCCTTCGTGTCGCTGACAGAAGTGCTCTTTGCCGTGCTGTGGGCCTGGCTCCTGCTGTCCGAACTGCCGGGAGCTGTCCAGATGGTCGGAGGAGCTTTGATCGTGACGGGCCTGATCCTGGTCAGGACGGACAAGCACACGGATGTTCCGGCGCTTGGCGGCGAGGCATTTCCCCTGGAAGCACCACCTCAAACGGGTGGAAGCCGGCGCCTGTAGGGCACCATTTCGGGTAGGCTCGCCCGGCAGGACAAAACAGAAAAAGCGGCACGACAATACGGGGGAACCGTGAAGATTTACCTATCCACTCCGGTGGGCACGGCGCTGTGCCCCGGAGCAGGATCACGTGGCCGGACTGGCGCGGCGGGTGCCGCATGAGCCGCACCGCTGCCACGGCGGCCCGTTCCCGCTGGCTCAAGCTGGCCTGGATGGTCCCCGCGGCCCTGCTGCTGCTGGCAGCCGTGGTGCTCGCTGCACGCTGGCTGAGGGAAACGCCCGGAGCCCAGGATTTCCTGGCTGCCTATCCGGGCCACTCGACGCTGCCCGATGGTGCGCCCGTTGGAATCCCGGCCTGGGTGGGCTGGCAGCACTTCCTAAACTCCCTGCTGCTCCTGCTGATCATCCGGTCCGGATGGATGATCCGGACGCGGCAGCGGTCCATCGGGTCCTGGACCAGGAACAACAAAGGCCTGATCCGCACGAAGAACCAGCCCAAGCGCATGAGCCTTGACCTGTGGTTCCACCTCAGCCTTGACGTCCTCTGGGTGCTGAACGGCTTGCTTTTCTATGTCCTGCTGTTCGCGACCGGACAGTGGATGCGACTGGTCCCCACCAGCTGGGACATCTTCCCGAATGCAGCGTCAACAGCCCTGCAGTACGCCTCGCTGGACTGGCCGACCGAGAGCGGCTGGGTCAGCTACAACGCCCTCCAGCTGCTCTCCTACTTCTCCATTGTCTTCATCGCCGCGCCGCTGGCCATCCTCACTGGCCTGCGGATGTCGCCGTCGTGGCCCGCCAAGGCACCGCGGCTGAACCGGGCCTTCCCGATCCAAGCGGCCCGGGCGCTGCACTTCCCCGTCATGATCTACTTCGTGCTCTTCATCATCGCGCACGTCACGCTGGTGCTGGCGACGGGCGCCCTGAGGAACCTGAACCATATGTACGCGGCGTCCGACGGCACCGGATGGACCGGCTTCTGGTTCTTCGCTGCTTCAGTGGTCATCATGGTGGCGGCCTGGGTTGCGGCACGGCCCGTCTTCCTGCGGCCCGTGGCCGCGCTTACCGGCAAAGTCGGCCGGTAAGCGCGGATCCATTCCCGTTCCGGACGGTTCGGCCTAGGTTTCGAGGCTTTCCGCCGGCATCGTTGAGCCGGCTGGTTCCACGCGGATTTCACGCTTGAGGATTTTCCCGGTGGGACCCTTCGGGAGTTCATCGGTGAACACCACCCGCCGCGGATACTTATAAGCGGCCAGCCGGTCCTTGGCGAAGGCCTGGATGTCGTCGGCCAGGGCCTGGCGGGCTTCATCGGTGGCCGGCACGGCTTCCGCCTTGAGGCCGATCACCGCTGCCACCTCTTCACCGTTGAGCTCGTCCGGCATGCCGACGACGGCAGCTTCCGCCACCGCCGGGTGTTCGTAGAGGACTTCTTCCACCTCGCGCGGGTACACGTTGTAGCCGCCCCGCAGGATCATGTCCTTTTTGCGGTCCACGATGTAGATGTTTCCGTCGTCGTCGAACCGGCCGAGGTCCCCGGTGCGGAACCAGTCGTCCGGAATCGCTTCCGCGGTGGCTTCGGGATTGTTCCAATACCCCTTCATGACGCCGAGGCCGCGCACGGCAATTTCCCCGATCCCGCCGATGGGTACGTCGTGGCCTTCGCCGTCGAGCACCCGTACTTCCATGCCGTAGACCGGTTTGCCGATCGAGCCGGGCCTCCGGTTGTCCCCCGGCAGGTTGAAGGAAACGATCGGTGAGGTCTCTGAGAGGCCGTACCCCTCCAGCAGATCCGTGCCGAATACTTCCTCGAATTCCCGCAGGACTTCCAGCGGCATGGCTGATCCGCCGGTGATGGCTCCGCGGACTGAGGACTTGTCCGTGGTGGCAACGTTCGGGTGCCGCAGCATGCCGATATACATGGCCGGTACACCCTGGAAGATGGTGACCTTGTCCCGTTCGATGATCTCCAGTGCGGCACCGGCGTCGAACCGGGGCAGCAGGCTGATGCTGGCTCCGGTCATTACCCCGGCATTCAGGGCTGACGTCTGGCCGAAGACGTGGAAGAAGGGCAGCCCGCCGAAGATTACATCGTTTTCTCCAGTGTCCAGGAGATTGGAGGCCACTTCCGCGTTGCTCAGGAGGTTGTCATGGCTTAGCGCTGCCCCTTTCGGCCGTCCGGTGGTTCCGGACGTGTAGAGGATGACGGCGGTGTCACTGCCGTCGACGTCGGCTACTGCCTCATCCGATTCCGAGTCGGCCAGCAGCTGCCGGAAACTGCCGGTGTTGACTGGAATGACGTCCACTCCGCCGGCTTCTTCGGCTCCGGCATTGGCCTCAGGCAGCATCAGTTCGAAGGCGAAGAGCAGCCCCGCGCCCGAGTCCCGGAGAGTGTAGGCGACCTCCCGTCCCTTGAGCAGGGGATTCATGGGGACGACGACGGCACCGTAGCGCAGGACGCCGTAGTAGACCGAAGCCATCGGAGGAATGTTGGGCATCATCAGCGCCACCCTGTCCCCGCGCTGCACGCCGCGGGCCCGCAGGAGCCCGGCGACCTTGGAACTCATGGCGTTCAGCATGGAGTAGCTGATCACCGTGTCGTTGATCTTCAGGGCCGTGTGGTCCGGAAGCCGGGCGGCGGTGTCGGGAAGAATGCCGGCGAGGTTGGGCATGGACGATCTCCTTTGATCGGGCGCAATGCGGCCACAGTGCCCCGAGGCTACCAACCGGCGCCGGTCTCCGGAATGGAAGATCACGGAATTCCTGTTCCCACCCTTCGTTCTGCCGTAACCCTTTTCGATATCTATCACTTTGCATCTACCTTGGAACCTGGGGGGAAGTCCATAGCGAAGGAACCGCCATCAGAGATCTGCAGGACAGGGCCAAGGCCACGCGCGATGCCATTCTCGCGGGGGCAGCATTGGTTTTTGAGGAGTACGGCTACGGCCGCGCCTCCTTGAGCCAGGTGGCCGACCGGGCCAAAGTCACCAAAGGTGCCCTCTACTTCCATTTCCCGTCCAAGGAAGACCTTGCCAGGGCGGTCATAACCGAACAGCATTCGTTCGTCTCCGCGCAAAATGAAGAGTTGCTCAAGCAGGGATTTCCGCCGCTGGAATCGATGATCCTGATGTGCCGGCGTTTCGCAGCGAACCTCCTCACCGAGCCCATGGTCCGTGCTGGATCGCGCCTGACGCTGGAGGCATCCTCCTTTGACGAGGACGTCCGCCAGCCCTATGAGGACTGGATTGCCCTCATGGGCCGGCTGGCCCGCGAGGCCCAGCAGCGCGGAGAGCTTCGCGGCGACCTGGATCCGGACTCCCTTGCGCGGTTCGTCGTTTCCTCCCTCACCGGGGTGCACATCGTCTCGGCCGTTCTCACGGATCGGGCTGACCTCCTGCGCCGGGTGGACGAGATGTGGGCCATGCTCCTGCCCGGTGTCGTCTCCGACGACGTGCGGGACACTTCCCGTGAGCTGATCCGAAAAACCACCGGCGCATAAAACCGGTCATCCGCCTTGTTTTAAACCGTTCCACCCCTTAAGCTCTGGGCTGTGGGGGGTACTGTGAGGAAGCCGGTAGTCCGCATCCTGCAACGCTGACGTCGCTGCGCTGATGCGCTGCAAAATCACGGCAGGATCGTCTGCCGGCTTTTGCAGTAGGGGAGGGCGGGTGCCGGCTTCGGCCGGCACCCGCCCTTTATCTCTTTCAGGTGCCTACTCGCGGCGCAGCTTGTCCTGGACGGCGCCGGCAACCTTTTCCACCGTGTTCGGCAGTTCCGTGGTGCCGTAGAACCGCGAATCCGGGTGGGTGGGCGGCGGCATCGGTGCCGAGGTGGTGGGACCGTCGTGGTAGGTGAACTCTCCCTTGCCGTCCGGCGTCGGCCCGGAAGCCCAAGAGCCCTCTGCTGCGGCAGCCCCGTCGGAGAAGTTCAGGTACTGGTAGGAGACCGAGCGCTCTTCCTTGTTGATCGGGAAGTTGCTTGGCACCGGCAGTGACTCCGCGCCCTCCTCCTGCAGTTCGCGCGCAGCGGCGAGCCACTGGTTCTGGTGCATGGTGTCCCTTGCCAGCAGGAAGGAAAGCAAGTCACGGACACCGGAGTCGTCGGTCATATGGTAGAGCCGGGCGACCTGGACGCGTCCCTGCATTTCCGCGTTGGCGTTCGCCGTGAAATCGGCGAGCAGGTTGCCGCTGGCGGTTACGTAGCTGCCCTGCCAGGGGTTGCCGTTGCTGTCCACAGGCCGTGCTCCGGCACCCGCAACGATTGCCTGCTGCATGTCGGTGCCGCCGATGACGGCGGCGATGGCCGGATCGGACTGCACGGCATCATCGGTGATTCCCAGCGGGGCCTTTTCCAGGAGCTGGGCGATCATGGTGGCGAGCATCTCGACGTGGCCGAACTCTTCCGCGCCGATGCCAAAGAGCAGGTCCCGGTACTTTCCCGGAATGTGGGTGTTCCACGCCTGGAAGCTGTACTGCAGGGCCACTGTGATCTCACCGTACTGCCCGCCCAGCACTTCCTGCAGCTTCCTGGCATAGACGGCGTCGGGGTTGTCCGGGGTTGCTTTGAACTGCAGTTCCTGTTTGTGAAAAAACACGGTTCCACTCTCCAAACACTGGGGGAAGATCCACCGCCATTGGCGCTCCGGCCGCTCGGTTCGGACCGGCAGCGACGGATCCATGCCCAAGAACCTAACCAGTTTGAGCCGGGATGTGAAGTGCTAAGCAGGCTTATTTATTCATGTTTATAATCCCTGCATGACTGAGCAGCTTGGTCTGGATCGGAGCGCAGAAACTCCGTCAGCGACATACATCCTGCCGCTAAAACGTGGCCGTGCCGGAGGACTTGGCGACCTGCCCGGGTATCTTCAGCGGGTGGTGTCCTGGTCCGCCGTGCTGGTAGTTGACGGGTCGCCGCCGGAGGTGTTCGCAGAACATTCGCGGCTCCTTCCCGCCGGCGTTGTGCACCTGCGCCCGGAATACGCCTGCCTGAACGGCAAGGTTTCCGGAGTGCTGACCGGAATTGGGCACGCCCGCACCGAGACTCTGGTGATTGCCGACGACGACGTGCGGTACACCGCGGATTCCTTCCGCCGGGTCGCGGACCTCCTGCAGTCCGCAGACGTGGTGCGGCCGCAAAACAACTTCTCCGACCTGCCCTGGCACGCCCGCTGGGATACGGCACGGAGCCTGCTGAACCGGGCGCTGGGCGCAGACTATCCCGGAACGCTGGGGTGCGGCGTTCGGCGCTGCTGGCCACGCACGGCTACGACGGCGACGTCCTGTTCGAGAATCTGGAGCTAATCAGGACCGTCCGCTCCGCGGGGGGCCGGGAAGTCGTGGCGCGGTCGCTGTTCATTCCCCGCAAACCCTGCGCGGCCGGGCACTTCCTTCGGCAGCGGGTCCGCCAGGCTTACGACGACTTCGCCCAGCCCGCACGCCTGGCACTGGAGCTATCCCTGCTGCCGGGAGTGCTGCTCGGACGCCGGCGCTGGCCGTTGCTGCCGCTGGCCGCGGCCACCACGGCTGCCGGAATTGCCGAGGCGGGCAGGAGGCGTGCCGGCGGCACCCGGGTGTTCCCGCCGTCGTCCGCCCTCTGGGCTCCGGTCTGGCTGCTGGAGAGGTCGGTGAGCATCTGGGCGGCGCTGGTCTGCCGGCTCGCCGGAGGTATCCCCTATGCAGGGGCACGGATTACGACGTCGGCACACAGCAGGGGCGTCCTGCGGCGACGGTTTGCCGGCCGGCAGGCTGTCCGGTCCGGCCGTACTGGCGCTGGGGACCCCGCTGCCCCGGTCAGGCTGGGTGCGGCGCCGGCTGCGTGAGCGTGCAGGGAACCTCGTCCGTCCCACCCCGCATCAGGCCCAGATTGCGGAATCCCTCCAGCCAGCCGCCCATGGGCCAGGTGCCCCAGCGGTCATGGAAGAGGTTTGCGTTTCGCACAATGTCGGCCAGATGCTGCACGGGGGGATCCTGGGTTGGATGCCACTGGTGATAGGCCCGCGCCGCCCCGATCCAGGCCAGCCCGATGCCTCGGCGCTGTGCCACCCGGGCAAAGTCGGTGTCTTCTCCGCCGTAGCCGGTGTAGTCCTCGCAGAATCCGCCGATCCGGTGCCAATCAGCGGCTGTGAGTGCAAAAGAGAGCGACCAGAACAAGTCCGGGTTCTCGTCGGGAACGATCTCCCCGGGACCTGGTGCCGGCCGGGCCGGATGGGGTGCGTCCAGAGTGCCAAGCACGTCCAGGTCGTAGCCGGCCGGCCCCGGCGGATCCAGGTAGGTCACCGGTCCGCAGAGCATCCGGCCGGCTGCGGCTTCGTCCCTCGCAGCCGATGCGTAGCCGGCGAGAAGTTCCGGGGCGGGCAGGCAGTCCACGTCCAAAAAGACCAGGAGCTCGGCGCCCCGGTCCAAAGCCGCCCGGGCGCCTGTGTTCCGGGCAGCTGCGAGCGGAAGGGCAGAGCCGGAAGCGGGGACCTCGATGACCGTTCCCGAAAGCAGCGGATCGGGGAAGCGGCCGGAAATCTCCGGGTCCGCCATCGCCACAACGATGCAGTCGTCTGGGAGCCGGGTGGACCTGAGCAGTGCCTGCTGCTGGGCAGCCAGGTGGGCATGCCGTCCGTGGGCCAGGGTGATGACGCTGGTTTTCACGTGCGGGTCCCTGCCGGCAGGGTCACATGGTCCGCCTCCATGCCTTCCGCGACGGCGGAGATGATGGCAGCAGCCCGTGCTGCGCCGCGTCCGTCATTCCACAGGAACCAGTTCCGGCCATCCAAGGCAGCGGCTTCTGCGAGCACTTTTGCCCAGTCCTGCCGGGCGAAGGCAGAGGTCACGATGGCCGGAATTCCCGCCATTGAGCCAAGGACCCGCGCGGTGGTGAATTGTTCTTCGTGCGGCCGTTCCTGCGGAACAATCACGGCAGGAATGCCTGCGGCCGCCACATCGGCGACGGCGCCCTGGCCGGCGTGCGTTACCACCAGGGAAGCGGCGCGAAGCCGGGGCAGGGGATCGGCAGTCCGGTTGCCGGGGTTGGTTCCTACCGCGTCCCATTCCACGCCGGGTGTCTGCGCCCGCGCGGACTGGATGTCGGCGTCGCTCATTCCTCCGCCGCCGGCGCCGCCGAGCACAACCACACGGGTGACCGGTCCGGGCGGACGGCCCTCCGTCACGGGGTGGCCGGAAATCGCGCCGACCGGTGTTACCCGGGCAGCCAGTTCGGGATCCCCGGTGTACAGCATGCCCGTGGCCTGGCGCGGCCAGGCGGAGATCAGGGCGTCGGAGACACCGAAGCCGAGCGTATGCGCGGGGTCTTCGCGGACTCCGGGCAGTGCAACGGAGACAACGGGCACGCCGTGCAGGCGGGCGAGCACGGCCACTTCCACGGAGACGTCCGCAACCAGCACGGACGGCTCTGCACGGCGGATCCAGGCAGAGAGCTGGCCCATGCGCTCCCGAAGGCCGGCGTCGTGGACCGGGACCCAGTGCAGCTGGCCGTTCGCATCAACCGCCTGCGGGCCGGGACTGAGGTCATCGCGCTCCAGCCGGATCCAGGGTCCGTCCCAGTCGGCGGGGCACGGCAGCGAGGACAGTCCGGTGACACTCCCGGCTGGAAGTTCGGCAGCGATTGCCTGCGCCCGGCGCAGGTGGCCCATGCCCTGGTGGTGGATGTAATACCCGATCATGCGGCCACCGTCTGGCTCCCCGCCGCCAGGAGCAGGGACTCGTATTCATCCACCATCCGGTCGTGGGAGCAGAACGCCTCGGCCCGGCGGCGGGCAGCCCCGCGGTCCAGTCCGGCTGCCTCGCGGAGGCCGGAAGCCAGGGCGTCGACGTCGTCCGGCGGGGCCAGGCGCCCGCAGTCCTCCGTCAGGATCTCCGGGAGTGCTCCGCGTTCGAAAGCGGCAACCGGCGTGCCGGCGGCCAGCGCTTCAGCGGCCACCAATCCGTAGGGCTCATCCCAGCGCGGAGTCACCAGCGCTGCGCAGGCGTTCCGGACGGCGCGGCGGAGCTGGACGTGGTCGAGGTGGCCCAGATACCGGATGCTGCCGTCCAGCTGCGGCTCTATCTCGGATTCAAAGTAGGCGCGGTCGAAGACCGGTCCGGCGAGATCCAGCGGCATCCCCGCCAGTTTCGCGGCGCGTATGGCAAGGGCCGTGCCCTTTTCGGGAACGATGCGTCCAAACCAGATCGGCGCTCCGCCGCCTGGCCCCTGCTCCCACTTGCGGGTATCCACGCCGTTGAGGATGGCCGTGGATTCGACCAGCGGCGCCCACGCGTTGCGGGTGTGGTTGCTGACAGCGATGAAACGGGTCAGGTCACCGCGCACCCGGATGGCCGACTCGATCCAGCCCACGGGAGGGGTGTGCAGGATAGTCACCAGCGGAACGTGCAGCATCCGTGACATCGCAACGGGCAGGTGATGGATGCTCGTGTTCAGGACGGCGTCGTACCTGTGGTGTCCGTGCTCGGCGAGGTCGAGCATGAGCGAGAGGTAGGCGTGGTGCTCTGCCATCCACTGTTCCGGCAGTGCTCCGACGTCGTTCCGGGCGGCTGCACTCATTTCGAACGCGGGCACCTCAAGGAACTCCACCTGCAGGTCCGGGTCAGATCCGGCGGCCGCAAAGAGCGTGATGTCGTGCCCCCGGGAGCGCAGCGCCGAGACCAGCGCATGGGTGTGTGCCTCGAGACCGCCGGCAAACGGTTCACTGATCGGGAAGCGGGACGGTCCGACGATGCACAGTCTCACTGCAGCACCCCGATGCGGTCCAGCAGTGACGCGTACAGCTCTGCGTGGGCCCGCGCGATTGTGTCCCGCTGCCGGGCGCGGTCAGCTACGGTAAGCGGGTTCGGAGGCCCGGCGCCGCGGGCTGCCAGGACGGCGGCCTTCAGAGACGCAGCGTCCAGCCCGGCCTCATTGTGGCAATAGCTGAAGACCGGCCCCTGGTCCGCGTAGAAACCGCAGTCCGGAGCGGCAACGGCTGTGCCCAGGTCCCGGCAGGCTTCAAGCCAGCCGGAGTGCGTGCCGAAGCGGTACGGCAGTACTGACAGGTCCAGGCCGGAGAGATATTCCCACAGCTCGTCGTCGGGCAGGAAGTCGTGGATCTTCACCTCCAGCTCGCCGGATCCCGAATGGTCCCGCAGGAACTGCGCCAGCTCGGCGTTGTACCGGGCGCCGTCGGGCTGCAGCACATCGCAGTGCCCGTTGACCTGCACCACCATGGAGCCGTCCTCGCGTGCGGCTTCCAGCAGGGCACGGATGACCGGCAGCGGTTCCATACTCGCCCGCAGGCTCTTAACGTGTACACCTACCCGGAAAGGCCCGTTGGCTTTGTGGGGACGGGCAAAACCGGCCATGGTCTCAAGTTCGACGACGTGGGGATGCGGGAGAACCCGGGCCAACCGGCCCCAGCGGCGTTCGATTTCCGCGGCTGCGCCCGCGGTGAGGGTGATGAGCTCGTCAGCGGCAGGGATCAGGACATCAAGGTGGGCATCATGGGCTGCGGGCGACTCGTGGTGGGGATTGCGCAGGTCATGCACCGTGTACACCAGCGGCTTGCCGTGGCGCTTCAGGGCGCTGACCGCTTCCTGGAGGTCCCGCGGATCCTGGGCGTCGAACCCAAAGTGGATGTGGAAAACGTCGAACGATGAGGCATTTTCCTCGATCCAGCCGGCATGGAGCATCACCGGCGGCCACCACTTCTCCGTGGCTGCGCGGTCCGGAGAGTCGGGGTCCGGGTCCGGGAGGCGGACGACGGCGGGAAGTTCCCCGGCCGGACCGGGAAGCGGAGCCAGGTGGCGGATATACACGTGACCGGAAGGAACACTGGCGACCCGGATGGATTCTCGCGCCCTCACATCGGACCCCCGTTCGTGTTGTGGCGGCGGGCCGTCAAAGCACCGGAGCCGCGCGTGATGAAATAGTAAGTACCGTTAGTAATCAATAGCATAAGAACGCAGAAAGGTGGCAAAAGGCCTTTATGGATGCCGGAACTGAGCCTCTGAATCAACTCCCGGACCTCGTCGCAGAAGAGGTCACCCGCGCAGGTTTGACGGTCGCGCTCGCAGAGTCCCTGACCTGCGGAAACCTCACTGGCGTGCTTGGAAAAGGCGGGGACACGGGTTCGTGGTTGAGCGGGGGGATCGTCGCCTACATGACGGAAATTAAACACGCAGTGCTTGGCGTCAGTGCTGGTCCGGTCGTGAGCGCCCGGTGCGCCGAAGAGATGGCAGCTGGTGCAGCAAAGCTCTTCGATGCCGACCTGACCATTTCCACCACCGGTGCGGGCGGTCCCGGTCCGCTCGAGGGCCAGCCGGCGGGAACCGTCTACATTGGCTGGAGCCTCCGGGGAGAAACCGGCCATGCCCGGCATTCCTTCGAGGGCGATCCGGCCAAGGTGTTGGAGCAGACCGAGGCTGCGGCCCTGCGGCAGCTGTACGACCTGGCACGCCGGGCATAACCGGCCACCCGGGTGGGCACGGGGCAGGGCCCGTAAGGGTTACAGTTCGGTCCACCGAAAGCGTCTTGCAGCCCTCTGATGCGCCTCGCCGCCCCGCAGCTGACTAATTCGTTCCCGTTCTGCGTCGGCTGTGCCCGCTGCGGTCCACCGTTTGCCCTGCCTACCCTGCCCTACCCGGCGGTGAACCCCAGGGCATCGGCGACGCCGGCCACCCGCCTGCGGTCCTCAGCGTCCAGTCCGCGCAGCGGGCGGGGCAGGCACTTCCGCGGGGCGAGGCCCAGATGCTCAGCTACGGCGGCGATGACCCGCAGGCTGCCGTGTTCGGCAAAGAGCTCCCAAAGCGGCGCCAGCCGGGCAGACTCAGCGGCGGCGTCGTGCGGCCTGCCCTCGCGGGCGGCGCGCAGGATCGCCAGCGCCGGTTCGGGGAGGGTGCCGGCCACGGCGGAGTACCAGGCGTCGCAGCCGGCGTTCAGCCCGTCCGCAGCAGCCGCATCGCCTGAGATTCCGATGGTGACGTGGTCCGGGATAACCGCACGGACGGCGCTGACCCGCCCTGCTGCGGCCGCGGCGGTAACCGGGGGGATCTTGATCGAGGCGATGCCGGGCAGTGCCGCGATCTGTCCGTACAGCTCAGTGCTGAAGGTGAAATGCGTCGTGCCGGGGTTGTCGTAAATGATGACCGGCAGGTCCGTGGCGTCGGTGACGTCGCGGAACAGGCCATAAACGTCGCCGTCCGTCAGGGCCTGGTAACTCACCGGGGCAAGCAGGATCCCTGCGGCCCCGGAATCTTCGGCGGCCCGCACATTTGCCAGCACCTCGGAGGTGCGGAGGGCACCGACGCCCACGATCAGCGGCTTCGAGCCGGTGTTCGCAGCGGCCAGCTGCACAACGCGCCGGCGTTCCACGGGGCTCAGATAGGCGTAGGACCCGGTGGAGCCCAGCACCGCGATCGAATCCACGTCCGAGGCAGCCAGCCGTTCCACCAGGCAGGCAAATGCTGCCTCGTCCACGGCGTCGTCCTGCATCGGTGTCAGGGGAAAAGCACTGAGTCCGGTAAACAAACCACGTTCCTTCCGGTGCCCGCAGGGAACACGCTTTTCCGCTGCGCATGAGTATTCGGCTATGTTCCCAGACCTCGGCGTTCCGGTCGTGGACCGCAATCTTTGTGACGCGGCCGCACCTGGCTGGCGAGGGCCTTTTGACGGTCTTACCGTGTCTTATCGGCGGCTGGTCCCATAGGGCGCAGCGCGGCATAAACCCGCATGTCCCGCCGCTCGCCGCCGGTCAGCGGATAATTCCGGCGCACACCCGCCGGGGCATACCCGGCACGCTCGGCGGTTCGGACCGACGCGGTATTCCAGGGCTCAATAAACAGCTCGATCCGCTCGAGACCGGCCAGGGACCAGCCGAAGGCAGTCAGCGCAGCCAGGGCCTCGGCGGCGAAACCTCTCCCACGGAATTCAGGGGCGACGGCGTAGCCCGCGCTCGCGTATCCGTCCGTGAGATGCTGCAGCCACAGGCCGCAATGTCCAACCGAAAGGCCGGATGCCTGCTCTTCAATGGTGAAGGAGAACCCTCTGCCTTCGCGGTGACGTCCCCGCTGGCGCTTTACCCAGGCCAGCGCTTCCTGCTCACTGGCGTGCAGCGGAAGAGTGCCGGTGGCGGTCACATAGGGATCCGAAGCCAGCGCCCGGGCCATGCCGGCATCTGCGCCGGTCACCTGGCGCAGTAAAACACGGCCGAAGGCGGGGGCGGTGGGAGGCCAGGGCGGCAGTGGATCGGGCATGGACCCATTATTGGCCGGACCGCCCGCCGGGGCCTGAAGAGGGACTCAGAACACGCGGCGGTAATCTGGAACCGGATCCGATGAACGGCCCCGGCAATCCGCCCCGGCCGCCGGACTTCCCCGCACCTGAACGGAACCGCCTTGTCTTTTCCTGCTCCGATACCAACGCCGGCACCAGCCCCAATGCCTGCTCCCGCACCCCGGCAGACGGTCCTCACCACGCTGCGCTCGCCGCGCCTGCTGAAGACCGAAGTGCTGGCCGGACTCGTCGTCGCACTGGCGCTCATTCCGGAAGCCATTGCGTTCTCGGTGATCGCTGGCGTCGACCCGCGCATGGGCCTGTTCGCTTCCTTCACCATGGCCGTAACCATTGCGTTCGTAGGCGGCAGGCCGGCGATGATCTCCGCTGCCACCGGGGCCGTCGCCCTCGTGATCGCGCCCGTGGTGGCCAACTACGGCGTCGAGTACCTCGTGCCCACGGTAATCCTGGCCGGTGTCCTGCAGATCCTGCTGGCCCTCGCAGGCGTTGCGAAGCTGATGCGCTTCATCCCGCGCTCCGTCATGGTGGGATTCGTCAACGCCCTCGCCATCCTGGTGTTTTCCTCCCAGCTGCCGGAGCTGACCGGGGTGCCGTGGCTGGTCTACCCGGTTGTCGCCGCCGGACTGGTGATCGTCTTTGGCCTGCCGCGGCTGACGACGGCGGTGCCCGCGCCGCTGGTCGCGATTGTGGTCCTCACAATTGCTGCGGTGGCAGCCGGCTGGAACATCCCGACTGTGGGGGACAAGGGTGAACTTCCCAATTCGCTGCCCGCGCTGCTGTTCCCGGACGTTCCGCTGAGCCTGGAAACCCTCGAACGTATTCTTCCCTATGCCGTGGCCATGGCCTTTGTGGGACTGCTCGAATCCCTGCTGACCGCCAAGCTGGTGGATGACATCACAGACACCCGGTCCTCTAAGCCGCGGGAGGCCGCCGGGCAGGGCATCGCCAACATCGTTACCGGATTCTTCGGCGGCATGGGCGGCTGCGCCGTCGTCGGCCAGACCATGATGAATGTCAAGGCCTCGGGCGCCCGCACCCGGATCTCGACGTTCCTGGCCGGCGTTTTCCTGCTCATCCTGGTGGTGGTCCTCGGCGACATCGTGGCCCTGATTCCGATGGCTGCGCTCGTCGCCGTGATGATCTTCGTGGCTTATGCGGCCTTCGACTGGCACAGCATCCGCCCGTCCACCCTGCGCCGGATGCCCAAGTCGGAGACCGCCGTCATGCTCATCACCGTCCTGGCCACGGTGCTCACGCATAACCTCGCCATCGGCGTCGGAGCAGGCGTGTTGGCTGCGATGGTGCTTTTCGCCCGCCGCGTGGCGCACTTCGTCACCGTGCAGCGCATGGTGGACGGCGACGGCGCCAAGGTCACTTACGCGGTTCACGGTGAGCTGTTCTTCGCCTCCTCCAACGACCTCTACACCCAGTTCGAGTACGCCCTTGATCCGGCGGACGTTGTGATCGACCTGGGAGCTTCGCACGTCTGGGATGCCTCCACTGTCGCCGCGCTGGATGCGATCACCGAGAAGTACCGCAGCCGGGGCAAAGCTGTCCGGATCATCGGGCTGAACGACTCCTCGCTCTCCATGCAGGACCGGCTTTCGGGCGAACTGCCGTAATTCTGGCTTAGCCAGCCCCGCCGAAGGCAGCAGCCAGCCCGCTCCACCGGCAACATAATGAGTGCCTTAATCAACCGTTGACTTTCTCAATCATTCCCGTCAGGATGGAACAAAAGAGCAGGTCAACGGAGCCCGGTGCTGCCGGGAAGAAGGAGTCATCATGTCCCTGGACGGCAAAGTCGCGATTGTTACCGGCAGCGGGCGGGGGCTGGGCCTCGCTTACGCCCGGGAGCTGGCCCGGCAGGGTGCGGCTGTGGTGGTGAACGACGTCGATGCTTCTGTGGCTGAGGAGGCAGTCTCGGTGATTACGGCTGACGGCGGGCGTGCCGTGGCTGTTGTTGCCCCGGTGGGGTCCACCGAGACGGCGAAGGCCCTGGTGGATGCTGCGGTGGAGAACTTCGGCGGCCTGGACATCCTGGTGACCAATGCCGGGGTACTGCGCGATAAGTCGCTGCTGAAGATGACCGATGAGGACTTTGACCTGGTGATCAACGTGCACCTGCGCGGGACGTTCACCTGTGTGCGGGAGGCCTACGCCTACTTCAAGGAACACAGCGTGGCCGGCCGGATCATCACGATCGGTTCCCCGACCGGGCAGCGCGGAAACTTCGGACAGACCAACTACGCTGCGGCGAAGGCCGGGATCGTGGGCATGGTGCGGACCTGGGCGATGGAGATGAAGAAGGCCGGTGTGACTGCCAATGCGGTGATTCCGGTGGCTGCGACGGCGATGACGAAGACGGTCCCGTATTTCGCTGCCGCCGTGGAAGCGGACGAGCGCGGTGAGGCGATGCCTGATTTCTTCCGCAAGGACCTGGGTTTTGGTACGGCGGAGGATGTTGCCGGGCTGGTGGCGTTCCTGGCGTCGGAGGAAGCTGCCGGGATCACGGGTCAGGCGATTGGTGTGGGCGGGGACCGTTTGCAGCTGTGGTCCCATCCTGAGGCTGTGGCCACTGAGTACCGTGACGGCGGCTGGTCCTATGCGGATCTCGCGTCGGCGTTCCCGTTCGCCGGGCAGCAGCAGAGTGTGGGGGAGAAGTTCCCGCCGCTGCCCGCCGAGCTCCAGCCCGAAGCGGCGGCGAAGTAGCCATGGCACCCACCCGCTACGAGCTGGGCCTGGACGTTGACTCGCTCACCGCGATCGACATGCATGTGCATATCGAAATTGACGGGCACGGACACGTCTCGCTGCCGCAGGACCTGATGGACGCCTCCAGCAAGTACTTCAAGACCGAGGAACGGACGCCGTCGCTCGATGACATCGCGGCGACCTACCGCGAGCTGAACATGGCCGCCGTGGTCTTCACGGTGGACGCCCGGACGCGGTTGAAGCACGAGCCGAACAGCATCGAAGACATCGCCGAGGGCGCGGCCCGGAACAACGACGTGCTGATCCCGTTTGGATCGGTGGATCCGCTCACCGGTGCGGAAGCCATCGACCGGGCGAAACTGCTGGCCGAGGACTACGGGGTCCGCGGGTTCAAGTTCCACCCCAGCCTGCAGGGCTTCAACCCGTCGGACGAACGCTATTACCCGCTGTGGGAAGCCCTGGAGCAGCTCGGCCTGCCTGCGGTCTTCCATACCGGGCAGAACGGCATGGGCGCCGGCACCCCCGGCGGGTCCGGAATCAAGCTGGGCTACTCGAACCCGCTGCTGCTGGATGATGTCGCCGCGGATTTCCCCGGGTTCCAGATCATCATGGCGCACCCGTCGGTGCCGTGGCAGGACGAAGCCAACTCGATCGCCACCCACAAGTCGAACGTCTTCATCGACCTGTCCGGCTGGTCGCCCAAGTACTTCCCGGAGTCGCTGGTGAAGCTCTCCAACTCCGTCCTGCAGGACAAGGTGCTCTTCGGCACCGACTACCCGCTGATCACTCCGCAGAAGTGGATGCGTGCCTTCGAGGACCTGCCGTTGAAGGACGAGGTGCGGCCCAAGATCCTGAAGGAAAACGCCGTCCGGCTGCTGGGCCTGGGCTCATGAGCACCGCAGGAACTACAGAACCCCTGTACGCCGCGGACCGGTACGGCTACTCCGACCTGCTCAGCGGTGCCGAACAGGAAGTACTGGGAAAGCTGCGCGCTGTCCTGGACTCCCAGGTGGCCCCGCTGCTGGCGGACTACTGGGAAGCCGGTGAGTTCCCGTACCAAATTCGCCAGCCGCTCGTGGACCTGAACCTGATGGCGCCCGACGGCGTCGCCGACAGCCAGGGGCGCACGTCCGGCCTGTACGGCGGCTTCCGCAACTTTGAGCTGGCCCGCACGGATGCTTCCGTGGCTACGTTCTACAACGCGCAGTCCGGACTGTTCCGCTCCACCGTGCTGCACGGCGGCAGCGCCGAGCAGGCCGCGGAACTGGACCCGAAAATCCGGTCCTTCGAGCTCACTGGCGTCTTCGCGCTGACCGAACCGGAGCACGGCTCGGACATTGCCGGCGGACTGGCAACTTCGGCCCGGCGCGACGGCGATGAGTGGATCATCGACGGCGCCAAGCGCTGGATCGGCGGCGCCGCTACGGCGGACGTGCTTGCCGTCTTCGCCCGGGACGAGGCAGACGGACAGGTCAAGGCCTTCCTCGTGCCGCGCGAAGCGCCGGGTGTGACCCTGACCAAGATCCTGCGCAAGACCTCCCTGCGAATGATGCAGAACGCCGACATTGAACTGCGCTCCGTCCGGGTTCCGGACTCGGCGCGGCTGGCGAACATCAACTCGTTCAAGGACGTGGCCGCGCTGATGCGCCGGCTGCGCTCCGACGTCGCCTGGATCGCCGCCGGCATGCAGGCGGGCGCCTATGAGGCGGCCGTGCGCTACACCTTGGAACGGGAACAGTTCGGCCGCCCGCTTGCCTCTTTCCAGCTCACGCAGCAGAAGCTCGCCACCATGCTGGCCAACCTGACGGCGTCACTGGGCATGGTCGTCCGGCTGACCCAGCGCCAGGAAGAAGGCATCTTCCGGGACGAGGATTCCGCACTGGCGAAGATGTTCACCTGCACCTCGCTCCGGGAGACCGTCGCCCTGGCGCGCGAAGTGGTCGGAGGCAACGGGATCACCCTGGACACCGGCGTCGCCCGTTTCCATGCCGATGCTGAGGCCGTCTATTCCTACGAAGGCACCCACGACATCAACGCCCTGATTGTCGGGCGCTCGATCGCCGGCACCGGCGCCTTCCGCTAACCCATTCATTCCCTGCAAACCGAAGGAAAAAGAACATGAGCGCTACCGTTGTCACCCTCGAAGAACTTCCCTCACTGGTCGGCAAGGACCTGGGCTACACCGATTACATCGAGATCACCCAGGACCAGATCAACACCTTTGCCGACGCGACCGATGACCACCAGTGGATCCATACCGATCCGGAGAAGGCCAAGGACGGGCCCTTCGGAGCTCCGATTGCCCACGGGTTCCTGACCCTGTCCCTGATCATTCCGCTGTGGAGTGCCCTCTTTGACGTGGACGGCGTGAAGACCAAGGTCAATTACGGCCTGGACCGGGTCCGGTTCACGAACCCGGTGAAGGTGGGCTCCAAGGTCCGGCTGCACTCTGTGATCGCGGAGGTCACCGAGGTGAAGGGCGGCGTGCAGATCAAGACGTCCAACACCATCGAGATCGAAGGCGAGGAGCGTCCCGCCGTCGTCGCTGAATTCCTGGCCCGTTTCTACGCCTAGCCGGACGCCCGGAAAGGGAGCGAGCAGATGCGAAACGAGGGACTGGGATCCTGGATCCACCGCCGCCGGGTGAAGTCCGCCGGTGTTACGGCCGTGGCCGGGGCCGGAATTGAGCTGACGTACGACCAGCTGGCCGAGCGGATCGAACGTCTGGCCAGCGCATTGGCAGCCCGCGGCGTTTCGCCGGGCAGCCGGGTCGCCTACCTGGGCAACAACCACCCGGCGTTCCTTGAGTCGCTCTTTGCGGCGGGTTCCCTGGGCGCGGTGTTCGTGCCCCTGAACACCCGTCTGGCCCCGCCGGAAGTTCGGTTCGCGCTCCAGGATTCCGGGAGCACCGTGCTGATCCATGCGGCGGAACTTGATTCACTTGCGGTCCTTGGCTGCACGGATTCTCCGGTAACGCACCGGCTGATGGTGGCCCCGGAGGCCGGCCCGGCGGCGTCCCCGGCCGGGACGGAAACAGTGTCCGGCGCTCCTGCGGCAGAGCCCTATGAGGCTGTGCTGCAGGATGCCGACGCTGAGCCGCGGGATGTGGAGGTCGGTCTTGAGGACCCCGCCGTCATTCTGTACACGTCAGGCACCACCGGAAACCCCAAGGGTGCGCTGCTCACCCATGGAAACATGACGTGGAACAGCGTGAACGTACTGGTCGACTACGACGTCAGCTCCGAAACCGTTGCCCTGATGATCGCCCCGCTGTTCCACGTCGCCTCCCTGGGCATGGGCGCCCTGCCGGTGCTGCTCAAGGGCGGGAAACTCGTTCTTCACAGCAGGTTCGAACCCGGTGCGACCCTCGCCGCGATCGAGGAACACCGGATCACCTCACTTTCCGGGGTTCCCACTACCTACCAGATGCTGGCCGAACATCCCGGCTGGGAGTCAACGGACCTCTCAAGCCTCCGCATGCTCACCTGCGGCGGCTCACCCGTCCCGGCGCGTGTGCTCGATGCCTATGAAGAGCGGGGCCTGTCCTTCTCGGGCGGCTACGGGATGACCGAAACCTCGCCCGGTGCGACTGCGCTGCCGGCCAGGTATTCACGGGCCAAGGCCGGATCTGCCGGACTGCCGCACTTCTTCACCGATGTCCGGATCGCCGGAAGCGGGGAAGCCCCGGCCGGCCCTGGGGAAGTGGGTGAAATCCAGATCCGCGGCGGCAATGTGATCCGCGAGTACTGGAACCGCCCGGACGCCACATCGGCGGCCTTCTCCGACGGCGCCTGGTTCAATTCAGGGGATATGGGCTACTTCGACGACGACGGCTTCCTGTACATCTCAGACCGGATCAAGGACATGATTATTTCCGGCGGCGAGAACGTTTACCCGGCCCAGGTGGAACAGCTGATCATGGAGCTGCGGGAGGTCTCCGCCGTTGCAGTGATCGGCGTCCCGGACGAGCGCTGGGGGGAAGTGCCGCACGCGGTGATCGTCCGCGCGGAAGGCGCAGAACTCGATGAGAAGGCGGTCCTGGACCACCTCGAAGGGAAACTGGCCCGCTACAAGGTCCCGAAATCCGTGGAGTTCCGCGAGTCCCTGCCCACCACTGCCAGCGGCAAGATCCGCAAGGCGGACCTGCGGCAGAACGCGCTGAGAGCCTGACTCCAAACAGCAGGCCGGAGGCCGCCTGCGCTGATAGTGTCTGGCGCCATGGAGAAAAACCTCGCGGACTTCCTGGCCAGTTTCAACGCCGCCGTTGAACTGGCCCAGCAGCACCGTGCCGCGTCCTCGACCCGGCCGCGGCTGCGGGATGCCCTCAGTGCCTACCTCGGGCTGCCGGCCCAGGACGTGCCGATCGTCGTGGAAGCGATCCCGTTCCACCGCTTCGCCGACGTGGACATCGCCATGGAGCAGATCGCGGGGGAGGACCCCGGGAACACGCTGATCGGCCTGGGCGGGGGACAGCAGCGCCAGCACCTGGGTCTCTCCGACATTGTGCAGGAGGAGGGCTACGGTTATATCCCGGTTGGCCAGCCGGACTTCGTCAACATTGCCGTCGGGCCAGACAGCAGCCGGGAAGCGGTCGGATTGGGAATCCGGCTGTTCCGCCACGACGGGGTGCCGGTGGCCGTCCTGCAGCGGAACGGTGACCCGCAGACGGGCAGCCCTGACGTGCAGCTGGCGGTCATGGCCGCAGAACGTCCAGTGGCGGCGGCCGTCCTGGCAGCAGTCCAGGAACACCTGCGGGTCCACAGCATCCTGCGCGGACAGGTCATCTCGCTCGGCTTCGATCCCTACGGACCGGGCGGTGCCGGGGTGAACTTCCTGACACGTCCTTCGCTGCCGCGGGAGAAAGTGATCCTGCCCGACGGTGTGCTCGAGCGGGTCCGCAGCCACGTCCTGGGCATCGCCGGGCACCGCGGCCGCCTGCAGGCCGCCGGCCAGCACCTCAAACGCGGGGTCCTGCTCTACGGTCCGCCCGGAACGGGTAAAACGCACACTGTACGGCACCTGCTCAGTGAAAGTCCGGGCACGACGGCGGTCCTGCTCACCGGCGCTTCGCTGGGGGCGATCTCCCAGGCGGCGAGCCTTGCCCGGGCCATGGCTCCGTCCCTGGTGGTCCTCGAAGACATTGACCTGGTGGCCGAAGACCGGAACATGGGCCACGGCCCGCAGCCGCTGCTCTTCCAGGTCCTTGACGCCCTGGACGGGCTCGATGCCGACGCCGATATTGCCTTTGTCATGACCACCAACCGGGTGGACGTCCTGGAGCCTGCCCTTGCCCAGCGTCCCGGACGGGTGGACCTTGCCGTCGAAATTCCGTTGCCGGACGCAGGGGACCGGGTCCGGCTCATGGAGCTTTACGCTCCGGCCGGAGTGTTTTCCGCGGCGGCGCTGGCTGCGGTGGCGGAGCAGGCGGACGGCGCGACGGCGTCGTTCGCGCGGGAGCTGGTGCGCCGGGCAATCCTGGCGGCAGCGGAGGCCGGCGAGGATCCCGGCGATGTCCATCTGCTCGCGGCCGCGGAGGATCTCTCCGGACAGCGTGAAGCCATGACCCGCTCACTGCTGGGCGGAGCGGATCCGACTGCCGGCTTCACTGCGAACGGGGACGCCGGCGACGGACGGGGAGCTCCTGCACCGGGAATCGCCTGGCTCTAGGGCCGCAGGCTCACAAAAGAGAGCTGCCGCGCGTTTACAGTATGTGGAAGTGAAACCGTTCGAAGCGATCGTCAGGGAACACGGCGCCGTCGTGCTGCGGGTCTGCCGTGCCGTACTGGGGCCCGACGACGCGGAGGACGCCTGGTCGGAAACGTTCCTCTCCGCCCTGCGCGCCTATCCCTCGCTCGATCCCGCGGCCAACGTCCAGGCCTGGCTGGTGACAATCGCCAAGCGCAAGGCCATAGATTCCCGCCGGGCCGCTGCCCGGCGCCCGGTCACAGTGCCTGACCTCCCCGAAGCTGCGGGAGGCGCGGACCCCGGACCGGGAGAGCACGACGGGCTGTGGGCCGCCCTGCGGACGCTGCCGCAGCGCCAGCGTGAAGCCCTGGCCTACCACCATCTGGCCGGGCTGCCCTTCGCGGACGTGGCGCTCCTGCTCGAGAGCACTGAAGCGGCCTGCCGCCGGTCCGCTGCTGATGGAATGAAGAAGCTCCGATCACTGGATGTGGAGGACCTCCGATGACCCTGGAAACAGAAACTGCCGCGCAGGACGCGCCGGAGGCCGAGAGCGAGACGCTGGCCAGGCTGCATGCCCGGCTCACTGCCGACGCCGCCGGACAGGACCTGCTCGATGTTGCCTACACGGTGATGGATTCACCCGTCGGGGGACTGCTGCTCGCCGCAACGCCGGCTGGGCTGGTCCGGGTCGGCTTCGCCGTGGAAGGGCATGACGCTGTGCTGGCAGAGCTCGCTGTCCGCGTCAGTCCGCGGATCCTGGCCGATGCCGCCCGCCTGGTTGAACCCGTCCGCCAGCTCCGGGAGTACTTCGCCGGCTCGCGGAAAACCTTCGATCTGGCGCTGGACCTGCGCCTGGCCACCGGTTTCCGGCGCACCGTCATCGAACACCTCTCCGACATCGGCTACGGTGCCACCGCGAGCTACGCTGCCCTGGCGGTGCTCGCGGGGAACCCGGGCGCCGTCCGTGCCGCCGGAACCGCCTGCGCCCGGAATCCGCTGCCCGTTGTTGTGCCCTGCCACCGGGTGGTCCGCTCGGACGGAAAAATCGGGAACTACCTTGGCGGCAGCGACGCCAAGCGCACCCTGCTCACCATGGAGGCCGCCGCATGAGCGGCGAACTCTTCCCGCGCGAACGCAACGCCCCGTCCGCCGGTGCGGTCCACGTGCCGGGCTGGTTGACGGCCGAGCAGCAGCGCAGCATCGTCGAGGCCTGCCGGGCCTGGGCCATTGGACCCGTCCCGATGCGTTCGGCGGTCCTGCCGGGCGGGCACAAAATGTCGGTGCAGACGGTGTGCCTTGGCTGGCACTGGCAGCCCTATAAATACACGCGTACGGCCGACGACGCCGGCGGCGGCCGCGTGGCCGAAGTCCCTGGCTGGCTGGTGGAGCTGGGCCGCCGGGCAATCCGTGCCGCCTACTGCACTGAAGGGGAACCGGGCTACGCTCCGGACATCATCGATCCCGAGGATTACACCCCGGATACGGCCCTGATCAACTACTACGCCGAAGGGGCGCATATGGGCATGCACCAGGACAAGGATGAAAAGTCCTCGGCCCCGGTGGTGTCCTTCAGCATCGGTGACAGCTGCATATTCCGTTTTGGGAATACACAAACGCGCACCCGGCCCTACACCGACATCGAGCTGTCCTCCGGTGACCTGTTCGTCTTCGGCGGTCCTTCCCGTTTCGCGTACCACGGGGTGCCCAAAACGCTGGCCGGGACCGCCGATCCTGAGACCGGACTGAGCAAGGGCAGGATCAACATCACCCTCCGGATGACGGGAATGGAATGAGCCCGGCGGAGGCGGGGGAGCCGGACCGCATGTACGTGCTGGCCGCGGCCGGCCCGTTTCCGTGGCAGCCGCTCGTCCGCAGCCTGGCCGCCCACGCCGTGCCGGGGCTGGAAACAGTGGAGGTGACGCCGTCGGGCGCAGTCCTTACCCGGCTGTGGCCTGCCCCCGGCGGACCGGTGCTGGCGCAGATCGGCATCGGTGCACCGGACGGGGTCTCCGTGAGCCTGAACGGCGGCCGGCAGGAGAACGACGCAGGGTGCCTTGGTGCGGTCCGCAGCTGGCTGGACCTCGACGCCGATACGCACGCCGTAGACACCGCGCTGGCTGCCTTCCCCCGGCTGGCCCCGCTGGTCGAACGCTATCCCGGACTCCGAATCCCCGGTTCGGTGGACGGGTTTGAGACAGCGGTGCTGACCGTCCTCGGGCAGCAGGTGTCGCTTGCTGCGGCCCGTACCTTTGCCGCCCGCCTGATCGCTGCCTATGGAACCGCCGGCCCCGGCGGACTCCGGACCTTCCCCGCGCCGGGCGAACTGGCCGCCGTCGCGCCCGCTGACCTGCAGGCGGCAGTGCGGATCACCGGTGCCCGCGCGGGAAGCATCCATGCCCTTGCGGAAGCTGCAGCCGGCGGGCTGGAGCTGGGACGGCACAGTGACTGGCAGGCGGTCCGTCCGGCGCTGCTGGCCCTTCCCGGCATCGGACCCTGGACCGCGGACTACCTGGAAGTCCGCGCTGCGGGGGACCGGGACGCGTTCATTCCGGGGGACCTGGTCCTTCGGCGGGCCCTGGGGGTCGCCACCGCGAAGGAGGCATCACGTCTGGCCGAAGACTGGCGGCCCTGGCGCGCCTATGCCTTGTTCCACCTGTGGACGGAGGCGGCGTACGACGTCGTCCCCGCACCCGCCTAGCGCCCGCCTGCCGCCTGTCTATCCCGGCGCGATGGCAGGGTTACGCGCCAATGAGGGTGAGAAGCAGCGCCAGCAGCGCCGGAATCCCGCGGATGAGGGCAATCCGCCCCAGCGGCCACCGGCCGGCCAGCAGCACCACCGAGGCCAGGACCATGCAGGCGGTGGAGAAGCTCATCAGGGTCAGTCCGGCTGCGGGATTGCCGACGCCGATGAGCAGGACCCCCAGGACAGCACCCACCCCCAGGAACAGGTTGTAGAAGCCCTGCGTGTAGGCCAGCGGCTGGGTGGTTTCCGCGTCCTGCTCAGAAGTGATTCCGTACACACCCATGGTCTCGGCTGCGGTCCAGCGCAGGGATTCCAGGAAGAAGAAATAGAAGTGCACGGCGGCGGAAACCACGGTCAGTATCGCTGCAGCAACCAGCATTGAACCCCCTTGGGGCAGGGACCGGGGGCACCTGGGCGATTCCGCCTTCGTGGCCGCGCTGTGGTCCGGAGTGAGCCCATCCTTCCACTACCTTCAGGGGCAGCCAAGGGCAGGGGCAGCTCCCAGTTGGCGGTGGGGACTAATCGGCGGCTAGCCTTGAAGTTGCAACCGGACGTGCCGATTCCAAGGCATTGAACTCCGGGCCGCCTGATGCCGCTTTCCCCCAAAGGAGCACCCCACCGTGCGCAGTTCCCGTTCCCTTCGTGCCCTGGCAGTAGCCGCCGCCGCAGCGCTGGCGCTTTCTGCCTGCGGTTCTGACTACCCCCTGGGTGAGGAACAGCGCAAAGCCGCGGAAAACAGCACCTCCAAGCTGGAGGGGATCATCTCCGGTTCCGGGTCCACGGCACAGGGCCCTGCCATGGATGCCTGGATCGGCGGCTTCCGCGTGCTGCATCCCAAGGTCCAGGTCCAGTACTCGCCGGATGGCTCGGGCGCCGGACGCAACGCACTCCTGGCCGGTGCCGTGCAGTTCGCCGGATCGGACGCCTATCTCCAGGACGAGGAACTGGAGGAGGCCCGGAAAGTCTGCGGACCGGACGGCGCCCTGGATATTCCCGCCTACATCTCCCCCATTGCAGTGGCGTTCAACCTTCCCGGCATCGACACGCTGAATCTCGACGCGGTCACCATCGCGAAAATCTTCCGCGGCGAAATCGACGCCTGGAACGATCCGGCAATCGCAGGCCAGAACCCCGGAGTACAGCTGCCCGCCACCCGGATCACGGCCGTGAGCCGCGCGGACGATTCCGGTACCACCGAAAACTTCACCGAGTATCTGCATGAGGCGGCCCCCGAAGCGTGGCCCACGGATCCGTCCGGTTCCTGGCCCGGCGGCCTCGGCGGCGAAAACGCTCAGGGCAGCGCCGGCGTCATCAGCACCGTTACCCGGACCGAGGGTGCCGTGGCCTACTCGGATGACTCGGTAGTGGATGAATCCCTGGGTACCGTCAATCTCAAGGTCGGTGAAGAGTACGTCCCCATCAGCGCCGAGGGTGCGGCGATCGCCGTCGAGCAGAGCACCCGTGTGCCCGGACGCGGCGAGCATGACATTGCCCTGCACCTTGACCGCACGACGACGGCGCCCGGAGCCTACCCGCTGATTCTGGTGTCCTACCAGATCTTCTGCAGCGGCTACGAGGATGCGGACACGGTTGAGCTCGTCAAGACCTTCGGCCAGTACGTGATCAGCGATGAAGGCCAGCAGGCATCGGCCGACGCCGCCAAGAGCGCGCCCATCCCGCCGACCCTCGCAGAAGACGCACGGGCTTCCATCGAGAGCATCACCACGCTTCCCTAGCCGTTCGGCGAAGCCTGAACCTACCCCTCTGACAAGGGGGTTCATCCCGGCGGCAGTTCAGGTCGCCGCTGCCTTTACAGTCCGCCGCGGGCGGTCTTCGGCACGCCTCTTGCGCGCTCTGGGGACCGGTGGCACCGTGGACCTACCGTGAAGGAAAGGGGCAGGACATGCAGCCCATCAAGATCGAACGGTGGTGGCCGTACCTCGACACCACGGCTAAGCAGTGGCTTAGGGAGAACCTGCGGCAGGACGGTATTCCCAACAAAATTCAGGACCGGATCGCCGAAGCGGGCGGCCCGGTCATCGATCCCATCCTGGATATGCGGGACTGGGACTTCATCGAGACGCAGTCCGAACTGGTCGATTAGCGTCTGCGGCACCTGAGCCCGCTCATTTGAGTAGAACTGCTGCGCTCACATGATAAATTGAGCCGCACCTATCCGTTCTTCCGACAGGTGTGACTCATGAGCAAGCTCAGCACGGCGTCCCTGGCGAGCCTTCCCCGGGCCCTGTCCGCCCCGCAGTACGACCGTTCGCAGGTGAGCACCGGGATTGTCCATTTTGGTGTCGGCGGTTTCCACCGTGCCCATCAGGCCATGTACCTGGACCGGCTGATGAACGCCGGAAAGGCCCTTGACTGGGGTATCTGCGGCGTCGGAGTGCTGCCCGCCGATGCGGCGATGAAGTCCGTCATGGATGCCCAGGACTGCCTGTACACCCTGGTGCTGAAAAACCCGGACGGCACCCGCGAAGGCCGGGTGATCGGTTCCATCACTGAATACCTGCTGGTACCGGAGGATCCGGAAGCCGTCATCGCGAAGATGGCCTCCCCGCAGATCCGGATCGTTTCCCTGACCATCACCGAAGGCGGATACAACTTCCACCACGTCACCGGGGATTTCGACGCCGACACCCCGGACGTGCAGGCGGACCTGGCTCCTGGAGCCGTTCCGGCAACCGTTTTCGGGCTGGTCACCGAGGCGCTCGCCCGACGCCGGGATGCAGGCGTACCGCCGTTCACCGTGATGTCCTGCGACAACATCCAGGGCAACGGAGACGTAGCCCGCAGGATGTTCACCGCCTTCGCGGACCTCCGCGACCCGAAACTGGGGGAGTGGATGCGGGCCAACGTGGCTTTTCCCAACTCGATGGTGGACCGGATCACCCCCGTCACCACGGATGCGGACCGGGCCATGGTCGCGGAGGACTTCGGCATAGAGGATGCCTGGCCGGTGGTCAGCGAGGACTTCGAACAGTGGGTCCTGGAAGACCATTTTCCGCTGGGCCGGCCGCCGTTCGAAGATGCCGGCGTGCAGGTGGTGGACGACGTCGAGCCCTACGAACTCATGAAGCTGCGCCTGCTCAACGCAAGCCACCAGGGTCTTTGCTACTTCGGGTACCTGGCCGGCTACCGCTACGCCCACGAGGTCTGCCAGGATCCGGTCTTTGCCCGGTTCCTGCTGGATTACATGGAGCGCGAGGCCACGCCCACGCTCAAGCCGCTGCCCGGTGTGGACCTGGATGAATACCGGCACAAACTGATTGAACGTTTCTCCAACGAGCATGTCCGCGATACCCTGGCCCGGCTCTGCGCCGAAAGCTCCGACCGGATCCCCAAGTGGCTGCTGCCCGTCATCCGCGAGAACCTCGAGGCCGGCGGCGAGATTCACCGGTCCGCGGCAATCGTGGCCAGCTGGGCACGCTATGACGAGGGAACTGATGAGCAGGATGAGCCGATCACCGTGGTGGACCGCCTGCGCGGGCCGCTGATGACCGCCGCTGCCCGGAACCGTGAAGATCCGCTGGCCTTTGTGTCCCAGCCCGAGCTCTTCGGGGACCTCGCCTCGAATGACCGTTTTGTCCAGGCCTACACACGGGCCCTGGCCTCCCTGCACGACGCCGGCGCCCGGGCTGCGGTCGAGGAACTCGTCCGCGGGCCTGGGAACCGGGAAGGCAGCTAGCGCCGGGAGGCGTCCGCCGGTTCCGGTGTGTCATCCGGCGCCGGGCGGGTGCTGGCCGGCAGGGCAGCGGCCAGCACGAAGACGAGTACGAGGGCCGCACCCCAGATGATGGCAGCGAGGTTGCCGCCGACTAGGAACGGGAAGTTCCAGAGAGAGAGTGCCAGCACACCGAGCAGGCCGATCCCGCCGGCCACTGCCGCAGCCCGCACCATGCCGGGAGCGGACACTCCGCCGCCGCGCGTACCGAAGCCTACAATCGCGAAGCTGGTCAGGGTCATCATGACGATCACGCCGATGGCCCCTGCGCCGGAGTACCAGGTGTAGATCTCCAGGACCGGATCCAGTTGGGCGACGGCGGAGACCAGCACGACGGCGGCGGTCACGCCGGTAACCCAGAAGGAGGCACGGGAGGGTGCCCGGTGGGCGGGGTGGACAGCAGCCAGACCGGGCGGCAGCACCCCGCGCTGGCCCAGCGTGAAGAGGTAGCGCGAGACGATGTTGTGGAAGGCCAGCATGCAGGCGAACATGCTCGTCACCACCAGGACCTGGACGATGTCCGTCATGATCGGGGCGAGGATTTCCCCGGCGAAGCCGACTACCACGCTGTCAGGGCTGTCCGTGGCCAGGGCCACGGCATTGCCGGCCCCGAGGCCGCTGATGATCAGCCAGGAGGAGAGGATGTACAGGGCGCCGATGGAGAGGACAGCGATGTAGGTGGCCCGGGGGACGGTGCGCTCCGGATCCTTGGCCTCGTTGCGGAACACCGCAGTCGCCTCGAAGCCGAAGAAGCCGAGGAAGGCGAACAGCAGGCCCAGGCCCGGCGCACCGGACATGGCTTCGGCCGGACTGAACGGGACGGAGCTGAGTTCCCGGCCGGAGAAGAGCACGCCGAGGTCGATGGCCAGGACGGCGGCAACTTCCAGGACCAGGACGGTCCCCAGCACCTTGGCGGAAAGGTTAATGTCCCGGTAGCCCAGGAAGCCAACGACGGCGATCATGGCAGCCGAGATCGCCCACCAGGGAACCTGGACCCCGGTCCAGAGCTCAACCAGGTTTCCTGCCTGCACGCCCAGGTAGCAGGTCATCGAGACCGTAAGCAGGACGTAGGCGAAGAGCGCCAGCCCTGCAGTGCCGAGCCCGGCCCGGCGGCCGAGCCCCCGGTCGACGTAGGAGTAGAAGGCACCGGCATCCGGCACGTGAGGGGTCATCCAGGCGTAGCCGACCGAGAACAGCAGCAGGATGGCCGTGGCGGCCAGCACCATCAGGGGCATGCCGACTGATTCGGATACGGTGAGGATGAGGGGGAAGTTAGCCGCAACAACGGTGATGGGGGCCGCAGCGGCGACGACCATCAGGACGATTCCGGGCACGCCAAGCCTGCGGGTGAGAGTGGTTTCCAACGGTTTCCTTAGCTCTGTGGCCGATCTATCTCCAGCCAGCACAGAGCCGATATTAGTAAAACCGCCGGGTTGGCCCCGTCACACGCGTGTCACACACGGTGTCCGGCCGGTGGCGGGAAAAGCAGAAGGTCCCGGTCCGGAAAACCGGACCAGGACCTTCTTATTGGTTGCGGGGGCAAGATTTGAACTTGCGACCTCTGGGTTATGAGCCCAGCGAGCTACCGAACTGCTCCACCCCGCGTCGTGCTTAGAACTCTACCGTACGCCTGCCGGAGCTGCTAATTTCGTGGTCCCCGTCACCTCTTTGCGGCGGCTTCCGGATCACGCCCGGCGGTGCCGGAGAGGGCAATGGCAAGTTCTTCGTCAATCAGCAGGGTGGTCACGAACCCAGCGGCCAGGACGGCCCGCACGGCTTCGGCGCGCGCTGCACCCTGGGCCACCGCCACTACCTTGGGGGTGTGCTGCAGCTGGGCCACGGTTACCGCCAGCACCCGCTCGTCGAGTTCTGAGTCCACCGGATTGCCTGAAGCGTCCAGCAGTCGCCCCGAGCATTCAGCCACGGCGCCGGCGCGGGCAGATTCCAGCCTAAGACGGTTGTCCACCCGGTTCCAGACGGTCGACAGTCCCGGCATCCAGGCCCCGACGGCGACGACGGCCGCGTCCAGGGTGTCCGCCTTCCTCAGGGTGTCTGCGATCTCCGGCTGGCGCCGAAGGCTGTCTGCCGTCTGCTTGTTCTCGACCACAAGGGGCGCCCAGAGCGGCCAGGTCCTCACGCCGTCGTGCCTGCCCAGTCCCTGGATCAGTTCCAGCGAATTGCCGCTGCCTGGAACAGGCAGGGCTCCGGTCAGCTGCACCACGTCGCAGGGCGGCAGGCTGGTCACGTGCTGCGCCGCCAGATCCAGCGTCCGGGACCAGGAGATGCCCACGGTGGCTCCGGGGAAGGCAGTCGAGGCCAGTTCCGCAGCAGCGCCGCGGGCCATGGCATCGCGGGTGGCGCGGTCATCCTGGCCCGTCGGTGTGATCCGGACATGCTCGACGCCGAGTGAGGAAGCCAGGCGGGCAGGGTCCAGGTCCGTGGCGGTGGAGGGGAAGCGGACATCGATGTGCACGATGCCCAGCGCCCGTGCTTCATCCAGGTAACGGGCCACCTGAAAGCGTGAAATCCCGTAACTCCGGGCAATCTCCACTTTGGAGTGGTTATGGACGTAATAGTCCCGGCCAATCCTGGCCAGGAGTTCCTCGTGGGACCTGCCTGTTCCGGTAATAATTCGACCCTGCCTGTTCCCGAATGAGCAACTCATTGTTGCTCATTTGATCCTATCTGACTAGAGTCACTCCCCAAATGAGCGCTCGAGAAATCTCAAATGAGCAGAGGGACCGGATGAGATCACAACGCAGCAGGCCACCGGGCCGCAGCCGCCGTTTCGGTAAGGGGGTTGCAGCTGCCGCAGCGTCGCTGGCACTGGTCCTCACCGGCTGCGCCGGAGACAGCGCTGACGGGCGTCAGGAAATCGTGGTGGCGATCGTTTCCAACCCGCAGATGACCGACGCGATCTCGCTGCAGGACCGCTTCAAGGAAGAGCATCCGAACATAGACGTCCGGTTCGTGTCGCTGCCCGAGAATGAGGCACGCGCCAAGATTACCGCCTCCGTCGCCACCGGCGGCGGGGAATTCGACGTCGTCATGGTCTCCAATTATGAGACCCCCATGTGGGCGGAAAACGGCTGGCTGACCAACCTCCAGGACTACGCCGAGGGCACGCAGGGCTACGATCCGGACGACTTCATCCCCAATATCCGCGAGGCCCTTAGCTATGAGGGGGACCTGTACTCGGTGCCCTTCTACGGTGAGTCTTCCTTCCTGGCCTACCGCGAGGACCTGTTCGAAGAAGCCGGGCTGACCATGCCGGAGAAGCCAACGTGGGATGACATTGCCGGTTTCGCCGAAAAACTCCACAGGCCGGACGAGGATTTCTCCGGGATCTGCCTGCGCGGGCTGGCGGGCTGGGGCGAAGTCATGGCTCCGCTGAGCACCATGATGAACACCTACGGCGGCGGCTGGTTCGACGAAGACTGGAACGCCACTCTTGACTCCCCTGAGGTTGAGGCGGCCGTGACCGACTACGTGGACCTGGTGCGGAACTCAGGCCAGCCCGGCGCTGCCACCAGCGGCTACGGCGACTGCCTCACGAGATACTCGCAGGGCAACGCGGCGATGTGGTACGACGCCACGGCCATGGTGTCCTCAGTCGAGGACCCGGCGTCGTCCCTGGTCGTCGGGAAAACGGGCTATGCACCCGCTCCCGTGCAGGAGACCGAGTCCGCCGGGTGGCTCTACAGCTGGTCGCTCGCCATCCCCTCAACCAGTGAGGAGAAGGACGCCGCCTGGGACTTCGTGTCCTGGATGACCAACAAGGAGTACATCGAGCTGGTGGGAGAAGAGATCAGCTGGGAACGTGTTCCGCCCGGCAGCAGGCTCTCCACCTACGAGATCCCCGAATACGCCGAGGTCGCCCAGGCTTACGCCGAACCAACCCTGAGTGCGATGGCCGGTGCTTCCCAGGACACCTCGATGGCAGCACCAGTTCCGTATCCCGGACTGCAGTTCGTCGGCATCCCCGAATTCCAGGACCTGGGAACCCGGGTGGCACAGCAGATTTCCGCGGCCATCGCGGGCCAGAAAACCGTAGAGGAAGCCCTTGAACAGTCCCAGCGCTACGCCCAAACCGTCGCGGAGAGCTACCAGTCAGGAGAGAGCTGATGGCCACACTTCTCGAGCGGCATAACCAAAAAGCCCGCCGCGACGTCGCACACCGCCAGGCCGGGGGAATGTCGCGGGCCGAAGGGTGGCGGCGGCGCGGGCCGCTGCTGCCGGCGCTCATCTTCACGCTGATCGTTACGCAGGTCCCGTTCCTGTTCACCATCTGGTATTCGCTGCAGAACTGGAACCTGCTCAATCCCGAGGGTGACCGGTTCGTCTGGTTCTCCAACTACATCGAGATCTTCGCTGACTCCACCTTCCGGCAGGCGGCACTGAACAGCGTGATCTTCACGGTGGGCTGCGTCTTCTTCGCCATGATCCTGGGGATCGTCTTCGCTCTGCTGCTGGACCGCTCCTTCGCCGGCCGGGGAATCGTGAGGACCCTGCTGATCACACCGTTCCTGATCATGCCGGTGGCCAGCTCACTGCTGTGGTCCGTCTCCATCCTGAACCCGAGCTACGGGCTGCTGAACTGGCTGATCGGGCTGGTCGGCATCCCGCCGGTGGACTGGACCTCCGCCCATCCCATCGCCTCGATCCTGATGGCTCTGGTTTGGCAGTGGACGCCCTTCATGATGCTGCTGGTCCTGGCCGGACTGCAGGCACAGCCCAAGGACGTGCTGGAAGCAGCGCAGGTGGACGGCGCCGGATGGTGGCGCACGTTCATCTCGGTGACCCTTCCCCAGCTCCGCCGCTACATAGAACTGGGTGTCCTCCTCGGAGCCATCTATGTGGTGAACACGTTCGACCAGATCTATCTCATGACGGCCGGCGGTCCGGGGACGGCCAGCGCCAACCTGCCGTTCTACATCTACCAGCGGGCGTTCCTCGGCTTCGACATCGGCCAGGCTGCCGCCATGGGCGTGGTGGTCGTGATTGCCACGATTATCGTTGCCACCTTCGCCCTCCGCCTGATCTTCCGCAGCTTCGACACAAAGGACTAGCCGTGGCCACGCAGATACAACCGGCTCCGGCCGAACGCACGCCTTCCACCACCGGTACTTCGTCCGCGCCGCGCCGCAAGCGCAAGCCCCGCGCCGGCGCCTCCCTGCTGACCACGCTGACCTGGATCCTGGCCATCGCGTTCTTCTCACCGGTGCTGTGGATGGTGCTGACTTCCTTCAAACAGGAATCGGCGGCCGCCTCCAACCCGCCGTCGTTCTTCTTCACCCCCACCCTGGACCAGTACCGGGCGGTGCTCGACGCCGGCGCCGGCACCTATTTCGTGAACTCGCTCATCGCGACCGGCGTCTCCACCCTGCTGGTGGTGGTCATGGCCGTTCCGGCGTCCTACGCCCTGTCCATCCGGCCGGTGAAGAAGACCCAGGACGTGCTGTTCTTCTTCATTTCCACGAAGATGCTGCCGGTGGTGGCCGTGATCATGCCGATCTACGTCATCGCCGGGCAGCTGAAGGTCCTGGACAACATTTGGACCCTGGTGGTCCTGTACACGTCCATGAACCTGCCAATCGCGGTGTGGATGATGCGCTCCTTCTTCCAGGAGGTCCCTTCGGAGGTGCTCGAAGCGGCGCAGATGGACGGCGCCGGGCTGCTGAAGACCCTGTGGCGGGTGCTGATGCCCATGGTTGCGCCCGGGCTCGCCGCAACCGCACTGATCTGCGTGATCTTCGCTTGGAACGAGTTCTTCTTCGCGCTGAACCTCACCGCCGCGAAATCCTCCACCGTCCCGGTGTTCCTGGTCTCGCAGATGACGAGTGAAGGACTGTACCTGGCCCAGCTCTCCGCGGCATCGGTGCTGGCGTCCCTGCCCGTGGTCATTGCCGGCTGGGTTGCCCAGAAACAGCTGGTCCGCGGCCTGTCGATGGGTGCGGTCAAGTGAGCCTGCCTTCGACCATGCGCGTTTCCGTACTCGATACTCCGGGCAAGCTCCGGCTAGAGGAGCGGCCCGTGCCCGTGCCGGGCCCGGGTGAAGTCCTGGTGCGGATCGCTTCCGTGGGGGTCTGCGGTTCGGACACGCATTACTACCGCGAGGGACGGATCGGGCCCTACGTGGTGGAATCGCCGCTGGTTCTGGGCCATGAGGCGTCCGGGCGCGTGGAAGCAGTGGGCGACGGCGTCGACCCCGCCCGGGTTGGCACCCGGGTCTCGCTGGAGCCGGGGATCCCGCAGCCGTACTCCGCCGAGACGCTTTCCGGGCACTACAACCTGGACCCTGGGGTCCGCTTCTTCGCCACTCCGCCGGTGGACGGCGTCTTCAGCGAGTACGCGGTGCACCCGGCGGCTTTCAGCCACCCGGTTCCGGAGCACGTGTCCGACGACGCCGCTGCACTTCTCGAGCCGCTGGGCGTTGCGCTGGCTGCCCGAGCCGCCGGGAAGGTGCAGCTCGGAAACCGGGTGCTGGTTGCGGGCGCAGGGCCCATTGGGCTGCTCGTTTCCGCCGTATGCTCGCTGGCGGGGGCGGAGGTCACGCTGACGGACGTCCGCGCGGAAAGGCTGGAGCAGGCCCGGCGCTACGGGGCTTCCGGCACTTTTACGGCAGCAGGCGCGCCTGTTCCGGCTCCGGAATACCAGGTCTTCATCGATGCCACCGGGGCGGAATCCGCCGTCCTGTCCGGGCTGTCCCGCCTTGCTCCCCGCGGCCGCTGCGTCCTCGTGGGGATGGGGTCGGACACCATCGCGGTCCCCGTTCCGCTCATCCAGGGCAGGGAACTGCTCATCACCGGGACCTTCCGGTACGCCAACACCTGGCCGCTCGCCGTGGAAATCGCGTCCCGCGGGCTCATCGACCTGGACGGCCTGGTCACCTCGCGGCACGGGCTTGACGACGTCGAGGCCGCGCTAGTTGCCGGGGCCCGGGACGGTGCGCTGAAGGCAGTCGTCACGCCGTAACGAGGCCGCCCCAATCCCGCCGCCGGTGATAGGTTCAACCTCAAATGCGCCAGACTCACCGGGGAGGACAGGCATGGCCCAGGCAGTGAAAGCAGCAGCGCCGGACACCGCTCACGCCTCGAGCTTTCCGGAGTGGAAAAAAATCGTCTCGGACTCCTTCGTGCCGCTGGAGGCCTCCCCCGTCCACCCCGGGGACACTGTTTTCTCCGGCCGGCTGACCGGCCGCCGGCTGCGTGAACTGGCCATTGTGCAGGTTGACGCCATGGCGCACTGCGTGGAGCGCACACCCGAACTGATCAACGGCGCCGATGGCGGCTTCTACAAGCTCAGCCTGCAGCTTTCCGGCCGCGGCATCCTGCTCCAGGACGGCCGGGAGGCGGTGCTGGAACCAGGTGACCTGGCCATCTACGACACCGGCACCCCCTACACCCTGAGCTTCGACAAGCAGTTCACCACACTGGTGCTGATGTTCCCGAAGCAGCTGCTCGGGCTCGCCCCGGAGGACATGGCAGAGATGACCGCCGTGCGCCTGGGCCGCGGGCACCGGCTGGGCCGCGCCGTCGTCCCCTTCCTGACCCAGATCGGGCGAATGCTCCCGGAACTGGACGGCCCAATCGGGCACCGGCTGGCCATGAACACGGTGGACCTGCTCTCCACCCTGCTCGCCGACGAGGCCCATGCCCTCCCGGACACGGAAGCCGGCGGCCAGGAACGCCTGCTGCGCCGTGTGCAGCACTTCATTGACGGCCAGCTCGCCAACCCGGACCTGTCACCGGGATACATTGCGGCCGCCCATTTCATGTCTGTTCGCAGCCTGCACAAGCTCTTCGAAGACTCGGGCACCACAGCTGCAGCGTGGATCCGTGCGCGCCGCCTGGACGGCGCCCGCCGGGACCTCGCCGACCCGCTGCAGGCCGGCGTTCCGGTCGGGGCGATTGGCGCCCGGTGGGGACTGCCGGACCCGGCACATTTCAGCCGTGTCTTCCGCGCCGCCTACGGGCAGTCACCGTCGGCGTACCGCTCCGGCCGCTGAGCCGCGCCCGGGCATCCGTGCACGGGAAGACAATTGCCGCACGCGCAAAGCCAAGCAGAACAATAGTGATCTGGCGCACAGTGGGAGCAGTGATCCGTCCCGCCGTTGCAAAGGAGCAATCATGCACACCACCGAATCCCTCACCAGCTACCAGGACCTGCTGGCCGCCATCGCCGCCGCCGGAGAGTCCCGGGATATCCTTGATCCCGCCACCGGTGAGGTGGTGGCCGCAGCTCCCATCCACACCGTCGATGACCTGGAACAGTCCGTTGCCGCGGCCCGCGCAGCGCAGCCGTCCTGGGCGGCCCTCGGCCACGCCGAACGCTCCGCGTTCCTCTTCAAGGCCGCGGACGCCGTGGAGTCCGCCGCCGAAGGGCTCGCCGAACTGCTGTCCCGGGAGCAGGGCAAGCCCCTGAACGGCCCGAACGCACGCTTCGAAGTGGGCGCCTGCGCTGCCTGGCTGCGCGCCACGGCGTCGTTCGAACTGGAACCCGAAGTGCTGGTGGATGACGAGGGCGGCCGCGCCGAACTGCACTACCGCCCGCTCGGCGTTGTGGGGGCGATTGGCCCGTGGAACTGGCCGATGATGATCAGCGTCTGGCAGCTGGCGCCCTCCCTGCGCATGGGCAACACCGTGGTGATGAAGCCCTCCGAATACACCCCGCTCTCCGTCCTGGCCCTTGCCGCAGTGCTGAACCAGGCGCTGCCGGCTGACGTGCTGCACGTAGTCTCCGGCGGACGGGACGTAGGGGAGGCCCTCGCTGGACATCCGGACATCGACAAGGTGATGTTCACCGGCTCCACAGCCACAGGCAAGGCGATCATCCGCTCCTCCGCGGACACCGTGAAGCGGCTGACCCTGGAGCTCGGCGGCAACGACGCCGGTATTGTGCTGCCCGACGCCGATCCCGCCGCGATCGCCGAGGACCTGTTCTGGGGTGCGTTCATCAACACCGGCCAGACCTGCGCGGCGCTGAAGCGCCTCTATGTGCACGAGGACATTTACGACGCCGTCGTCGACGCATTGGCCAAGGTGGCCGCGGCCATGCCCATGGGCGTCGGCCTGGACGAAAACAATGTCCTGGGCCCGCTGCAGAACAAGGCCCAGTTCCAGATTGTTGCCGACTTGGTGCAGGCTGCGAAGGATGCCGGCGCGCGGATCGTCACCGGCGGCAACCCGCAGACGGACCAGCCCGGGTATTTCTACCCGGCCACGCTGGTGGCGGACATTGACAATGACAATCCGCTGGTGGTGCAGGAGCAGTTCGGCCCGGCGCTGCCAATCATCAAGTACTCCTCCGTGGAGGAGGCCGTGGAAATGGCCAACGGGCTGGATGTTGGCCTGGGGGCGTCGGTGTGGTCCTCGGACAAGGATGCGGCCCTGGCCGTCGCCGCGCGGATCGAAGCCGGCACCGTCTGGATCAACAAGCACGGCGCCGTGGACCCGCGGATGCCGTTCGGCGGCGCCAAGCAGTCGGGATACGGGCTCGAGTTCGGCGTCGAAGGGCTCAAGGGCCTCGGCGCCCCGCAGGTCCTCAGCTACTGAACCCCTTCCAGCGAACGAACGAACGAAAGCAATGAAGCAGCACATGGAAACCGAATACCTTGTGATTGGCGCCGGGTCAGCCGGCAATGTTGTGGCCCGCCGGCTCCTCGACGCCGGCAAGCAGGTCACTGTCCTCGAAGCGGGGGACCAGGACATCAATCCCGACATCGCCCACCTGAACACCCTCGGCGCGCTCTGGCACAGCCCGCAGGACTGGAATTACTACACCACTGAGCAGGCCGGTGCATCGGGGCGCCGCATGCACCTGCCTCGCGGGAAGGTGATGGGCGGATCGCACGCTCTGAACGCCTCCATTTGGGTCCGGGGCGACCGCTGGGATTATGATTCCTGGGCCGAAGCAGGCTGTGCAGGCTGGTCCTGGGAAGACGTGCTTCCGGTGTTCAAGCAGATTGAGAACTTCGACGGCGGTGCTTCCGATACGCGCGGCACTGACGGCCTGCTGGACGTAGTCCAGGACTTCCCCCGCAATCCGGTCCAGGAAGACATGCTGGCCGGGGCACAGGAAATTGGCCTTCCGCTAAACCCGGACTACAACTCGGGCAGCGTTGCGGGCGTCTCCCGGATGCAGCTGAACGTCCGGGACGGCAAGCGGTTCAACACCTGGCACGCCTATCTCAAGCCCGTCATGGACCATCCGAACCTGACTTTGGTGACGGGTGCCCACGTGCGGAGGCTGATCGTTGAGGACGGCTCGGTCACCGGCGTTGAATTCGAGTACGACGGCGAACTCCGCACCGTGCGGGCAGGGGAGACCATCCTGTGCGCCGGGGCTATTAATTCCGCCGAACTGCTCCTGCGTTCGGGAATTGGACCGGCTGCGGAGCTGGCGGAAATCGGCGTCGAACCGGTCCTGGACCTGCCCGGGGTGGGCAAGAACCTGCAGGACCATCTGCTCGCTCCGGTGATCTTCTCCACCGGCGCCCGCGAGGTGCCCGACGGCGAGGTGGCCCCGGCGGAAGTGCACTTTTTCGCCAAGTCCCGGCCGGACCTGCCGGTGCCCGACACACAGCCCATCTTCTTCTCCGTGCCCATGTACTCCCAGGACTACGGCCTGGGGGAAATGACCGGACCTGCAAACGGCTTCTCCATGCTCGGCGGACTGGTGCGTCCGGCCAGCCGCGGGGAAATCACCCTTACCGGACCTGCTCCGGAAGATCCGCTCCGGATCGACCTCGGTGCGCTTAGTGAACAGGCCGACGTCGACGCTCTGGTGGCCAGCGTCCGGCAGTGCCGGGAAATTGGCCGCACTGAGGCGCTGGCCGGGTGGGAACCGAAGGAACTGCATCCCGGACCGGCGGTGTCGGACAGTGATGAGGATCTGGCCCGGTACGTGCGCGATTCCGTGGTCACCTACCACCACCAGGTTGGCACCTGCCGGATGGGAACCGATGACCTGGCCGTCGTCGATCCCGCTGACCTGCGGGTGCGCGGGCTCTCCGGAATTCGAATCGCCGATGCTTCGGTTATGCCGCTCGTGACCACCGGAAACACCAACGCCCCCACGGTCATGATCGCTGAACGTGCTGCGGGGATGATCCTGGCCTAGCCGAGAGGGCAGTTACGGCTGGTTTGAGCGTTGAAACCGGCCGTAACTGGCCTTTCGGCGGGTCCTGGGGACGCGGAGCGACGGTAGAAGTTGCCGAGTTCTGCAGATCAGCGTTCGTCGCAGAGCAGGTGGTACCAGCTGTCCGCCAGGACCTCGATCGCGTGCTCGCGGTTCGGTTCCAGCTTGCGGCGGGTCCACAGTGTGGCGACGTAGTCCAGCTGCGTGTACGCGAGCGAACCGCGGACGTGGTGTGTTTCCTCAGGGAAACGTCCGGCCTGCTGCATCCCCGCGACGATGTCCGAAATGACTTCCTCATGCCAGGCCTCCACCATGGTCCGGACCTCGGGGTCCACGGCCGCAGCCTCGTCCAGGACGTCGAGGTAGGGGCGGAACACCGGCCAGAGCGCAGCGCGCGATTCCAGCCAGGCGCGGATACCGGAGAGCTCGCCTTCACGGACCACGTCCACCAGGTCCGAAGCAGTGGACGTGCTGTCCGGTCCGCTGGCCCGGTCCAGGAATGAATTGACCCGGCCCATGAACTCCCGCATGAGGTCCGTGCGCGAAGGATAGTAGGCGTAGAACGTGACCCGGGTGGTGCCTGCAGCAGAGGCGATCTCGTCGATGGTGGTGGACGCGTAGCCCTTGGTGGTGAACTGCTCCAGGGCCCGTTCCACGATGGTGTCCCGCGTGAGTTGTTTCTGGGCTTCTCTCAGCGACGACATGGAATAACCCTAACTGAAGCGGGATGCCTGCAACCGCAGGCGTCCCGCTTCATCAGTTTGCCGGAACCGGTGCCGCGGCGCCTGTATTGGCCAGGCGGCGCAGGCGTGGAACCGGGATGCGGTAATTGACTGCCACCGCCGTTCCGGAGCCGTCCGGATGCTCCCAGCGCATCAGTGCCGAATGCTCCGCGGGACCGGTCTCGTGGAAGTCCGGAGCACCGTCCACGGGGGTTGGCCCCACGGCCTTCAGGGAGAGGCCGAATCCCTCGGTCCAGAAGTACGGCTGGAAGGACAGCTCGGGTGCGGCATCCCCGTGCAGCAGGCCCAGCGCAGCGGTCTTGGCCTGCTCGATGGCGCTGGTCCACAGCGGCACCCGGGCGTACCCGCTGCCGGAGGGGAAGGCAGCGACGTCGCCCGCTGCCACAATCCCCGGGCGTACCCGCCCTCGGCTGTCCGCCAGCAGGCGTCCTCCGGTGAGCACGCCCGACCCTTCGAGCCAGGCCGTGTTCGGCTCATCACCAACAGCGCTGACCACAACGTCGGCGCCCAGCACTACCCCGTCCTGGAGCGCGACGGCGGGAGCCTGCGCAGTCCCGGCGAGCCGGGCCTTCCCCGCGGTGACGAAGCGCAGGCCCTGCCGCCGGGCAGCGTCAATAAAAACGCCGGAGAGGTGGCTGCCCAGCTGCCGGGTCAGCGGCTGCACGTCGGAAACCAGTGTGACCCGGCATCCCTGGTGCAGCGCACCGGAGGCTATTTCCATGCCCAGGGCACCGCCGCCCACCACGATCACGCTGGGATTTCCCGCAGCCACACGGTCCTTCAGGGCGACGGCATCCTCGATCGTGCGCAGCGTGAGCTCGGGTGAGTCCGCCCCGCCCAGCCGCCGCGCACGGGATCCGGATGCAATCACCAGTCCGTCGTAGGGCAGCTCGGTCCCGTCGTCCAGGCGCACCCGGCGTGTCTGGACGTCGATCCCGGCAGCGGCAACACCGAGGATTTCCTCCGCCCCATGGGACGGGTCCGGCAGCTGGTGGGCGCTGAGCTGGTCGTCGCCGTGCAGCAGTGCCTTGGACAGCGCCGGCCGGCTGTACGGCTGGTGTTTCTCGGCACCCACGACCGTGAGGCCGCCGTCGAATCCGCCGGAGCGGAGCGCATCACAGGCGGTCAGGCCCGCAATGCCGTTGCCGACGACGACGATGCGGCGCAGCGTCACGATGCCAGCCGGAGGGCGGCCACGGGGCAGATGCGCACGGCGGCGTTCGCAGCCGCGAGGTCCGCTCCCTCGACGTCCGGGACGTCGATCACCAGTTCGCCGTCATCGTCCAGGTGCATGAGCTCCGGGGCTGCTTCTTCGCACAGTCCGTGGCCTTCGCAGCGCGGACGGTCCAGTTCGATCCTCATGCCGCCACCACCTTGATGACCGGCAGTTCCTCAATGCTGCGGGTGATGTTGCTCGGAATCCGGACCTCGTCACCCAGCTGGATTTCCGCGACTTGGCGGCCCAGCGCACTGATGATGGCGTGGCCTTCCAGCCGGGCCAGGCCCTGGCCGGCGCAGCCGTGGGGGCCGTAACCAAAGGAGAGGTGGTCCACCGGATTCCGGGTGATATCGAAGGTGTCAGGGTCTTCGTAATGCCGCGGGTCGTGGTTGCCGGCGCCGAACAGGATGCCCAGCTGCGCTCCGGCCGGGATCAGCGTTCCGTCAACCTCGGTATCCCGGGTGGCGGTCCGTCCCCACACATGGATGGGCGCCCAGAACCGCAGCACCTCGGCGAACGCAGAGGAGACCAGGTCCGGGTTCTCCCGGAGCAGCGCCAGCTGTTCGGGGTGCCGGCCAAAGAGCGCGACGGCGTTGCCGATCGCAGCGATCGTGGTGTCCACCCCCGCACCGAGGTACTGGTGGATGATGTGCCCGGCGGTGCCGGCGGGAATGTCGCCGCGTGCTTCGGCGTCGAAAATGCCGCGGCCAATCGACCCCGGTGCCAGGTCCTCCGCAGTCACGGAGGCGCACCAGCCGTAGAGCTCCCCGGCAATGGGGAAGTTCTCCTGGGTGCGCTGGTTCAGCGGGCCAAGGACCTGCATGGCGGCCTGCCCCCAGCGGAGCATGTTCTCCTTCACTCCGCCGGTGAAGCCGATCAGGTCGGCCACGATTTCCAGCGGGAAGGCCCGCGCCAGCGCATCGATGGCTTCGAAGCTGCCGCCGGCGACCAGCTCGGCCACCAGCTTTTCCGCCTTCTCATCGATGACGACTTTCAGTCCGCGCAGGGCACGCGGGGTCAGGTTTTCGGAGAGCGTGGCGCGCAGCTGCGTGTGCACGGGCGGATCCGAGGCCAGGGACGTCCCCTGCAGGGCTTCGTTGACCATGGGATTGAATCCCATGGAGGTGGAGGAAAAGGTCTCCGGGTCATTCAGCGCGTCCCGGATGATGTCATAGCGGGTCAGGACGTACAGGTCGTTCTTCGGCAGGTAAACCACGCCCGCCTGCTCGCGCAGCGCGGTGTAGGCCGGGTAGGGATCCAGCAGGACTGCGTCGTCCCAGATGTCGATATCAGATTCAGCGCGTGTGTTCACGGCAGAGTCTCCTTCGGTGGTGGTGGGGGAGTGTGGGTCAGCTGCCGGCGGGCACGGTTGCGGCTGCGGCAGGAGTCTCGGTGCCGGGCGCCGGGGCGGAGGAGGACCGGCCCGGGACGAAGAGCGTCAGGATGGCGGAGATGGTCGCGGTGATGCCTGCTACCAGGTAGACGGTCTGGAAGCCCTGGCCCAGCGAGGAGCCGGCCGCTCCCTGGATGGCGGGCTGGGCGCCGTTCAGGGCCTGGACCATGCTGTCCACGGCTGCCTGCGGTGCTCCGGACGCCGCGGCCTGGCCGGTGAAGCCGGCAATCACGTCCGGCCAGCCGGAGAGGAAGGCGAGCGGAGGGATCTGGGAGAGTCCTTCCGCTGCTTCGGCGGGGAGGCCGGCGCCGCCGAGGATCCCGGCCAGCGGGGCGGCGAAGAGGGAAGCGCCGACGCTGAAGGCGATGGCGGAGCCGATGACCGGACCGAGTGCGAAGCCCAGGTCCCGCAGCAGGTTGGTGGTGGCTGAGGCCATGCCGATTTCCTGCGGTGCCACGGTGTTGATGGCGACGGCGGTGACGGATCCAACGGTCAGCGCGAAACCGGTGCCCAGCAGGGCCAGCGGCGGGATGAACGCCGTCCAGGGCGTGCCGCCGAACGCTTCGGGCGTGCCCAGGGAGAACCCGGAGAGCCAGTACCCGGCGGCGGCCATCAGCGCGAAGCCTGCGGTGAGCACCCAGCGCGGGGCAGCGTGGTGGATAAGCCAGCCCACCACGGGGATGAAGATGAACGCGGGTCCCTGGATGAAGACGAACAGTACGCCGACCTTCCAGGTTTCGGTGAGCGCCAGGCCGCCGACGGCCACGGAGGTGCTGAAGCAGACGGCCAGGAAGGCGAACATGCCGGTCACGGCCACGATGCCGGTGATCGAATAGGCCCGGTTCTTGAACAGGGACAGGTGGATGAGAGGCTGCGGGGTGCGGGACTCGATCAGGATGAACAGACCCAGCAGCAGGGCCCCTGCAACGTAGGCCGCGATCACCACCGGTGCGCCGAAGCCGGAATCCACGGCGGTGACCGTTGCGAACAGGGCGGCGATCAGCCCCAGGGCCAGGGTTGCCTGGCCGGGAAGGTCCAGCTTGCGGCCCTGCGGAGCCGCAGAGTCCTGGGCCTTCAGTGAGAGCAGCAGCAGCACCGCTGCCAGTCCGGCGGCTACGAAGTAGGCCACCCGCCAGCCGCTGTAGATATTGGGGTCGCCGGGGGTCGCGCCCGGAATGGTGAAGAGCTGCGAAGTCAGCCCGGCCAGCACCGGGGAGATAACGGCGCCCAGGGAGAGGAAGCCTGCCCAGGTGGCGATCACCTTGGCGCGGGCCCGCGGGTCCGGGGTGATGGCGGCGATCATCGAGAGGGAAATGGGGAACAGGATGCCGGCGCCGATGCCGCCAATAGCCTGGGCGGCAATCATTACGCCGGTCACCGGCGCCAGCGCAGCGAGCACGGCTCCGGCGATGGTCAGCCCTGCCCCGGCGAGCAGCAGCTTCTTCCGGCCAAAGAGGTCTCCGAGGACGCCCCAGCTGAGTTCAAATACAACGACGCCGATCATAAAGACCCCGGCGATCCAGGTCAGTCCGGCGCCCGAGGTGTGGAACTCGGCCGCAAACGTGCCGTTCAGGGCTCCGGGCAGTGCGTTGGTCATCTGGGCGAGGGTGACGGCACTGTAGGCGGCAAGGAAGGTTGCCCGAACGGAGCCACCACCCGCCGTCGGCATGTTCTGGCTCATCGCTGAAACTCCTTCGTTTCGTGTGGTCAGACGGAGGGGGTGTCGGTGACCGGCGTCACAGGAGACAGTGTGGGTGAACCTTTACAGCGTGTCAATAGCAACAACAGTGCGACTGCGTCACAAACGCATTGAAAAGGTTTTGCTTGACATCGTGTAAAGAAAACTGTGAGGATAGCCACACAGCAGCGGGGCATGGCCCAGGTCACATCCCGCCTCCGCCCCGATCTTCCAAGGAGACGCCACGTGAGCGACTTCGCCGGCGACGACGCCAGCACCCCTTCCGGCCCTCGGGTAAACACTGTCCTGGGTCCGGTCCCCGCATCCGAGCTGGGAGTCACAGCTATCCATGAAGCGTTGCTTTCGGTCATTCCCGGAGCCGAATATGCCCCGGACATCACTTTGGACCGCGCGGCGATCTTCGAGGTGCTGGCCGGAAAGCTGAAAGACTTCCGCAGTGCCGGCGGCGGCACCGTAGTGGATAGCACCGGCATGTTCCACGGACGGGACCTGCCGCTCTACGAGGCGCTGTCCCGGGCCACCGGCGTCCACATTGTCGCTTCCACCGGCATGGGCCCCGAGGAGATGCTGGGCGGGTACTTCCTCACCCCGCAGACCAACCCTCCCACGCCGTGGCCGGCAGAGAAGTTTGCGGATCTGTTCTCCAGGGAAGTGAGTGAGGGCATGGTGATTCCGCGCCTGGAACGCCGGGCAGCTGCCGGGCTGGTTGCCACGGCAGCGGACCGCTCCGGAATCACGCCCACCGAGGAGAGCCTTTTCCGGGGTGCGGCCCGCACGGCCTTGGCTACCGGTGTTCCCGTTTCCCTGCGGTTCGGCACCGAGCCCGTACGCGAACTCGAACTGGTGCTGGACGAAGGGCTGCCGGCGGACCGCGTGGTGGTCGGCGGGCTGGACCGCAAAGACGCGGCAGGCACCGCCGTCAAAATTGCCCGCCTGGGAGCCTACGTGGGGATCGACCATGTGGGCCTGAACGACGACGCCAGCTACCTGAACGATTCCGAGCGCGCAGCCTTAGTCCTGGAGCTCGTGGATGCCGGCTGCACAGACCGGATTCTGCTCTCTTCCAACGCTATTGGCGCCGCCTTTGGGCAGCCGGACTATGACCTTCCCTACGGCCACGTGCTGACCAGCTTCCTGCCGTTCCTCCAGAAGCAGGGTCTCTCCGAGGCGGATGCCCGGCTCATCACCGCCGAGAATCCCCAGCGGCTTCTTTCCGTCCGCTAGAGCGGGCCTCCCACAGGTTTCAACTAATTTTTCGAGGTGTTGGTTTGTCGAAGGTAAACACAGTATTGGGCACGATCCCGGCCGAAGAGCTGGGAATCGTGGCGGTCCACGAGCACATTGGCTACGGCATGCCGGGCAGCGAGCTGGACTCAAAATGGTGGAAGACGCCGGAAGAACGGTACGCGGAGACCGTGCCGAAGCTGCGGCAGTTCCACGAATACGGCGGCGGCACCTTCGTTGACGCCACGGGCATCTGCAACGGCCGCGACGTGGACTACTACAAGTCCCTGTCAAAGAGGACCGGCGTGCACATTGTTGCCTGCACCGGATTCGTGGGCGGCGACACCGCCCTGCCGCACTTCGCACGCGCTTCCGTGGAGTACCTGGCGAAGGTCTTCGTCCATGAGATCACCGTTGGGATCGGGGACACCGGCGCCAAGGCCGGTGTGATCAAGGTCGGCGTCAGCCGCGGCGGCCGCATGACCGAACTCGACAAGCGCATCTACCGTGCTGCAGCGCGGGCGGCAGCGGCCACCGGCGTTCCGATCCTTACCCACCTGGCGATCGACCCGCAGCCGGCAATCGAGATCTTCAACCAGGAAGGGCTGCCGCTGGACCGCGTGCTCTTCGGCCACGCCGACGATGGACTGAACGCCCCGAACACCCCCAGCGAATGGATCATGAGCCAGGGCGGGCGCATCGGCTTCGACACCTTCGGGTATGAGACCGAACTCCCGGATCCGCCCTTCTGGGCGCGGCCGCGCAAGGAGCGCCTGGACCACTTTATGGACCTGGTGGAAAAAGGCCACCTGAACCAGCTGCTGGCCTCCGCCGACGCCAACTGCAGCCCGCTGGGCTGGCCCGGCGTCAAGGGCCACACCGTGAACTACATCTTCGAGGACCTGATCCCGGACCTGCGCCGGGCGGGCCTGGACGAAGCGTCCATCAAGGCTCTCTTTATCGACAATCCCGCCGATTTCCTCTCCATCCACGCCTGATCCAGCATCCCTTCCTCGGCGCAGCGACGCGCCGTCCTGTCAGAAAGTGATCCAGCCATGAAGACTTCAGAAATCCAGAACCTGTCCATCGCCGTCGTAGGCGGCGGCTACGGCGGCGCTGCCGCCGCGATCGCACTGCGGAACATCGGTGCCCAGAACGTACATGTCTACGAGCAGGCACCCGCGCTGGGCCAGGTTGGCGCCGGTATTGGCCTGCGGCCCATCACAGTGGAGCTGTTCCGGCAGTGGGGCATCTTCGAGGAGATCGCTGCAGTCAGCTCGCCCAGCGACTACCTGGAAATCCTGAGCGCGGACGGCGGGCAGGTCCTGGCCCAGGAAGTCTGGCCGCAGCTAAACGACTTCGAACAGCCCAACCACACCCGCATCATCCACCGCGGGGACTTCATTGAAGCCCTGCTCGGCGTGCTCCCGGCTGAGGTGGTCCACCTGGACCACAAGCTCACCTCCATCGAGGACCTGGGCGGGCAGGCCAAGCTGACCTTCGAAAACGGCAACACGGTTACCGCGGATGTAGTCATCGGCGCCGACGGCATCCGGTCCCTGGTCCGCAAGCAGCTGTTTTCCGACCAGGAGCCGGTCTTCGCCGGAGAGCATGCCTACCGTGCCGTCATTTCCCTGGACGATGCCTTCGGCCTGGGAACCGAGGACAACAACCCGCGCTTCTACATGGGCCAGAACGGCACCATTGCCTACAACCTCCCGCTGCCGCACCGCGGCCAGCTCTCCTACGACATCACCGCCCCGTCCGAGGACGGCTCCTGGGCACCGGAGATCACCAACGATTACCTGGTGTCCCTGCTCGAAGGCTTTGACGAGCGGATCGTGAAGATTGCCCGGAACCTGGACCTCAGCCAGGTCACCAGCCGTTCCGTTTTCGACATCGATCCGGTAGCAAACTGGCACACGGACAGTGTGGCCCTGCTCGGCGACGCCGCGCACGCCATGCTGCACCACCAGGGCCAGGGCGCAAACTCTGCGATCCAGGATGCCGGCGGCCTTGCCGATGCCTTCCTCGAAGCGGGATCCGTAAAGGAAGCACTGGCCCTCTACCAGGCCACCCGCAAGCCGGCCACCGACGAGCTGCAGCGTCTTTCCCGGATGGGCTGGAACGCCAACGCCGTTGAGAACGCCTTCCCCGAGCAGGCTGCGGCCAAGTAAGCGAAAATCAGATATGCCTATTCATCCCGAAATTGCCAAGATCCTTGCCACTATTCCGGCGCCCCCGGAGGGACCGCTGAATCCTGCAGCCATGCGTGCCGGCGAGGAGGCGCAGGTTCCGCCCCTGGCAGACCGTACTCCGGTGCACCGTGTCCAGGACACCGTGGCAGCAACTGCGGCCGGTGACGTGCCGGTGCGGATCTACACCCCGGAGGATGCCGATTCCTACGGTGTGCTTGTCTACTTCCACGGCGGCGCGTTCTTCCTCGGCAGCCTGGACACCCACGACCACGTGGCCCGTGCGCTGGCAAATGAGAGCGGCTACAAGGTCATCTCGGTCGGTTACCGGCTGGCACCGGAAGCCGCTTTTCCGGCCGGGCTCGAAGACTGCTACGGCGTCGTGGAATGGGTCACGGAGCAGGCCGGGGAACTGGACTGGAACGGCAAGGACCTCGCGGTCGCGGGCGACAGCTCCGGCGGCACCTTCGCCGCCGCCGTTACCGCCATGGCCAAGGATCGAGGACTTGGCGCGATTTCGCACCAGATCCTCTTCTACCCGTCGCTGGACCTGGACTTCGACGCCGACCGCTATGCCTCGATGCGGGAAAACGCCGTGGGCTACGGGCTTGAAACCGCAGGGCTGAAACCCTTCAACGCGTTCTACCTGGACAGCGGGGCCGACCCCTCCGACCCGCTGGTCTCACCGATCAAGCGCGAGGACCTCAGCGGCCTGCCCAAGGCGCTGGTCATTACCGCGGAGTTTGATCCGCTGCGCGATGAAGGTGAGCTCTACGCCCAGCGCCTGCGCAGCGCCGGCGGCGAGACCGTGCTGAGCCGGTACGACGGCGCGAACCACGGGTTCGTCGCCAACTTCTCCTGGATTCCGGAGTTCTACGGTGCCCTGGCGGAAGCCGGAAAGTTCCTCCGCGGGGGAGCCTCACAGTGAGTGCCGCAGTCCATCCGCTGGTCTCGCCCTGGGGCCGGTTCGGGCTGTACAGCTACTTCATCGACGCACCGGAGCCGGCCATTGTGGACACCGGCATCGCTTCTTCCCCGGCGGAAGGACTGCTCCCTGCCCTGGAAGCGCTGGGACGAAGCATCGAGGAGGTCCGCTGGATCCTGCTCACGCACGGGCACATCGACCACCTGGGGGGAGCACAGGCACTCTACGACCTCACCGGGGGCAAGGCGAAAGTCGTCATCCACGAGGCGGACGCGCCGCTGCTGCGCTCGCGCCGGGCGCACGTGGAGGAGTACGTCCACGGCCGTCACCGGTACCTGAACGCGCCCGACGGCGTGGAGCAGCAGGCCAGGTCCGCCCAGGCCGTGATTTCCGGCGAGATGGAACCGGCTGTGCTGCTGCGCGGCGGGGAAACCCTGTCCCTCGGCGGAGACGTGCGAGTACAGGTGCATTCCGTTCCGGGCCACACGGCGGGGTCCGTGGCGTACCAGCTGGACGGTGCCGTCTTCGTGGGCGACGCCGTGCAGATTCACGGTGCCGCCAACCGGTTCCCCGGTTACACGGATCCGGCCGCGTACCGTTCCAGCCTCGTGTACCTCCGGGATGAGGTCCGGCCGGAACGCCTGTACCTGGGCCACCCGTACCGCGGGGCGGACGGTGAGCCCTACGGCGTCGAACTTGATGCAGCGCAGGCCCGGCGCGCACTGGACGAGTCCCTGGCGCTGGAAGCACGGATCCGGGCCAGCGTCACCGGGGCGCTCGACGCCGGGCTGGAAGAAACCGGTTCGGTTTACTCGCCCTTCGAAAAGGTCGCCGCGGAGCTCGGCTACACCGCCGACCCCACGCTTGAGCCCTCGCCCTTCTTCACTACCCTCGACGGCTACCGCAGCCGGTACACCCAGCAGATTTCCTAGAGGAGCCGCACCACTCATGGCCACTTTCCAGACGATTAATGCCGGCGGAATGCCCATCACGGTCCAGAAGGACCTACGCGTTCCGATGCGCGACGGCGTCGAACTCGCTGCCGACGCGTACCAGGGTGCCGGGGACAAACCGCGCCCCGCGCTGGTTGCGCTGAGCCCGTACGGCAAGGAACTGCAGGCCATGGCGCTGACCATGCCGCCGCAGCGCCGGCCCAGCCCTATGTGGGACGGCTGCATCGAGGCCGGGGACATAGCCAGGATCGTGAAGGAAGACTACGTCCACGTCATCGGCGACCTGCGCGGTTCCGGCGACTCCGGCGGCGAGCACATCGGCAACTACAACGCCGGCGGGGTGTCCCTGGGCCAGGACGCTTATGACTTCATCGAGTGGGTGGCCGCGCAGCCCTGGTGCGACGGCAACGTGGGCATGGTCGGCATCTCTTACTTCGGCTCCATGCAGGTCCTTGCCGCCGCCGAACGGCCCCCGCACCTGAAGGCGATTTTCGTCTCCGGCGGGCACTACGACTTCTACGAAACCACCTACCACGGCGGCGTGATGTGGTTTATGCCGCGGGCCGCCCGGGAAGGCCGCGGCGGTGACTCCGGCTGGGCGTTCACCGACCGGGTGAAGTCCCGGATGGTGGAAAAGTACTCCCCGGAAGAGCTGAAGAAGCTGGTCGCCAAGCGCCTGGCCGATCCCGATATTGCGGCCTGGCCGAACCTGGTCCATGTGCTGAACTACCCCGTGAACCACGAAGCCTGGTTCGACATTGTGATGAACGACGTCGACGGCGAGTGGTACGAAGAGCGCAATCCGATCACCCTGGCACCGAACATCGACATCCCGGTCTGGCTGCAGCTGGACCAGGGCCGCGGCTGGACGCTGGACGGCACAATCGAGCTCTTCGACGCCCTGAAGGGTCCGAAGAAGCTGGACATTGGGCCCTACCCGCCCATGCAGTCCCGGCCCTTCATCGAAGAGCACGACAAGATGTTCCGCTGGTACGACTACTGGATCAAGGGCATCGACAACGGTGTCATGGACGAGCCCGCGGTCAGCGTGTTCGTGGAAGGCTCCCGCGAGGTTGTCACTGCTGATGCCTGGCCGCCCAAGGAAGTGGAGTACAAGCCGCTGTACCTGCGCACCCGCCGCAAGCTCGGCGTCGAACCCGAGCTGATGGGCACGGAATACGCGGCACCGGACGGCTTCTACCAGGCCCCGCTGACCGTGACGGACAAGGTGGAAATCCTGTCCTGGAGCACCGACGTGTTTGAGGAGCGGGTCGAAATGATCGGCACCGGAGCCGCGCACCTGTTCGTGGAAATTGACCAGCCGGATACCAACTTCATCCTGCGGCTCTGGGATGCGGCGCCGAACGGCAAGCGCCAGCTCATCACTACGGGGTACCTAAAGGCCTCGCACCGGGAGCTGGACGAAGAGCGCACCACCGAGGGCAACCCGTACCACCCGCACACCCGTTCAGTGCCAGTGGAACCGGGGAAGGTCGAAGAGTACGTGGTGCGGCTCTACCCGTTCGCGAACACGTTCCTGCCCGGCCACAAGCTGGTCGCGGAACTCTCCAACAACGAGCCGCTGGCCGACGAGCACAACGCACTGCTGCCGCCGGATGCCTTCCACCTGCCGGTGGGCCGCCCGGTGACGCACAAGGTCTACCGCGACGCCGAGCATCCGTCCCGGCTGGTGCTGCCCTTCACGGTGTCCTAGCCGGCTTCTTCGCCGAGCCTCCCTTCCACCGAGAGGCCAGTTACGGCCGGTTTGAGCGCTCAAACCAGCCGTAACTGTCCTCTCGGCGGGAGGGGGCGTTTTGGTCAGGCCACAAGGTTGCTCGTACCGTTGTCCTGCGAACGTACGGGGCTTGTCCTCGAGAGAGGACACCGAAGACATGGACAACACCCTGATGCAGGCACCGGAGCGCACGGCGCCCTCGCAGGCACCAACCCGGCGGACCGCATCCGTTCTGCTGGCCGTCTGCATAGTGCTCATTGGCTTGAACCTCCGCACCGTCTTTTCCAGCTTCTCCGCGATCCTTCCGGAGATCACTGCCGCTTCGGGAATGCCTGCCGTCCTGGTGACTGCCCTGACCACCGGGCCGGTCCTGCTGCTCGGAATGGTGGCCCCCGCAGCACCCGCGCTGGCCCGGAGACTGGGCATTGAACGGACCATCCTCATCGCCATGATCGTCCTGGCCGCCGGGCTGGCAGTCCGCGGTACCGGCGATTTCGCCGCGATGGCCGCCGGAACCGTCGCCGCCGGTGCGGGCATCGGCATCGTGAACGTCCTGCTCCCAACCCTGGTGAAGCGCGACTTCCAGCACCGCCTGGGCCTCATGAGCGGCCTGTACACAGGATCCATCTGCGCTGCCGCCGCGCTGGGGGCCGGATTCACCCAGCCGCTGCTTGGAGCCTCCGGATCGTGGCAGGCAGCGCTGGGCTTCTGGGCGCTGCCTGCCGTCGTGGTCGTGCTGCTGTTCGCGCCGCTGGCGCTGCGGCGCCGTCCCGCGCCGGACCGCAAACAGGACGACGCCGGCCCTTCCGTCTGGCGCTCGCCGCTGGCCTGGCAGATCACCGGTTTTATGGCCCTGCAGGCCATGATGTCCTTCAGCGTCTTCGCCTGGCTGGCGCCGATCCTGCGGGAACGGGGGATCGACGGCGCCGCGGCCGGCTACGTGGTGGCGGGCTCGATCGTGGTCCAGGTGCTGGGCTCCTTCCTCGCCCCGCCGCTGGCCGCCCGGCTCCGCAGCCAGGGCTGGTTGAATGCCGGCATCGCCCTGCTCACCGGAGCAGGGTTCGCGCTCACGATCCTCGGACCGCTGGACCTGATTTGGGTGTGGGCAGTGATGCTGGGCGTGGGGCAGGGCAGCCTGACCGCACTGGCCCTGACCATGATTGTGCTGCGGACCCGCGATGCTCCCACCGCCGCCCGGGTGTCGGGAATGATGCAGTGCCTCGGTTACGGAATCGGGTCCTCCGGCACGCTCCTGGTCGGGGTCCTCTACACGGCCACGGGATCCTTTACGCCCGCTGCGCTGATGTTCCTGGGCATCGGTGCTGCCGCGGCGGGGATGGGTTTCCTCGCCGGACGCAGCCGGTTCGTCGGCAGGTAGCCGGCTTACGCCACGAAGCCCGGCAGTACCCGGGACAGCGGCGCTCCGAGCGTAAAGCCGTCCAGCGCGGCCGGTTCCTTCAGTCCCGTCAGCGCGCTGGTGACCAGCAGCAGGGGATCCGGGCCCGTAGTGACGAGCACGCTGGTTGGCTGGCTCACCGGCAGCGGGACAGAGCCCAGCAACTGGGTATCTTCGGCGTACACGTCGAGGCGGGCTGCTCCCCACACCGCATTCCAGATCCGCCCGCGGGCGTCGATGTGCATGCCGTCCGGAGACCCGCCGGCTACATCCGCAAACGGCGTGACCGCCGCCGGATCGGCCACCGTGGTGTGCAGGATGCGGCCCGCGTCCGAGTCCGCCACCAGCACGCCGGCACCCTGGGGAAGGAACGCCGGGCCGTTGGGTGTGCTGATGCCCTCAAGAAGTTTCACGACGTCGTTGCTCGCCGGGTCCCAGCGCCAGACGGCGCCGGCGGGCTCCGACCCGTCGTGCACCATCGTGCCGAACCAGAAGGAACCGTCCGGGGCGAAAGCGCCGTCGTTCACGCGGTAGCGGGCAGGATCCAGTCCGGTATCGGCCAGGACACGTTCCCCGCCGCCGTCGAGAAGCTCGGTGATGCCGGTGCCGGCGGCGGCGATGAGCCGGCCCGCACGGTCCAGTTCAGCGACGCCGAGGGGCCGGTCCAGCTTGTGGGTGAGCACCGGCCCGCCGTTGCTTCCCGGCGTCCAGGCATAGAGCTCTCCGGCCATCAGGTCCACCCAGCGGACCCCGCCCGGCGCTGGGCGCAGTCCTTCGCCCAGTGCCAGGGCGTGCGTGCTGACAGGCGTCCATGCTTCGTGGGCCATGCTGTTCCTTCCGATGGTCGAACCAGCGACAAACTAACACGCCAACTGAAGCCGGCACACGCCGGGATGTTAGTCTGATCACTGCGAAGGCGGGCACGAACAGGTGCTAACAACCTGGCATTTTCCCGTGCGGAAAGACCGCCGGGGCTTTGATCGCAGGGGGCAGTACCCATGAGAACTGATGCCGATTACCTGGCCCGGGCCATCGACCTGGCCACCGCAAACGTCGCCGACAGCGGCGGACCGTTCGGGGCCGTTATCCTCACGGCGGACGGACAGACCTTCGACGGCGTGAACCGCGTAACCTCCAGCAACGACCCCACCGCCCACGCCGAAGTCACGGCGATCCGCAACGCCTGCGCTGCGCTGGAGACGTTCGACCTGAGCGGGGCCGTGCTCTACACCAGCTGCGAGCCGTGCCCCATGTGCCTCGCGTCCGCCCTGTGGGCCAGGATCGGCCGCGTCGTTTTCGCCGCGGACCGGCACGACGCCGCGCGCGCCGGCTTCGATGACGCAGTCTTCTACGAGTACTTCGACACTCCGCTCGAGGAGCGCTCCATGCCGGTGGTCCAGGTTTCCGGAGACACCCGCACCGCGCCCTTCGAAGCGTGGAACGCTGCGGTCAGCCGGATCGACTACTAGCCGGGTCCTTCCGGGCGGGCGCGCCGGGGAGCGGATCGGCTCCGGCCAGCCACCGGCTGTTGTGCACGGTCATAATCCTCACCTCCTCATCGGTAAACCCCTCCCGCAGCAGCAGGTCCGCGGCGATCGCCAGGCCGTCCTCTACCGGAGGATTGAACGGCTGGCCCAGGTCGCTGCTGATCACGGAGTGCTCCGGTCCGGCGGAGCGGATATTGGAGAACCACAGGTCCCAGTCGACCTTGCCGGTGAGGGGAGTGGTCAGGCAGCGCTCCAGCAGTGCACCCTGGGCCGCCAGCTCGACCTGCCGGTCCAGGGCCATGCGCTGGGACGTGAATTCCGGGTGGGTGATGACGATGCGCCGTACCCCGCGCTCAAGGGCAGCGGGAACGACCGCCGCCGACTCAGCCGCATGCAGGTGCCCCGTGGCCAGGGTGAGGTCATGCTTGGCGATCAGGTCCAGCACCTGCAGCGTTTCGGTCCGCAGGGACCCGTCTTCGGCCAGCGGCTCCACCGCGTCAGCCGCCATGCCGGCGTTCCGCAGGTCCTCCTGGAGCTGCGCCCACATGGGCGGGGTTGCGCCGTCGGGCTCCTCGGCCAGGCAGCTGCGCTGGTTGGAACTGTCCACGGTGGGCAGCCAGACAAACTGCGCTCCGCTCCGCGCTGCCACTTCCACGGCTATGGGATTCATCCCGCCCACCGAGGCGTTGAGGGTGATGGCGCCCAGCACGTCGACATCCGGGCTCACCTTGCGGACCACTGCCGCCCGCTCCGCCGTCGGCACGTAGTGGGACTTCAGGACAAAGCCGGCCATCCCGAGGTCGCGGAACCTCACGGCGAGATCCACATCATCAATCCTCCGCTCCATCACGTCCGGGGCAATGTGGACGTGGACGTCGTATCCGCCCTTCACCAGCTCCCGGGCGCGGGCCGACGGTTCAGTAAGCTCACGGCGCATCGTTCGTTCCTTCCTGTCCGCCAACCGGAAGCCCGTTCGCTTCGATCCAGGCCAGCCAGTCCAGGGTCCCCTCGGTCATCGAAGACCTGGCGCCCACCTCCCGCGCGTAGTCCAGCGCGTCCTGCACCTCGTGCCTGCGCCGCGGGGCATGGGCAGCCGTACCGGAAAACAGCCGCTCCAGCATCGCATCGCCGTCGGGCCCCAATTCGGCTGCCATCTGTTTGCGGATCCAGTCCCCGACGCCGGCGATGTCCCCTACCTGCGCGGTCTCGATCACCAGGGCAGCCAGCCCCTTCATAAAGATACTGCGAACCAGTTTCCGGGCAGCGGCGTCGCCGGCCTCGGCTCCGATCGGCTCGATGGGGACACCACGGCGGGAAAAGAGCTCGACGGCGGCTTCCGCACCGTCTCCGCTGGCCAGCAGGGGAGTGTGGATCCCGCTGCGGGGAACGGGTGCCAGCACCGCGACGTCCGCGAACCGGATGCCGAGCACCTGCGCGGCTGCAGCCATGGCCTTCTTGGCGAGCGGAGAGGCCGTGTTGAAGTCCGCATACACGGCCGACGGCGGTGCAAGCTCCAGTGCGTCGGCGGCTACGGCTTCGGCGGCCGCGGCACCCACCAGGCTGATTACGACATCGGACCCCGCAAGGGCTTCGTGCAGGGTGCTGCGCTGGTCTATGCCTTCCGCCCGTGCGTCGGTATAGGGATCGTAGGCCAACACCCGGAACCCCGCCGCGGCGAGACCAGCCGCGTAGATCCGCCCGGCTTCGCCGAGACCCAGAACAGTAGCCGTTGTCATTGATGGTCCTTCAAAAGGTTCAGAGTGTTCCCGAATACTCCACCGGATTCCGGCCAAGTGCAACGACCCGCGCACCCGGCAGGGCCACCGTTTCCTGCAGATGCTACCTTTTTGTCAACAAGATAGTTGTGAAACCTGGAGAGTGATGGCTCGTACTTCTGCGGTATCCACGGACATCGGAGCGGTGGTTGCCGCGATCCGCTCGGCTATCCGCGCCGGTGAGCTCGCACCCAACCAGCGCCTCGTGGAGGCCGACCTCTGCGGCGACTACAACGCCAGCCGGTCCACGGTGCGCTCGGCGCTGGCCGAGCTGACGGTCGAAGGACTGGTGGAACGGATCCAGAACCGCGGAGCACGCGTCCGGGCTGTCTCCAAAGAAGAGGCCATCGAGATCGTCGAAGTGCGCTCCGCCGTCGAAGCCCTGTGCGCGGGCAAAGCCGCCGAGAGGATTACCGAGGAGGGCATCTCCGAGCTTCGCGGCCTCGCACGGCGGATGGAAGAATCCGTGGCTGCCGGGGACCTGCTCAGCTACTCGAAGGCCAACCAGGAACTGCACCAGAGGATCATCGACATCAGCGGCCAGCGCACCGCCGCGGCCACAATCGAGCGGCTGCGCGGACAGAGTGTGCGGTACCAGTTCCGGCTGGCCATGCAGCCCGGCCGCCCGGCCGTCTCGCTCCCCGAACACCTCGCCGTCGTCGATGCCATTTGCTCCCGGAACCGCCGGAGGGCGGAGGAAGCGATGGCAGCCCACCTGGCCAGCGTCGCCCGGGCCATCAAAGGCTCTGACGACTCCGCACGGATGTAGCGCCCGCAACGGCGGAAGGCCGGCAAAGCCTGCCGCCGGCGCCGGTACCGCCGTATTCTCCAAGGATGGACCCGGTTCGTGTCTGTCTCTGGACCTTTGCCGCAACCGCCCTGGCCACCTGGGTGCTATCGCTGATCACCCGCGAATACTCCTGGACCGACCGCATCTGGTCGCTGACGCCCGTGGCCTACGTGTGGGTCTTCGCCGCGGCGTCCGGCTGGGATGCGCGGCTGGTGCTGATGGCCGTGCTGGTTAGCCTGTGGGGCGCCAGGCTGACCTTCAATTTCGCGCGCAAGGGCGGGTACGCGCCGGGCGGGGAAGACTACCGCTGGGGTATCCTCCGCCGTCGTATGCGTCCCTGGCAGTTCCAGCTGTTCAACCTGGGCTTCATCAGCCTCTACCAGAACCTCATCATCTGGCTGATGACGCTGCCGGCGCTGACAGCGTACGAGAACCCGCGTCCGCTTGGTCCCTGGGACTGGATCCTGGCTGCCCTCTTTCTCGCTGCCCTGGCGGGCGAGACGACGGCAGACCGGCAGCAGTGGAACTTCCAGCAGTGGAAGAAAGCGGAGAAGGCCGCCGGAAGAAAGCCGGAAACAGGTTTCGTGCAGACCGGCCTCTTCCACTATTCCAGGCATCCCAATTTCTTCTTCGAACAGGCCCAGTGGTGGCTGTTCTACGGTTTCGCGATTGCGGCTTCCGGAACCTGGCTGCACGCCACGATTACCGGCCCGCTGCTGCTCACGCTGCTCTTTGCCGGGTCCACTGTCTTTACCGAGAGCATTTCGAGGGGCCGCTACCCTGCGTACGCGCAGTACCAGCAGCGGACGTCCCCGATTGTTCCCCTGCCGCCGTGCGGGCACGCCCGCCCGCTCGAGGCCGGCTAGAACGCATCCGGAGAAATCCGCCGGGACTTCCCGGCCCCCGGGAAAGAGGTGCTCAGAGCCGTCGACCGCAGCCCGGGCTCAATCACCTTGGCATAACAGGTGGAATGCGGAAGGCCGGTGTACAGACCGAAATTCGGAACCACCATGTAACCGGCATGTTCGTAGAACTTCCGGCCGTCCGACTGGGCTGATCCGGCCTCCGCGGTGATGACCCCGTAGCCCGCTGCACGGGCACGGAATTCCAGTGCGGACAGCACCGTCGTCGCGACCCCGGAGCCCCGGGCGTAGGGCAGGACATAGATTCGCTTGACCTCGGCGGTGGACTCGTCGAGCCGCCGCAGCCCGCCGCAGCCCAGCGGCTGGCCGGAGCTGCGCTCGTAGGCAATCACGAAGACCGCCGTATCCGCCTCCGTCGGGGGAGCGGGATCATGGTCGATCCCGCCGAACCGGGCATCCAGCTCAGCCTGCTGCGCCCGCCGCAGGTCGGCGCCCACCGGGTTGGACCACGGCACCTCTCGGATGCTCAGGCTCGGGGTTAGCGGGAACTGCACATGTTCCTCCTGGGGCGAGGCTGCCGGACTGGTTCACCTCAATCTACGAAGCGCCGGTTTCCTGCGTGTTTCCGCTGTGTGAGAACTGGGCTAAGCCAAAAACGGGATTCCGCGGGGCGTGCAAAAATGGAAGGGATGACTTCCCCCAAGAATTTTCCCGCTGCCCCGAGCGCCGGCGCCGTGCCGCAGGTGCGTCCCGCAACTGAAGGCTGGGAGCAGGCCAAAGAACCCGACGGCCGGCCCCTGCTGCAGTTCAAGTCGCCGCGCGTATCCCAGCCGCCGGAACACCTCGCGGACCTGACCCTGGCGGAGCGCCAGGAGAAGCTGAAGTCCCTGGGCCTGCCGGCGTTCCGCGCCAAGCAGCTCTCGGTGCACTACTTCCAGCACTACACCACCGACCCCGAGAAGATGAGCGACCTCCCCAAGGAGCGCCGCGATGAGCTCGTCAAGGAAATGTTCCCCACCCTGCTCACCGAGGTGAAGCGCCTGACCACGGACAAGGGGGACACCATCAAGTTCCTCTGGCGGCTCTTCGACGGCTCGCTCGTGGAATCCGTGCTGATGCGCTACCCGGGCCGGATCACCCTGTGCGTGTCCAGCCAGTGCGGCTGCGGCATGAACTGCCCGTTCTGCGCCACCGGCCAGGCCGGGTTGACCCGCAACATGTCCGCCGCGGAAATCCTGGACCAGATTGTCCAGGCCAACCGGGTCATCGCCGAAGGCGGACTGGGCGGCAAGCGGCGCGACGGCGGCCACGACGCCGAGCGCGTCACCAACATTGTCTTCATGGGCATGGGTGAACCCCTGGCCAACTACAAGCGGGTCATGAACGCCGTCCACCGGATGGCTGCCGAAGCCCCCGAGGGTCTGGGCATGAGCGCCCGGAACATCACCGTGTCCACGGTGGGCCTGGTTCCCGCCATCAAGAAGCTGGCCGATGAGAACATCCCGGTCACCTTCGCACTGAGCCTGCACGCTCCGGATGACGAGCTGCGTGATGACCTGATTCCGGTCAACAGCCGCTGGAAGGTCGACGAAGCGCTCGACGCCGCGTACCACTACTACCGCACCACCGGCCGCCGCGTCTCGATCGAATATGCGCTGATCAAGGACATGAACGACCACCCGTGGCGTGCCGCCCTGCTGGCCAAGAAGCTGAACTCCCGCGGCCGCGGCTGGGTCCACGTGAACCCGATTCCGCTGAACCCGACCCCGGGCTCGATCTGGACGTCCCCGGAACCCGAGGTGATCCAGGAGTTCATCGACACCCTGATCGACGCCGGTGTTCCCACCACGGTCCGCGACACCCGCGGCAAGGAAATCGACGGCGCCTGCGGCCAGCTGGCTGCAGCGGACTAGCGTTCGGCTGTGACCGCTTAACAACGACGGCGGGAGGCCGGGTACTCAACCCGGCCTCCCGCCGTCGTGCGTTAAGGCTTACTTCTTCAGGTGATCCACCAGCGCGTCGGCAATGCCGGTGTAGGTGGCCGGGGTGAGCGCGAGCAGGCGTGCCTCGGCTTCGGCGGGCAGGCCGAGGCCGGAGACGAACTCCTTCATACGCTCGGCATCCACGCGGTGGCCGCGGGTCAGTTCCTTGAGCCGTTCGTAGGGGTTCTCCATGCCCGGTGCGCCGGCAATCGCTTCGGCGCGCATGACCATCTGGATAGCTTCTCCCAGGACTTCCCAGTTGGTGTCCAGGTCCGCTGCGAGGACGTCCTCGGCGACGTTCAGGCGCTCCAGGCCCTTGGCCACGTTGGAGATGGCCAGAAGGGAGTGGCCGAAGGCGACGCCGATGTTGCGCTGGGAAGAGGAATCCGTCAGGTCACGCTGCCAGCGGGAGGTCACCAGAGTGGAGGCAAGGGTGTCCAGCAGCCCGTTGGAGATCTCCAGGTTGGCCTCAGCGTTCTCGAAGCGGATCGGGTTGACCTTGTGCGGCATGGTGGAGGAGCCGGTTGCTCCGGCCACGGGGATCTGGGCGAAGTAGCCGATGGAGATGTAGCTCCAGACATCCGTGCAGAAGTTGTGCAGGATCCGGTTGAAACGGGCCATGTCGGCGTACAGCTCAGCCTGCCAGTCGTGGGATTCGATCTGGGTGGTGAGGGGGTTCCAGGTCAGGCCCAGGTGCTCCACGAAGGACTTGGCGACCTGCTGCCAGTCCGCTCCGGGAACAGAGGCGTAGTGCGCGGCGAAGGTTCCGGTGGCACCGTTGATCTTGCCCAGGAACTCGGTGCCGGCAACGCGGTCCAGCTGCCGGGTCAGGCGGTGGGCCGTCACCGCCAGTTCCTTGCCCAAAGTGGTGGGGGTGGCGGGCTGGCCGTGGGTGCGGGAGAGCATCGGCACGGCGCGGGTGTCTTCGGCCATGGCGGCAATCCGGTTCACCAGGTCGCGGGCTGCGGGCAGCCAGACGTTCTCCACGGCGCCCTTGACGCCCAGGGCGTAGGAGAGGTTGTTGATGTCCTCGGAGGTGCACCCGAAGTGCACCAGGCTGGTCAGGTCTTCGATGCCGATAGCGGCCAGGCGGCGGCCGATGAAGTACTCGACGGCCTTTACGTCATGGACGGTGACCTGCTCGATTTCGGCCAGTTCGTTGACGGAGCTGCCGTCGAAGCCGGACACGATTTCGCGCAGGGCGGCCTGCTGTCCGGCGGTGAGCGGCGAGGTGCCGGGAAGTACGGAGTTCGAGGTCAGGTGGATCAGCCACTCCACCTCAACGTGGGTCCGGTCGCGGTTCAAGGCGGCTTCGGAGAGGTAATCGACCAGCGGGGCGGTCGCGGAGCGGTAGCGCCCGTCCAGCGGGCCCAGCGCGATCGCTGGGGTCACGGAGGCAAGGGGGACGCGGGGTGCGGAAGCAGAATCGGCCATAGGGCAATTCTTCCACGTTCGGCCTGGCGGCCTGCTCTGTGACGGCGGGCCGGATGTTCCCCCACAGTGCCGTGATGACGGGCTCCCTGTCCACAGCTGGTGGTTCCGGCGGTTTGTCCAACGGCACCCGTACTTAGTTTTGCCTCTGGGGCCAGGATGCGGCGTCTGGCTGGCGGGCGGGGCGCCGGCGGCAGGAAGAGGAAGGCAAACAGGATGGACGAACCGTGGGAAAGATGCCTTCCCGGACAGGGGGAGGAAATCCGGCGTGGTGCGCTGAAGCTGGACGGGCTGGCGGAAGAACTGCGGGACATACAGCGCAGCCTGGTCTCCGTCGACGAAAACGCCTGGCGCTCGCCGGCTGGCCGGCAGTTCGAGCAGTGCGTGCAGCAGGGTGCACGGACGCTCGCCTCGTGCCTTGAATCGCTGGCACTTTCGGTGCAGGCCCGCCGGGAAGTGGCTGCCGCAGCCGAGGAGGAGGCGTGGGCATGGAATTAGGCATGCAGGGCAGCGCCCCGGCCACGGAATACCGGGTGCGGGGCGGTGCCGGGTCGGTCATGGTGGAATTCGAGTCCCTCGAATCCCGGGCAGCGGTCCTCCGGGGCGCAGTGGAACGGATGGAGGGGATCTCGCGGGAGCTCCGGCGTAGCCAGTATGCGGAGGACGGATATATCCGGAACAGCGCCACTCCGGCCGCTGCTGCTGCCATGGAGAAACTCTCCGAGGCAGCCGCACAGCTGGAGCGGTGCCGGCTCATGGTCGACGAGGCCGCACAGGATCTGATGACCGCGGTTGCGCGCTACCGCGAGGTTGAGGGCCAGATGGAGCGGACGGACCGGCTTCCGTTGGTCACCGCTCTCAGCCTGCTCGCCCTGGGGCGGGGAGCCGCAGGGTTCCCTGAGCGCGCCGTCGCCGAAACCTTGCCTTTGCGGGTCTTCGACGAGGGTGTCCTCAAAGTGCTGGCGGGAGCGGTTTCTCCCGGACGGAGGGGGCTGCGCAGGATCGAGGTCGAAAAATCCGGCCGGTCCGGTGAGCAGGTGTACGTGGAAGCAACCGCTGCCGGATTGCTTGAGCGGAGTGCCGTCCTGCTGGAGGAGAATGATCCCGGCGTGATCGAGGTGCTGCGGCTGGAAGGTCCGGAGGGCCCGGTCTTCGTGGTGACGCTCCCGGGAACCCAGGCAGGCGGGCTCACCGCCGGAGAAAACCCCTTCGACACTTACGGCGTTGTTGAAAGCCGCGCCCATCAGAGCCGGTATCTTGCGGCAGCCGTCGCGGAGGCACTGCGCCAGGCGGAACTGGAGGCCGGGGACGCCGTGATCCTGGTCGGCTACAGCCAGGGCGGAATCCATGCCGCCAATGCCGTCGGACCGATCCAGGACACCACGGGCGCGGAGGTTCGGTACCTTCTCACAGCCGCCGCTCCGGCTGGTGACGCCGAGATCCCCGCCGGGACCCAGGCGCTGCACCTGGAGCATGTGCTGGATTGGGTTCCGGGAGCTGACGGTACCTCCAACCCGGACCGCCCCAATCGTGTCACCATGACCCTGGGCGGCCCCGTTCCGGGAGTGGCCGTCGAGGATCAGGGGCTTGGGCCGGCACACAAGCTGCCGGTCTACACCGCGGGCGCGGCAGCCGCCGATGCCAGCACGGATCCGTCCCTGCGGGAGTCCTTGGACGGGTTGGCGGCAGTGATGGGAGCAGGCGGCACGGCAACGCGGCAGTTGTACCGGCTCAGCCGGGCGGCGCCTCCCTTTGCGGCGGTTGTGCCGAAGGGAGCGCCGCAGCAAGCGCACAAGCCGGCGCAGCAGCAGGCACCGCCGGGGGCGGATGGCAAAGCTGCAGGAAGGAAAGGCTAGCGGCGTGATCCGGTGAGGGAACCCGCCACCATGGACACGATGCTGATGATGATCGAGGCGAGTATTGCGGTCCAGAAGAAGGAATCGACCGCGAAATGCACCGGCGTGAAACTGGTGAGCCAGGAGGTGAGCATCAGCATGCCGGCATTGATGATGATGGAGAAGAGTCCCAGGGTCAGGATCGTCAGCGGCAAGGCCAGCAGACGGACGATGGGGCGGACCAGGGCATTCACCACGCCGAAGACCAGGCCGATGAACAGGTACGCCAGCACTACGTCCAGCGTCTCGTTTCCGGTCATGGTTCCTGATTCACTGACGGTGATTCCGGGCAGGATCCAGCCGGCTACCCAGAGGGCCAGGCCATTAACGAGGATTTGCAGCAGCAGGCGCATGCTCCCATGCTGGCACAGCCGGTGTTCTGTTCCCAAGACCGTGGAGCGGCCGGCTGTGGAGCACGTCACAATGGCACCACCATTTGAGCATTAGTCTTAAGCCATGACCACTACCGAGAATGACATCAACGCTGCGTCCGTTCCGGCGCCCGGTATCCGCCCGCGCCCCGTCGTAGACCGGTTGCCGCGCTACGCCGCCGGGAAGCCGCCCGTGGTGATTGAAGGGCTCGAGAGCTACAAGCTCTCCTCCAACGAGAATCCCTTCCCGCCGCTGCCGTCGGTGCTTGAGGCCATCAGTGCCCACCCGAACGTCAACCGCTATCCGGACCCGCTGGCCACTGCGCTCCGCACCGAGCTTGCGTCCTTCCTTGATGTTCCCGCCGAAGACATCGTTACCGGCGCCGGCAGCCTTGGTGCCCTGAACCAGCTGCTGGCCACTTTCACGGGCCAGAACGAGGACGGTGTCCAGGATGAAGTGGTCTATCCCTGGCGCTCCTTCGAGGCCTATCCCATTTCCGTCGGTCTCTCCGGAGCACGGGATGTCCAGGTTCCGCTGCGCAGCGACGGGCACCATGACCTTGACGCCATGGCGGCAGCGGTGACCCACCGGACCAAGATGGTTCTCCTGTGCACCCCGAACAATCCCACCGGGCCGGTGCTGACCCGGGATGAAGTGGAAGGTTTCCTGGCGAAGGTCCCCGAGGACGTCATCGTCGTGATCGACGAGGCATACGAGGACTTCGTCCGCGACCCGGGGGCGGTCAACGGTGTCGATGTGTACCGCCGGCACCAGAACGTCGTGGTCCTGCGTACCTTCTCCAAGGGTGCCGGACTGGCAGGGCTGCGGGTGGGTTATTCCATCTCGCATCCCCACCTGACCCAGTACCTGCGGGTGGCAGCCGTGCCTTTTGCCGTGTCGCAAATTGCCGAACAGGCCGCCGTCGCTTCCCTGCGCCACCACAGCGAACTTGTGGAAAGAATACAAGCGCTCGTCGCGGAACGGACCCGTGTTGTGGGCGGGCTGAAGGCCTTGGGATGGGACATTCCGCAGGCTGAAGGGAACTTCGTCTGGCTGGCCCTCGGCGAGAATACGCCCGAGTTTGCAGTGCTGGCGGAGCAGCAGGCACTGTCCGTCCGGGCTTTCGGAACCGAAGGCGTCCGGGTAACGATCGGCGAGGCGGAAGCCAACTCCCGTTTCCTCGCTTTATGTGCAACCTATACAAAAGGCCCCCGGGTTTCCTAGCGTGTCTTAAGTGCTTGTTGGGGCACTGCCCTCGTTAGGCTGTGGGAAGTAACTTCCACGTATATGTCATGACAGGTATGTATTCCTGGTGTGGCATATTTCTAGCGGGGGCAGGGCAACGGCCCGCCCGGCGAGGAGAAGTATGGCCCTGGAGCACCTGCCCGCCAGCGAATTCGATTCGGCGGAGCTGGACGAAACCCTCATGCGTGCTGCCGGCAGCGCGCCCGAGGGAATGGTCCAGCTCCTCACGCCGGACGGCGAACGGGTTGGCCACCAGCTGTATGAGCAGTACGCCCTGGACGTCGACGCCGAGGTGCTCCGGTCCTTCTACCGGGACATGTTCCTCATCCGGCGCTTCGATATCGAGGCAACCGCCCTCCAGCGGCAGGGCGAACTGGTCATGTGGGTTCCCCTGACCGGGCAGGAAGGGGCGCAGATCGGTTCCGGCCGTGCCCTTGCCGCCCAGGACTACGTCTTCCCCACGTACCGCGAGCACGGCGTTGCCCTGACCCGCGGGCTTGAACTCTCCCACCTCCTGCGCCGCTTCCGCGGCATCTCCCACGGCGGCTGGGACCCCAGGGAATCCAACTTCCACCTGTACACACTGGTCCTCGCCGCACAGGTGCCGCACGCAGTGGGCTACGCCATGGGCATGGCCAGGGACCAGGCAGCAGATCCGTCGGTCCCCGCGGGCGCCACAGTTGCCTACTTCGGCGACGGCGCCAGCTCGGAGGGCGACGTCCACGAAGCCATGGTCTTCGCCGCCTCCTATGACGCTCCGGTGGTCTTCTTCTGCCAGAACAACCACTGGGCCATCTCCGTTCCGACGGAAGTCCAGTCACGGATTCCGCTGGCAAACCGCGCCCAGGGTTACGGGTTCCCGGGTATCCGGGTGGACGGCAACGACGTCCTGGCCGTGCATGCCGTGACCCGGTGGGCCCTTGAACACGCCCGCTCCGGCAAAGGCCCCGTGCTGATCGAAGCGTTCACCTACCGGATGAGCGCCCACACAACAGCGGACGACCCCACCAAGTACCGTTTGTCTGCGGATGAGCAGGCGTGGACCACGCGTGATCCGCTGCTCCGGCTGGAAAAGTACCTCCGTTCCAGCGGCGGCGGCGACGATGCTTTCTTCGCTGCGCTGGCTGCAGAGGGCGACGAGCTTGCGGCAAAGCTTCGTGCCGACGTCCAGGCGATGGAACCGCCGGTGTTCGAGGATTCCTTTACTGACGTCTACGCGGACCCCCACCCCTTGATCCGCGAGGAGCTGGCGTTCCACCAGGCCTACGAAGACGGATTTGCCGACGATGACGAGGAAGACGCGGAGGAAGCCGGCGAATGAGCACCATGACCATGGCGAAGGCCATCAATGCAGGGCTGCGCGCCGGCCTCGCTGACAACCCGAAGGCACTGCTTATGGGGGAGGACATTGGTTCCCTGGGTGGGGTCTACCGGATCACTGAAGGACTCAAGGCGGAGTTTGGTGCCGACCGCGTGGTCGACACGCCCCTGGCCGAATCCGGAATTATCGGCACGGCGATCGGCCTGGCGCTGCGGGGTTACCGGCCCGTCTGCGAGATCCAGTTCGACGGCTTCGTCTTCCCCGGCTTCAACCAGATCACCACGCAGCTGGCCAAGATGCGCTCCCGCAGTGAAGGGGCGCTGAGCGCTCCCGTGGTCATCCGCATTCCCTACGGCGGCGGCATCGGATCGATCGAGCACCATTCGGAATCTCCGGAGGCGCTTTTCGCGCACACCGCCGGAATCCGGATCCTCACGCCGTCCAATCCGCAGGACGGCTACTGGATGATCCAGCAGGCCATGTCCGGCCAGGATCCGGTCATCGTTTTCGAGCCCAAGCGCCGCTACTGGCTCAAGGGTGAAGTGGACACCGCAGCCCCGGCAGGTGATCCCTTCTCGGCGCACGTGGTGCGCCCGGGCACCGACGCCACCATCGTCGCCTATGGGCCGCTGGTGCCTGTTGCCCTGGCAGCCGCAGAGGCGGCGGCGGAGGACGGGCGCAGCATCGAGGTGATCGACCTGCGGTCCATCTCGCCCATCGACTTTGACACCGTCACGGATTCTGTCCGCCGCACCGGACGCCTGATCGTCACCCATGAAGCCCCCACCTTCGGCGGGATCGGCGGAGAGATCGCGGCCCGCGTCAGTGAACGGGCCTTCCTGCACCTGGAGGCACCGGTGATCCGGGTGGGAGGCTTCCACATGCCCTATCCGGTGGCTGCCGTGGAGGAACACTACCTTCCGGATATCGACCGGCTCCTGGACGCCGTTGACACCGTGTTCTCCTACTGACCGCGTCCCTGACAGATTCCCGCCCGCCGGTCCGCCGGCCATCGCCAGATCGAGAACTTCCATGACAGAGAAAACATTCAAACTGCCCGACGTCGGTGAAGGACTCACTGAGGCCGAAATCGTCCAGTGGAGGGTCAAGGAAGGCGATACCGTCGCCGTGAACGACGTGATTGTCGAGATCGAGACGGCCAAATCCCTCGTCGAGCTTCCCTCACCGTTCGCCGGGACGGTCAGCAGCATCCTGGTTGAGGAGGGCCGGACCGTCGAGGTTGGAACGCCCATCTTCCAGGTTGCGGTGGACGCCGAGGGCAAGGCGCCGGCGAAAAAGGCTGCCAAGACCACCAAGCGAAACCAGGGCACGGCGCAGGCCGCCGAGCCGGACGGTCCGCCGGCGTCGTCCCTGACCGGGACCGGCCCGAAGGCCGACGCCGTCAAGCGCCGTCCGCGGCGCAGCGGGCTGCGTTCCTCCGCCGGACAGCCGCCTGCCCCGAGCGCGCCCCCGGCCCCCAGCGCGCCCGTTGCTTCCGCTGGGCCTGCCCGGCCGGAACCTGCGCCCGTGCCTCCGCGGCAGGATCCCCGCAGCCAGGCTGTTGCCGCGGCGGGTGCAGCCGTTCAGGACCGGTTCAACCAGCTGCTCCAGCGGGTCTTGGCCAAGCCGCCCGTCAGGAAGGCGGCCAAGGATCTTGGCATCAACCTCGCAGACGTGCCGGCGACCGGTGCCGGCGGCGAGGTGACCAAGCAGGACCTCATCAGCTACCAGGCCCAGCGTGAGTCCGAAGTGGACTCCGCGGACACCTTCTGGACTCCGGCTGCGGGTCCCGAAGACACCCGGATTGAACGGATCCCCGTGAAGGGTGTCCGGAAAGCCACGGCCAAAGCCATGGTGGACAGTGCGTTCAGCGCGCCGCACGTCAGCATTTTCGTGGACGTAGACGCTTCCCGGACCATGGAGTTCGTCAAGCGGCTCAAGGCCTCCCGCGACTTTGAGGGCATCAAGGTCTCCCCGCTGCTGATCCTGGCCAAGGCGGTCATCTGGGCAGCCGCCCGCAACCCTTCGGTCAACGCCACCTGGGCGGGCGACGAAATCCACGTCAAGCACTTCATGAACCTGGGCATTGCTGCGGCGACACCCCGGGGGCTGATGGTTCCCAATATCAAGGACGCACAGGACCTCTCGCTGAAGGAGCTCGCGCTTGCGCTGAACAACCTGGCGGGTACGGCCCGGGCAGGGAAGACACCGCCGGCCGACATGCGCGGCGGAACGCTGACGATCACCAACATCGGCGCCCTGGGCATCGACACGGGAACGCCGATCATCAACCCGGGCGAAGTCGCGATCGTGGCGTTCGGAACGATCAAGCAAAAGCCGTGGGTGCTCGACGGCGAGGTCATTCCGCGGTGGATCACCACCCTCGGCGGGTCATTCGACCACCGGGTGGTCGACGGCGACCTTTCGGCCCGTTTCATGGCCGATGTTGCTGCCATCCTGGAAGAACCCGCACTGCTTCTGGACTAGTCTCGAAGGAGGACAACGATCGGAGAAGCATGGCAATGAATCCCGGACCGGGCAACGGCGGCGGCCCGCAGATTGACTGGAAGCGTACGGCCTGGATCCTGGCTGGCGCGTTCATCGTGTCCAGCCTGCTCATCATCCTGTTTCCGAACCTCGGCATGCTGTGGCGGCTGGCGATCATGGCCCTGCTGTTCGTGATCGTCGTCCCCTTCTTCGACCGGCGGCGCCGCAAGTAGCAGGGGACTGGCCGTCCCGCGGCCAGGACGTGCGCTCAGCCGTCCCCGACCGCACGGCGGATCACGGGTGCCAGGCGGCGCACGCCCTCCCGGATGTCGTCAGGGGAGACTGCGCTGAACGCCAGGCGCAGCCGGGAACTCGGTTCATCTCCGGGAGTGAATGCGGCTCCGGGAATGAACACAGTGCCCGCCTCGATGGCCTCCGTGAGTAGCGGGTACGTGTCGATTCCTTCCGGCAGGGACACCCACACAAAAAAACCGCCTTCGGGCACGGTCCAGGTGACGCCGTCGGGCATCTGGTCTTCCAGTGCGGAGAGCATGGCGGCGCAGCGGTCCGCATAGAGTCTCCGTGAGTCGCGGATGCGGCCCATCCAGTCGAAGTCGCGCAGGTACGCCGCGGTGATCATCTGGGTCAACGGCGAAGGGCAGAGAAGCACGGCCTCGCAGGCGAGATAGAAGCGGCGGAACAAGTGCTTCGGTACGAGGGCCCAGCCCAGCCGCAGGCCCGGCGCGAAGATCTTGGAAAAGGAACCCAGGTACAGCACGTCCTCCGGGTGCGCAGCCCGCAGCGGCGTCAGCGGCTCGCCGTCGAACCGGAGCAGGCCGTACGGATTATCTTCGAGCACCAGTATGTTGTTCTCGCGGCAGATACGGACCACCTCATCCCGCCGGTCTGCTGAGAGGGTGACCCCGCTGGGATTGTTGAAACTGGGAATCGTGTACAGCATCTTGACCCGTTTGCCCGCAGCCTTCAGGGACTGGATCCGTTCTTCGAGGGCTTCGGGAACGAGCCCGTAGGCGTCCATCGGTACGGGCTGCATGTCTACTTCGTAGGCCTCGAACGCGTTGAGGGCGCCCACATAGGTCGGGTCCTCGCACAGCACCACGTCGCCGGGGTTGCAGAACACTTTCGCGGCAACATCCTGCCCGGACTGCGAACCGGTGGTGATGACCACGTCCTCGGGATCGGCGCCGGTGATTCCTTCGGCTGCCATGACCTCGCAGGCCAGTTCGCGCAGTTCCTGGAGGCCCTGGCCCGGTCCGTACTGCAGGGCGGCCAGCCCCTGGGTACGGATGATGGCGGCCGCGGCGTCGGCCAGTCCATCGAGCGGAAGGGACTGGAGGTACGGGCTGCCGCCGGCGAGCGAAATGAGCCCCGGCCGGATGGAGATGTCAAAAACGTCCCGCACCGCCGACTGTTTGATGTGGAAGGCCCGGTCTGAAAGCAGCTCGTGGTGCCGGTGGGCCGAGCCCGTTGCGCGGTCCAGGGCAACCTGTGCTTCCGGTGTCAGCACCGACCCCGTGGTTTCCTCAAAAGTCATGCCACATCATGGCATCCGAGTTGACCGCCAAGCAACACAGGTTTCCTAGATCCAGCCTGCCTTGTGGGCCTTGATCCCCGCCTGGAACCTGCTTTCCGCCCTCAGCTCCTCGAGCATCCACGCGATGTGGCGGCGGCAGGTGCGCACGCTGATGCCGACGCGGCGGGCAATGACCTCATCCGAGTGCCCTGCCGCCAGTCCGGCCAGGACGGAACGCTGGGTGCTGCTCAGCACCGCTTTCCGGGGTTCCTCATCGAGGAAGGGATCTGCAAGGCTCCAGGCGAATTCAAAGAGCATGGAAAACAGGGCGATGAGGTTCGGATCGCGGATGACCAGCCCGGCACGGTCATAGCTGTGCAGCTGCCGGGCCACCACTGCTACTTTGTCATCGAAGATGAGCGTGCGCAGCGGAACGTAGGGGAGGGTTCGGAACTCCCCGCCGGCGTGGCTGATCATTTCCACAGCCTTGCGCGTTGGGACATGGTCCCTGGTGCTGGCATGGTACAGGGTCTGGCGCTTGACCCCGCCCCGGAGCAGGTCCAGGTCCTTTTGGACGCTCTCTTCCTGGAAATCGGCGTTTGAGCCTTGTCCCGGACGTGCAATCAGCACCCGTTCGGACGCCGAGCGGCCATACTCAATCAGTACCCGCTGGACCTGCTCCGGGTCCTCCAGGACCTCGACGGAAGCATCCGCTTCGACTTGGCGGCGTGCCTCAGCGAAGGTAGGCACCAGACTGGCGAGTTCCCGGCGTTTGGCGCCAATGCGCGTGCGCAGTTCCAGCATGGCCCGTTCGTCGGGGTCCACGAGTTCGGCCAGGGCGACATCCGGCGAGACTGCGGTGTAGATCGGAGTCTCCGATCCCTCGATAAACAGCAGGCAGCGGGAGCGAAGCTCGTCAACGGCACGGTCTATCGCACGCGTTGTGTATCCGAGCGCATCCGATGCCTCCGCCGGCGTCCAGCCCGGGTGGGAGACAGCATAGCGGTAGACCTCAACCGACACCTGATCGAGCAAATCTTCCTCCTGGACCGCGGTTCGCCCCGCTGGTAACTGGTACCTTATCCGTCTGCCGGCCGGGATGGCTGGCCCCCGTGGAAATCGTTCCGTGTCGAAATTGGAACCCGGAGAAACTGACATGGCAGGTTAATGCCATTGTCCACCGAAACCAGCTTTTTCGGCACCCAAAGAACACAAAACCGCAGTTCAGAGTCATTTCCGGGGGTGTTTTGGAGTGTCTTCGGGGCTCGTCCGGGCATCATCCGGACATGACAGGAAGCTGAAATTGGTAACTGTGGACAGCCCTCCGCGGGGCGGGGGAAGCTTTCGGAGTCAAACACGACCGGCTGTGCAACCAGCCGAATAATAAGAGGGGATACGACATGAAGAAGACCACGGCATCGGTTTCCACCAAGAGCTGGGAGTGGTTCTAGTACTCACCCCTCGTATTGGGGGGAAGAACCAACCAGTAGCAACTATCTAGACCCGCCCCAGTGGGGTAACCAGCTTTGAACCCGGAGGAAGAAAGCCATGAGCCAGCTAACAGCAGTTCGAAACGCCTCGCGAACTAATGCAAGCACTCATTGGTGGACACTTTCCATCTATACCGGCGGCTTCGATGTAGCGGACGGCATCATTGGAGAACTGGTTACCCCACTGGCGGCGCAGGCGCAGGTTTGGGGCGCCCAGCGGTGGTTCTACACCCGCTGCTCCGAACCCTCCAACGCCCATGTGCAAATGAAGATCCTGGCGCCGCAGGAGACGCTGGACCGACTGCACTCACTGCTTGGTGCGTTGCAGGAACAGGCAAGCGGAGTCATTGGGCACCTCACCGTTACGCATGCGTTCGGGGAGCCGGCTTCGGATCGCCTCGGCCCCGGGGGAGCTGAACAGCAGGACCCGAGGGTTGAGGCCGCCCTGGCCAAGTATGGCGGCGTTGAGGGCCTTGCCCTCGCCGAAGAAGTTTTCGAACTCTCATCGGATCTCGGCACCTGGGCTACTGCCCGCTTCCCGAAGGTTCAGAACAGGTGGGCACTGGGCTCGCTGCTCCTGTTCGATTCGGCGCGCAGCATGATGAAGGGTCCCCGTGCCTCCAGCTGGCCCGACCGGCGGCGGCTTTCCTGGGACTACTACTGGGACAGCCACCTGCGCAGCTGCACCGCGGGGTTTGGCCCCCGTGCCGCAAGCGTCAGGCAGGCCATGACGGTCCAGGTCAGCGCCAAAGTCATGCCCACGCACCGGCTGATGGCGGCAACAGCCGCAGAGTCCGCGGTGGAGAACTGGCGCCGTCGATGGTTCCGCACCATGGATACCTACCTATACCGGGCAGATAAGGCCAGGGTCAGCCGCAGTGCCCAGCACTTGACGGTTTATCAGGCGCACATGCTCCTGAACCGCCTTGGTTTATCCCTGCGGGAAGAGGCAGCTATGGGCCTCTACGCCAGGACGTGGAGCACTGAGCGCGAAGCCATGCTCCTGGATAAGCACTAAGGCCTTCCGGATGGACCGGGGGGAGCCCTTGAAGGATCAGGAGGTCGTCATGGGAGCGCGGCACGAAGTCGTTCTGGTGGGGGACGGCAAAGACTTGGGAACGGTTCTTGGCTGCAGCGAAGACACCGTCGAGGACATGCGGGACATGGGGTACGTTGAGTCCCGCGGGGAACTCTGGAGCGTCGGCCCGGCCCGTGATTACCTTCGGGATCAGGCATGGGCGGACGGTTTGTGGGACTAAAGCGGTCCCAGCAGCAGATTTCGGGACGAGTGGCGCAGGGGCCGCTCGAGCTCGGCTAAGGATGTCCATCCGGCGCGGTGCCCATTGCGGCTCGGTCGGATGGCAGGGGCTAGCGCCCCGTAAGGACGGATTTGCCTGTGCCCCCCCTACAGGCAGATCCGTCCTTTTATTTTGCCCCGGCCAGCCGACACGGGCGGGCCCGCGTGCAATGTGTTAAGTACCCTTACTAATTTTCGATAAGGTGGTGGCGGGGCGGCGCCTCAAGCGCGGCCAGCATGTTCGACGAGATGGAGGCCTTATGCCTGATCAGAGCACACCCGCCAACGAAGTTCCCATCCCCGGGGCACCAGCACCCCAGGCACCATCGCTAACGGAGCCCACAGAGCCCCACGATCCGCTGCCGCCAAAGCCGGATCAGGACGCCCCGGAAACGGTTTCACCCACTGGTGTTCCCAGCGGTGCGCCCAAGACATCAAACGCGCAGTCCGGACGGTACCTGACTACCGCACAGGGAGCCCGGCTGCAGAACACCGACCATTCGCTCAAGGCAGGCCCCCGCGGCCCGGTGCTGCTGCAGGACCATCACCTGCGGGAGAAAATCACCCACTTCGACCATGAGCGGATTCCGGAGCGCGTGGTGCATGCCAGGGGTGCGGCAGCCCACGGCGTTTTTGTTGCGAACGGCGCCGCCGAAGGCATTACCCGCGCAGGGTTCCTCGCCAAGGACGCCCAGACACCCGTGTTTGTTCGGTTCTCCACGGTGCTCGGTTCCCGCGGATCCGCCGACACCGTGCGTGATACCCGCGGCTTTGCCACGAAGTTCTACACGGACGAGGGGACCTTCGACCTGGTGGGCAACAACATCCCGGTGTTCTTCATCCAGGACGCCATCAAGTTCCCGGATGTCATCCACGCCGGCAAGCCCCACCCGGACCGGGAAATCCCCCAGGCACAGAGCGCCCATGACACCTTCTGGGACTTCGTGTCACTGCACACCGAGGCCCAGCACCACACGATGTGGAACATGTCCGACCGCGGCATTCCCCGCTCCTACCGGACCATGGAAGGATTTGGCGTCCACACGTTCCGCGTTGTGAACGCCAAGGGTGAGACGTCCCTGGTCAAGTTCCACTGGAAGCCCCGGCTGGGCGTGCACTCCCTCGTATGGGAGGAAGCACAGATCATCAACGGCATGGATCCCGATTACCACCGCCGCGACCTCGCCGATGCCATCGAAGCCGGCGCCTACCCCGAGTGGGACCTGGGCGTGCAGGTCTTCCCCGATACCGAGGAAGAGATGTTCGCGGGCATCGACCTGCTGGATCCGACCAAGATCGTTCCCGAAGAACTGGCACCCGTCCAGATCATCGGCACGATGACACTGAACCGGAACACCACGAACTACTTCGCCGAAACCGAGCAGGTCGCGTTCCATCCGGGCCATCTGGTTCCGGGGATCGACGTCACCAACGACCCGCTGCTGCAGGGCCGGCTGTTCTCCTACATCGATACGCAGCTGACCCGGCTCGGCGGACCGAACTTCCACCAGATCCCGATCAACCGTCCGCACGCGCCGGTCAACGACATGCTGCGGGACGGCTTCCACCAGGATGCCGTGCACAGCGGCGTGGCTCCGTACCAGCCCAACTCGCTCGACGGCGGATGTCCCTTCCTGGCGGGCGCTGACATGGGTGCCTTCATCGACGTTCCCGTGCCGGTGGCTGAGTCCCGCAAGGTCCGGCAAAACCCGGCAACATTTGATGACCACTACAGCCAGCCGCGGCAGTTCTTCCGCTCCCTCACTCCGGTGGAGCAGGACCACGTGATCCAGGCCTACACGTTCGAACTCGGCAAGTGCTACGAGGAGAACATCAAGGTACGCCAGCTCCAGGCGCTCGCAAACATTGATGAGCGCCTTTGCACGGAAGTCGCGGCAGGCCTGGGCCTTCCCGCACCGGCACCAACTGTGCAGCCGGAAGACACGGACCCGAGCCCTGCACTGCGTCAAGTGGGCCGGACCTGGCCCGTGGACGGCCGCATCATTGGGATCCTCGCAGACGACAGCACCGACCTGGCGGACCTGGAACGCCTCCGGACTGCGGTCGACGCAGCCAACATGGTCCCGCTGGTCATCGCACCCAAGGGCGGCATGCTCGGCGGCCAGGTGCCGGTCCAGCGGACCTACCTCACCGCCCGGTCCACGGAGTTCGACGCCGTGATCGTCGCCGGTGCAGGTGAGCATGGGCCCGATGCCTTGGACAGCCTCGATGCCAAGGCCGGGAATCCGGCCGGACATCCGGCTATCGACCCGCGCGTCGCCATACTCCTCACGGAGGCGTACCGGCATTCCAAGGCCCTGGCGGCCTGGGGCAGCGGCACAGCTGTGCTGGCCGCGTCCGGGATCCCGGAGGAAGCCCCGGGCGTGCTGATGGAAGATGTGGACTCGCTGGTCCCCCGATTGACTGAGCTCCTCGCCCAGCACCGGGTCTGGGAGCGTTTCCCCGTCGCGCAATCGGCATAGCGGCACAGACAGAAACAGCAGGTCCGGAAGGTCTTCCGGACCTGCTGTTTCGTTAAGTACCTAAGCCAGGTCCGGAAGACTGGTGTCCATGGATTGGAGCAGCAGGAGCAGCGCCCTGCGGAGTTCGGACTCATCTGTCCGCTCGGAACAGGCTTCATGCAGCTTCTCCAGCACGTGTGTTCCCGAGGAAGTGCGGGCCCACCGTTTCCTCGGAGCGGTGCGGACATAGCCCGCGCCGAGCAGGGACGCGAGGGCAAAAGCAGTCTCCGGGACTCCCATCTCGGCCTGCCAGGCGATTCCCGGGAGAAGCGACTCCTCCTCCGGCATGGCGTTCAAGACCAGCAGGGTCTTCTCCGTCAGCGCGAGGTCATCAAGGAGGCGGCGGTCGGCCAGCTCTCTGAGGTGTGCTGCCGCTGACAGCAGCCAGGCGAGTTCTCCGGCGGGGGCGGGCGAGTCAGTGCCCAACACGCCACCCTGGGGGAGACCAGCCGGCGGGAACTTCGTGCCCCGCAAAGGTTTCACACGCTGAACAGGTGTAGCTCACCATTCCCGGAGCGTCATCGGAGGGAGCAGTGTAGAACTCGTAGATCAGATAGTCGTCAACACCGCAGTGGTGGCAGGACGGCAAATGCGCCGGTAGGCCCATTGATTACTCCATCAGGGTACGAAGGAAGCCATGGCCGCGTCTTGACCGTCTCCAGTTATCGTAGTATCTAAGCTCAGACACGACAATCAGGGGGACCGAGTGCCTGCATCAGGGCAGGAAACGGATGTGGACGACCTCAGGTCTGCCACCGCTACGGCAGCGCAGCTGCAGGACCTTTTGGTACATCACGAAGACGTCTTGGAGTTCCTGCAGCAGCTGGCCCGGCTCAGCGCATCGTCGCTCTCTTCCCGGGGCCAGGTCTTCTGCGGAATTACGCTCCAGCGTTCCAGGGAACACAGCTACACCGTCGCAAGCAGCGACAGCACCGCCCTGGAAATGGATGAAATGCAGTACGCGTTCGATGACGGTCCGTGCCTGCATGCCCTCCGCGTCCATGAGGCCGTGTACGTTCCCGACACTTCGGCTGACGACAGATGGCCGCAGTACCTGCAGCATGTCGTTGCGCAGGGAGTGCGGTCAATGTACGCGGTGCCGCTGAGCCTGGAAGGCCACGCCCGCGCCGCGCTGAACCTGTACTCGCGCTCAGCCGGCACCTTTGACGAGGATTTCCAGCGGACCGCCCGCACCTACGGCGCGGAGGCTTCCCTGGCCCTGCGCCTCGCCGTCCGGATGTCGCAGCGGGCCTCCACGGTCGAAGACCTGCAGGCGGTCCTGCAGTCCCGCACCGACATAGACCTTGCCATCGGAATCATCATGGGCCAGAACCGCTGCTCCCAGCGTGAAGCTTTCGAAACGCTGAAACGGGCGTCCAACAGCCGTAACCTCAAAATCAAGGTGCTCGCCGGCGAGATTGTGGCCCGGCTGAACGGCGCTCCTTCCGTAACGCACTTCCAGAACTCGTGAGTGCTCCGCCGATCCGCACCGTCCTCTTCGGCTACGGCCTGGGCGGCCGGGTTTTCCATGCTCCCCTGATCGCCCGGGACCCGCGGTATTCGCTGGACGTCATTGTCACGGCCGATCCCGTGCGCGCCGCAACTGCAGCGGCTGCGTACCCAGCCGCCGTCGTTGTTCCCACTGCGGAGGCCGCGCTTCAGCGTGCCGGGAGCCTCGACCTCGCTGTCGTCAGCACCCCGCCGGCCACCCATGGGCCGATCGCCCTCAAGGCCCTGGAATCCGGGCTGGCCGCGGTGGTGGACAAGCCCTTTGCCCACTCGGCCCAGGCTGCGGCGGACCTCATTGCCGCAGCAAAGTCCCGCGGACTGGTTCTCTCGGTGTTCCAGAACAGGCGCTGGGACGGTGACTTCCTCACCCTGCGCAGGCTCGTGGAACAGGGAGCGTTTGGAACCGTGAGCCGCTTCGAGTCACGGATGGAGTCTTACAAACCCGTGGTCGCCAAGGAGTGGAAACGCAAAGCAGGCGCGGACGACGGCGGCGGCATCCTCTTCGATCTGGGCCCCCACCTGATCGACCAGGCGCTCGCCCTTTTCGGCCCGGCCGAGCCGGTGCACGCCGAAGTCCGCGCCCGGCGCGTGCCGCAGGGACCGGATGACGACGTGTTCGTTGTCCTCCGGCACGACTCGGGCGTCATGTCGCACCTGTGGATGAATTCGCTGGCGCCGCAGCCGGGGGAGCGGTTCCGTGTTGTTGGCTCTGAATCGTCCTGGGTAAAGAGCGGAACAGACCCGCAGGAAGGACAGCTGGACGCCGGACTCCTGCCCGGCGATCCCGGGTACGGGGCGGAGGACCCGGCACTGTGGGGCCTGCTGGGCACCGGTGCGGATACTGCTGCGGTTCCCACGGCAGCCGGGCGGTACCAGGACTACTATTCCGGCCTGGCGGGGGCGCTGCTGGACGGCACAGAGGTACCGGTTGACCCGGCCGACTCCCTGCGCGGGCTGGAAATCATCCAGCGGATCCACGCCGGGCTGTAGCCGCGCGGACGGCTGCGCCGACCTTGTCGCAGAGCGACCCAAATCACGTTGTGGGCCTCGTCTCCTTTATTATTTGAGGAATGCACCTCAAAGACCGGATCGAAGATTCCACCCTGAGCCGGCGGCAAGTCGGAATCATTGCAATTTGTACAGCCCTCTACATGATCGACGGATTCGATGTCCTGGTCATGGCCTTCAGCGCAGCGGATGTGTCCCGGGAGTGGGACCTGAACGGCGCGGAACTCGGTTTCCTCCTCAGCGCGGCCCTTGTGGGCATGGCGGTTGGCTCCATTTTCGTGTCCACCATCGCAGACGTGATCGGCCGGCAAAAGACACTGCTGATCGGAGTCTGCGTCGTCGCGGCCGGAATGCTGGCCTCGGTCTTTGCCCCGTCCTACGCAGTCCTGCTGATTCTGCGCCTGATAACCGGCGTGGCCATCGGTACCCTGCAGGCGACCATCAACGTTTTCGCCTCCGAGTTCTCCAATGCCAAGCGCCGCTCGACGGCCCTGGCGATCGTCAGCATCGGCCAGCCCGTCGGCGGAGTTCTGGGCGGACTCGTCACCGGGGTATTGATTGCCTCCTTCGGCTGGCGCTCCGCATTCCTTTTCGGAGCCGTAGCCACGGTCCTGATGATCCCGCTTGTCATGAAGGTCCTGCCTGAATCGATCGACTACCTCTCTGTCCGCCGGCCGGAGAACGCCCTGGAACGCATCAACAAGACCCTCCGTTCCATCGGCCAGGAACCTGTCACCGAACTCCCTGATCCGGCGCCGCGCACGGAGAAGAAGTCCCGCTTTGCGGACGTCCTGACAGGCAGCAACGCCCGCCGGACCATCCTGCTTTCGCTCGCGTACTTCATCCTCATGGCCAGCTTCTACTTCGCGAACTCGTGGACACCGAAGCTGATCACCGCCAGCGGATTCAGCGCCCAGGACGGCATCAACGCCGGCGTGTTGTTCAGCGTCGGCGCCATCACCGGCGCCGTTGTGCTGGGCGTTTTTGGATCGCGCTTCGACATGCGCCGCGTCCTGGCCGTCTTCTTCGTCATCGGCGCTGCTACCTTCGTGGTCTTCGCCAACTCCACCCAGGGCTCCCTGCCGCTGGCACTGTTCGCGGCGGCGCTCGTGGGCTTCGGCTCCAACGCCCCGATCGCCGGCATGCTGGCGATCAGCCCCACGTATTACGACTCTGAGGTCCGCGGAACCGCGCTCGGCCTGGTCATCGGCATGGGCCGCGTTGGCGCGATCATCTCTCCAATTCTTGCCGGCAGCCTGATCGACGGCGGCTGGACACCCGGAGACCTGTACTTCCTGTTCGTTATCCCCATGGCGATGGGCGCCGTCGTAATTTCCCTGCTGGGTGCCCCTGTCCTGCGGGGCGCAGCAGCCAAGGTGCCGGTGGCCCACTAGCACCGCAGTCCCGGACAGACCGGAGGCCGGCAGCTCCGTCGACGGAGCTGCCGGCCTCCGGCCGTTGCTGGAAACTACGGAGCCACAAGCTCCAGCCAGCCGTCAGCGAGTTCCAGGCCGTGGGCGTCGGAGACGGAGTGGTGCGTCACCGCCCCGTTGGCGATGTTCAGGCCGCGGGCCAGCGCCGGGCTGTCCTCGAAGGCCTGGCGGACGCCCTTGTCTGCCAGTGCGACGGCGTAGGGCAGGGTGACGTTGGTCAGCGCGTAGGTGGAAGTGTTCGGCACTGCACCCGGCATGTTGCCCACGCAGTAGAACAGCGAACCGTGCACCCGGAAGGTCGGGTCCTCATGGGTCGTGGGGCGGCTGTCCTCAAAGCATCCGCCCTGGTCCACGGCAATGTCCACCAGGACACTGCCGGGCTTCATGCGCGCGACCATGGCGTTGGTGACCAGCCGGGGTGCGCGTGCCCCCGGGACCAGGACCGATCCGATGACCAGGTCCGCATCCAGCAGGGAACGCTCAATTTCGAACGCGTTGGATGCGACGGTCTTGATCCGGCCGGCGTACTGGGCGTCCAGTTCACGCAGCCGGTTGATGTTGATGTCCAGCACGGTGACATCGGCGTGCGCTCCGACGGCGATCGCCACGGCGTTCGTGCCTGCCACACCGGCACCCAGCACCACGACCTTGGCCGGACGGACGCCGGGAACACCGCCGAGCAGCAGGCCGGGTCCGCCGGCCGGAGCCATCATGCACTGTGCGCCGACCTGCACTGCCAGCCGTCCCGCAACCTCGGACATGGGTGCCAGCAGCGGCAGGGCCCGGCCCTCCTGGACGGTCTCATACGCGATGGCCGTAACGCCGGAGTCCAGCAGCTCCCGGGTCAGTTCTTCGGTGGCGGCAAGGTGCAGATAAGTAAAGAGGATCAGACCCGGCCGGAAATGCCGGTACTCGGAAGCGATCGGCTCCTTGACCTTCATGATCATGTCCGAGCGGCTCCAGACAGCCTCCGCTGCGGCCACGATTTCGGCTCCGGCAGCCGCATATTCCGCGTCGGTAATATTCGAGCCCAAGCCGGCTCCCGCTTCTACGAGGACCTTGTGGCCGCGGCCTGTCAGTTCATGCACTCCGGACGCCGTTATGGCGACGCGGAATTCGTTGTTCTTGATTTCTTTGGGAATGCCGATAATCACGTGGGTAACTCCGTCTTCAGGGTCTAAGTGGTGGGACTAATACAGTGCTGGAAAGCAGATAGGGCGAGCCCGCGGTCCTGCGGTGCTCCTATGTATCAGTCCCCCCTGAAATCTCCGGTGCTGCCTGGCCTGCAGCCTTTGCGGCGGCCGCCGCGCGCTGGGCTTGAAGCCAGGACTCGACGTCGGACATGCGGATGCGCCGGTGCGTTCCACGGTATTCCACCGGGATCACGCCCGCGTCCGTCAGGTTCCGAAGGTAGGTGTGGGAAATCCCTGCCGCTGCCGCCGCCTGCGACGTGGTGAGGAGCGGGTTGTGGACCGGGGACGGCGCGGGTTCTGCCGAAGCTGACGTGATGCTGACCGAGTCGCCGGCGGCCAGCCTGCCGAGCAGATCCAGGACGGCGTCCCGCGCGGCCGGCGGAAGCCGGAGCGCGGTGCCGTCAACGAAGACCGTGACATCTCCCGCGGCCAGCGCACGGACCAGCGCCTTGGCCTCTTTCCCGGGAAGTGCCGGGGTGGTCGTCGTCCTTTGGGTCATGCAGAACATCTTGCCAAATGAAATGAGAAGGAAACACACCACCGCGTCACAGATTTGCAGGCGCGTCGCCGCCCGGGTCCTTTTCGAGATGCAGGTACCGTGCTGGAATGGTTGCCAGCGCCCGCCGGGACCCCTCGCGCGTGCCGGTAAGCGACGGATTCGAAGGGGAAACCATGAGCAGCCGAACCATCCGCGGAGCAGTCCTGGAACGCACCGGGGAACCGGGACCCTACTCCCGGACACGACCGATCACGGTGTGCAGCCTGGAACTGGACCCGCCGGGCCCGGGGGAGGTGCTGGTGCGGATCGAGGCCGCGGGAATCTGCCACTCGGACCTCTCCGTGGTGAACGGGAGCCGGGTCCGTCCGGTGCCCATGCTGCTCGGCCATGAAGCAGCAGGACGTATCGAGGCGCTGGGACCGGACGTGCCGGGCCTGGAAGAAGGGCAGCGGGTGGTGATGGCCTTCCTGCCCCGCTGCGGAACCTGCGACGCCTGCCGAACCGACGGTAAAATGCCCTGCACCCCGGGAAGCGCGGCGAACAACGCCGGAACCCTGCTCGGCGGCGCTCGGCGGCTGCGCCGCAACGGGGAAGAAGTCCATCACCATCTCGGGGTGTCTGCCTTCGCGACCCACGCCGTCGTCAATTACCGATCCGTGGTGCCGGTTGATGATGACGTTCCGCCCGCCGTGGCCGCGCTGCTTGGCTGTGCCGTGCTCACCGGAGGCGGGGCAGTCCTCAACGCTGCCCGCCCAGGCCCGCAGGACGACGTCGCGGTGGTGGGGCTTGGGGGAGTGGGCATGGCTGCACTGCTGACGGCGCGTTCGCTGGGTGTGCGCAGTGTCGCCGGGATCGACGCGGTGGACGCAAAGCTCAAGCGCGCCCTGGAACTGGGGGCGGACACGGTCTACACGCCCCGGGAGGCGCTCGAGGCCGGCATCCGGCCGGCACTGGTGGTGGAGGCAGCGGGCCATCCGCGTGCATTCGAAACCGCCGTCCAGATCACCGCTCCCGGCGGAACCACCGTGACGGTGGGATTGCCGGCGCCGGAGGCGCAGGCTGAGATCACACCGCTGACGCTCACCGCCGAGGCACGCACGATCATCGGCAGCTACCTGGGCTCGGCTGTACCCTCGCGTGACATCCCGGTCTACGCAGACCTGTGGCGGCAGGGAAAACTGCCCGTCCAGGAGCTGGTCTCGGCAGAAATCGACCTGGAGGACATCAACGGGGCAATGGACACCCTGGCGGATGGACAGGCCATCCGCCAGGTCATCCTGTTCGACTGACCGCTAGTCGATGAGCTCGTAGGCGGGCAGGGTGAGGAAGTCAGGGTAGTTCTCGGCCAGGCTGATGCGCCCGATAAGCTCGCTGGCCGGGGCGTAGTACTTCGAGAAGGCTTCCTCCCCTACTTCCCCGCGCAGGCGTTCGGTTTCCTCGGCCAGCAGGCGCTTGACCAGATCCTCCGTCACGGTTTCGCCGGTGTCTTCCAGCGTGACGGAGTTGCGGACCTGCTGCCACACCTGGGAACGGGAGATCTCCGCGGTCGCGGCGTCTTCCATCAGGTTGTGGATGGCCACGGCGCCGTTGCCGGAGAGCCAGACGGCCGTGTAAGCCACCGCGACGTAGAGGTTGGAACGCAGTCCGGCTTCGGTGATCGCCCCTTCCGCGGTGGTGACGTCCAGCAGGTCCTTTGCCGTTACGGAGACTTCCTCGCGGAGCTTGTCCACCTGGTTCGGCTTCTCGCCGAGGACGGAGTCGAAGACTTCGCGGCAGGTGTCCACCATGTCAGGGTGCGCCACCCAGGAACCGTCGAAGCCGTCATTGGCTTCGCGGGTCTTGTCTGCGGTGACCTTCTCGAAGGCCTTGGCCGTGATCTCGGGTTCGCGCCGGTTGGGGATGAAGGCCGCCATGCCGCCCATGGCAAAGGCGCCCCGCCGGTGGCACGTCTTGACCAGCAATTCCGTGTAGGCGCGCATGAACGGGGCAGTCATGGCAACATCGGCGCGGTCCGGGAGCAGGAAGTCCTTCCCAGAGTCACGGAAGACCTTGATCATGCTGAACAGGTAGTCCCAGCGTCCGGCGTTCAGGCCGGCGGCATGCTCGCGCAGTTCATAGAGGATTTCCTCCATCTCGAAGGCTGCCGGAATCGTCTCGATCAGGACCGTGGCGCGGACCGAACCCTGCGGGACGCCAACGTAATCCTCAGCGAAGGTGAACACGTCGTTCCACAGCCGGGCTTCGAGGTGGCTCTCCATCTTGGGGAGGTAGTAGTACGGCCCCTGTCCGTTCTCCAGCAGCTGCTTGGCGTTGTGGAAGAAGTGCAGGCCGAAGTCGACCAGGGCGCCCACCGCGGGTTCGCCGTCGATCATCACGTGCTTCTCCGGCAGGTGCCAGCCGCGCGGGCGCATCACGACGACGGCGAGCGGCGCGTCCGTGCGCAGGGCATACTCCTTGCCCTCGGGTGAGGTGAAGGAGAGGTCACCGCGGGCAGCCCGGTACAGGTTGTACTCCGCATCCACCACGTTGTGCCACGTCGGAGTGGAAGCGTCTTCCAGGTCGGCCAGCCAGACCTTGGCTCCGGAGTTCAGGGCATTGATCGCCATTTTGGCCGGTGACGCCGGGCCGGTCATCTCCACCCGCCGGTCCTGCAGTGCGGGCGGCGCGGGCGCGACCTTCCAGTCACCTTCGCGGATTTCGGCGGTCTCGGGCAGGAAATCCAGGGTTTCCCCGGCGGCAATAGCCTCGCGGCGTGCCGTGCGGGCAGCGAGGAGGTCGTTGCGGGTGGAGGCGAAGCGCCGGTGGAGTTCTTCCACAAAGGCAAGCGCTTCCGGAGTCAGGATGGTTTCGGCACCATCTGCGGGACGCGGATCGGATAGTTCAATGGCCATGGCGTTACTCCCTCTTGCAGGTCTGCTTCGTTGCGGTTCTCCGCCGGTGAACGTCATCAGGTCGGAATCAAAAAATCTGGAATCCGTCAAAAATGAAAAAGTTCTTTCGTATCGTGAATATTATGGTCCGTCCGGGGTAAGGGCAAGGGTAGCGCACGGTTCCCGCGGCACAGTTGGCCCGCAGGGCTGCGCTGTAAGCGTGGGAGGAATTGCCTTCGACGGCGGCAGGGAATCTTGCCGCCGTCGGCATAAATAATGGGGCGAAGGGTGACGCTACGGGCACCGTGCCGTCTTAATGGAAGTACGTGATCCGATTCCGGACACCATTTTTCAGGAGATGAGTGCGATGTCAGAATCCGCAAATAACCCTGGACATTCTTCCTCCACAACAGCGCAGCCTGCATCCAGCAGCACTCAGGGCAGCACTGAGGGCGCCATCGGAGATGAACGCCGTTCGGGTCCGCTCCACACGCCGCGGGGTGATACGACCATAGAAGAAACGGTGGTCCAGAAGCTGGCCGGTATCGCGACCCGGGAGGTACCCGGTGTCGCTGCGATGGGCAACGCGACCAGGCGGGCGTTCAGCGCCGTCACGGACCGGATACCCGGTTCGCAGACCAACGTCAGCAACGGCGTCTCGGTGGAGAAAGGCGAGCGGCAGACAGCGATCGACGTGAGCATCGTCGTCGAGTACGGGTACTCCATCGTGGAGGTCAGCCAGGGAATCCGCCGCAATGTGATCCGCTCGGTGGAGAATGCCACCGGCCTGGAAGTACTGGAAGTGAACGTGAACGTTACCGACGTCCAGCTGCCCGGTGAAGGCAGCGAGGGCGACGATAGCGGGAGCCACAGCCAGAAGCCTTCGGACCGCCTCCAGTAGGCGGTCCCGCCGGCCCGCGATAACGGGCCGGACCCACAAATGTACTAAGGAGAGCGTCCATGTCTGCAACGAGATGGTGCTTAGCAGTTGGTGTGGTCTTGGGAATTGTCCTGGCTTTCGGCGGGTGGTTCGCCTTCCTGGTGACCATCCTGTTCGGACTCGTCGGCCTGCTTGTCGGCATGGCAGCTGACGGGAAACTGGACATGGCGGGGATGTTCGGAAGGGCGTCCAGCAGATGACCACAGCGCAGGTCCAGGCCGCCCGGCGCCCGCGCCGTGATGTCGGAGACCGCGGCAGCACTTCCATGTCCCGGAAGGTGCTGGAGAAAATCGCGGCCCAGGTGGCCAGGGACGAGACACAGGCGGGCGGCACTTCGGGCGGGTTCCTGGGAATGGGCGCCCGCGCGGACTTCGGAGCCCGCCCGGATGCGACTGTCGCATTGGCGGGGAACATCGCCAGCCTGAAGGTAACCGCAGGGCTCCCCTACCCCTTGCCCCTGCGCCGGGCGACGGATCAGCTGCGCCAGCGGATAGCCGAGCGCGTGACCGAACTGACCGGTGTCCAGGTTCGGCAGGTGGACATTACGGTGGCGTGGCTTCTGCCCCGGAACGGGTCTTCGGGTCAGAGGAAGCTGCTGTGAGCCGGCCGGAGAGACCACCGGTCGCTCTGCGGCAGCGCCCCAGCCGTTCGGTTGCGGCGACTATCTGTGCGGTGCTGCTCGTGGCGCTGGGGGTTGCCCTCGTGTGGAGCGCAGTATTCCGCCTCACCACCGGGTCCTGGTCCCAGGCCTTCACCGAACCGTTCACCTGGTTCTCGGAACAGGCGTGGAACAGCACTGCCGTCTGGACCCTAGGCGCGCTGGTGGCAGCGGCCGGGCTGATCCTGCTGCTTGCCGGTGTCCTTCCCGGGCGGTTCCATGCACTTTCGGTTCGGGTGCCGGACGCCGGCGGGTCCTCTTCTGCCCATAGCGTGAGCGGTGAGCCGGAAGCCGTGATGTCCCGCCGTGCCGTGGCGCAGCTTGCTGCTGCAACCTGCGAACACATCGACGGCGTCTCCTCCGCTTCCGCCACGGCTACGGACCGCGAAGTCAGGGTGACCGCCTCGACGGCGCTGCATGACACCCGCGATCTCCACCGCTGGGTAGGCGAGGGCGTGCGGTCCCGGCTGGAAGCCTCCGGCCTGGACCCGGTTCCCGGCGTCAAGGTCTTCATCCGCTCCAGTGACTGAAAGGACGCGCCATGCGACATCATGCAGGAGCGACGAACCGGACGTGGCTGATCATCATCGGAGCCGTGCTGCTGGCCGCAGGGATCCTCTCGCTGCTGCTCTCGGCAGGTGTCCTGGGCGGCATGACGCCCGGACCGGACAGCGCCGTGCTCCCGGACGGGCCCGAAACCCTGCTCCAGCCGGACTGGGTAGCGCCCTCGGTCCTGATCGCAGGGATCATCCTGGGGATCCTGGGACTGTGGTGGCTCCTCGCCGAAGTTCCGCGCAAGAAGGGTGCCTCGGGGTTCCGGCTGCAGGAGGACCCCGCCCGCGGCATCACCACCTGTGAGCCGGGTGTCCTGGCCCGCGCCGTCGAGCACGACGCCAACAGCGTTCCGGGCGTGGTTGATTCATCGGTGCTGCTGCGTGGAACGGCAGATTCGCCCGACGTCGCCATGCGCCTGACGGTGAACGAGCGCAGCGACATTCAGGAGTCCCTGCGGCGCGTCTGCTCGGACGTCCTGCCTAACCTGAGCCAGGCACTGGAAACCCCGCTGCATACCGTGGGGATCAGCCTGGAGGTCAGCGCCCGGAGTGCGCAGCTGGGCAACACCGTGGAATCCACGGGCACAGTGGTCTACTGAGGTTACGGAATCGTTATCGCAAAAATGGTACGGAACCCGTTGCCCGCGGTGTCGCAGGCCGCCGCCGCCCGGTAGCCTGACCGGCACTTCGGACACCTGCTCATGAACGGGTTACTGACGATGGTGCAGCACTTTAGGGAAGCACTCCCGCCAAACGACTATCCGATCTGCGTCACCTGCGGGACGCAGTACTCTGGCCCGCGCCCTGATTGCCCTGTGTGCGAGGACGAGCGGCAGTACGTCCCGCAATCCGGTCAGGAATGGACCACCCTGACCCGGCTCCGGTCCGGTGCCCGCCGTGCCAGCGTGCATCCGCAGGGGCCCGGTGTCCTCGGCGTGGGCTGCGAACCGAAGTTCGCGATTGGCCAGCGGGCCCTGCTGGTCAAGGGGACGGAGGGCAACGTGCTCTGGGACTGCGTGCCGTACCTGGATGAGGAACTGATCGACTACATCAATGCCGAAGGCGGGCTGACGGCCATAGCCATCAGCCACCCCCACTACTACTCCACAATGGTGGACTGGGCCCGGGAGTTCGGTGTCCCGGTCTACCTGCACATTGCGGACCGGGAATGGGTGGGCCGAAGCGATCCCGCCCTGCAGTTCTGGGACGGCGACCGGCTGGACCTTGCCGCGGGACTGGTCCTGTACCGCCCGGGCGTCCACTTCGCCGGCGGGACAGTCATGCACTGGGCAGACGACCCGGACGGTGCCGGAGCCCTCTTCAGCGGAGACATTGTCCAGGTCATCCCGGACTTCAACCATGTCGCGTTTATGTACAGCTATCCCAACCTCATCCCGGAGCGCCCGGATGTGGTGGAAGCGGCGGCGGAACTGCTGGCGCCGCTGTCCTACGAACGGCTCTACGGCGCGTGGTGGGACTACATCCTGCCCCGCGGGGCGGACCGGATCGTGCAGGATTCGGCCCGCCGCTACCTCAAGTTCACGCGCGGCTGAGCGACTTCACTGCTTCCCGTTCGGCCTTGGCCATCGACTTGTACTCGGCGACCCGCGCCTGGTGGAGCGGCGTGCGGCGCAGTACGGCGTACACGGCGCCCAGGAGCACGAACCAGATGGGCGTCACCAGCAGGGCCGTGAGCGTGTCCGTCTGCGTAGTCAAGGCCCAGACAATGAAGCCGAAGAACGCCAAGACCACGTAGACCATGGGCCGGCCGCCGGGCAGCTTGAACTTCGACTCCCGGTGCAGGTGCGGACGCCGGCGCCTGTAGGCGAGGTAGCTGAACAGGATGATGGTCCAGACAAACATGAAGCACAGCGCCGAAATGGTGGTCACCATGGTGAACGCCGCACTGACCGAATCGCCGGCATACAGCAGGACGACGCCGGCCAGAAGGAAGGTGCAGGAGAAGAACAGTGCGTTCTGGGGAACCTTGCGGCGGGACAGGCGGCCAAACGCCTTGGGGGCGTCGCCGTCGTGCGCCAGGCCAAAGACCATCCGCGAGGTGGAATAGATACCCGAGTTGGCGGAGGACGCCGCGGATGTCAGGACCACGAAATTGACGACGGCGGCGGCCGTGCCCAGCCCGGCGAGGGCAAACATGCCAACGAACGGACTCTCGTCCGCACTGAATTCCGTCCACGGGATGACTGCCATCAGGATCACCAGCGCGCCTACGTAGAAGAGCATGATGCGCAGCGGAATGGAGTTGATCGCCTTCGGCAGGTTCTTTTCCGGATCCTTGGTTTCAGCTGCGGCGGTGCCGACCAGCTCAATGCCCACGAACGCGAAGACGGCAATCTGGAAACCGGCGACGAAGCCCATGGGACCGGTGGGGAAGAACCCGCCGTTTTCCCACAGGTTGCCGAAGCTGGCTGTCTTGCCGGGTTCGGATTCGAAGCCGGTGAGGATCATGGCAAGGCCCACGACGATCAGGGTCAGGATGGCGATGATCTTGATCAGGGCGAACCAGAACTCGGTCTCACCGAAGGCCTTCACAGTGGGAAGGTTCAGCGCCACCAGCAGGAGGATGCACGCCAGCGCCGGAATCCACAGCGGAATCTCGGCCCACCAGAAGGTCACGTAGTGGGCAATCGCCACGACGTCGGCAATGCCGGTGACCACCCAGCAGAACCAGTAGGTCCAGCCCGTGAAGAAGCCGGCCCAGGGACCCAGCAGGTCGGAGGCGAAGTCGCTGAAGGACTTGTAGCGCAGGTTGGAAAGGAGCAGTTCGCCCATCGCCCGCATCACGAAGTACAGCATGAAGCCGATGACCATGTAGACGAAGATGACCGACGGCCCTGCAACGGAGATCGTCTTACCGGAACCCATGAACAGGCCTGTGCCGATGGCTCCGCCAATGGCGAGGAGCTGGATGTGGCGGCTGGAGAGCGAACGCGAAAGGTTCGGGTCCTGGGAACTGGAAACTGCGGGGGACTGCGCCGTGCTGGACACGGGGGTGGAGCTACCTGGCATGGAGTTCTTTCTCATAGGCACCGATCGGCGCGCCGCCGCCAAGACACGCTGCTTACACCGGTTATCAATGAGCCTCATGAGATGTGGCGAAACCGCCGACCAATTCAGTTTCTGCAGTGCTCGCGGCCATGTCAATTTGGGGCAGGACTGCAGGGGCCGGTGTGCTTGGTGTGGCCGGAAGCACAAGTTCCTGGGGATGGCTCGTCGTGTGTGTCTGCCTTGTTGCGCCACGAAGCCCGCTACACCCCTCCTGAGCAGCGTCGAACCCGCAAAAGCATGTTCCACGTCATACCTTGAAGCGGTCTTGGCGGCAGGCTAGAGTCAGGAATGCAGTCCCAACTGAATATGCCTTTTGCAGCCGTGGCGGGAGAGTCCCGCGAATCAACGTTGACGCGGGCGCCGTAGGAGCAAACCCTCCCCGGGAATCTCTCAGGCCCCTGTACCGCCACAGCGAGGCAACTCTGGAAAGCAGGACCGGCACGCCGGTTCCTCACCGACGGTGCAAGCGGATCACACCCGCGGAATCTCTCAGGTCCAATACAGAGCGGGGAGGAACCAATCGTCTTATTGGCGTACCCTCGCCCGCCTTTTGGAGCCTCTCATGACAGCAGTCCCGTCCACCGCAGCCTTCCTAGACCGCCATATCGGCGCCCGTGCGACAGAAACCGACGCCATGCTCAAGGCCGTCGGCTACGACACCTTGGATAACCTCGTGGACACAGCCGTCCCCGCAGCCATCCGGCAGGACGCTCCGCTGGTGCTGAACGCGGCGCAGAGCGAGCAGGAAACAGTCGCCGCACTGCGGAAGATCGCCGCCAAGAACAAGACCGCCGTGCAGATGATCGGCCAGGGCTACTACGACACCCACACGCCGCCGGTGATCCTGCGCAACGTCGTCGAAGACCCCGCCTGGTACACCGCCTACACCCCGTACCAGCCGGAAATCTCCCAGGGACGCCTCGAAGCGCTGTTGAACTTCCAGACCATGGTCCAGGACCTCACCGCGCTCCCGGTTGCCAACGCATCGCTGCTGGACGAAGCCACCGCCGTCGCCGAAGCAGTGCTGCTGATGCGCCGCTCCAACAAGGCCAAGTCCGAGGGCAAGATCGTCCTCGACGCCGACGCCCTGCCCCAGACCATCGCCATCGTTAAGGGCCGCGCCAAGGCCCTGGGCTTCGAGGTCGAGGTTGCTGACCTCGCCGCAGGCCTGCCCGACGGCGAGATCACCGGCGTCGTGCTCCAGCAGCCCGGCGTTTCCGGTGCCGTCCGCGATCAGTCCGCGCTGATCGCGGAAGCCAAGGAACGCGGCGCGCTGGTCACCGTCGCAGCCGACCTGCTGGCCCTCACGCTTCTGACTCCTCCCGGCGAGCAGGGGGCCGACATCGCCGTCGGCTCCGTGCAGCGTTTTGGCGTGCCGCTCTTCTTCGGCGGTCCGCACGCAGCGTACATGGCTGTGCGCAAGGGGCTGGAGCGCTCGCTGCCCGGCCGCCTGGTGGGTGTCTCCAAGGATTCCGCCGGGACCCCCGCCTACCGCTTGGCGCTGCAGACCCGTGAGCAGCACATCCGCCGCGAGAAGGCCACGTCCAACATCTGCACCGCCCAGGCGCTGCTGGCAATCGTGGCGTCTATGTACGCCGTCTACCACGGCCCCGAAGGGCTGAAGGCAATCGCCCTGCGCGCTCACGGCCATGCCCGGGCACTGGCCACCGCGCTCTCCAGCGCCGGAATGGAACTGGTCTCGGACACCTTCTTCGACACGGTTACCGCCCGCGTTCCCGGACGCGCCGCCGACGTGGTGGCCGCTGCCGAGGCCAAGGGCATCAACCTGCGCCTGGTCGACGCGGACACCGTGGGGGTCTCCGCGGACGAGACCACCACGGACGCCGTGATCGCCGACGTCGCTGCCGCCTTTGGCGCCGAAGCTGCCGAAGCTGCCGGGTTCGAACTGCCGGCCGGGCTGCTGCGCACCTCGGACTTCATGACCCACCCGGTGTTCTCCTCCTACCGCTCCGAGACCCAGATGCTGCGCTACCTTCGCCGCCTCTCGGACCGCGACCTGGCCCTGGACCGGACCATGATCCCGCTGGGCTCGTGCACCATGAAGCTCAACGCCACCGCCGAAATGCAGGCCATGACCTGGCCGGAGTTCGCCTCAATCCACCCCTTTGCGCCCGATTCCCAGACCGAGGGCTGGCGCGAACTGATCGAGGACCTGGAAGCCCAGCTGGCCACGATCACCGGGTACGACCAGGTCTCGATCCAGCCCAATGCCGGCTCCCAGGGCGAACTCGCCGGGCTGCTGGCGATCCGCGGCTATCACCATTCCCGCGGCGAGGAACAGCGCAACATCTGCCTGATCCCAGCCTCGGCGCACGGCACCAACGCGGCCTCCGCCGTGCTGGCCGGAATGAAGGTCGTCGTCGTCGGCACCGCCGGTGACGGTGCGATCGACCACGCAGACCTGCGCGCCAAGATCGACGCCCACCGCGAGAACCTTGCCGCGATCATGATCACCTACCCCTCCACCCACGGGGTGTACGACGACGACGTCCGCGACGTCTGCGACGCCGTGCACGAGGCAGGCGGCCAGGTCTACATCGACGGCGCGAACCTCAACGCCCTGGTGGGCCTGGCCCAGCCCGGCGAGTTTGGCGGCGACGTCTCCCACCTGAACCTGCACAAGACCTTCTGTATCCCGCACGGCGGCGGCGGTCCCGGCGTCGGCCCGGTTGCAGCCAAGGCACACCTGGCACCGTTTATGCCCGGCAATGCCGCAGCCTGGGACGGCGGCGACGATATCCCGATCTCGGCGTCCCGTTTCGGCTCGGCCGGCGTGCTGCCGATCTCCTGGGCCTACGTCCGGCTGATGGGTGGGGACGGCCTGACCGCCGCGACCAAGAGCGCCCTGCTGGCCGCGAACTATGTGGCAGCCCGCCTGAACGACTACTTCCCGGTGCTCTACACCGGCAAGGGCGGCCTGGTTGCGCACGAGTGCATCCTGGACCTGCGTGAACTCACGGCGAAGACCGGCGTCACGGCCGAGGACGTGGCCAAGCGGCTGGTGGACTACGGTTTCCACGCCCCGACCCTCTCCTTCCCGGTGGCGGGCACCCTGATGGTGGAGCCCACCGAGTCTGAGGACCAGGGCGAGATTGACCGGTTCATCGACGCGATGATCGCGATCCGTGCCGAGATCGACCAGGTGGCTGCCGGTGACTTCCCTGTGGAGGAGAGCCCGCTGCGGAACGCCCCGCACACTGCAACCGTCGCGGCAGGCAACGAGTGGACACGGCCGTACCCGCGCGAACAGGCCGTTTTCCCGCTGAAGACCCTGCGCATGGATAAGTACTTCCCGCCCGTGGGCCGCATCGACGGCGCCGCGGGGGACCGCAACCTGGTGTGCTCCTGCCCGCCGATCGAAGACTTCGAAAACTAAAGGGGACCCACCGACATGACTGAGCAGTACACCGCGCTTTACGAAGAGCACAAACGCCTGGGTGCTTCTTTCACCGACTTTGGCGGCTGGCAGATGCCGCTCAAATACAGCTCCGAGCTGGCTGAGCACCATGCGGTGCGCAAGGCCGCCGGCCTCTTCGACCTCTCCCACATGGGCGAAGTGGAGGTCACGGGACCGGACGCCGCCGCGTTCCTGGACTACGCGCTGACCGGCAGGCTTTCGGCCGTCGCCGTGGGCCGGGCCAAGTATTCGCTGATCACGGGCGCCGACGGCGGGATCATCGACGACCTGATCAGCTACCGCCTCGAGGAAGAGTCCTACCTGGTGGTCCCGAACGCGGGCAACGCAGCTGTTGTTGCCGCCGAGCTGGCGGCGCGTGCCGAAGGGTTCGACGTCGCTGTGGAGGACAAGACTGCCGTCACCTCCCTGGTCGCCGTTCAGGGCCCTGAGGCCGAAGCAATCCTGCTGGAACTGGTGCCCGCTGGACAGCAGGAGCTGGTCACCGGCATGAAGTACTACGCCGCCGCCACCGTGCCCCTCGCCTTCGATGAGCGGACCGCTGACCTGCTGGTGGCACGCACCGGTTACACCGGTGAGGACGGTTTCGAGATCTACGTTCCGAACGACTCCGCGCCGGCCCTGTGGCAGGCGCTGCTCGCCGCGGGTGCCGGACGCGGACTGGTCCCGGCCGGCCTCGCCTGCCGCGACTCGCTGCGCCTGGAAGCCGGGATGCCGCTCTACGGCAATGAGCTCAGCCTGGACCTGGACCCCTACGCGGCCGGCCTCGGCGGCGTCGTCGCACTCTCCAAGGACGGCGACTTCGTGGGCCGCGCGGCCCTCGCCGCCAAGAAGGAGCAGACCCCGGCGCGCAAACTGGTGGGACTCAAGGGTTCCGGCCGCCGGTCGGCCCGCTCGCACTACCCGGTCCTCAAGGACGGCGAGGTCGTCGGAGAAGTCACCTCCGGCGCTCCCAGCCCCACCCTCGGCTACCCGGTCGCCCTGGCCTACGTCGACGCAGCCTTCTCCGAGCCCGGCACCGCCCTGGACGTCGACCTCCGCGGCAAACCCGAACCCTTCGAAGTCGTCCAGCTCCCGTTCTACAAGCGCGACAAGTAAGACGTCCCTCCCGCCGAGAGGCCACTTACGGCTCTTTTCAGCCCTGAAACGAGCCGCAACTGCCCTCTCGATGGGGATGGCACCAAGCCGGCCAGCTTGTCGGTGCCGTACCGTCTGCCCCAGACGCCCGCTCGACAACGCCACATCCGTAGACTTTGAACCAACGACTCCAGCTTCCGAAAGGCACATCCCATGAGCAAAGTTGACTCCTCCCTCCGCTACTCCGCCGAACACGAATGGGTAGACGCGTCCAGCCCCGTAAAGGTCGGGATTTCCGCCGTCGCCGCTGACGCCCTGGGCGACGTCGTCTACGTCGACCTCCCCGCCGTCGGCGACACCGTCACTGCAGGTGAGACCTGCGGCGAGGTCGAGTCCACCAAGTCCGTCTCGGACCTCTACGCTCCGGTCTCCGGCACCATCGTGGAGATCAACCAGGAAGCCGTGGACAACCCGGCCATCCTGAACGAGGACCCGTACGGCGCCGGCTGGCTGTTCACCGTTGAGGTCACGGAGGAGGGCGAGCTGATGAGCGCTGCCGATTACGCCGAGAAGAACGGCGGCGAGCTGTGACCGATTTCCTGAACTCGCACCTCGCGGAGATCGATCCCGAGGTTGCCGAGCAGATCGACAACGAGCGCCGCCGGCAGCAGGACGGCCTGGAGATGATCGCCTCCGAGAACCACACCGCGGTGGCCATCATGGAAGCCCAGGGCTCCGTGCTGACCAACAAGTACGCCGAGGGCTACCCCGGGCGCCGCTACTACGGCGGCTGCGAATTCGTTGACGTCATTGAGCAGCTGGCAATCGACCGCGCCAAGGCACTGTTCGGCGCAAACTTCGCGAACGTCCAGCCGCACTCCGGTGCGCAGGCCAACGCGTCCGTGATGCATGCGCTGATCCGTCCGGGTGACACCGTGCTGGGGCTTTCCCTGGCCGACGGCGGCCACCTGACGCACGGCATGAAGATCAACTTCTCCGGCCGCCTGTACAACATCGTTCCCTACGGTGTGGACGAAACCACCCACACCGTGGACATGGACGACGTCGCGCGCCTGGCCCGGGAGCACAAGCCGAAGCTGATCGTCGCCGGCTGGTCCGCTTACGCGCGCCAGCTGGACTTCGAGGCGTTCCGCCGCATCGCCGACGAGGTGGGTGCCTACCTCATGGTGGACATGGCGCACTTCGCCGGACTGGTCGCGGCCGGACTGCACCCCAGCCCGGTTCCGCACGCCCACGTGGTTACCTCCACCACGCACAAGACCCTGGCCGGTCCGCGCGGCGGCATCATCCTCTCCAACGACGCGGACATCGCCAAGAAGATCAACTCCGCTGTCTTCCCCGGGCAGCAGGGCGGGCCGCTGGAACACGTGATTGCCGGCAAGGCCACCGCGCTGAAGATCGCCGCCACCCCGGAGTTCCGCGAACGCCAGGAACGCACCCTGGCCGGCTCCCGCATCCTCGCCGACCGGCTGCTCGCCGAGGACGTCGCTGCGAAGGGTATCTCCGTGGTTTCCGGCGGCACCGACGTGCACCTGGTCCTGGTGGACCTCCGCAACGCCGAACTGGACGGGCAGCAGGCCGAAGACCGGCTCGCGCAGATCGACATCACCGTCAACCGGAACGCTGTGCCGTTCGATCCGCGGCCGCCCATGGTGACCTCTGGTCTGCGTATCGGCACGCCGGCGCTGGCCACCCGCGGCTTCGACCAGGCGGCATTTGAAGAAGTCGCAGATATCATCGCGCTGGCGCTCATTGCCGGGAACGGCGAGGACCTCAGCGCACTGAAGGACCGCGTCCACGCGCTGGCCGCGGCGCACCCGCTCTATCCGCAGGTCGCCGACCTTGCCGGAGCACCCACCCGCGTCTAGGCGCGAACCAAAGGACACCGCATGGCTGTTGGCGTTTTCGACTTGTTCACCGTTGGCATCGGCCCCTCAAGCTCCCACACGGTGGGGCCGATGCGGGCTGCCGCTGCCTTCGCCGTTGAACTGGCCGAAGCCGGTGTCCTGGAGTCCGTGGCCGGTCTCCGCGTGGACCTGTACGGGTCCCTCGCGGCGACCGGCCGTGGACACGGCACTTTTCCTGCCGTGCTGCTGGGGCTGGAAGGATTTGCCCCGGAAGAAATCCTCCCGGACCAGATGGAAGAGCGGCTGGCGGAGATCCAGGCCAGCGGCAAGATCCAGCTCGGCGGCCAGTTCGGCAGCGGGGTGGCCCTTGAATACGGAATCGACGACCTCATCCTGCACCCGTTGACGATTCTTCCCCGGCACACCAACGGCGTCCGGTTTGCAGCCAGCGACGCGGACGGCGAAGTCCTGCACGAAACCACGTTCTACAGCGTGGGCGGCGGATTCATTGTGCGCGACGGCGAGGAGGATCTTGCCGCCGTCGAACTCGAAGCGTCCAAGGAATCGCTCCCGTATCCCTTCCGCACCGCCGTGCAGTTGCTGGAACACTGCACCGCCACAGGGCTCTCGATCAGTCAGGTCATGCTCGCCAACGAACTGGTCTCCCGGTCCGAGGAAGAGATCCGTGCAGGCCTGCTGCACATCCGCGACGTGATGGATGAGTGCAAGGACTCGGCGATTTCCCGCTCCGGCCTGCTGCCCGGGGGACTGAAGGTCCGCCGTCGGGCGCCCCAGTGGCACACCCGGCTGCGCGAGGAAGACCCTACCCGGGACCCCCGTTTCTGGCAGGAGTGGGTGAACCTGGTGGCCCTCGCCGTCAACGAGGAGAACGCCTCCGGCGGGCGTGTGGTCACCGCCCCGACCAACGGCGCCGCCGGAATTATCCCCGCCGTGCTCTTCTATGCCACGCACTACGGCCCCGGCATGGACACCGCCACCCCGGAACAGAAGGACGACGCCGTCGTCCGCTTCCTGCTTGCCGCAGGCGCGATCGGGGTGCTCTATAAGGAGCAGGCCTCCATCTCCGGCGCGGAGGTGGGCTGCCAGGGCGAGGTGGGCTCGGCGTCGTCCATGGCCGCTGCAGGCCTGGCGGAAATCCTCGGCGGATCGCCCGAGCAGGTGGAAAATGCCGCCGAGATCGCGATGGAACACAATCTTGGCCTGACCTGTGATCCGATCGGCGGGCTGGTGCAGGTTCCGTGCATCGAGCGCAATGCGATCGGCGCCGGCAAGGCCGTGAATGCGGCCAAAATGGCGCTGTGGGGCGACGGCGAGCACCGGGTTTCGCTGGATGAGGTCATCGTGACCATGCGCGAAACCGGCCGGGACATGAGCTCGAAGTACAAGGAAACCGCCATGGGCGGCCTCGCCGTGAACGTCGTGGAGTGTTGACGCGAGCGGGTTGAGGCGGACCCTTCCGGGTGGTAGACAGAAAGTTCGCTGAGTAAGTCGCCGACCGGAAGGAAAGCATCATGGCCGAACGCGGAAACAGCACCCATGGGCGCCGCATGGATGAGGAAATGAAGCACGAAACCCGGGACCTCACCCGCAACGCCGTCCCTGGCCACACGCAGGAATGGCGCCAGCCGGAACCTCTCGCGGATGACACGGACAGCGTCGAAGTCCAGGAGGCCATGGGTGCCGCCACGGACGCGGACACCGCCCCGCCGGAAGGGGATGAGTAATGCCCAAGACCACCAAGGCCGGTACCGCGAAGAAGAGCGAACTGCCCTCCACCCTGGAACGCTCGGAGAAGAAGGCGCAGGACACGTTCGCCAAGACCTATGACTCAGCGCTCGAAGAGTACGGCGACGAGCAGCGCGCTGCACAGACGGCGTATGCGTCGCTGAAGCACACGTATGAGAAGGTCGGCGACCACTGGGAACCCAAGGAAGCCAGCGGCCCGTCGGACAAGAAAGCCGAGCAGGGCCGGAAATCCAGCGCCCCGACCGCAGGGGGTGTGGATGCCAACGCCACCAAGGAACACCTTTACGGCGTCGCGTCCCGGCTGGACATCACCGGACGCTCCCGGATGACCAAGGGTGAGCTGGTCAATGCCATCCAGAAGGCCAATGAGAAAGAGACGCGGAAGGCCCGCTCCTAGCCAGCGTTCACAGAGCGCCTGGGGTGTGATTTGTGTTACCCGTGGGACTTAGGTAAAGCTGTACTGCAGTTAACTCAGCTTGCTTACTAGTTCCGGAGGTGCCGCATGGCCGCAAGTATTCCTGTCCCGCTGGCACCCGATTCCGGGATCCTCGGCACCATAGACACCTCCGTGAATGGGTTCATGGAACCCATTGCCACGGCATTCAATGACATTGTCTTCTTCCCGCTGACCATCGGGGACTTCAGCTTCCCGATCGTTGTAGCCTGGCTGATCATTGCCGGAGTGGTGATCACCTGCTATTTCGGTTTCATCCAATTCCGCGGTCTTCGGGTCTCCGCTGAGGTGGTCCGCGGCAAGTTCTCCACCAAGGAGGACCCCGGAGAAGTGCCGCACTTCCAGGCACTCACCTCCGCGCTGTCCGGCACGGTGGGCCTGGGCAACATCGCCGGCGTCGGAGCGGCAATGGCACTGGGCGGACCCGGAGCCACGTTCTGGATGATCCTTGCCGGGCTGCTGGGTATGGCCACGAAGTTCGCCGAATGCACCCTGGGGGTCAAGTACCGGGAGGTCCACGAGGACGGCACGGTCAGCGGCGGCCCCTTCAAATACCTTCCCGTCGCCTTTCAACGTTTCGGTTCGCTCCCCGCCAAGGTGCTGACCGGCGTCTTCGCCGTGGCGATCCTGCTGTTCGGCGTCGCCGGCGGCAACATGTTCCAGGCCAACCAGACTTTCGCCCAGGTCCGCAACGCCACCGGTGGCGAGGATGGCCTTATGGGCTCGGACGGCGCCGCACTTCTCTTCGGCCTGATCCTCGCCGTCCTCGTCGCCGTCGTCATCCTGGGTGGCATCAAGTCCATCGGCGCCACCACGTCCAAGCTGGTTCCGGCCATGGCGGCGATCTACATCCTGGCCTGCGGTGCGGTGATTGCCGTGAACCTCGAGAACGTCCCCGCTGCCTTCGGCGCCATTATCGAGGGTGCGTTCCGGCCGGAGGGCTTCGCCGGCGGAATCCTCGGCGTCATGATTGTCGGTTTCCAGCGGGCATCCTTCTCGAACGAAGCCGGGGTCGGCTCGGCCGCGATTGCGCACTCGGCAGTCAAGACCCGCCGTCCCGTCAGCGAGGGCTTCGTGGCGATGTTCGAACCGCTCGTGGATACGGTGCTGATCTGCACCATGACCGCCCTGGCGATCGTCATGGCCGGAGCCCCCAGCCTGCAGGCAGGCATCGATCAGGTGCAGGGCGGCGGTGGAGCTCCCGACGGCGTTATCCTCACCTCCGACGCGTTTGCCACCGTGCTGCCGTGGTTCCCGATCGTGCTGGCCGTCGCCGTCGCACTGTTTGCCTACTCCACCCTGATCACGTGGTCCTACTACGGACTCAAGGCCTGGGAGTACCTCTTCGGCCGGGGCCGGAAGCGGGAAATCGCCTACAAGGTCATCTTCCTGACCTTCACCGTGGCCGGCTGCATCCTCTCCTTCAGCCAGGTCATTTCCTTCACCGACGCGGCCCTGTTCATTTGCGCCTTCGTAAACCTGCTCGGGGTGTACCTGCTCCTGCCGGTGATCAAGCGGGAGATGAAGGCCTACCTGGCCGACCGCAAGAGCGGGAAGCTGGACATCCTGGGGATCGACGACGAGGACATTGAGGATGCGGCCCCGGTGCGGTAAGCGTTTGTCCTAGCCCCGGCCCAGGTACGGCATTCCGGCCGCGGTCAGAACCACGGATCCGGGATTGGCCGACGCTGGCAGCTCGGCCATGAACAGCACCGTGCGAGCCGCCTCTTCCGCAGGGAATGTCGGTTCCACCCTGCGGCTCCCGTCAGGCTGGAGCGCCCCGCCGGTGGTGATGCCCGCCAGCAATCCGGTGGCAGCATTGCCGATGTCGATCTGGGCGCAGCTGATCCCGTAGGCCCGTCCGTCCAGGTCAATGGACTTCGTCAGTCCCGTGACGGCGTGCTTCGTGGCGGTGTAGGCAGCTGCGAGCGGGCGCGGGGCGATGGCGGAAAGGGAACCGTTGTTGATGATCCGTCCGCCCTGTGGATCCTGCGCTTTCATCTGCCGCACCGCCGCAGCGGCACAGAGCATGGTGCCGGTGAGGTTCACGGCGATGGTGGTGTTCCAGTCGTCCAGGCTGACCTGGTCCACGGATCCGGAGGGGCCGAAGCTCCCGGCGTTGTTAAACAGCACGTCCACGCGGCCGAAGGTTTCAGCGGCGCTCCGGAAGAGGTGTTCGACGTCGTCGGGCCGGGTGACGTCCGCAGGCACCACTAACGCGCGGGCATCGCCATCGGCCGTCTCCTGCAGCGCCGCTTCCCGGCGGCCCGCCAGCACAACCTGCCAGCCGGCTCCGAGGAACGCCCTGGCCGTGGCCCGGCCGATGCCTGAGCCCGCGCCGGTGATGACAGCCGTACGAAGTGAATGATCCAAACCCATGAACATATCCTGCCCCAACCATGGAAAGCGCGGAAAATGTTCGTGTTCATGCTGAAAAGGGCAGTTTGTGCTCTCTTGGGAAAAAGGGCAGGGCTGCACCGTTGACCGTGCCGAACCCTCGGGCCTAGGGTCTACCCAACTTATGCACCAGCAGGACCGGGGAAATCCGGTCCGGCAAAAACAAAGGGGTTTTTGTGCATCTTCCAGCAGCGCAGTATGAACAGGTCCTTGATCCAATCGGCGATTCCCTGGTGCTTTCCGCCATCCTCGCCGCCCTTCCACTGCTCCTGTTGTTTGTGATGCTGGGGGTTTTCCGGCTCAAGGCGTACCAGGCCGGCATTATTTCCCTGGTGCTCTCCATCCTGCTGGCCCTCTTCGGCTGGGGCATGCCGCTGGACCAGACCCTCTCCGCCACCGCGCTGGGCGCGTTCTACGCCGTTTTCCCGATCCTCTGGATCCTCATCAACGCCCTGTGGATCTACAACCTCACGGTTGCCACACCGTGGTTTGATGTGCTGGGACGCACCATCCGGTCCATTTCCGATGACCTGCGGATCCTCTCCATCCTGATCGCGTTCTGTTTCGGCGCGCTGCTGGAGTCCCTGGCCGGATTCGGCGCCCCGGTAGCCATCGCCGCAGCCATGCTCATGGCCGCCGGCATGAAACCGCTGAAGTCGGCGATTGTGGCGCTCCTGGCCAACACCGCGCCGGTGGCGTTCGGGGCCATGGCCGCTCCGATTATCGCCCTGAACGGAGTCACCGGTATTCCGCTGCAGGAACTCTCCTCCATGACTGGCCGGCAGACACCCTTCATTGCCTTGGTGGTGCCGCTGATCCTGGTCTTCATCGTGGACGGCAAACGCGGGGTCCGGCAGACCTGGCCGGTGGCCCTTGTGGCCGGCTTCGTGTTCGGACTGGCCCAGTTCGTGGCCTCGAACTTCTTCGTGGTGGAGCTGACTGACGTGGTCGCCGCAGTGGCCACAGTCATTGCCGTGCTGCTGATGCTCCGGGTCTGGCAGCCGAAGGAACTGATCGGCATGTCCGGGGAGTCAATGAACGACGACGCCGCCGGGGTCCGCAGCAGCACCGCCGCCGTCGGCGGCGAAGGTTCGGACACCCTTACCAAAACAACCGGGAGCAGTGAATCCGGCGGGGCCGGAGACGGCCAGGGGAAGGGAAACAGCGGCTCCGGCATCCCTACCGGGGGAGGCCTCGATGCTGAAGGCAATCAGCAGGAACCGCGCGATAACACCCGTCCGGCTGCCCGCAGCGTGTGGCTCTCTGTTGCTCCGTACCTGATCATCATTGTGGTCTTCTCGCTCGCGCAGATTCCGCCGATCAAGGCGTGGCTGACCCAGGTGGGCGGGGTGACGTTCCACTGGCCGGGCCTGGACGTGGTGAACTCCTCCGGCGATCCGGTGGGAGCCCAGAACCTGCGCTTCGACCACCTCAAGGCCACCGGCACGCTGCTGCTGATCTCCGGCATCCTGACGATGATCCTGTACCGCATCGCCCCGGCCAAGGGCGTGCGGATCTACGGTGCCACCCTGAAGACCCTGCGCTGGACGATTGTCACGGTGTGTTCGGTGCTCGCCCTGTCCTTTGTGATGAACCTGTCCGGGCAGACCACCACCTTGGGCGTCGCGCTCGCCTCCGCCGGCGGCTTCTTTGCCCTGCTTTCACCTCTGCTGGGCTGGATCGGCGTGGCGCTGACCGGCTCGGACACGTCCTCGAACTCACTGTTCGGCCAGCTGCAGGTGGCCGCCGCCGAGGAGACCGGGCTCTCACCCACCCTGATGGCGGCGTCGAACTCCTCCGCCGGCGTGCTGGGCAAGATGCTGTCGCTGCAGAACCTGGCCATTGCGGCAGCCGCAGTGGGCCTCAACGGGGTGGAAGGCACACTGCTGCGCAAGCTGATCGGCTGGTCCCTGGGGCTGCTGGTCCTGATGACCCTGCTGATCTGGCTCCAGTCCACGCCGGTGCTCGGCTGGATGGTTCCTTAAGTTGCCAATGCAAGGAGAGTCTGTGAGCACCGAGTCCCTGAACGCACCCGGAACCACCTTTGCGGAAGGGCATGCTGCAGTACTCAGCGCAGCAGCCCGGTCTTCCGTGGAGCACGAGGACCGGTTGAAAGCCAGCACCGACCGTTCAGGCTTTGTTGCTGCCAGCCTCCCGGAAGGAGTGGTCTTTGCCCAGGACGCCGGGGAAGTGGCGGAAGTCCTGCGCCGGGCCACCGCCCACCGCGTGCCGGTGGTTCCGCGCGGAGCCGGAACCGGACTGGCCGGAGCCTCCTCAGCCCGGCAGGGCGAAATCGTCCTCGATGTCTCCGGTATGAACCAAATCCTGCGCATCGATCCCGATGAGCAGCTCGCCGTCGTGGAGCCCGGAGTGCTGAACGCTGAACTGAACGCCGCCGCCGCAGAGTACGGGCTCTTCTACGCACCGGACCCGGCCAGCACCGCCATCTGCTCTATCGGCGGGAACATCGCCACCAATGCCGGGGGTATGCGCTGCGCCAAGTACGGCGTCACCCGTGAGGCTGTGCTGGCCTTGCGCGTGATTCTTGCTGACGGACGCGAACTGCGCACCGGACGGGAAACCATCAAGGGCGTCAGCGGCTATGACCTCAACGCCTTGATGATCGGTTCCGAAGGCACGCTCGGCATCGTCGTCGAGGCAACGCTGCGGCTGCGCCCGCTGCCTGTGCAGACCGCCACGGTTGCCGCCTTCTTCCCGAATGTGGAGCAGGCGGCCCGGGCGGCGTCGGCCGTGGTGGCGGCTCGCATCCAGCCGTCCATGATGGAGCTGATGGACAGGCAGACCCTCGAAGCAGTGGACGCTGCACTGGGCACCGACTACCGTTCCCGCGGCGCATCCTTCCTGCTGGTCCAGACCGACGGGCACGGCGCGTTCCTGGAGCAGGACGTGGTGATGGACGCCGTCTCACCCTTTGGTATCTGTGAACGCGCGGTCGACGACGAGCAGGCTGCGGC